>CAZIGK010000053.1:0-3621 GCA_964538615.1 uncultured Rickettsiales bacterium | reverse complement strand
GAGCCGGAAGCTAAGAAAAAACAGCCGAGCGGAGCCAAGGGAAGGTTTTGCGAGGAACAAGAACGGCGGCAAGCAGGCCGCCGCCTTTAGCGAACGAAGTGAGAGGGGCGAAGCCACGCCAACGGTTGTGTCATGCGCAGGCAAGCAGGCCTGCGCCAGCCCTGAGCTTGCTTCATGGCGAGGCAAGTAGGCCGAGCCGGAAGCTAAGAAAAAACAGCCGAGCGGAGCCAAGGGAAGGTTTTGCGAGGAACAAGAACGGCGGCAAGCAGGCCGCCGCCTTTAGCGAACGAAGTGAGAGGGGCGAAGCCACGCCAACGGTTGTGTCATGCGCAGGCAAGCAGGCCTGCGCCAGCCCTGAGCTTGCTTCATGGCGAGGCAAGTAGGCCGAGCCGGAAGCTAAGAAAAAACAGCCGAGCGGAGCCAAGGAATAATATTTGCAAGGGACAACAACGGCGGCAAGTAGGCCGAGCCGGAAGCTAAGCAAAAACTCCTTAGGCGGCTTCGCGTTGAGCGGTCAGGCTGTCTTTGCCTTGAATGGCGGCTTGTGCGGCTGCCAGACGTGCGATGGGTACGCGATAGGGGGAGCAGGAGACATAGTCCAGGCCGACTTTTTGGCAGAAGTGGATGGAGGCGGGATCACCGCCATGTTCCCCGCAGATACCGAGTTTAATGTCTTTACGGGTCTGGCGGCCACGCTCCGCAGCCAGAGACACCAGTTCGCCTACGCCGTCAATGTCCAGCGTCACAAAGGGATCGGCTTCCAGAATACCCTTATGTTTGTAGGGTTCGATGAAGCTGGCCGCATCATCCCGCGAGATACCGAAGGTGGTTTGCGTCAGATCGTTGGTGCCGAAGCTGAAGAATTCAGCCTCTTTTGCGATTTCTGCGGCACGCAGGGCAGCGCGTGGCAACTCAATCATGGTGCCGATGAGATAATGCAGTTCTCGGCCTTGTTCAGAGAAGACATCTTTCGCGGTTTTTTCAATGTGTTGTTTCAGTAATGCCAGTTCTTTCGGGTTCATGACCAGTGGAATCATGATTTCTGGCACGACATCATCACCCGTGTCTTTCGCGACGGTGATGGCGGCTTCAAAAATAGCGCGCGCCTGCATTTCATAGATTTCCGGGTAGGAGATGCCCAGACGGCAACCGCGATGCCCCAGCATGGGGTTGGCTTCATGCAGAGCGTGGCAGCGGGACTGTACGCGTGACATGGGGATGCCCGTCTGGATAGAAAGCTGGCGCATGTCCGCTTCTGTATGGGGCAGGAATTCGTGCAAGGGGGGATCCAGCAGGCGGATGGTCACGGGCAAGCCACGCATGATGGTAAACAGTTCGATAAAATCCTGCCGTTGCATGGGCAGAATTTTGGCGAGGGCGGTTTTGCGGCCAGCGACGCTGTCTGCCAGAATCATCTCGCGCATGGCGCTGATGCGGTCATCTTCAAAGAACATGTGCTCTGTACGGCAGAGGCCAATGCCTTCCGCCCCGAACAGTCGGGCGGTTTTGGCATCCTGCGGGGTTTCCGCATTGGCGCGCACACGCAACTGACGCACTTTATCTGCCCAGCCCATCAGTTGTGCGAAGTCGCCGGAGAGTTCCGGTTGCAGGGTGGGTACGGCACCTAGCATCACTTCGCCGGTGGCGCCATCTATGGTGATGATATCGCCTTCCCGGATGATCTGGCCACTGGCGGTGAATTGTTTGGCGGCATAGTCAATGTGAATATCGCTGGAGCCGGATACGCAGGGCTTGCCCATGCCACGTGCGACGACGGCGGCGTGACTGGTCATGCCGCCACGGGCGGTTAAAATACCCTCGGCGGCGTGCATGCCGTGAATATCTTCCGGGCTGGTTTCAATGCGCACCAGCATGACCGTGTCCCCCCTTTTGACCGCGCTTTCGGCTTCATCCGCTGAGAAAACGACCCTGCCACAGGCGGCACCGGGGGAGGCGGGCAAGCCGCGTGCGATGATTTTTTTCGGGGCTTTGGGATCCAGAGTTGGGTGTAGTAATTGATCCAGCGCACCGGGTTCGATGCGGGTAATGGCTTCTTCCTGCGAGATCAGGCCTTCATGCACCATATCAACGGCGATTTTTAAAGCAGCTTTGGCGGTACGTTTGCCATTGCGGGTTTGCAGTAGCCAGAGTTTGCCGTTTTGTACCGTAAACTCAATATCCTGCATATCTTTGTAATGCGCTTCCAGTTTTTGGTAGAGCGTTTGCAGGTCGCGGTAGACATCTGGCAGGGCTTCTTCCATAGCGGGCAGGTCATCCCCCTGAGCTTTGCCTGCAATGGTGATTGATTGCGGGGTGCGGATACCGGCCACAACATCTTCCCCCTGAGCGTTGACCAGATATTCCCCGTACAGGGCTTTTTCCCCGGTGGAGGGATTGCGTGTGAAGGCGACACCGGTGGCGCAATCTTCCCCCATGTTACCGAAGACCATGCTTTGCACGTTGACAGCGGTTCCCCATTCTGCCGGGATGCTATGCAGGCGGCGGTAGGTGATGGCGCGTTGGTTCATCCAGCTATCGAATACGGCAGAAATGGCTCCCCAGAGTTGTTCCTGCACGTCTTGCGGGAAGGGGCGTCCCAGTTCTTTTTCCACCACATCTTTATAATCCTGTACCAGTTCTTGCCAGTCGAGGGCTTCCAGCTCTGTATCCAGAAACACGCCACGGTCACGCTTACGGGTCTCCAGCAGTTCTTCAAAATGGTAATGGTCTATGCCGAGTACCACATCGCTGTACATCTGGATGAAACGGCGGTAGCTATCGAAGGCGAAGCGTGGGTTGTTGCTTGCACGGGCGAGACCTTGCACGGTTTCGTCATTCAGGCCGAGGTTTAGTACGGTATCCATCATGCCGGGCATGGAAGCGCGGGCACCGGAGCGAACAGAGACGAGTAGCGGATTGGCTGCGTCCCCAAAGCGGCGGGAGACTTTGTGTTCCATATCAGCAATAGCGGCGGTAACCTGCGCGTGCAGAGCTGCGGGATATTGCTTGCCGTTGGCATAGTACAGGGTGCAGACTTCTGTTGAAATGGTAAAGCCGGGAGGAACCGGCAGACCCAGATTGCACATTTCCGCCAGATTGGCGCCTTTGCCCCCAAGTATATTACGCATGGCCGCATTACCCTGAGCCACACCATCACCGAAGGAATAGACGAATTGCTGCATTAGTATCACCTTTTGCTCATGGATTGCCAGCACGTGCAGGACTTATACACAAGCTTGCGCTGCTTGGCAAACAGGCAATCTGGTGCGGGGCAGCATACAGATGGGCTGGGCAGGCATGACGTGGATTGATAACCCATGCGAGGGACAAGACGTGAGGACAGCAGTCCGAACCCTTTGAGCCGAGTGAAACGAGAGGCACGAAGCCACGCCAACGGTTGTGTCAGGTGAGGGCTAGCAAGCCCGAACCAGCCCTGAGCTGCCCTCATTTGCGAGACAGGAGTCGAGCAAGGAGGGAATAAAACAACCGAGCGGAGCCAAGGGAAAAGTTTCCCGTGGATGCCTGCCTACGCAGGCATGACGGGTGAGGGTGAGGTGTTGGGTGGAACAAGAACGGCGGCAAGCAGGCCGCCGCCTTTAGCGAGCGTCAGCGAGAGGGGCT
>CAZIGK010000052.1:0-4049 GCA_964538615.1 uncultured Rickettsiales bacterium | reverse complement strand
AATGGGGACTATATTTACGGCAAAAAACGCCTGCGGGAAATTGACCGCCGCATTCGCTACCTCACTAAACGGATAGATTCCGCAGAAGTGGTAGATCCCGCCCGCCAGCAGGGCTTACAACAGGTGTTTTTTGGCGCTACCGTCACCTACGAAAAACAGGACGGCACAGAGCATACCGTCACACTGGTTGGGTTGGATGAAGCTGATACAGACGCCGGACGCATCAGTTGGCTGTCCCCGGTAGCCAAAGCACTGTTCAAAGCCCGTGCAGGGGATACGGTAGAACTTCGCACCCCATCCGGTACGGAATCCATTGAAATTCTGGAAATCAGCTATAAACTATCCACCTGATATGACCCACACCCCCCTTCCCTTCCAGTTTTTGCGCTTTCATGCGGCACAACCCGGCAAACATTTGCTGGTATTAGGCGCCGTGCATGGCAATGAACGCTGTGGGCCACCGGCCATTCACCACATCGCTCGCCTGCTGGAATCCGGGGCACTTCCCCTGCACTGCGGCACTGTCACGCTGGTACCTGTCGCCAACCCACGCGCCTATGCGGAAAATAAACGCTTCATAGACCGTAACCTGAACCGGGAACTCTACCTCAAGCCCCAGCCTGACGCGTATGAAGATACGCTGGATGGCATGCTGTGTCCATTGCTGGAACAAGCGGATGTTCTACTGGATATCCACTCTTACGCATCCCCCGGTGGTCCTTTTGCCTTTCTCGGTACCGGCAGCGATGCGGAACTGGCCTACGGCCAGCATCTCGGTATCCGCGATTTTGTCTACGGCTGGGCAGAAGCCTTCCAAAACTCTGATGAAGACCCCCGCGCTGGCTGGGGCACGACAGATGTCATTCGGCAACATGGCGGCATAGCTGTGACAGTGGAATGCGGGCAACACCTCAATGCAGATAACGAAGCCATTGCCAAACGCACCATTCTGCTCGCCATGCATCACCTCGGCCATATCCAATCCCCCGACTCTCTGTTGGCAGACTTACCGCCCGAACCGCAACAACCCGCCCGCTTTGTCAAAATGCAGCGCGTCTTCCGCAAGCAGGCCGAAGGGCAATTCACCCGCAACTGGCAACACTACGATACCGTTGCCGCAGGCCAGCCCATCGCCACCTACACAAATGGCTCAACCATCACCGCACCGGATGATGGCTACATCATCCTCCCCAAAACCAACCCACCCATTGGGGGAGAATGGTTCTATTTCGGTATTGGCACGCCAGCCCCACAGCCCACGCACTCTTGCATCACCAACGCCTCATGACCCAACGCACCACTCCCACCCTGTTTATTGATGCCGATGCCTGCCCCGTGCGCAAAGAAGCCACAGACATTGGCACCCGCCACCAGTTAGCCATGTATATTGTCAGCAACCGTGGCTTCCGACCCGATGCCAACCGCAATATCCACAATATTCTGGTTGGTCTGGAGCCAGATGCCGCAGACAACTGGATTGCCGACCACGTAAAACCGCAGGATATCGTCATCACGGCGGATATTCCTCTCGCCTCCCGCACATTGGAAAAAGGCGGTCACGCGCTTTCCCCCTCCGGCCATGCCTTCACAGAACATAATATCGGCACCGCACTCGCCATGCGTAGCCTGAACCAACATCTGCGCGAAACCGGAGACATCACCCAACGCCATCACAGCTTTACAGATCGGGATCGCTCGAACTTCCGCAATGCGCTGGAAACCCTCATCCGCCGTGCCCAGCAACATTAGATGTTATTTTTTGACTCGCTTTCCTTGGCTCCATTCGGCTTACTAGCCTCACTGCGCGTCGGGGCTAAAGCCCCTCATCCTGCTTGACCCGCAGCCATAGCCTGCGTATCTTCCACACATAAAAAACACTCCCGGAGGCTTCATCATGACCCCTAACCCCACACCAACATCCATTGTCGCGGGTCTGGATATCGGTGGCACCTCAAGCCGTATCGCGCTTTATGCATTGGATGAACATGGCCATGTGCTGGATGAACCTTTGATTGAGGAATCCTTCCCCACCCGTCATGGCGAACAGGCTTTGAAAGAGCAATTTGCTCAATTGGTGGACTGGGCACGGCGCAACGCCACGCAACAGGGGGGAGAGATTGTCGCTTTCGGTATAGGGGCACCGGGGGACTACGCCACCTGCAAGGTGCCGGATGCCGCTGTTCCCGGCACCTTGAGCAACCTTGAAGCATTCCGTGGTGAACTGGACTACAAACCCATTGTCAAATGGTTCCGAGATGCTGCCTCCCCCACACCCATCGTCTGGGACAATGACGCTATCATCCAATGCATGGGCATTCTGGATGTCGAGGCCGCAGAGTTCGCCCATCTGCCCGCAGGCACGGTGGTCAGCTATATGGGGCCGGGTACCGGACTGGGTGCCGCTTTTGCCCGCAAACATCCCGCCGGACATTTTGAACCCGTCGGCAACAGCCACTATTATGACCTGATGCTCCCCCTACCCACCGCAGATATGGCGGATATTCAACAACGCATTGCCACCTATCACGGACACCATTACCTAGAGAGTGACCGCATTCTGGCGGAAGATATTATCTCTGGTACCGCCATTGAAAAACTCACAGGTCTGGGACGCGGCGGGCTAAAAGCCCTCAGTCACAACGACCCCCAAATGTACGAAGAATTCGTGCAGGAACATGCCCCCCTGTTTAACATCATTGGGCGCGCTATTGCCGTGCTGGTGGAATGCATCCTGACCAAAGACATCATTAAACGCGATATCCCCTGGGAAGAAAAAGACAAAGACATTGCAGCACAAACAACCGTGTTCATCATCTCTGGCGGCATTTCCCGCGCTCCCCTCATCGGGGAACGTATTTTACAAGCCGCAGAAGCGGAACTAAAAGTTCGTAACCTGCCCGTCAGCTTCAATCTGGCAGAAAGCAACCCCGCAACAGACATGGCCGCCCATGTCGCCGCGCGGCATTTACTGTTGCATCACCAACAACAAGGACGCAGTGCCAGCCGCTAGCACATTTTCTATGACTGCTGAACGCTTATTGCGGAAAAGGAACCATCGCCCGCAGTAATGATGCTGCCATCGCCATAGCAACATGTCGCACCCTCTGTTCGCTCAGGTATGGCGCATTCCCCTCATATGCAGCCTCATGCCTTTTACCGTATGAGCCATCATCCACGACACCGATTGTCATACGCCAAAGCAAAAACGGCAGAAAAAACTCTGGATTTTCGCGCCATGATCAAGAAATAGCACTATAAATCAATCCATTACACCTTCGCTTCCAACATAGAGGGAAGCATTCACATTACCCGATACCACGAAGAAGTCATGCATAAAACGCATGCATAACCGCATTACTGCGCTGCAAAATTGTATGACTTTTGTCATATAAATGTCACATTTTGAGACTATATTGTGCTTATGATAAGACGCAACTGTGAGGGTTTAGAGATGTCTGATCAGACTGCCACGGAAACGACATAAAAACCTAACGGTATCCTCAAATTCATTACCAGTATTCTGCCTATTGCTTCTGAAGTCATCTCACCCATCATTGGGTATCTGGTCACCTTCAGCATTGTGAAGCGCATCCTCAGCCGGCAAGCATCTCCTGCCACTCCTACGGAATTAGCAGAAACGACATCCACCCTACCGCCGGACAATAACCGCGCCGATGAACATCTCACCACTACCAGCCAACTCACCGAGCAACAAGAAGCGGACATTAACCGCAAAGCAGGTCTGGCCGGTGCCGGGGTCGGGCTGCTGTTCAGCAGTCTTTCCACCGCATGGATGTTTAAAGAACTGATTGGTAAACCAGAACATTTCCGTGAAGAGCCTGCGGGTCAGCTGGTCAACTGGGTCGGTGGGTGGTTTGGCCATCCGCAATTAGTAGACGAACTATTGGGAAACACCGCGAAAACACAACAAAAGCAAGCCGATCCCCCCTCGCGTCAAACGTAACCCTTAAAGCCCCTCTCGTTTCACTCGCTAAAGGCTCGCACTCCTGTGCTCGCTTCTTGTCCCTCGCAAATATTATTCCTTGGCT
>CAZIGK010000051.1:0-4820 GCA_964538615.1 uncultured Rickettsiales bacterium | reverse complement strand
ATGTTCCAGAGGCTTTGTAGCATGCGTTGGCGATTTCGTCATGTGGAAGTTTGGGGGCGCGGGGTGAGGCTAGTAAGCCGAGCGGAGCCAAGGAATAATATTTTCGAGGGACAAGAAGCGAGCACAGGAGTGCGAGCCTTCAGCGAGTGAAACGAGAGGCACGCAGTGCCGACGCGTAGCGAGGCTAGTAAGCCGAGCGGAGCCAAGGAATAATATTTGCGAGGGACAAGAAGCGAGCACAGGAGTGCGAGCCTTCAGCGAGTGAAACGAGAGGCACGCAGTGCCGACGCGTAGCGAGGCTAGTAAGCCGAGCGGAGCCAAGGGAAGGTTTTGCGTGGGACAGGAACGGCGGCAAGCAGGCCGCCGCCTTTAGCGAACGAAGTGAGAGGGGCTTTAGCCCCGACGCGTAGCGAGGCTAGCAAGCCGAGTGGAGCCAAGGGAAAGCTTCTCGTGGATGCCTGCCTGCGCAGGCATGACGGGTGTGGTGTTGGGTTGGACAAGAACGGCGGCAAGGAGGCCGCCGCCTTTAGCGAACGCAGTGAGAGGGGAATTGCCACAATAACGGTTGTGTCAGGTGAGGGCTAGCAAGCCCGAACCAGCCCTGAGCTACCCTCATTTGCGAGACAGTAGTCGAGCAAGGAGGGAATAAAATAACCGAATGGAGCCAAAACAACGTGTCAAACCCGAACTTTTTGCGCAAAAAATGCGCAAATATTGCGTGTTCTGTCAGAATGTGGCATAAGCACAAGCCTGAAGACGTTGCTGTGAGATTGCTATGACTGCTGCCAAGCCTGTATTACCCACCGCTACGGGGGAAAAAAGTGAACTGCTGATGCCTGCGGGTAATCTGGAAAAACTGAAGATTGCGGTGCTCTATGGGGCTGATGCCGTGTATCTGGGGACGCCGGATATGTCGTTGCGCAGTAAATCTGACTTTAGTTTGGACGATGTGATTGCCGGGGTAGAGTTTGCGCATGCGCATGGGGTGCGGGTGTATTTGACGCTGAATCTGTTTGCGCACAATAAAGACATTCCCAAACTACAGGAATATGTGGAGACGGTGCGTAAAGTAAAGCCGGATGGCTTGATTGTGGCCGACCCCGGCGTGTTTCATTATATACATGAGCAAGCGCCGGATTTGCCGCTGCATGTATCCACGCAGGCGAATGTATGTAGCTGGATGACCGCGAAGTTCTGGCAGAATCAGGGGGCGGAACTGGTGGTAATGGCCAGAGAGACCTCCTATAGCGAATTGAAGGAAGTGCGCGAACAATGCCCGGATTTGCGCTTAGAAGCCTTTGTGCATGGTTCCATGTGCATGACCTATTCCGGTCGGTGTTTGCTTTCCAATTACATGGCGGAACGCGGAGCGAATCAGGGTTCCTGCGCCAATAGCTGCCGTTGGAAATACAAAGTACATATGCGCCTGAAAGACGGTACACTGAAAGAACTGGAATTGACGGATGAAAACCTGAAGCTGTTTGAGTTTTTTCTGGAAGAAGAGTTCCGTGGTGGCGAGCTGATGGAAATTGTGGAGGATGAGCGAGGATCTTACATTCTGAATGCAAAGGATTTATGCCTGTTACCAGTATTGGATGCCTATCTTTCCATTGGAGTGGATTCCTTGAAAGTGGAAGGACGGGGGCGAAGCCCTTATTATGTGGCGGTGACGGCCAGAGCCTACCGCAACGCGATAGATGATTATTATGACGCCCCGCAGGACTGGAACCCGAAACCCTATATGGAGGAGTTATATTCCATTCCAAACCGGGGGTATTCTCTGGCATTTCACGAGGGGCGGTTAAGTCATCACGCGCATAATTATGAAGCGCAAATGGCGGTGGGCAGCCATGAATTTGCAGGGCTGATTCGGGAAGTGCGGGAAGATGCGTTTATTCTGGAAGTGAAGAACCGGCTGGATGCCGGAGATGTGCTGGAGTTTCTGGCGCCGCGAGGACGGAATATTCTGCTACGGTTGTACCAGTTTGAGAATGTGAAAAACGGTGAGATGACCGAGGTGGTGCATGCCGGACAAAAGCCGATGATTCGCGTGCCGTTCAGCCTGTTCCACGAAGAGGAAATTGAGCTGTTGAAGCGGGAACTGCCGCCATATACGGTGGTGCGCAAAGAGCATGTGATGACGGAAGCGGAATGGGAACGCTTTAAGCTGGATCAGATCGCGATTCAGGTGGAAGAGGGTACAACGGACAATGTGCGTTATCTGGAGAAGCGGGAAGATTTATTAGAGGCTTTGGCGGTTGGGGGGGCTGAACGCACGCCGAAGACGCCCCGGATTGGGGCATCGGGCTGTTGTGGCAAAGGGTGCAATGGCTGTTTGCCTTTCTGGCATGATGATGCCTATGCTAAAGCGCGGGAAAAATTGGCAGCGCGCAAGCAGGGGGAGATGCTGGAGCGGCAAAACCGTCTGGCCACGCCAAGGCTGGGCTGGCGCTAGAGCTATCCGCGATAAAGAAAATCCGTCGCTATGTGTGGTATAGGGTTATGCCGCGAGAGATGGATTTTGTGCGGGGCGGGTGGTTTCCTGCTGGCAATCCTGCGTCAGGCAGAGGGTGGCAGAGGCAGTGAATTGCTGCTGCAGGCGAGTGGTGGTTGCCTGAATTTCCTGCTGTTGTTTATGGGCAAAAGCATCATGAAAACGGGTGGGCACCGAGACGCTAGCACGAAGACGCCCCTGTTGTTCCAGGGTTTCCAGCCATGCTTCCGGCTGCGGGTGTTGCTGGCTGCGGGCAATATCTATCAGTGCGGTTTTAACCGCCTGATACATAGGTTTCAGGCCGCAAACACAGACCATGCCGCCTTGTTCCAGCATGGCGAAGATATCTGCTGCCTGCTGGCGCATGGCATCCTGCACATAGTGGCGTTCTCCTTCTCGCGAGGTGGCGTGCGTATAGTGGCTGAGGATGCCGCGTTGTTGCAGGGTGTGCAGTTCATCCGCGATCAGTTCATCCTGCTGGGTGCGCCCTCCGGCAATGAGTATGCGGGTTGCGGCTGCGGGGCTTGGGTGGCGGGCGATATCCCGCAGGTAGGACATGTGGGGAGCCAGACCGACACCGGTGCTGACTAACAGGACGGGGGTTTCATCTGTTGCGGAGGGGTAGGGTATTTTCTGGCGGGCAATATCCATGAAGCCGGTTATGGTTGCGCCGATGGCGGCATCCAGCAATCGTGCGCTGGAGGCACCACGCCAGCTAGAGGCCGTGTGTGGAGAGGCCTCTCCCAGTAAGCGGGCATCCTCTAGCTTGTGGTCAATACCCCCGACCATGATGCGGAATGTACCTTCCGCATGGTTGATATCGCTCAGGGTGTATTTGCGGTTAGCCAGCGGTGGTTGCATTGTCTGCAATGCCTGTAGGGTCAGAACGCCGGGGAAACATTCTGCCAGCATGGGAACTGTATAATGAGCCTGCACCTGTTCCAGCGTGTTATTCAGCACATGTTGGCGTAGTGCCTGTTGCTGCGGTATGGCAGGGTGATCTGCGGGGAGAGGTTGTTCCGCTAGCCAAAGCAGCAAAGGCAGGGAGGGGCGGGAAATATCTATAAAACGCTCTAGCAATTCGGTGGGGGTGAGCAAGATATCCGCTTTGTGGCTGGCGGCTGAAGATTCTGAGCGGTGGGGGATGAGAGTATCAGGAATATCGGCCAATTGTGTGAGTACATGCTGCACCATCGGTTCCGGGTTACGTACAAACAGGCCTATTTGCATACCGGGTTTCAGGTTGGCGGGTAGGCCATCCTGCGGTTGCAGGGTGAGTTCCTGCGCATCGGTAGTGGCGCCGTGACGACGGATGGCGGATTTGTGCAGGATAGTGAAGGATTGAACATGACCACCGGGCTGTACGTCTTCACGGGTGGGATAGAAACGTTGTGCATCTGTTGCGAGTTTTTGTGCCTCTGCCTGTTCAATGGCGCTTTGATGAGGGAGGTGGGCATCTGAAGGAGAGGGGGTGGGATGGTTCATGGTTTGCTTCCTGTGGTGGTCGGCTGCTTAGAGAATGTTGTCAAATTCTACTATGACGCGCTGCAAGTGGCAGTTTTACTGCGCGGATCATGTCACGTGCCGCTGAGTACGCTCACTGTGCTGTTCGCAAATCTGATGTGGATTTATCAATAATGAGAATCATTAGCAAGAAAAAAGTAAGGATAGCTTCCTCATGTGGAGGTTTGGGGCGTGGGATGTTGCCTGCCTGCGCAGGCATGACGGAGTGGGGAAAACTACTGTCTATGCTCGGCCATGGCGGTAGTGACCACGGCGGCGACTTCGTCATCATCCTGCGTGTTGCCGTGGCGGAACAGCAACCATTCGTGCTTGCGGTGGTAGCGGATGCTATAGACCAGTTCCCCCGGCAACCAACGGCGGCGAGTGGCAAAGGCCACCAGAATGTCTTTGATGCACCAGATGGTGAGCGCCAGCGTTGCAAATAAAAACAATGCGACGATGACTTGCACCAGTGGGTCGGCGGTGTGGAACTTATTGAGCATATCGGCGGTGATGGAGTAATTGTTCATGGCGGTATCCTGTTGTAAAAAAAGGAGTCAAAACACAAACGGCACTGACGGAGGTTCCGCAAGTGCCGGGGTGTTGACAAGCCATAACCAGATGGCCGCGACGCTTTTACTGCGTGCAGCTATTGCATAACGCCGCCACCCCGACGCATGAGATGCGTTAGGGTGACTTAGAGGGATGACGACAGAGCCACGCTGCCGCTGGTTAAGGGGTTGTCACGCCCCGGAACGGATGTTCCAGTGCGTTTGTAGCATGCGTTGGCGATTTCGTCATGTGGAAGTTTGGGTGCGCGCAG
>CAZIGK010000050.1:0-6929 GCA_964538615.1 uncultured Rickettsiales bacterium | reverse complement strand
GGGTCCACCCCATCACTCTTCACATTCTCTCTTCTACCAAATTGTCAAACAGCTTCGCTTTTCGGCTCGTTTTGCTTCGTTTCCGTCAGCGAGGAAGCGTTGTATAGTCGGCGCCCCCGTTTCCGTCAACGGCTTTTTTTTAGTTTGTGCATTTTTTTTCATTTTTTATCGGCCACCTCGCCTCGCCCGCACATAAGCCACTGAAAAATAACTATACCACCAAAACGGATTTTCCCATGGTATGGCGCGCCTCCATCTCGGCATGGGCAAAGGCCGCATCCTGCAAGTAATAGGACTGCAAAATATGCAGCCGCAGCTTACGGTTCACCACCACATCAATCAGCTCTCCGGCGGCAGCCTGATAACTCACCGCATCCCGAAAATAATCAAACAGACTGGGACGGGTAATCACCAATGACCCTTTCTCCCGCAATAATCCCAGATCAAACGGCGGCACCGACCCGGATGCCTGACCAAAGCTCACCATCATCCCCAAGGGGCGCAAGCAATCCAGCGAATCCATGAAAGTTGCCTGCCCCACCCCGTCATACACCACATCCACCCCTTGCCGATGGGTTGCACGCCGCACGGCTTCCGGCACATTCTCCGTGGTGTAGTTGATGACATAATCCGCGCCGACATCGCGCACGTACTCCGCTTTTGCCGCGCTCCCCACCGTACCAATGACGGTAGCACCCAGCGCTTTTGCCCATTGCACCAGAAACAGCCCCACCCCTCCGGCGGCCGCTTGCACCAGTATCACGCTATTGGCATGCACCCGATAGGTTTGCCGCAACAAAAACTGCGCCGTCAGGCCTTGCAGCATCATACCGGCGGCCTGTTCATCGGTCAGCTCTTTGGGGATTTTGACCAGTTTTTCTTCCGGCATAGCCCGAAACTCACTATAGGCTCCCAGCGGCCCCATCCCATAAGCGACCCGATCCCCAATCCCCAGAAATTCCACCTCACTGCCCACCGCAATCACCACACCCGCTCCTTCAAAACCGGGCACAAATGGATATTGGGGCGCCTTATACAGGCCAGAGCGCAAATAAATATCAATGTAGTTCAGCCCGATAGCGGTCTGTTTTATCACCACTTCGTTCGGTGCCGGATTCGGCAGCGGCACCTCCCGCCATTGCAAGGCCTCCGGGCCACCGGGCTGTTCCACCATGATTGCGTGGGGCATGCATTCCACCTTTGCGCTGACTTGCTTTGTGTAAGCCACCATAGTAAACCCAATTCGTTACGCAACTTCTTCATTATGTTTCTGTCGCACCCGCCATGACCATTTTTGCCCTTTCGTCTGCACCCGGCATGGCCGGAGTCGCTGTGGTACGCATCTCCGGTACGCGTGTGCCGCAGGCATTGCATGCTCTGGGGGTCGAAACATTACCCGCGCCACGCACGGCCAGTGTTCGACGCCTGAAAGATGCAGACGGAGATGTGCTGGACGAGGCACTGGTGCTGTATTTTCCCGCGCCGCACAGCTTTACCGGGGAAGATGTGGCGGAACTGCACCTTCACGGCAGCCGTGCGGTGGTGCAGGCCACGTTATCTCTGCTGGCCAGCGTACCCGGCCTCCGTTTGGCGGAAGCGGGAGAGTTCACCCGGCAAGCCTTCCTGAATGGTAAAATGGATCTAACGGCCGCAGAAGGCATTGCGGATATCATCCATGCGGAAACGGATGCCCAGCGCAAACAGGCACTACGCCAGCTCTCCGGACACACCGCCCGCCAGTTGGAAGACTGGCGCGCCGCTCTGTTGCATGAAATGGCGATGATTGAAGCCTTTGTGGATTTTCCGGAAGAAGATATCCCCGCCGATATTCTGCGGGAGACCGAACAGCATATGCAGCAATTGTCGCAGTCCATACATGCGGCGCTCCATGACAATCACATCGGGGAGCGCATTCGCAATGGCCTGTCCATTGCCATTGTGGGGGCGCCGAATGTCGGCAAATCCACCCTGCTCAACCTGCTCGCCAAACGGGATGTCGCGATTGTGGCGGATTGGCCGGGCACCACGCGGGATGTGGTGGAAAGCCACCTGACTATTGCCGGCTATCCGGTTGTGGTGGCGGATACCGCCGGCATTCGTGCCACGCAAGACCCTATTGAAGCAGAAGGCATCCGCCGCGCCCATAGGCGCGCAGAAGACGCGGATATCCTGCTGCTACTGCGGGATGCCACCCGACCGGATGCCTTCCCCCCTTTGCCCGACAGCACCTCCCCCATGCCCCGGTTATATCTCACCACGAAGATAGATCTGGCCGCAAAAGCCTCCCCTCCCCTTCCCTTCACCCCTGCGGAAGATAATGCACACTACGCCTGCTCCCTCACCACGGGCGAAGGGCTGGATAGCTTTGTGCAGGCATTGGAGGCAACCGTCCGCCAATGTATGACGCAACATACCCCGCCACTGGTGACACAACAGCGTCACCGTCTGCTGTTACAACAAGCAGCAGAGGCTTTGGAGACATTCTCTCTCACCCATAAACCACTAGAGCTGGCCGCGGAAGATTTACGCCTCGCCGCCACAGCCCTTGGCCGCCTGACTGGACGCATCGCGGTGGATGATATTCTGGATAAGGTCTTTTCCAGCTTTTGTATTGGCAAGTAACCCTCCAAATACCCCCCCTAAAATGACTCGACCCCGCACAACATTGTGCGGGGTCGAGGTAGCTTGGTTTTGGTCAACCCCCTTGGATTACTCCGTGGGGGCGAAGAACGGGCCGACCGAAGACGTCTCGTCTGAACTGGCCGTGCTAGCGGCCACCGCCGGGGCAACGCTCTGTGGTAGTTTCAGCCGCATCTGGCTTTCGCCAGGGAGCGGCATGAAAAGAACCCGCCACTTGCCCTCTTCGGGCAGCTTGACGAATTCCAGCCGCTGCAGCCCACCACTGTACTCCTCGACGTTCTCGCCCGCGGTGGAAAAGGTGAGGCTTTCGCCCCCAATGTTCACCGTAACGGTATCATTGGGCGCGAGTCCCACCCCCCAAAAGGCCGCATACGCGGAGAAGCCCTGATCCCAGATCTTTTGCAGGTTGACTCTCCGTAACTCAACGCCTTCGTTGTCGGTCACAAAGTTGTTGCGGACATCGTACCGCCAGCCCCAGAGTGATATCCTGCGGGCTGGCACCAGCAAGTTCCGGGGCGTGGAACCGATTCCCCACCGGGTCACCACGACCATCCCATCACCGGCATTGCTGGTGTAGGATAGCACGTCGTTGCGACCCAACTCCTCGTTAAGCTGGGTCACGAAGTCGATCTCCCGCCAATAGACGTCCCCCGTCCTGTCGTTCCAGCCTGAAGGAGCGGGCTTGAGGACAAGGTCGGGCAGATTGACCCCCGGCTTCAGGACAAGCGGCAGAAACACCTGCCACCCACCCTGCGCCTTGGCAGGAGTGGACGCGAACGACCCGAACAACCCCGCCACGAGGGCGAGGATGAATAGACCAAAAAGCAAAATGTGACGCATCATTGTGTCCCAACGGCATTTCCTCCGTTGGGCATGGTGGGGGTGCAACTTGCATCCCCTTGATGAGATAGGCCTCCGACTGTGCACATGCCAGACATCATTGTCCTTCATGTGCACCCGAACAAAAACCAAGACTACATCTTTAACATTATCAAATGTTGTTTACATATTTGTGAACAAAAGGGTAAATATTCTATCCATTCGCTTCATCCCTGCCTCCGGTCGCTCCCATGTCGTTTTTTGCCCCTCTATCCCCCGCCCTCACCAGCATTGCCCTGCTGGTCGCCTCCAACCTGTTCATGACCTTCGCCTGGTATGGACACTTAAAATACAAATCCACCTCGCTTTGGCTGGTCATTCTCATCAGTTGGGGCATTGCGTTTTTTGAATATTGCCTGCAGGTGCCCGCCAATCGCATCGGCCATGGCACCTTTAGCGCCGCTGAACTCAAAACCATTCAGGAAGTGATTACCCTACTGGTTTTTGCCGGATTTTCCGTGTTCTACCTGCAAGAACCTCTGGGCTGGAACCATGCACTCGGCTTTGCATTGATTGCGGCAGGCGCCTATTGCATTTTCCGCTAAATAGCGCGTTTGCATGAAAGATGGTGCCTCAGGTCAGACTCGAACTGACACGCCTTGCGGCACCGGATTTTGAGTCCGGCGCGTCTACCAATTCCACCACTGAGGCACAGCAGCTACCAACCATTTCCATGGCGGCTAGCGCGGGGAAGGTGCGCACTATAAGCAACCTCTCTCCATTTGTCCAGCCTCTATCGCACAGGTGCGGCATCTCTACTCAAAATCCCTGACTCATACCCCTGACTCAGGCTTCCCCTTTCGGAACGCACCTATTCCGAAGGGTCTTGGTACGTGCGAGACGCAATACACAACGCCCCGCCAATGCTACACCATTTCATCCATCATTTCATAAACCAGCCATTCCGCCATATCCACATCCGGCATCTCTCCGGCATCCCGTTGTTGAGGCTGCGTCCCGTCCCCCGTTCTCACAGCAGTGGACACTGGACCCGCCTTGGCTACTACCGCAGACGGCATTGCAGGTTGCGCCGTATGACGCTGCCATAACATGTCGGCAAATGGCTCCTGCAGCCCACCCACACTCACCACCCACAGCAGCAACACACAGGCTGCCAGACCACCCAGCCACCCCCGCTGACGCCGCACCCAACGGTACGCACCCCTATCCGGCCCTGCTACTTCCTGCTCTGCAATCCGTGGCTCCTGCGGCTGTTGTAATGCCAATTCAATCATGGCGTGCAACCGTGCTTCATCCAGTGGTTTATGCATAATACTCCCCCTCCGGGCGCGCAATGTGCACCCATGCATCCTCCGGCAAGCGTGCCGCCAATTGTTTCCGCGCTCGCCCCAGCAGGCTTTCTACGGCTTTTTCCGTTGTCTGCAAACTCACGGCCACTTCCGCCATGGTATGTTCGTGAAAATAAAATAACAGCAACGCCTCACGCTGGCGTTCCGGCAACTGTTGCATGGCATCCGCCACATGGCGTTGTTGCTGTTTTTCCATCAATCGGGTCGTCACCTGCTCTGCCTCCGCTAATTCCACCCCTTCGGGCAGGGCTTCCAGCCGCTTATGCCGGAACTGATCCATCGCACAGGTATAGACAATGCGTGCCGCATAAGATGCAACCGACCCCGTGGGTTGCCACCTTGGAGCCGACTGCCACAGCTTAATCAGGGCGTCCTGCACAATATCTTCTGCCTGTGCGCGGTTGCTACGGGTCAGCCGCATGGCAAGCGCAAACATGCGCTGCCCCAATAATGCCGCCAGATGGCGAAAGGCTTGTGTGTCGCCCTCCGCCACCCGCTGCATCCAATGCTCCGGGGAGTCATTGGCCGCCAGTCGCTCATTCGTCATCGGCATGCGCAGGCTCACCCGTTGATTGCTGACGATGCTCCTGCATTCTGGCCTGCCACTTGGCACGCATGGCTTCATGCCCTTTTTTCATTTCCTCGCGGGAGAGTTTGCCATCCTTGTTTTCATCCATTCGGGCAAACATTTTGTCCAACCGCGCCTTGTGCGCCGCCTCCATCTCTTCACGGGTCAGAAAGCCGTCCTTGTTCGCATCTGCTTGTTCAAACTTTTTCGCGTGGTGACCAGCGTGCTTCCCCGCACGCGCTCCTTCATGGCGCTCGGCCATGGCAGGGGTTGCCATGAACAGACAGGCCGCCACCATCCACATATATCCTATTGGGGATTTTTTCATCGTCATCGTTCCTTCTATTTGGCGTTGATACACATACGTTCATACTGCTCCAACGCAGATCGCAAGCTTCATCCCTCGCAGAAAAAACATCAAAACACGATACCGCTTGCCCTGCATCATGTCGTCACGCGATGGAACACATACCCAAAAGGTCGTCTTGGGAACCAAAAGCGCAAAAAACGGCTTCTGACACAATCTAAGGGGTATGCCCTAACGCCGGTTGATCTGGATGCAGTGGTAAGCTTTTCCCCTGTTGCCGCTGTTGCTCCTGCCATTGACGCGCCGCCGGATACGCATGCCCCCATTGCTCCCGAATTTGCCGTTGCAACGCCTTGTGACCCCGCTGCATTTCCGCATCGGTTACCGTTCCGTCCATATCTCTGTCCATCGCCTGCACTCTGCGGGTCGCATCCTGCACTTCCGCTGCACGCAATTCATCCTGACTGATTTCACCATCACCGTTCTTATCCCACTGGCGCAACCGCTGTTGCATCACGGCTTCCGGCGTCTGGCCACCCCAATGGTTCTGATACATGAACTGCCGATCATACCCACGATCTTCGGCAGATACACATCTGTCGTAGCCAACAACAAAAGCCATGGCCATCATCATCCCAACACGGATCCTGTAGGTTTTTCCGAACATTTTGTCAGCCCTCGCCGATATTTGCCTGTGGTTACAGCAGATCATGTCACAACGCTTGACATTGAGAAAGGCGGGAGTCCGCATATTTCCTGCATTCCCTCACCATCACCCGTGACTTTAGCACGTATCTCATCCAAAAAAAACATGGCAATCCGGCAGCTCCCCGGTCAAACCGTCTGGCCTATACATACATGCTTCACAATGGAACATTGCGCTCTGTTATCATGCGTTTCGTTATGATGTATCTCGCATTGTCAAAAAACGTTAATCATTTTACGCCATCCTGTAATGTGTGCAGGAGTCCGCATTTCGCGCTCTGCTTTTCACTGGTACTGATTTCATTCTTATGGTGCACGCCGAGGATACGACCAACAGCCAAGACTCAAAGCACTCTGCTGAGGCTGCTACCCATGTGCCTACGGGTGACATTGCCGCTCTTGCGCCTGTACATGCACTGGACACTCCTCTCTCCGAACCCCTCCCTCTTCCCCGCCATGTATCCACTGATGCCTCGGTACGTCAGTTAGATGTACGTGCGTTGTTACAGCGTTTTGGTCT
>CAZIGK010000049.1:0-8866 GCA_964538615.1 uncultured Rickettsiales bacterium | reverse complement strand
TGATGATGAAGTCGCCGCCGTGGTCACCACCGCCATGGCAGATCATGGGCAGTAGATTTTCCTCACCCCGTCATGCCTGCGCAGGCAGGCATCCACGAGAAAACTTCCCTTGGCTCCACTCGGCTTGCTAGCCTCGCTACGCGTCGGCACTGCGTGCCTCTCACTTCGTTCGCTAAAGGGTTCGGACTCCTGTCCTCACTTCTTGTCCCCCGCAAAAATTATTCCTTGGCTCCACTCGGCTTGCTAGCCTCGCTACGCGTCGGCACTGCGTGCCTCTCACTTCGTTCGCTAAAGGGTTCGGACTCCTGTCCTCACTTCTTGTCCCCCGCAAAAATTATTCCTTGGCTCCACTCGGCTTGCTAGCCTCGCTACGCGTCGGCACTGCGTGCCTCTCACTTCGTTCGCTAAAGGGTTCGGACTCCTGTCCTCACTTCTTGTCCCCCGCAAAAATTATTCCTTGGCGCCGCTCGGCTCAAGTATCTCACATTCCCATGCTCATTTCGTGCGCCACTCCCCCTAAAAGCAGTAACGACCACCGCTTTCCCTTGAAACCCCCTCCCTCTGCCCCTATAATAGATTTTGGAATCATTCCAACCCTTAGGAGGAACCCTATCATGACTCCCTTTAACCGTTCCCGCACCATGGACCGCGCACAGGCCGCTGGCCTGTCCTATAGCGAGGGTCTGCGTCAGGCCATGCTGGGTATGTATAATTATGTTGCCAGCGGCCTGCTGCTGTCCGCCATCATCGCTTATGTCGCGGGTAACAGCCCGGCCATGTTGCAATTTCTCTATGGATCCGGCATGGGGCAAATGATTCTGTTCGCCCCGGTCTTAATGTTACTTGGCACCATGTTCATGGGTATTGACCGCATGAGTAAACGTGGCCTGCAAATCTTTTTTTGGGCATTCGTTTCCTTAAAAGGCCTCAGCCTGTCCTACGTGGTTGCCGCCTATCCTGGGGCGGATATCGTGCGCGCCCTGTTCATCACTGCCATTGTCTTCGGCGGTTTAAGCCTTTACGGTTACCAAAGCAAGCGGGATATGACCAGCTTTGGCGCCTTCCTTGGTGCCGGGGCAATGGTTCTGCTGGTCGCCATGCTGGTGCATTTGGGCATGGCCATGTTCGGCTCCCCTTCCAGCGCCTTTGGTATGGTTATCAGCGTACTGGTTGGCTTTCTGGTACTCGGTCTGACGGTCTATGAAACGTGGCAGTTCAAGCGCATGTATTTCCAACTGCCTGCTGAAATGCTGGAAAAAGCTGCCATCTGGACCGCACTCAGCCTCTACATTAACGCAGTGATTCTGTTCCAATACATCCTGCGCTTCACCAGCAGCCGCGATTAACACGCAGTTCTTCATAACGAACAGACAAAGCCCCGCAGAGTTTTCTGCGGGGTTTTTTGTGTGGTTGTCATCATTCTGTCATAGGAGGCTTATATAAAAGCCTCAACAACCCCCTCCCCCCCCCCCAGATAGGAAAAAGCACACTATGTCACTCTTTTGCCGTTTACCAGAACCCTTATGCGACGCCACCGCCGCATATGGCGAGGCAGAATCCCTTGCCCGCATACAAGGGTTGAATGTACAACTCTCCTATCAGCTTTACCAAGCACGTGAGCGTTATGTGAGCTTCCCGAACGAAGCCAATATGCAAAGCCTGGTGGATGCCTACCGCGCAGATACCAGCCGCCTACACGAACGCCTCAAAGAGGCGCGGCACGAAGCCTGGCGTCAGGATCATCCTGTGCTTGCCTCCGTGCAGGATACGTTAAGCGACCTGCTATGCCGCGTAAACCCTGCCTGCCCAGACCGCTAAAAATAAACCGCCCACCTAACAAAAAGCCCCCTCTGTACCGACGCACAGAGGGGGCTTTCGCATCAACCGTCCATCCCATCACTTGGTAGAAGACAGCATCATAATCATCTGGTTGCCTTCCATTTTGGCATCCTGATCCACCCGCGCAATCTCTGCCATACGGATTTTCACTTCTTCAAATCGGGCTTTGCCTTTTTCGACAAAAGCCATTTCCCGCCCACGGAAGCGCATGGAGATTTTCACCTTATCGCCACCGTCCAAAAATTTTTCCACCTGCTTCATTTTAATATCAAAATCATGCGGATCAATGGTCGCCCGAATTTTAATCTCTTTCAAATTGACCACTTTTTGCTTTTTCTTGGCCTCGTTGGCCTTTTTCTGAGATTCATATTTGAACTTGCCATAGTCCATAATTTTGCACACTGGCGGCTCTGCGGTAGGGGAAATCTCTACCAGATCCAACCCGGCATCCGCCGCTTTCGCCAACGCATCCCGCAATTCCACAATGCCAATCATCTCACCATCTGGTGCCACCAAACGAACCGTCTTGGCAGTAATTTCGTCATTAATATTCGGCTCGTTCGTCTTACCCGGTTTCAGGTTCATAGTTCCTCGACTGTCGTTACTCCAACGGTGCTACCGATAACCACGGCAACCCCTATTCAAAACTATGCGTACCATGGATTGATAAGCCGTTAAAGACAAGGGGAAAAAATCACAAAGCCATCAGCAATGCATCAATGGCGGTCATTTTTTGTCTCATGTCCCGCTTTCAGCCGCGCCAGCTTATGCGCTTCGCGGGCTTTTGCCAGCCGGATAAATCTGGCAAACGCATAAATAACACTTTCAATAAACCCATCCAGCCCAAACCAGATATACCGCCGCTGAAAGTAAGCCTTGCCGAAAGCAAACAACGGCTCCACCACCAACCGCAGAGAGGAAGGGCACTTGCCCCGCGCCAGCATATCGGCTGCCTGCATACTGGAATAGCGGTTAATTTTTTCCAGCATATGATGATACGAGCGGAAAGAACGGTGCCAGGCGGCACCTTTTAGCTTACCAGGCTTACTCCCATCGCGCACCACCACGGAATCATGCACCGTGGAATCCTTAAACCCTGCCCGTGTGCGGTCATATAAGCGCGGTGGATCATTCCGGGGTGCACCCCAACGTGGCTGCGTATCCCATGGAAAAATGGTACGAATCGGAAACCGATACGCCGCCTTTTCAGGCTCTGCTCCCTCCGCAAATAACGCCATCAGCTCATCACGCAACGCGGGGGACACCGCCTCATCTGCATCCAGATTCAAAATCCAGTCATACTGCGCCAGTTGCTCTGCGAATATTTTTTGCGGCCCATAACCTTTCCACGCATGAAATACCACCGTTGCACCGGCCATTTCTGCCAATTCCTGCGTGTTATCGGTGCTGCCACTATCCACCACCAGCACTTCTTCCACCCATGGCCGAACCGATGCAATGGTATGATGAATGCGGTCTGCCTCGTTTTGCGCAATAATGGTCACTGTCAGGGGTAACCGCTGCCGCATTCGCCCTTACTCCTCCCGCTTCAACAAGCTCATATAAAGTTTCAGGGTGCTATCGCACATTTGCCGGGTGGTAAAATGCTTTAGCACAAAGCGGGTGGCCGCTTTGCCCATGGCCTCCCGTGCCTGCGTTGGCATCGTCAGCGCCCCCCGCAAGGCATCGCGCCAGCCAAACACATCATCCGGTTTCACCAGCCAGCCGGTCACGCCATGTTGTATGGTTTCCTGCGCGCCGCCATGGTTGGCAGCAATCACCGGACGCCCCATAGCACCTGCCTCTACCGGCACCCGACCAAACGCTTCTGGCCGCTGCGATGGACAGACCACCACATGCGAAAGCATATAAGCCGCCGGCATGTCATCCGTCGCTTCCACAATCCGCACCTTGCCACCCAACCCCAACCGCAAAGCCTTTTGCTCCAATTCCTCGCGGTAGCTGCCATGGGCGCCTTCATCCCCTGCCATCAGGCAAAAAAACGGCACATCTTCCAGCCCTGCCAAAGCATCAATCATCAACTCATGCCCCTTCCAGCGGGTCAAACGTGCAGGCATGAAAATAATCGGCTTATCATCCGGCAGTCGCCACTTGGTCGCCAGATGTACCAGTGCATCCCTGCGCACAATATCCGGGTTAAAGACGCCGGTATCGACCCCACGGGGAATCACCACCATCCGCTCTTCTTCCTCCACCTGCGGGTAACGCACGGATACATGGTCATAAATAAAATGCGAAATGGCAATCACCCGCGCACCTCTGGCCATCACGCCATTATACCAACGCTTAAACTTCCCCCCATCAGAATAGGTACCATGATAGGTGGTCACAAACGGTGTACCGGTACGCTTACACGCAAGGTACGCACTCCACGCCGGTGCGCGGGAACGGGCGTGTACAATATCTACCTGATGCTCTTTCATCAGCTTTTCCAGTCGCGCCGCATTCCGCCAGATTACCCAGGGGTTTTTACTTTTCAAAGGCAGGGTCACGTGTTGGCTACCCTGCTGTTGCAGTTTATTCGCCAGAACCCCCCCCTGCGATGCCACCATAGAACGCCATCCCGCCTGCTTCAGGGCACGGGCAATTTCCAATGTTCCCCGCTCTACCCCACCGGACACTAACGATGGCAATACCTGCAACACGGTCGGGCGATAACTTCCCGCCACCGCCGGGCCATGCTCCGCATCGTCCGTTGCATCCTGCAACGGCTGATCTGTCAATTCACTCATAGCATCCCTATTATGCTCTTTCCTTCTCGCTATCTACCACATACAGTAGGGCGCTGTCATTAAAACTATCGAAACCCATGCCATGTCCTCTCCCGCTTACCACCTGACCGATACCGGCGACCGCCTCGCCTATCATCACACCCCCGCGACCGCTCAGAACGCAGAAAAACCGGGCGTTATCTTTCTCGGTGGCTTCCGTTCGGATATGCAGGGCAGCAAGGCCACGTTCTTGCAGCAATGGTGCGAGGCTCAGGGGTTACAGTTCACCCGCTTCGATTATCAGGGGCACGGCCTGTCCCATGGCGCGTTTGTGGAAGGCAGCATTGGCCGCTGGAAAGACAATGCCCTCAGCATCCTACAACATGTCACCACAGGCTCGCAAATACTGGTCGGCTCCAGCATGGGAGGGTGGCTGATGCTGTTGGTTGCGCTGGCCGTCCCGCAGCGCATTCACGCGCTGGTAGGCATTGCCGCCGCACCGGATTTTACAGAAGACCTGATGTACCACCAATTCACCCCAGAGCAACGCACCGCCCTTGCCCATGAAGGTGTAGTGCATCTGCCCAATTGCTACGATGGCGAACCCTACCCCATTACCCGCCATCTGATAGAGGAAGGCCGCCAGCATTTGCTACTGAAAAACCGTATTGCCCTGCATTGCCCGGTTCGCCTGCTGCATGGCACCGCCGATGCGGATGTTCCGTGGGGGCTATCGCTGGAGCTGGCAGAACGCCTGACCAGTACGGATGTGCAAACCCACCTCATCAAAAACGGCGACCACCGCATGAGCGATCCCGCCGCCCTGCAACTGTTAGCGCGGGAACTCCGTGCCCTGCTGATGACAGATGCGTCCTGACCCCCGCATCATCACTCTGCATCCGGCACGTCAATTCCCAGTTCGGCCATCCGCTCATCCAGAAAATAACGAATAAAGTTCAACTCATGCGGCTGCAATTCTTCCGCCTCTTGCAAAATGGCAGAAATCAAAGCATAGGCCGCTTCTCGCTCTCCCATTTGTTCATGAATAAACGCTGGCATCTGCCGCGTCCATTGCGGCAAATCCTCTCCCTGCACCATCGCCAGCTTATACGCCAAACGTAACGCCAACGGCTTATCCCTCAGCTTGTGATTGGCCAGATACACCGCATTGGCATACCACCACCATTTATGCAGCGGGTCACGGTCGGCATGCTGCTCCAGATAGCGTATATTATACCGTAGATCCTGTATCTGCTGCGTCTGACTGAAATAATAACTGGCAAGCGCGGCCACCACATCGGATCGGGCATCCTGCCCATCCAGCGCATACCACCATGCGGCCAGATCCGCATAATCATATTTTTTCAAGGGAGTAAACCGGCCAAACGTATCGCCAAAGTTCTGTAAATACAGCGCACGGGTACGGAAATACCACTCACCATCCCCCATCGCATCCACCGCCACCATGGTGGGCGTCGGAGGCGGCGGTACCACCTCCAGCTCAGGCCGAATCCCCTTCACCTGCCACCAGTAGAGCATTTGCACCACCAGCAACAAGCCTAACAGCATCTCCCGACCATAAGGCAGCCGCCATATCGCCTTTGTTCGCATCATTCCCTGCATGGCCTCTGCCATAGATCACCTGCCCTCACCTGCTCACACCTGCCCGCCCCTATCTGCGGCGACGACAGAAATACAGAAATAAAGATACCCCCTCCACAGAAAAACGCTATGGTTTTTCACGCACATCCCACCCCTCCTGCCGGAGCCACCATGTCCACAACACGGTTATCCCAGCTTCTCTTCCTTCTGTTGGCACTTGCCTGCTTCACCCCTGTCATGCGTTCTGCATGGGCGTTGGTCGCGGGCATCATATTCGCTCTCACGCTCGGCAATCCTTACGCATCGGCCACCCGTGCCCTCACCCACCGGCTGCTGGCATGGTCGGTCATCGGGCTGGGGGCAAGCATGAACCTACAGGTGATTGCCCGCACCGGGCTGCAAGGCATCGGCCTGACAGCAGGTAGTATTGCCCTGACCCTACTGGCGGGACTGGCCTTAGGACGCCTCCTGCACGTGCCCCGACAAAGCGCGTGGCTTATTTCTGCCGGAACCGCCATTTGCGGCGGCAGTGCCATTGCTGCTCTGGCTCCCATCCTGCGGGCGGAACATCACCATACCAGCGTGGCTCTGGGAGTGGTATTTCTGCTCAATGCACTGGCACTGGTGCTGTTTCCACCGTTAGGGCACTGGCTTCACCTCACCGAAGCACAATTCGGCCTGTGGAGTGCCCTTGCCATCCACGATACCAGTTCCGTGGTCGGGGCAACCGCCCAGTATGGCCGTCAGGCATTGGAAGTCGGCACCACGGTCAAACTGACCCGCGCTCTCTGGATTATCCCGCTGGCGCTACTGGTTAGCCGACTGCCACAACATCCATCCCCCAACACACCGGACGCTTCTGCCATCAAAACCCGCAAGCCATGGTTCATTTTTGGCTTTCTCGCCATGGCCGCACTCTTTACCTGGCAACCCGATTGGCAACCTGTCGGCCAGCACATCAGCACACTCGCTCACCACTGCCTGATGCTGACCCTGTTTTGCATTGGCGCCTCTCTCTCCCGACAAACCCTCGCCCAGGTCGGCTTCCGCCCACTACTGCAAGGGGCGCTGCTCTGGCTGGCAACCTCGGTTGCCACTCTCATACTGTTGCGACTGTGGTAACCCCCCACCACGCCTGCCCAGCCACCTTTTCATACCGCTGTTGCATCGTCATTCCCACAAAATGACAGCCCATCCGCATACACGGATATGCCGTGAAGTTTTGGTGGAGGCGACAAAAATCGAAATTTTATTTCATTGAATTTCAATAATAAACAATGAATGGATAGAAATACAGCTTAATCCCGTGGCGTAATGTTGCTGTGTTTGCGGTGAGTTCTATTATAACCAATTTCGGGGTCACTGGATCTATAAGAAAGTATCATTTCACTTTCTTTCTTTGTGACCTCAATTTTATCTGGAGATTCGAAAATTATTTCTTTGCGCAAAATGAAGTTTGATAGTTCTTCTTTTGTAAAATCTGCTTCGACAGTTGCATTGTCCCATGAACCAAAATACCTCATCGAATGACCACTGCCGCCAATGTCTTGTCCGATGTAAATTTTACCATTCGGAAATGTAAGTTTATAAACGACGTAATTGAATTTCGTCATCTAGTCCCTCGGCGTAATGTTGCCGCGCGCTCCAAGGATAATATCCAGAATGCCGCTGCGGATTTGATCGAATAAACGCGGCGGCAGAAAGCCATAGGCCATCTCGCCCTGCTTGCCGGGAATGGGGCGCAGATCATAACCCGGCCATACAAACTGATTCACCTCATCAAGGATCACCCATGAGCGGTCATCATCCAACCCAAGGTGCTGCTTCACTCGCAGGGGAATTTCTAAACATGGTGTGCCGGGCGATGGTGGCGAGTGGGTGATAGGCGCGACGGTGACGTACGTGCCGCTATCGAGCTTTTCTACCGACAACACGATGACGCACGGGCGGCGCTTGCGGCCTTCCTCCTGACCAGCTTCAAATTCCCTGCGCCATAAATAGGCGTAGGAAATCACGAGGCCGGGTTCTGGATTGGGAATGGCCATTTCGGATTAGTCGTCGAGCAGGCTGTTCAGGTGATCGTGCTTTGCATCCATTTTGCTCATCGCTATCGCCTGAATGGTTTCCTCGGATAGTGCTTCGACGGCAAACGCTTTGGTCATTTGTGCTTTCATCCGCAGATACGCCTCATAGTCCGAACCTGATACAAAATAGCCCGTCACGCGGTCGTGACTGGTAACAGCCACTGGCTCGCGCTGCGCCGCTTCGCGATAGCGGCCAAAGTTTTTTGCAAACTCGCTGGAAGAAATAGTAATCATGAGGACATCTCCTATTTCCCTCATTATGCACAAATTACGGAAAATACGCAAGATGTTCTATTCTCCGCCGCTCCGCAACTCCCGAGGAATCGGATAGAACAAAGAATATTATTGTTATATTTCAATATATTAAATACGAAAACTACAAAAATAGGGCAAAAAGCTAGAACCGCCACACCCCGCAACAGGCCTAGAGTACATTTTTTGAAAGGGGAAATGGTGGAGGCGACAGGAATCGAACCTGCGACATCTTGAATGCAAATCAAGTGCTCTACCAACTGAGCTACGCCCCCACAGGCGATGTGCTGAAGCATAAGCCAGCACGTTGGCATTTTCAGCAACCAGATGGTGGGCCTGGGAGGAGTTGAACCTCCG
>CAZIGK010000048.1:0-9249 GCA_964538615.1 uncultured Rickettsiales bacterium | reverse complement strand
TTGCCACTCGCCGCCGTTGGTTGCCGGGGGAACTGGTCTATAGCATCCGCTACCATCGCAAGCATGAATGGTTGCTGTTCCGCCACGGCAACACGCAGGATGATGACGAAGTCGCCGCCGTGGTCACCACCGCCATGGCAGATCATGGGCAGTAGATTTTCCTCACCCGTCATGCCTGCGCAGGCAGGCATCCACGGGAAAACTTCTCTTGGCTTCGCTCGGCTTACTAGCCTCGCTACGCGTCGGGGCTAAAGCCCCTCTCACTGCGTTCGCTAAAGGCTCGCACTCCTGTGCTCGCTTCTTTTCCCTCGCACCAACCAAACCCCGTCATGCCCCATGCGCAGACCCAAGCGGCATATGCATATGCAACGGCTTAACCCCCTGTGTCAGGCTGGCAAGGTTTCCTGCCACAGTCGGCACGACCCGTGCCAGCATGAACTCCGCCGTACGCAACTTCTCTTGCAACATCTCGGCATCGCCCTGACCAGCCTGCAATGCATCCAGCGCGGCACGCGCCTGTTTACACCAGACAAACCCCAGCATCACCACGCCAAACATGCGCAAATAATCACTGGCACCTGCACCCGCTTCTTCCGGGTTTCCCAGCCCTTTCATGGCAATCCACAGGCTGGCCTGTTGCAACCACCCCATGCCCTTCTTCAGGCCTTTCGCCAGACCGCCCAACTGCGGGTGTGCTGCATGCTCCTTCACCCAGGCATCCATCGGGTGAAACACCTGCCGCAGGTAGCGCCCATAGTCCACCCCCAGCTTCCGCCCCACCAAATCCATCGCCTGAATGCCGTTCGCTCCTTCATAAATCTGCGCAATTCGTGCATCGCGGGCATATTGCTCTATGCCATATTCCGCAATATAGCCATGCCCTCCATAAATCTGCATTGCTGCATTGGTCACTTCATAGCCCATATCGGTAAAATACGCTTTCACAATGGGGGTCAGAAGCTGCACCAAATCATCACTGGCCTGCCGCTGTGTGGCATCCGGATGATGCTGCGCAATATCCAAATGCATCGCCACCTCCAGCGCCAACGCACGTGCGCCTTCGGTAAATGCCTGCATCTTCATGAGGTTTAGCCGTACATCCGGGTGCACAATAATTGGGTCTGCGGGCTTGTCTTTGGCCATGGCTCCCTTCAGTGCTCGCCCCTGCACCCGCTCCTGCGCATAGGCCAGCGCGTTCTGGTAGGCCACTTCCGCCAGTCCCAGCCCCTGCACCCCCACATATAACCGCGCCGCATTCATCATGGTAAACATGGCGCGCAACCCTTTGTGCGGCTCCCCGACCAGATACCCCACCGCACCATCATATTCCATCACACAGGTAGGCGATGCCTTAATCCCCATCTTATGCTCAATGGAGAGACATTGCACCGCATTACGTTCGCCCAAGGTGCCATCATTTTTCACCAGCATCTTCGGTACCAGAAACAGGCTAATACCCTTCACCCCCTCCGGTGCATCCGGTAATTTAGCCAGCACCAGATGCAAAATATTTTCCGTCAGATCCTGTTCACCAGAAGAAATAAAAATCTTGTTCCCCGTCACCCTATACGTTCCGTCCCCCACCGGCACCGCCTGTGTGCGAATCAGCCCCAAATCGGTTCCGCAATGGGATTCGGTGAGGCACATCACCCCAGACCACTCCCCGCTCGCCAGTTTGGGCAAATACGTCTGCTTCTGTGCATCCGTCCCGTGCAGCGAAAGTGCCTGATAAAAACCATGGCTTAAACCCGGCGTAATCCCAAAAGACAAATTGGCGGAGCATATCATTTCCACCACCCCCATATTCAACCATTCGGGCAAGCCTTGCCCGCCATAGGCTTCCTCACAGGTAATGGCACTCCACCCCCCTTCCCGATAGAGCCGATACGCTTCCGGAAAACCCTCAGGCGTTTTCACCCGCCCCTCCTGCCAGCGGCATCCTTGCTGATCTCCCGGCTGATTCAGGGGAAACAACACCTCCTCGCACAGTTTGGCGGCCTCCTGCAAAACCGGTTCCATCATCTCTTGCGCCAGCGCAAATCCCGGTACATCCGTATAGTGCGACAATGGCAGGTAATGGTTCAGCAAAAAAGCAAAGTCTTTCAGCGGTGCGCGGTACTGCGGCATGGTCTATCCCTTCGGTTTCGGTTGACCCACTTTTCAGTCTAGCCCTCACCTGCTGATGAAATGTTAAAAGGGGAGCCAAAGCCCCCCTTTTTCATTTTCCATGCTGCGCACCTCGGTCTCAAACCCCTTCACCTTTTCGCATGTTCGCCACATCCCCCTCTCGTGACGGCACTCTCTAGCGGGAAGATAACATCTTCACCCGCTTATCCAGCACCTCGACCAGATAATCAAACCCCTTGCGGCTAATCACAGAGCCAAATTCCTGCCGCTGACTGTTCAGCATGCTCACCCCTTCAATCACCACATCATATATTTTATACTGGCCACCTTCCTGCCGCACCCGATAATCCACCAGTACAGGCTGTGGGTTATCCGGGCGTACAATATGCGTTTTCACCAAATACTCCCCTGGTTTGGTTTCGCTGGCGTCTTTGGTCAAAGGCTGCTCGCCGGAATATTCGGCAAAGCGGTTAGCATAGGTGTACACCATGAACGGTGCATAAAGTTCCTGATAATGCTTCAAGGCCGCTTCATCCACCTGACGGCGATATTTCCCCAACACAAACAGCGATACCCACTGCACATCCACTGCATCATGCAATACGTTGAACAAGGCTTTACGGATGGCAGGTTTATCCCCCGCATCGCGTCTCAACACCTCCACCACACGGCCAGACATGCTATCCACAAAGGCCTTGGCACCTGCCACATCTGCCCGCGCTGACGCCATGGGCAACACCAGCCACAGCAACAACCACGCACTCACAAACCGTTTTTTCATAGGCAGCGCCTCATTCCTCTATTCCAACAGACATCCGCGCTTACGCCAAAGCCAAACCCGCATGTCAACCATTTCCTATACAGGGCAAAGGCTTTTGCAGCAAGCAGGCATTGCTCACCTGCCCGTTTTCCGTCTTGATACCATTCAAGCATCGTTCATCATTAAAACGCCAGAATTTTTGCTATCCCCTCGCATCAACACACGCTTCATCCACCTGCAAAAATACTACAAAAAAGGCGGGCACATATGTGCCCGCCTTTGCTATGTTATAAAACGCTTCGCGGCATTAATCCCGCAACCGCACAGGGGCGGAATCCCCCATCAAATTACCGGAGCGGCCACTGCCATCCCCATTACGCACCTGATTTTCACGGTATTGCAGGTAATATCCACGCATCGTCGCATACGGATCCAGCGAGTTCATGTCAATTTCATCGGTCACAGTCAGCATAGATGCCCGACGATCAATCGCCGTTACACCGGCACGAATGGCAATACCGTCCCATTCCAGCATATAGTTCCATGGGTCAGAGACCATATCCACCACAAAACCACCCGTATCCCGAACGGAAGAAGGCCCCAGAATCGGCAGCACCACATACGGGCCGGAACCGACACCCCATACGCCCAGCGTCTGGCCAAAATCTTCATCCCGATACACCAGTGAACTGTTGTGCGCGGCAAAATCAAACAAACCGCCCACACCCAGCGTTGTATTCAAAATAAACCGCCAGAAGCTATTCAGGCCTTGCTCCACGTCTCCTTGCAGAAGGGAGTTCAGCATATTCACCGGCTCACCCAAATTGCGAATCGCATTGGAAACACCGCGCTCTGCCCGTGCCGGCATCACCGCCTTATAGCCACGCGCCAGCGGCTCTAACAAAATACTGTCCACAAACTCGTTAAAGGCATACACCCCACGGTTCCAGCCTTCCAACGGGTCTTCGTAGCCTTCATAAGCTTCGTCCAATTCGGCCTTCGCAGGTGTTGCCACACATACGGCCACGGTCAGCACCGCCACAGCAACGCTGCGCTTCCATAATTCATTCAGGTTCCGCGACAGGAACATATATAACCTCGTTCTTTTTGTCACCTTGCGGTGAGAATCCCCTGCAACTCTCTGTCAGCTTACAGGCAAAACTGCACCGTCTTATTAACCGAACCATACGGTTCAATAGTTAACAAACGCTCTACGTCACACGAATGCAACATACGCAACCTAATGATCAGGATGCAAAGCGCAAGTGAATTACGTGCAATGTGGCCGCAGGGTTGTTTTTTCTTTCATTTTGTTGCAAGCATAGCACATGCTTTCTGGCAACCCTGCGCCGCGCTGCCCCCCCCCTGCGAACCGAGAACCCAGCCATGCCCCTTTCTGCCCGCCTGATTACCCGCAACCTGCCAACACCGGATATTTCGTTCGAGTTCTTCCCCCCGAAAGATGAGAAAGCCGCCCTGCAACTCTGGGACAGCATCCAGCAACTCGCCCCCTTGTCGCCTTCTTTTATTTCGGTCACGTACGGTGCCGGTGGTAGCACCCGCAACCTGACCCATCAAACCGTCTGCCGTATCCAGCAGGAAACCCATATCCCTGCCGCCGCTCACCTCACCTGCGTGGGCGCCAGCCGGGAAGAGATTGCCGCCATCGCCCAGCATTACTGGCAGGCCGGTATTCGCCATTTGGTCGCACTGCGGGGGGATGCCCCCAAAGCAGCAGATGGCTCTTCCACCCCTTATACCCCGCACCCGCACGGCTACCACTATGCAGATGAACTGGTCGCCGGGCTAAAAGCCGTCGCGGATTTTGACATTTCCGTTGCCGCCTACCCGGAAACCCACCCGGAAGCCCCTTCTGCCGCCTTCGATCTCGATCACCTCAAACGTAAACAGGACGCCGGAGCCTCCCGCGCCATCACCCAGTATTTTTTTGATACCGACAGGTTTCTCCGCTTTCGGGATAAGGCCGTTGCGCATGGCATTCACATGCCGCTCATTCCGGGCATTCTGCCCGTCACCAATGTCGCGGTGATGCAACGTTTCAGCGCCGCATGCGGCGTCCATGTGCCTGATTGGCTGGCGGAGTATTTCACCGGACTGGATAGCGCCCCCGGCAAACGACAACTGGTCGCCGCCATGATCGCCATTGAACAATGCCGCCTTCTGCAAACCGAAGGGGTAGAGCATTTCCATTTCTACACCCTCAACCGGTCAGAACTCACGCAGGCCATTTGCCATATGCTGGGCAAACGCCCACCCTCGCATCAGGAACAGGCGGCATGACCCCTCCCCCCCTTAGCCACCGGCTGCTTGGACACGATATCCAGATTCTGGAAGTCCGGCTCCCTCCGCAGCAAACCCTCCTCGCAGAGGCGGGTGCCATGCTGTATCTGGATGCCCATCTGACCATGGAATCCCGGCTGGCCACCCGTGCCAGCGAAGGGCTTGCCCGCAGCCTGCTGAATGTCGGCAAGCGGTTACTGGGTGGAGAATCCGCCTTCCTCACCCATATCCACAACCCCAGTCAACAACCGGCCTTTGCCGCCTTTGCTGCGCCATACCCCGGCAGCATTCTGGCACTGGACATGGCCAAACATTCCCAACAAGGCATCATCGCGCAGCGCGGGGCATTTCTCTGCTCCAGCGATACCGTCACCCTCCACCCCAGCCTGACCAAAAAACTCATGGCAGGCTTCTTTGGGGGGGAAGGGTTTATCCTGCAACATCTGCAAGGAACAGGCATGGCCTTTCTACATGCGGGCGGCAGTCTCATCTCCCGCACGCTGGAAGCCGGACAAAGCCTACTCGTGGATGCCGGCTGTCTGGTCGCCATGGATGCCACAGTCGAGTATCAGGTACAGCCAGTGAAAGGCATTAAAAGTATGCTTTTTGCGGGGGAAGGGCTATTCCTGCTACATCTGACCGGCCCCGGTACCGTCTGGCTGCAAAGCGCCCCCTACAGCCGTACCCTCGCCCATATCCGGCAGGATGTTCTGGGACACCTGAAGCACCAGAAAAACCCCCGCCGCTAGATAGTGCCATCACGAGAGGGAGAAGCTGTCGAAAACGGTCGTTTTCGAGAACCGGACGTTTCCATCTATGGAGAATACTGGCAAGCCGGAAACACAGAAAAAGGCCGTTCGCTGGCCATTAAACCGCTCGTGACGACACTATCTGGGTTAAGAATGAGGTTCCCCCCCCATCCCACGACACGACAGAACCCAGCCGCAACCTTCTGTTAATGGCTCTCCGGTAGGCTGAAAGAAGCTGCATTCCTGTTGCTGTGTCATCCCCTCGCCAGAGTGCCCCCCATGCCCTTTTCGCGCCCCACCGTCTTTTCCCCCAGCATCCACCCGGCCGACCCCGATACCCCGTGGCTTGCGCATTATCCGGCATCCATCTCCCCGCAACTGGATATTCCGGAGACCCCTCTGTATCACTTACTGCAACAGGCGGCTCAAACCTACGGCGAAGCACCCTGCGTACATTTTCTGGGCCGGGAGTGGAACTACCAGCACCTGCAAACGGAAGCAGCGCAAATCGCTGCCGGATTACAATGTCATGACATCGCTCCGGGGGATCGGGTCATGCTGCTGCTACCCAACTGCCCCCTGTTCATCTCAGCCTATTTTGGCATTTTACGTGCGGGCGCAACCGTAGTGAATGCCAATCCCCTCTCCGGCACAGAGGAACTTGCCGCCCAACTCAAAGACGCAGGCTGCAAAGCCGTTATCACCGTGAACCTGTCCCTCTGTCTGGATAAATTGCGCGCAGCCCTGCCCGAAAGCCCGGTGGAGCATGTCTTCATTGGCGATTTTCCGGCCATGCTCCCCCCCCTCAAAGGCCACCTGATGCGACTGTTCAAACGTTCGCACCTCTCCACCCCTCCCCAAACCGATGCCCGCTGCAAGCCCTTCGCCGCCTTGCTGGAACATGGTCACCTGCCAAAGGACATCAGCATCAATCCTGCGCAGGATATCGCGGTTCTGCAATATACGGGCGGCACCACCGGCATCCCCAAAGGAGCAGCACTCACCCATCAGAATCTCTGGGCAAACACCCTGCAATGCCAGCAATGGTGCGCTTCCCTGCTAACACCGGGGCAAGAGGTCATGTTGGGTGTTCTGCCCCTGTTTCACGTTTTCGCCATGACCGTGGTCATGAACCTCGGCCTGCACCTTGGCATGAAGCTGGTGTTACTGCCCCGGCTGGACATGAAACAACTACTCCGCACCATCCAGCAACAACGCCCAACCACCCTGCCCGGTGTTCCCAGCCTGTACCATGCCCTGACCCAACAGGCAGGACGGTATAATCTCTCCTCCATCCGTTGTTGCATCTCTGGTGGCGCCGGGCTACCGCTGGAAATCAAACAGGCGTTTGAGACCCGTACCGGCTGCACCCTCATCGAGGGCTACGGCCTGACGGAAGCTTCGCCCGTGTGCGCGGCCAATCCATTACAAGGCACCAACAAGGCAGGCTCTATCGGCATGCCACTCCCCGCCACCCGGTTGGATATCCGTGATCCGGAAAACCCCTCCCGCCGCCTACCGCAAGGCGAGATTGGCGAGCTGGTCGTCAGCGGCCCACAGGTGATGCAGGGCTATTGGCAAAAGCTGGAAGAAACCGCTGAAAGCTTCATTCTGGAAGAAATCGGCACCCACCACCGTCTCTGGCTGCGCACGGGAGATCTGGCCTATCAGGATGAACAGGGCTATTTCTACATCGTGGACCGCCTGAAAGAAATCATCATCACCCGCGGCTATAATGTCTATCCCCGCCAGTTGGAAGAGATACTCTACCAGCATCCCGCTATCTCAGAAGCCGCCGTTGTGGGGGAAGCCGATACCGAGCGCGGACAAAAAGTGGTGGCGCATCTGGTGCTCAAACCCGGCCACAGCGCCACGCCGGAACAGCTTCAACAATTCCTGAAAAACCGCGTTGCGCAATATGCCCTGCCCAGCCATTTCTACCTGCATGACAGCCTGCCCAAAAGCATGGTCGGCAAAATTCTCAAGCGCCAGTTACAACCTTCCAGACACTAAGGAACCATCATGACCTCAGCCACCCATTCCGCCGTCGTTTGCGCCTATCGCCGCACCCCGTTCACTCCGGCACATAAAGGAGCGTTGGCAAAAATCCGGCCGGATGACCTGTTGGCCGCATTGATTGACGGCCTGCTGGCAACCCTCCCACTTTCACCGGAAGCGGTGGATGACCTGCTGATCGGTTGCGCCTTCCCGGAAGGAGAGCAAGGCATGAATCTGGCACGCATGGCAGGTTTTTTAAGCGTCCTGCCCAATAGCGTACCGGGACAAACCATCAACCGCTGGTGCGGCTCCTCCATGCAGGCCATTCATGCCGCCGTGGGCGCCATTGCCGCTGGCGCAGGCAGCCTCTTTCTGGCAGGCGGTGTGGAAAGCATGACCCGCATTCCCATGGGTGGCTATAACCCCCTGCCCAATCCCGCCCTGTACCAACGCCACCCACAAGCCTACATGAGCATGGGTCTAACGGCGGAAGAACTGGCCAAACGTTACCATATCCCCCGCGAACAACAGGAAACTTTTGCTCTGCGCAGCCACCAGAAAGCGGCGCTGGCGGCACAGTCCGGCCACCTGCAAAACGAAATCCTGCCCGTCTTCGGAGTAACAGCCGATGGCTGCGTGCGGCCGGATACCTCACCGGAAGCCCTCGCGACCCTTAAACCCGCCTTTGATGCCAACGGCACCGTCACAGCCGGCACCTCCTCCCCCCTGACCGATGGCGCCAGCCTGACCCTTATCGCCAGCGAAGCGGCTGCCAAACAGCACCGGCTGCCTATACTGGCTCGCATCCGCAGTATGGCCGTCACGGGCTGCGATCCGGATATCATGGGCATCGGCCCCGTAGCCGCCAGTCAATTGGCTCTGCAACGTGCGGGGTTGACCCTGAAAGACATGGCAGTCGTGGAACTGAACGAGGCCTTCGCCGCACAGTCCCTCGCCGTCATACAGGAACTGGGGCTGAATGACGCCACCCTCAATGCCGATGGCGGCGCCATCGCCCTTGGCCACCCACTCGGCGCATCCGGTGCGCGGATTGTCGGCAAAGCGGCGCAACGCCTGGCACGGGGAGAAGGCCGCTACGCCCTCGCCACGCTCTGCATCGGCGGTGGGCAAGGCATGGCCACCGTACTGGAAACCGTTGGGTAGCGTTAGCCTTTCCCTTGGCTACGCTCGGTTATTTTATTCCCTCCTTGCTCGACTACTGTCTCGCAAATGAGGGTCGCTCAGGGCTGGTTCGGGCTTGCTTGCCTGCGCATGACACAACCGTTGGTGTGGCTTCGCCCCTCTCACTGCGTT
>CAZIGK010000047.1:0-9335 GCA_964538615.1 uncultured Rickettsiales bacterium | reverse complement strand
CGGAGCCAGAGCAAGAGGAGAGATGGATTCCGGGTCAAGCCCGGAATGACAGGGGAGGGTATGACAGCTATCCGCCAACGGTGTAGAAGCCGGGTAGATTGACCATGGCTTTGAGTGGCGTATCCAGTCCCAGAGTGGTTTCGCTGGCACCCAAAATCAGGCTGCCATGTGGATGCAGTCGGCTGGAAAGTTGACGCAGCACTTGCGTTTTGGTTGGGGCATCAAAATAAATGAGTACGTTACGGCACAGAATCATATCCCACTGTTCTGGGGCGGGCGGATGCAAGAGGTTGTGCTGCCGGAAGCTGATGTTTTGTTTCAGCTCTGGTTTGACCTGCCATTTATCCTGCGCTTGTGTGAAATATTTCATCAGCAGTTGTATGGGCAGGCCACGTTGGATTTCAAACTGGGTGTAGGCACCTTCCTGTGCACGTTGCACCATGGAAGGGGAGAGGTCTGTGCCGATGATCTGGTAGGAAAAAGGACGATTGCTGGTGAGCATGTATTCCCGCATTAGCATGGCCAGTGTGTAGACTTCCTGCCCTGAGGAGCATGCGGCTGACCAGATGCGCAATGGTCTGGCGCCAATGGTTTGCAGCAGGTTAGGCAGTAGCTCATCCCGAATACGCTCAAAGGGCCGTAAATCACGGAAAAAAGATGTTTCGTTGGTGGTCATGGCATCGAGAATATCATCCAGCAGGGCTTGCGATGCTCTGCCGGCAACGGCATCTGCCAGAGCGCCCACGGTGCTCATGCCATGGGTGCGGGCAATGGGAAGCAACCGGGAATCCAGCAGGTAGGTTTTGTCCTCGGTCAGGGTAATACCGGATTGCTTAAAAATAAAATCGGCCAGCGTTTTGAATTGGTATGCAGTGAGGGTCATGGGGGTTAACTCCTGCACCAGTTCTGGATGGTAGGGGCGATATCGGCCAGCGGCAGAATGCTGTTGGCAACACCGCTTTCTGCCACGGCTTTGGGCATGCCCCAGACAACGGAAGAGGCTTTATCCTGCGCGATGATGCGTGCGTTATGGCTGGCACATAGCTGGCAGCCGATCTGACCATCCGCCCCCATGCCTGTCAGGATAACCACCAGTAATTGGTGGGTGTAGATGGGAGCCAGAGAGCGTAGCATGACATCTACTGCCGGGCGGCAGAAATTTTCTGGCGCGTTCTGGTTTAGGGCAATGAACTCCTGTCCATCCCTGCTTTGCACGGTGAGGTGATAATCCCCCGGTGCGATGTAGATGGTATTAGGGTGTACGGCCTCTCCATCCACGGCTTCGTGGCAGGGAATGCCGGATGCGACGTGCAGTTGATCCGCCAGCGTGCGGGTGAATTTGGGCGGCATATGCTGAGTGATGAAAATAGGTTGTTTGGGCACCTGACCTTTCATGGCACTGAACAGGGACAGCAACGCTTGCGGCCCTCCCGTGGAGGAGCCAATGGCGATGGCGCGTGGTTTGAACAACCCCAATGGAAGCGGACGTGTGGAGAGAGCAGGGGTTTCTGTGGGCGCGTGAATAGGGTGTTCATGTATGGCTGGTACAGCCAGCGGTGTGCGGGCTGCCACGGTTGTTGCTGTCGAGGTGACAAGCGAGGTTTTTCCCGTAGTCGGAGCTGGAGGCGGGAGTAGACGAAATTGCTGCTCAAGCTCGGAAAAAGGAATGGAATCCGGTAGTAGGGTGGCATCCGGAAAATAGACGCTGACTTCCTGCAGAAGGCTTGAATTGCCAATAATGAACGTTGGAATATCCTGCAATTTGTGCCGCAAGCTGTGGGCGCGGTTCAGGGCGCTGGCGGCATCGAGTACCATACAGGAGGGGTGGTATTGTTGAATAGCCTCTGTCAGTTCATGCAAGTGGTGCACGAAAATCGGTTTCCACTCCTGACTGGAATGTTGCCATAACCGATGGAAAGAGCGTTCCTGAACAGCGCCGGGTTGAAGGAACACCAGAATGTGGGCGACCGATGTGGGCACGTGGATCATTCTCCTACATTCAGCCCCAGTTGTTGGAACTTGCCGCGTAAAATCTCGATATCAAAGGGCTTCATGATATACTCGTTGGCGCCAAGGGACATGCCTTCAATAATTTTGCCCATTTCATTTTCCGTGGTGCAGAAGATGACCACGGGCTTTCCACCTTCCGGCAATTGGCGGAGTTGTTTGAGAAAGCCGGGGCCATCCAGCACAGGCATATTCCAGTCCAGCAGAACGACATCTGGCATGGGGTGTTGTTGCACCCAGTCCAGTGCAACCTGTCCATCCTCGGCCTCGGCGGTTTCGTAACCCAGTTCGGTGACCATCCGCTTCGCAAGGGTGCGTACGATCTTGGAATCTTCCACTAACAGACAAAGCGGCATAGGGGCCTCATTCAATTATGCAATAGCGTGGGGACATTGACGATAATCATTAATTCTTTATCCAGCTTATAGACACCAGAGGCGATGTTGCGCCAATGGGCATCCAGATGCGGTGGGGATTTTTCAATCTGGTTGCTGGAGAGTTGCATCACATCGCCCACTTCATCAATGAGAAAGCTGTAGAGGTGCCCTTGCCAGTTGGCTACAGCACTCATGTGGGCAGAGGGGTTTTCCAGCGGCGTGAGACCCAATTTGCGGCGCAGGTCTATGGCGGTGACCACGCGTCCACGTAAATTCAGGGCGCCTGCCACTTCCGGTGGGCTGAGTGGAATGGGGGTGACGGGAATGGGGTTGAGCACATCCTCGATATATTCCACGGACATGCCCAGCAATTGTCCGGCGACCCGCACGGTCACGTAATAGCTGGTGGTCACACTGGCGGCGGGGGTGGAGCGATGGGTGGTGAGGGCTGTGGACATGGGAGAGGTTCCTTCCTGATCAGGCGGCGAAGAGTTCCATCACTTCGCGTGCCAGACCTTCGCGGTCTGTTTTGGAGACATAGGCGGCAAATCCGGCATCCAGACCGGATTTAATCGCTTCCGGCGTCATTTTGGAGGTGAGAGCCAGCATGGGAATGGTCTGATAACGCGGATTGGTTTTGCAGGTACGGGCAAAGGAAACGCCATCCATTTCCGGCATTTCAATATCGGAAATAATAGCATCCGGATGCAGGCCGCCTTCCAGCAGGGAGAGGGCTTCTATGGCGGAGTTGGCGGTGAGGATGTCAAAGCCGCGAGCAGAAAGAAACGGAGCGGTCATGTTGCGGAAGAAGGGGCTGTCATCCACCAGCAGTAATGTACGGCGGGAAGGATGCTCACCCTGACTGGCGTTACCCGTAGAGGGATGCTGGCTACCCAATACCCGTGCAGCGATGGCGCCAACATCAATAATATCAGTCGTTTGGCCATTCATGACCATGCTACCGATCAGGCGGTCATCGGTGGAGGGAATCTGGACATTCAGTCGCGCTTCTGTGATGTCGCGAATGGTATCGACAATCAGGCCGATGATATGGGATTCATATTCAAAGACGATGGTAGGATAGGGTTCATTACGCGGGGTATTATCGGGCTGTGTGCCGTCCCAGGTGATGAGGCGCATGAGGCTGTTGCGATATTGTACGACTGAGGCCTGACCAGAATGTTCAATACGATCGGGGGCGATATCTTCCAGACGCGCCACCAGATCCAGCGGAACGGCCTTGGGGCTGTCTTCTCCTGCAATGTCAAAAAGCAGGAAGCGAATGGAGTTTTCGTGGTAGAGCTGGTTACGGCCAGTGTTTTCCTGATGCTGCTGTTGTAGTTGTTCATTGCCACCAGCACGTGCGCTGAGTCCATTGGCATCCAGAATCATGATGACGCTACCGTCCCCCAGAATGGTGGTGCCGGCATAGAGATCAATATCCTTCAGAATGGGGGCAACGGGTTTGACCACGATTTCTTCCGTATCGTAGATGCGATCAACCACAATGCCGAATTCATGGCCGCCAACGGAGCACACCACGATGAAGCAACCTTTGGCGGCGTCACTTGCGGTGAGCGGAGGGGTTTTACCCAGCGTAGCAGACAGGGACATGAGTGGCAGAAGTTTCTGGCGTAGCCGCATGACCGGGGTATCGTGAATCATCTCGATACGGTATTCCGACTTTGCGGAGACATAGACCATCTCCATGACGTTGATTTGTGGAATAGCGAAGCGTTGGGTGGCGGCTTCTACCAGCAAGACGGAGACAATGGCCAGTGTGAGTGGTATTTTGATAAGGAAACGGGAGCCTTGACCGGGGGTGGACTGGAGTTCGATGGTGCCGCCAATTTTATTGATATTGGATTTCACCACATCCATACCAACACCACGACCGGAAACGTTGGTTACTTTCTCCGCGGTAGAGAAACCAGGATGGAAAATGAATTGCATGACTTCCTGATCGCTCATGCGGGAGAGATTGTCTGCGGTGGCCACACCATTGGCCAGTGCTTTTTCACGCACGCGGGGAAGGTTGACCCCGCGTCCGTCATCCGAGATTTCGATGATGATATGCCCGCCTTCGTGGTAGGCTTTGAGCAGGATAGTGCCGACTGGGGATTTGCCTGCCGCGATACGGTCTTCCGGCTTTTCGATGCCATGATCGCAGGAATTGCGTACCATGTGGGTGAGTGGGTCTTTGATGATTTCCAATAGCTGGCGATCCAGTTCCGTGTCTTCACCTTCCTGAATCAACTCAATTTGTTTGCCGAGATCATGCGACAGGTCCCGGATGATGCGGGGAAATTTACTCCACGCATTGCCGATGGGTTGCATGCGGGTTTTCATGACGTTTTCCTGCAGCTCGGAGGTAATGTGGCTGAGCTGTTGCAGCGGGGCGGAAAAGATACTGTCACCATTGGAAGCGCCGCGTGACAATTGCAGAAGCTGGTTACGGGTGAGTACCAGTTCACTGACGCTTTGCATGAGTTGTTCCAGTACATCCAGATTCACGCGGATGGACTGGTTGGCGTTGTTGGTTTTGTTGGCGGCATGATCCTGAGCATCCGCTGAGGGGGTAGGGTGTGTTGCATGTTCAGCAACAGGTTCACCGGGCAGGGGAGTGGTCAGCCCCAGTTCTACGGCTTGCTGCTGCTGGCTGGGATGGGTGGCGACCGCTGAGGCTGGTAGGGTTGCTGCAATTTCTGGTGGGTATTCCACGGAGTTCCAGGCATCTTCCAGTGCTTGTGAAATGGCTAGCGCAGCGGCAGCAAGTTCTGCTTCTTCATCCGTAGGGGGTGGGGTATCAGGAGATTCCGTGGTATGGGCGGTGGAGGTTGGTTCTGCGGCTAAGTCAGGGGCAGTGAGTGTGCCACCCTCTGCGGTGGCATCCAGCCGCTGGATGAGTTCTGCGTCATCGCCTGCGGGTTCCTGATGATGTTCTGCCATGTATTCGATCAGGGTTTTAATACGGTCAAAGGCTTCCAGTACGATCGAAATGACTTCTGGGGTAGCAATCATTTGTTTGTCGCGCAGTTTGCCCAGTACATTCTCTCCGGAATGGGCGACCGACTCCAGACGGCTGAGCCCCAGAAAACCGCAGGTGCCTTTGATGGTATGTACCAGACGGAAAATGCTGGAGATAAGCTCTGGATCTTCCGGGTTTTTTTCCAAACGTACCAACTCAACATCCAGCTCGTTCAAGCTTTCGGAGGTTTCGGCAATGAATTCCTGAATCAGGTCATCCATGACGGGTTATTCCTTTGCTGAAAAGTGAAGGTGGCAGCGGTGTTCATCGTGGGTCAGGGTCGCCTGCCACCCGGCCTGTGCCAGCAGCAGCAACAGGTAATAAGGTTGAACCGTTTTAGGAGTCAAGGCATGCGTTTGCGCACCATGCTGTAACACATGCAATAACTCTGGTTTGAGGTGCAGGTGCGTGCTGGTGGCGGTACATTGCAGGCTTTTGTCCTGAAGGTGGCAGTGTATTTCGCCGCCGCGGGGCAGGGTTTCCTGCAGGAGGAGCAAGGCGTTGCAAACGATGCGGGCGATATATCCGGTGACACCTTGTAGGGCTGGGTAGCTCACACGAAGGGTTGGAAAATGGCGAATATATTGCTGAATCAATTGCTCTAATTGCTGACTATTGGCAGCGGCCTGACCTGCGCCTGCACCGTAACATTGGCGATAGAAACTCAGGCTATCCATAGCTCTGCGTGCGCTGCTATGTACCAAATCTTCGGCATCCTTTCGCATTGTGCTGTCGCCGTCTTCCATCAGTTCCAGTCCGTTATGGATAGCCCCCAGTGAGCCGGTGATATCGTGGCTGAAGCGGGTGGCAATCAATTCCGTTACCTGAATGGTGCGGGTGGCATCCGTTATATCCGGGCAATGCAGCCTAACCTGTGCCCCTTCCACCACGCTGGCGGCGGGGGCGTTTGACGATGTGCTGTTGGTTTTAAAAAGCCCGAAATGCATGATGGTTTGCCTGATGATATGCGCAGAAATGGACGAATGGCGCGAATATTCCGTCAAGGCGCACATAACCGATTGCGTGCAACAAAGGAATAAACACGTTTAGCTTACGCTAGCGGAGGATGCGTTAAGATAGCGTATATGTCGGTTGTGTATCGGAGATAATTTTCTGTTGTACTCGGACATGAAGGTAGAGCGGGGAATATAACAGAAAGGGTATGGGCAGATGTATGAATCCCAAAAATGATAGTCTGGCTGGGAAAAGCACGCAGGCATGGCAAGGCTTTGGGTAAAAAGTTTCATGAGAGCTGGCAGGTAAGAAATAACCAATAAGCAATCATAAGTTGTAAGAGCGTCTATTATCCCTTATGCAGGCATAGGGTGGAATACGTTATAGAGGGGAGCTTATGCAACAGGGGCAAGAGGTGAGCACGGCCGAAGAAAATCTGGCGACACGATTAGCCAGCGCGATGCATCATGCGGGAGTAGGATCTGCGGCGTTGGCACGGCAAGCGGGGGTATCTACCTCCTTTATTCAGGATATATTGCATGGTAAATCGCAACACCCATCTGTGATTCGGATGGTAAAAGTTGCGAATGCCCTTCGGGTGCCGATGACGGCATTGTTGCCGGGTAAAGAATCTGCCGGAGTGGTGGAGCCGGGAGGGGTGTTATTACCTACCTTGTTACCTGAGCAGGAAAACAGGCAGATGTTTTTCTGCCCGGATTGGCTTTGGCAATTGGCGGGGGATAACTGGGGGGCGTTGCGCTGGCACGTCTTGTCACATGAAAACACACTGCCCAAACTGATGGCTGGAACGCAGTTGATTGTGCATAGTGGCCAGCGACAACCGAAAAAAAAATTGTGGTTTATGCTGCATAGGTGTGGGATGTTACAGGTTGCCAGTCTGCAACATGATGCAACGGGGTTGTGGTATCCACTAAAAGAGGACATGCAGCCAGATAATGCATTGACCAGTGATATGATATTGGGGACAGTGGTGTGGCTGGGGCAACCTTGTATAAACCCTGCTCAGACCCACATTGTGGAGGTCACACGGGACGCATCTTCCCGCCGTTATCTTTCTGGCGGGGAGGGCATGGTAAGGGATGCGGGGCTAGCTTACTAGTTCAAACTGCTCCATTTTGCGGTAGAGCGTAGAGCGACCAATATTCAGGCGCCGAGCGATTTCGGAAATTTGGCCGCGATAGCGTTCCAGAGCTAACGTAATCACACGTCTTTCAATTTCTTCCAAGGTGGCAATATGCCCATCTTCTGTCAGCAGCGCTGAGGCTGTATGCAGTGGCTTAGGCGTGAAGCTGTCCACTTTCTCTACAGCAGCGGTCGGGATAGGGCGCATGGTAGTGTTCAGGTTTAGCTCCTGTGGACTAATCAGGCCGCCAGCACTGAGAACAACGGCACGGAAAATGGTGTTTTCCAACTGGCGAACATTGCCCGGCCAGCTATAGCTTAGCAGCATGGCCTGAGCTTCCGGTGAAAAACCCTGGATGGTTTTGTTTTCCTGCGCGGTGAAGCGTGCCAAAAAATGATTGGCGAGTAGCAGGATATCCTGCTGGCGCTCTCTTAACGCGGGAATGGTGATGGGGAAAACATGTAAACGGTAAAACAGATCTTCCCGGAAATGGCCGTCCAGCACCATATGTTGCAGGTCACGATTGGTGGCAGAAATGAGGCGAATATTGACCTTGGTGGTGCCTGTGGCTCCCACGGGTTCAATTTCTCCGGATTGGAGGGCACGGAGCAGTTTGACCTGTACATGGGCGGGTAATTCTCCGACTTCATCCAGAAACAGCGTGCCTCCATCTGCTTCTTTGAATTTGCCAGTGTAATTGGCAATAGCGCCTGTAAAGGCGCCTTTTTCATGGCCGAAGAGCGTGCTTTCCACCAGATTTTCCGGTATGGCGCCGCAGTTGACGGCAACAAAAGGCTTGCCTGAGCGATCACTGGAGCCGTGAATGGCACGGGCAAATAGCTCTTTCCCTACGCCGCTTTCCCCTTGCAGGTGGACGGGAATAGTAGAACGGGCGGCCTGACGCGCCAGATCAATGGCATGTAAGAGGCTGGAAGATTGTCCGCGCAGGTCTTCAAATGGCACATGCCCGGTTGTTTTGCGTTGCAGGCGAGAAACCTCATCTCCCAAATGCTTCATGCGCAGGGCATTGGTGATGGAAACGCGCAGCCGTTCCGGTGAAAATGGTTTGTTCATGAAGTCCAGTGCGCCTTTTTGCATGGCGCGTACGGCGGTGCTGACCTCTTCGTTGCCGGTGAGGACAATGATGGGTAAATCAGGCGTGATATGTCTGGCTTTTTCCAGCACATGCATGCCATCTATATCCGGCAGGCCTAAATCCAGCAGTAACAAATCCGGGTTGGCGAAATCTTTGCTATGCAAAATATCCAGCATCTCCTGCCCCATGGCCACGCCCATGGCCTGATAGCCAAGGGTACGTTCGATGAAACGGGTGAGTGCAAAGCGTTGCGAGGCTTCGTCATCTACGACAGCGATAACAGGACTCATGCAGACCCTCCTCCTCTGGCTGACATGGGGCAAATGCAATATGGCAGTAGCGCATGGTGATTCTTCATCTATGCCGTGAAAAAACGCAGTTGACCAGTATTAGACGCTTTGGCGAGTCATGAATGTTATAAATTGGGTCATATAGGGTGTGTCAATTTATGGCAATGAGCGTGTTGTGTTGTTTTTTGAAACATTGCCCATTGTAATGAGAGATGATGGGCGGGTCAATTCAACTTTTTGGATTGTCTTTTGCTTGAACCCAAAAAAGAGTCATGTATGCCACTGTGAGCAGAATAGCGAGTGCCTGCCTACGCAGGCATGACGAGATGTATTTAGGTTATGGGGACAAGAACGGCGGCAAGCAGGCCGCCGTCTTTAGCGAACGAAGTGAGAGGCACGCAGTGCCGACGCGCAGCGAGGCTAGCAAGCCGAGTGAGGC
>CAZIGK010000046.1:0-11454 GCA_964538615.1 uncultured Rickettsiales bacterium | reverse complement strand
AGGTGAGGGCTAGCAAGCCCGAACCAGCCCTGAGCTACCCTCATTTGCGAGACAGGAGTCGAGCAAGGAGGGAATAAAATAACCGAGCGGAGCCAAGGAAAAGCTTTGCGTGGGGCAAGACGTGAGGAAGTGGCAATAATTACTGTCGAGGGCCGACCATATTTTCTGGTTTGACCCATTCGGCAAATTGCTCATCGGTTAGCAGGCCAAGAGCAATAGCGGCCTCTTTCAGAGTGGTGCCTTCTTTATGTGCTTTTTTGGCGATTTTGGCTGCATTGTCATAGCCAATATGCGGGTTGAGGGCAGTGACCAGCATGAGCGATTGAGCCATAAGCTGGTTGATGCGATCAATATTCGCTTCAATGCCAACAACACAATGATCGACAAAGCTGATGCAGCCATCTGAGAGTAAGCGGATAGAATGCAGCAGGTTATGGATCATGACGGGTTTGAAGACGTTTAGCTCGAAATGCCCGTTGGAACCGGCAACGGTGACCGCAACATGGTTACCCATGATTTGAGCGCACAGCATGGTCATGGCTTCGCATTGGGTGGGGTTGACTTTGCCCGGCATGATGGAGGAGCCGGGTTCATTTTCCGGCAGGGAAAGTTCTCCCAGTCCACTGCGAGGGCCACTGCCTAGTAAGCGAATATCGTTGGCGATTTTCATGAGTGAGCAGGCGAGGGTGTTCAACGCTCCATGGGCTTCCACGATGGCATCATGGCTTGCCAATGCTTCAAATTTGTTAGGAGCCGTGATGAATGGATACCCGGTCAGGCTGGCGACTTCCGTCGCAAATGCTTCTGCGAAACCGGCTTTGGCGTTTAACCCTGTGCCGACTGCCGTACCGCCCTGTGCCAGATAATACAGACGAGGCAGAACGGCTTTTACACGTTCTATGCCGTAGGCTACCTGCGTGACATAGCCTGAAAACTCCTGACCGAGGGTGAGGGGGGTGGCATCCTGCAAGTGGGTGCGGCCAATTTTGATGATGTCTTTGAAGGCGTCCTGCTTGGCTTTCAGGGCATCATGCAGTTTTTGTAAGGCGGGCAGCAGGCGTTGATGCAGCTCTGTTACGGCGGCGATATGCATGGCCGTGGGAAATGTATCGTTAGAGCTTTGCCCCATGTTTACGTGGTCGTTGGGGTGGACAGGTTTTTTGCTGCCCATTTCGCCGCCTAGCATTTCGATGGCGCGGTTGGAAATGACCTCGTTGGCGTTCATGTTGCTTTGCGTGCCGGAACCGGTTTGCCACACCACCAACGGAAATTCGGCATCCAGTTTGCCTTCCATCACCTCGGTTGCGGCTTTGACAATGGCATCCCCTATGGTTTTATCCAGTACCCCTAGTTGCATATTCACCACAGCGGCTGAGCGTTTGAGTACGCCCATGGCTTGGATGACGGGTTTAGGCATTTTGTCGGTATCCGCCGCGATATCAAAATTCTGCATGCTGCGTTGGGTTTGCGCACCCCAGTAGTGGTTGGAGGGAACCTGAATGGGACCAAAGGAATCGGTTTCAGTACGGGTGGGGTGATTGTTCAGCGCGGTTGCAGTGGCGGTCATGGTGGGTACTCCGGATCGGCTTTGCGAATTGATGTATTTTGCTGTAGCAGAGGAGGGGGGCTGGAGCAAGTGTTGTGGAGGGGGCGGTCACATGGCATGGTAATGGATTGGAATATATGAAGCCGGACTGGTGGGATGAAGGGTGTGCGTGGCTGGCTGTGCAGTGTCCGGTGCAGAAGCGGTTGATAGAGATGTATCCGCATGAGCAGATGGGGCATGAGGGCAGTGCGTTTCATACGTTGGCGCGGTCTATTGTGGGGCAGCAGATTTCTGTTAAAGCGGCGGATGCCGTGTGGGGGCGTTTTGCCGCCCTGATGGAGCGGATGGTGCCGGAGCGGGTAGAAGAGCTGTGTGATGAGCAGTTGCGCGGATGTGGGTTGTCCGCGTCCAAGGTGGTGTATATGCGAGCGATTGCTGAGGGTTTTTTGCATGGAACGCTGACGCCTGAGCATTGGGCGCAAATGAGCGATGCAGAGGTGCAGAAGCAACTGGTGGCGATTAAAGGGATTGGGGTGTGGACAGCGGAGATGTTTTTAATTTTTCATCTGCACCGTAGCGATATTTGGCCTTTGGGGGATATTGGACTGGTGAAGGGGCTGGAACGGCTGTATTTTGCTGGCGAGAAGCAAACCAAGCCTGTGTTGGAGGCATTGGGGGAGACATGGCGACCGTACCGCAGTTTGGTGACCTGGTATGTCTGGCGCAGCCTTGACCCGGTGGCAGTGCAGTATTGAGAGGGCGACCGGATGGCTGAAATGAGAAGAGCGCCGCAAGCATAGCTTGTGGCGCTCTCCCTCAGGATACAGAACTTTACTCAGCGCCCTCGACCCAGTCCTCGAATTCGAGGCTGTCTTCGGAGAGTTCGACGATGTCGGTCATCAGTTCGGGGATGTCGTCCGCGTCGTTTCCGGTGAAGGTGTCGTTCTGGTCGTCCATGTTAGGGCTCCTTTCGCATAGCGAAGGTGGAGGCAGCTTACCCTTCCCGCTGCCTCAGAAATTGCACCCTTGGGTGATCTCGGCTTAGGTTTGGGTAAGCACGAGAATGTCATATCTGCAGCGGGTGTCCGGTGATTGACTATCATACTGTCAGCCGGAAAGTGAAACCGTTGCGGAGGATGTGTCCTCGTGTCTTCATGTAACTAGTTATATAATCGTTTTATTACGTTTTCATGACGTTATTGTTTCATTTGTATGAAATCTATTGTCGGAAGCGAGGTAGTCACTCAGTGGCAAACGGTGAAGTGTTTATCTAAAAAACGTAATCTTGCAGGGCTGACAGTTGCTTTTGGGGGCGGGGGGTGCTAGCTGATGGGGGGAGTAATGAAGACCCCTCAGCCAGAAGGTGACCCCCTATGACCCTGCAACACACCGCGTTGACTGCTGCGCATAAGAAAATTGGTGCGAAAATGTGCCCCTTTGCGGGATATGACATGCCGATTCAGTACCCGTTGGGGATATTGCAGGAGCATCATTGGGTGCGGGAGAAGGCAGGGATATTTGATGTATCCCACATGGGGCAGGTGATGCTGGAAGGAGCTGGCAGTGCGGCGTTATTGTCTCAACTGACCCCCAGCAATATTGCGGCTTTGCCAGTCGGCAAATGCCAGTATACCGTACTGACCAATGAACAGGGCGGGATCATTGATGACCTGATCATCAGCCGTTTGGGGGAAGAGGCATTCTTTATTGTGGTGAATGCCGCACGTAAGGATGTGGATCTGCCATGGATGCAAAAGCACCTGCAAGGCCAAACCCTGAATTATTGGGACGGGCAAGCCCTGATTGCATTGCAAGGGCCCATGGCAGAAGCGGTATTGAAGCCGCTGGTGCAGGTGGGGGATATTGCCGCACTGACATTTATGCATATTGGGCGCTTTACGCTGGAAGGCGTGGGAGAGACACTGGTCAGCCGTACAGGATATACTGGCGAGGACGGGTTTGAAATTTCTGTTCCTGCGGAGAAGGCCGAAGCCTTCTGGCACAGGCTGCTCAGCCATGAGGCTGTAGAGGCGATTGGGTTGGGCGCGAGAGATAGTTTGCGCTTGGAGATGGGTTTTCCGCTCTATGGGCATGATCTGGATGAAAGCACCAGCCCGGTAGAAGCGGGCATTGGTTGGGTGGTGAGTAAAGACCACAGTGGATTTTATGGCCATGCGCGCATTCTGCGCGAAAAGGCAGAAGGTGTCAGCCGTAAGCGTATTGGGCTGGTGTTGGAAGAGCGCGGTGTGATTCGGGAAGGGGCACCGGTGACGCTGGCGGATGGCACGGAAGTGGGGGTATTGTGTAGCGGTGGCTTTGCACCAACCCTGAAAAATGCCATTGGTATGGCTTATTTGCCCACGGAAGTACTGGACAAGAACCCGGATTTGCGCATAAACCTGCGGGGTAAATTATTACAGGCGCGGGTGGTGAAATATCCATTCATCGTGCCGCCAAGCAAAGTAAAGCAGGCAGCATAATTTTTTTGGATTCAGATGGTTAGGAGTGTGACATGAGCAATGTGGTGGATGGTCTGTATTACACAGACGAGCATGAATGGCTGAAAGTAGAAGGCGATGTAGCAGTGGTAGGTATCACTGATCATGCCCAATCTGCACTGGGGGATTTAGTGTTTGTGGAATTGCCGCAGGTGGGTGCCAGCGTGAAAGCAGGTTCTTCTTTCGCGGTGGTGGAATCTGTGAAGGCGGCGAGCGAAGTCTATGCCCCAGCCACGGGCGAGGTGCTGGAAGTGAATGGCGCTTTGGAAAGTGCGCCGGAAACCGTGAATGATGCGCCCTATGCAGGCGGTTGGATTGCGAAAATCAAACTGAGCAACCCGGCAGAGCTGGACGCAATGATGGATGCGGTAGCCTATAGAGCGTTTTTGGAAAACCTGTAAGTTTATGGCTGTATTGTGCAATGGCCTCTCCGTGTATTCGCGCAGAGGAGGCTTTGCACAGCGACTGCGATGTGGGGCAAGGGCTTGCTTGCCCTTTCATCGGCACACAGCATCTTTATATGGCATCCTGAAGAATATGTGTTATAAGGGCATCCGGTAGTGGTATGACGCTGGTCTCCACACCCATTGGCATGAATGCAGGTAGCATTCACACCATCCACGGTCGCCTGACCCAAAAACGTAATGAGGACAACAATGAAAACTGAGAAGAACCAAAATTTTCAGGATATTTTTCTAAACACACTGCGCAAAAAGAAAATGCCTGTCACCGTTTACCTGATTAACGGTGTGAAGCTACAAGGTATTGTGAGCGGATTTGATAATTTTTGTATTACCCTGCGCCGTGGTCCGCATGTGCAGTTGGTGTACAAACACTCTGTCGCCACCGTGGTGCCGGCTGGCCCATTGACGGCAGAAGATTTCGGTATTGAGATTCCAGAAGGCGAAAGCATGGAAGAGTTGGCCTGATTGCCCACTTGCTGCCGATGACAGACGGTCACCAACACCCCATACCTGTGGTATGGGGTGTTGTCGTTTCTTATCGTGCGGCTTTTACCGCAGGGGAAGGGCGTATCTGACTCTGGCCTTTTTATTCGCCGTTTTTTACTTATATCTATGCTTATTCATCACCACTGACAACAGGACGTCCAGCTCATGGCAGGCGAATTGACTTTTCACTACGATGGCGCAGCGGTTGAGCATTTACGCACCCTTATTGTCTGCCCCATCCTTACCCGCCGCACGCAGCAGGCGGAAGAGGTGCGGAGTATTGAGGCCACCGTAGAAGAAGCGATTTCCCTCACCGAGGCGATAGAGCTGGTGGTGGCGGATGTGATGGTGGTCAAGCTGGCGACCCCTAACCCTGCTACCCTGATTGGCAAGGGCAAGCTGGAGGAGATAAAACAGCGCATTGAGGTGGAAGATTTGGAATTGGTGATTATAGACCGCCAACTTTCTCCGGTGCAGCAGCGTAATCTGGAGCGCACGCTGGATTGTAAAGTGATTGACCGTACCCAGTTGATTCTGGAAATTTTCGGTGCTCGCGCCCGCACGCGGGAAGGGCGCCTGCAAGTGGAACTGGCGACCCTGCAATATCAGAAAAGCCGACTGGTGCGTAGCTGGAGTCACTTAGAGCGTCAGCGAGGAGGCGGCGGTTTTACTGGCGGCCCTGGGGAGCGTCAGGTGGAGCTTGATCGTCGGCAATTGCAGGAGCGTATTCTGAAGCTGCAAAAAGAACTGGAGCAGGTACGACGCACGCGGGAGTTGCACCGCAAAACCCGGCGTGATGCGCCCTATCCGGTGGTGGCACTGGTCGGCTATACCAACGCCGGTAAATCCAGTTTGTTCAATGCGATGACGGGTGCGGATGTGATGGCGAAAGATATGCTGTTTGCCACGCTGGACCCAACGCTGCGCGCCCTGACTCTGCCGGATGGCACACAGGTCATGCTTTCTGATACGGTGGGGTTTGTGTCCAATCTGCCCACCCTGTTGGTTGCTGCGTTTCGCTCCACGCTGGAGGAGGTGCTGGAGGCGGATGTCATTGTGCATGTGCGGGATAGTTCTCACCCGGATTGTGAATTGCAAAAACAGGATGTACTGAAGGTTCTGAAGGCCATTGGTGTCACCGAAACCATGCGCCACGCCATGATTGAGGTGTATAATAAGGTCGATTTGCTGGATGCTGAGGAACGTGACCGTATTCAACAACTGGCAGAACTGGACGACCATATTTTTGCTACATCTGCGAAAACCGGTGCGGGGCTGGACGCCTTATCGCACTGTCTGTTCCGCTATTTGCGGGTGGATACGGTCGATTTTTGCGTACAACTGGGGCATCATGAATATGATAAACGGGCCTGGCTGCATGGTAAGGCAGATATTCTGGCGGAAGATGCCAACGAAGACGGCCTGCAACTCAGCCTACGCATGACCAGCAAGACGCAGGGGCAATTTCTTAGCCTGTTTCAGGGTCGTCATGACGGGCGTAAACATGCCTGATAACCAAAAGAACCAAGGGAAGGTGACTGCGTGTTCGATGTGATGTTTGGGTGGTTTCGCCTGCTGTTATTGCTGTTTTTTGTCCTGCTGGGTGTGATTGCTTTTGCCAGTGGACTTGTACTGCTTGGACTGTTGCTGTTGCCACTGATGCTATGGATTGGCTGGAATATTCGGCGTGCCAGACACTACCAGACAGAACATGTGGTGGTGGATGCAGACGGAAACACCGTGGTCAGAGAGAGCCTGACCATTACGACAGATTATGAGGATGTCACGGAGAAGCCGCCCCAATCTCAAGCGTGAGCTACGGTTTTCAGCCGTGCAACGATGGGTGTTGAACAAGCGATTCAGGCTGCGCGTATCAAGTGTGCTTGCTGCGCAAGTCTTTGCTCTTCCGCCATGCGCAAAGTCATCAGGTTCATGAGGGTTGCTTCGGTTGCTGCCTGTTGACCGTGTGCCTCCAGCCACGGGCGGGTGATAAAGGATAGGGGCTGGGTGACTTCCTGCGGGGGCTGCCGTTTTGCCAGTGCTGCTTCTACCTGCTGTTCTGGCACGTGCGCAACGCGCATGTCACCTGCCTGTAAGCGAAATTGCCCTTTCGCCACTTCCACCAATGTGACGGGTACATCCCACCACTCACCGTTTCGGGGTTCTGCTTCCCGCAGAAACCATGCTTCATCATACTGTTCTGGGTTTAAGCTCATGACAATGGTGCGTTGTACAAACCCATGCGTGGCCAGTACCATATCTGTCGGTAATAGGGTTCTATGTTCACCCATGGCCTGCGCCAGATTCCCCAAAAACTCAGCCACCCTTGCATGCACATCCGCCACGCTTTCTCCCGGTACGCAAACGAATGTTCCATTGCGCCCCGGTAATTCTGCTGCGGGGGAGGCAGCACGGTAGATATTGTCCTTGCGTGCCTGCCGGAAAGCATCATAAGCTGCAACTGCTTCCGGATCGGTCAGTTCTGTTCCCAGAGCGCCACTGTAGGCGCCTATTTCAATTTCACTCAGGCTTTGCACTGCATGTACCCTTGCGGTCGTCTGTATTTCAGGCCTGCTGATCAACGCATGCAAGACATGTTCTGCCGTTTGCATGGCGCGCAAAAAGCCGGAGCTTATCACTTCCACGCGCACATCACGCCCGGCATGAGCCAGAGACTCCGCTAACACTTCAGCTGTCTCCCGTGCCTGTTCATGCCCTACCAACGTCAGGGGGACGCGGGGGTTGCCACCATAGATGGGGCGATAGGTTTTTATTTCCGCATTGGCCAGAGACTGCCCATGCCGAATCAAATGCCAGGTCATTTCGCCAACAATTCTGGGGTATTCCGGTGTCATGTCGCTTGTTCCGTAATTTGTGTCGCTGGTTTATCTGCCCGAGAAACCCACCCCAACTGCTCCGGCGGGGATTATGTAACAATAAAATATGACGAATGGATGACAAAACACCGGGTTTAGTAAGTTTTTTTTCATTATTTATCTTTTTTTGCTTTCTCCCCTCTTGAAAGCCGCTACAACACGCCTATCTGCGCTGTGTGACCAGAGGCTGGAAGTATTTTTCGGCCTGCTGTTGTCAGTGACCATTCTTTATCTCGTGTCTTGAAGGAGAACACACCATGAACATCAGACCATTGCATGACCGTGTCATCGTTGAGCGTCTGGAGAGCGAAGAAAAAACCTCCGGCGGTATCATTTTGCCAGATACCGCAAAAGAAAAGCCGCAGCAGGCTCGTGTCCTTGCTGTAGGCCCCGGTGCTCGTGATGAGCAGGGCAAGCATATTGCCATGGACGTGAAAGTGGGCGATACTGTCCTGTTTGCGAAATGGGGCGGCACGGAAGTGAAAGTGGATGGCAAAGAACTGCTCATCCTGAAAGAGTCCGACATCATGGGCGTTGTTGAAGGCAAAAAAGCCGCATAACGCCTCAGATTTATCTGTTTATAACCTGCTTTAAGGAGACTTGCACATGGCTGCAAAAGAAGTACGTTTCGGTGCGGATGCACGCGAACAAATCCTGCGTGGTGTCGATATCCTCGCGGATGCCGTAAAAGTAACTCTGGGACCGAAAGGTCGTAACGTGGTGCTGGAAAAATCATTCGGCGCGCCACGCATTACCAAAGATGGTGTCTCTGTTGCGAAAGACATCTCTCTGAAAAACAAATTCCAGAACATGGGTGCGCAAATGGTGCGCGAAGTGGCCAGCAAAACCAATGATCTGGCAGGCGATGGTACCACCACCGCGACCGTTCTGGCTCAAGCCATTTTCAAAGAAGGCTACAAAGCTGTGGCTGCTGGCATGAACCCGATGGATTTGAAGCGCGGGATTGATCTGGCCGTAGACGCTGTGCTGGAAGAAATTAAAGGCAAATCCAAAGCAGTTTCTGCAGACGAAGAAGTGGCGCAAGTGGGAACCATTTCCGCCAATGGCGATAAAGAAATCGGCACCAAAATTGCTGAAGCCATGAAAAAAGTTGGCAAAGAAGGGGTCATCACTGTGGAAGAAGCCAAAGGCTTTGGCTTTGAAGTGGACGTGGTGGAAGGCATGAACTTCGACCGTGGCTACCTGTCTCCTTATTTTGTCACCAACGCAGAAAAAATGACCGTAGAGCTGGAAAGCCCCTATATTCTGCTGTTCGACAAAAAACTCTCCAGCCTGCAACCTATCATTCCTCTGCTGGAAGCTGTGGTACAGTCTCAGCGTCCTCTGCTCATCATTGCGGAAGATGTGGAAGGCGAAGCACTGGCAACACTGGTGGTCAACAAACTGCGTGGTGGCCTGAAAGTGGCAGCGGTGAAAGCTCCGGGCTTCGGTGACCGTCGCAAAGCCATGCTGGAAGATATTGCCATTCTGACCCGCGCTCAGGTTGTCAGCGAAGAGCTGGGCATGAAGCTGGAAAACGTGACCCCGCAAATGCTGGGTACCGCCAAGCGCGTGAGCATCACCAAAGACGACACGACCATCATTGATGGCGCTGGCGACAAAGGGGATATCGAAGCACGTTGCAGCCAGATTCGCGCTCAGATTGAAGATACCTCTTCTGACTATGACCGCGAAAAACTGCAAGAGCGTCTGGCGAAGTTGTCTGGCGGTGTCGCTGTGCTGAAAGTGGGCGGCGCAACGGAAGTGGAAGTGAAAGAGAAAAAAGACCGCGTGGATGATGCTCTGCATGCAACCCGCGCTGCCGTTCAGGAAGGGATTGTTCCTGGTGGCGGAACCACCTTGCTCTACGCTTCTAAAGCGCTGGAAAAACTGACCGCAACCAACGAAGACCAGAAGGCTGGTATCAAAATCGTTGCACGTGCGCTGCAGGCTCCTCTGCGTCAGATTGTGCAAAACGCCGGTCTGGACGGTGCGGTTGTTGCGGGCAAGCTCATGGAAAGCAACGACACCAACTATGGTTTCGATGCACAAAACCTTGAGTATGTGGACATGATCAAAGCCGGTATCATTGACCCAACCAAAGTGGTGCGTACTGCCCTGCAGGATGCCGCTTCTGTCGCTGGCCTGATGATTACTACCGAAGCCATGGTTGCAGACCGCGAAGACGAAGACAAAGCCGGTGCTGGCGCTGCTGGCATGGGCGGTATGGGTGGCATGGGCGGCATGGATTTCTAATCCCCACGCTCATCGAACAACCTTGCAAAGCGAAGCCGGAGAGGGAAACCTTTCCGGCTTTTTTGTATTCATACAGTTGTAATATGCTTTTGCTACACTCATAAAAATATTAGCAACTTGAATCATTATGCTTAAACGAGCAAAAACCATTACGGCACTGGCCTTGCTAGCCGTTACAGTATCGATAGGTTATACACAGCGTATTCCTATAGCAGAAGTTGTAGTGTCACAGGCGGCGCATTTGCCTGTCACAGACGATATGTTTGCGACTTTATATGGTTTGAGAAGTGATGGAGAGGTTTTCCCTTCACAGGCATCTATTGAACTATCGAATCAGACCCGTTCCGTTGGTTTGGACGCCTTGGATACGCAAACTGGATTGTATTTTGGCCCCATCGGTCACGACACGGTGCGCATCGAGCAAGCCCAGGCATCTGCTTCATTACTAAGTGATCAATATAGCCAACTCAGCGGGGAGAATGTGGCGCTATATGCGTATCCTTATCAGGAAACGAATGACTATGATCTGCGTTTACGTATTATCGAGCATCATCGGGATCCGGATTATTTTTCACCAGAAGCCATGACATTTGCACAACAATTTTATAAAGTACGCATTGAACCCGGAGAAGACTTACATCAGGCTATGCGTTTTACCATCGTAACGGATAGCTATGGATCAGTCTTTGCACGGGAGTTTGAGTCTGCACTTTACCATTTATTGGAAGCCAAAGGATATAATCCTCAAATAATTTCTGAAAGTTTCAAGCAAACACGAGTTTTTGCATTTGGTATTATGAGCGATCCAACGTCAGCCCAAGACCGACCGACATTTACAACCATTGGCTTTTTATATCAAAATGATAACCGGGCACGCCTTGAAGATGCAGATACGATTGCACTACAAAATCAAGGCACAGGTTCATACATCACCGGAGAGCGCACAGCATTCGTCATTTTGCCGCCTGTGTCACTACCTCCCTATGCAACCATACGCGATGTCATGTCTGGCGCACACAGGGTTGGACAGTTTGAAACACAACCCCAAGTCAGACAATTATTCACCCCCTACTGGACAAGCCAGGAATTGGATTTACCTTCGCTTATCGGAACGCTCTCCAGTCTGTCTCCAGATTCAAAAATTGTCCTGTCCACCGCTCAGGAAAGCCATCGTCTTGACCCATCAATAGCCAGTCTTGCTTTTCGATAACTGATAATCAAATTCATGGTTACACAAAACAACTGAACAGCAGCACGTACACGTTTTAAACAAACGCTCATCGAACAACCTTGCAAAGCGAAGCCGGAGAGGGAAACCTTTCCGGCTT
>CAZIGK010000045.1:0-11529 GCA_964538615.1 uncultured Rickettsiales bacterium | reverse complement strand
CTGCGCGCACCCAAACTTCCACATGACGAAATCGCCAACGCATGCTACAAACGCAATGGAACATCCGTTCCGGGGCTTCAAAACCCCTTAACCAGCGGCAGCGTGACTCTGCCGTCATTAACAGTCACCCTTACGCATCTCATGCGTCGGGGTGGCGGCGTTATGTAATAGCTGCACGCAGTGAAAGCGTCGCGGCCATCTGGTTATGGCTTTTGAACACCCCGGCACTTGCGGAACCTCCGTCAGTGCCGTTTGTGTTTTTAGTCCTTTTTTTACAACAGGATACCGCCATGAACAATTACTCCATCACCGCCGATATGCTCAATAAGTTCCACACCGCCGACCCACTGGTGCAAGTGTTGATTGCACTGTTCCTCTTCACCACCCTCATCACAACGGTATGGTGCATCAAAGACATTTTGGTGGCCTTCGCCACCCGCCGCAGTGGTCACCACCGCCATGGCAGAACATGGGCAGTAGGTTTTCCACACCCCGTCATGCCTGCGTAGGCAGGCATCCACGAGAAACTTTTCCTTGGCTCCGCTCGGCTTACTAGCCTCGCTACGCGTCGGGGCTAAAGCCCCTCTCGCTGACGCTCGCTAAAGGCGGCGGCCTGCTTGCCGCCGTTCTTGTCCCTCGCACCGCACCCTCACCCCGTCATGCCTGCGCAGGCAGGCATCCACAAAACGTTTTTCCCAACGTCACACCTAGTCGGGTATCTCACCCATTTCGACAGGCTGCTGCGGCTGATATTGCTCATCCGGTGCAATGCCGCTGCTATCATCCCGATAGCTGCCACCATCATAGACTACGCCTGTCTCACCTTGCGAAGCAGCTTGTGCTGGGGCAATCCCCCGGTAGTCCACGCCATTGGCTGTGCGGTTAACAGAAGTGGGGTTCACATTCCCTTCCGGGCTGGTGGTCGGGTACGTTTCATCCGTCACCTTGGGCGCCATATCTGACCGTAACGGGCTGTCTTTCAGGCGCACATGGCTGACCACCTTGCGCACATGGTTAGTGGTGGCGGCCACTCGCATAGCAGCCTCCAGTTCCTGTTGGGTTTGTGCCACACCAAACAAATACAGAACGCCATTATAACACTCGACCATGTAATTGGCAGAGCGAATGCCCTTGGTCGCCAGCAGACGGCTGCGCACGCCGTTGGCTGCCAGAGTATCTTTACTGAGGCGGGAAATACTAACCTGGCTGCGTAATTGCAATTCATTAATCACCTCACGCACACCAGCAACACGCCATGCCAGCTCTACGGCACGCAGAATGGTCTCTTCCCGGTTGACAACCCCCGTCAGCATCACACGCCCTTCATGCACGTCCACAGTTACATTCGGCAGCAAATCATTCACATCTGTCTGGGTGTAGAGATCTTTGATACGCACTTTAATGCCGGTGTCATCCATCATGCGGCCGGCGGTGCGTTCATCCACAATAGCAGAAGCCGTACCTCCCGCCAGCCCTGCCACCGCAACCGGCGCACAAGCGGTTATGCCCTGCAAGCCTGCGGTTGTCAGCAACGCCCATCCCAATATCTGGTATAGCGGTTTTCTGTGCATCATGGCGTATATCCTCACCGTAGTTGACCTTTTGTATGCCTCAAAATGCGTTTTGAATACGCTGATAACGCCCCCAGCGTCCTACCCAAAACACATCACAACATATAGTATCATGCTTCAGTCTGGGGCGCTTGGCAAGATACTGCTGCACTCTGGCACGTATTCGCTGCTGTTGCGATAAACTCACCGGGCTATCCACCGGCAAATCATCCAACCTTTGCTGCCGGGTTTTCACCTCCACGGCCAACACGGTTCCCCAACGATAAAATAATAAATCCACCTCTCCGGCCACACCATGACGCGTTCCTTTCAATCGCCAGGCCAGTAGCCGATACCCTCGCAGACTATAATAGACAAACGCAAGCAACTCCCCTTTCTGCCCACGCTTATACGCCGCCTGCCTGCGTTTCAGCTTATTCTCCACGGCTACTATCCTGCATCTCCAGTGCCCATTGATACACCTGTTTGCGGGGCAAGCCATGTGCTTCTGCCACGGCTGTCGCAGCGTCCTTCACCCGCATATGCTGCATAGCCTGCTGCAACGCAGCCTTCGCCTGCGCCTCATGATCCACCATGGCTTCCCGATTGGCGCCTGCAATCACCAGCACCATTTCACCACGCTGCATATTCGGTTCCTGCCTGCAACGGTCATACAATTCGGCCAAGCTTCCCCCGTAACGGCTTTCAAACTGCTTGGTCAACTCACGGGCAAGGCAGGCCTGCCGCTCGCTTCCCAGCACCTGTCCCGCATCTAGCAGTGTTTCCTCAATACGGTGAGGAGATTCCAGAAACACCAATGTTGCCGCATAATGTTTCACGTCTGCCAACACCTCTCGCCTTGCATGGCTTTTGGCGGGCAGAAACCCCCCAAAATAAAAGGCATCCGTCGGCAAGCCGGAAAGACTTAACGCAACCGGAACAGAAGACGCCCCCGGCACCGCCGTCACATAGAGTCCTTCCGCCACCGCCTGACGCACCAGCTTATACCCCGGATCCGCAATCAACGGCGTCCCCGCATCGGAGATTAACGCCACCGCCTGCCCGCCCCGTATGCGTTGCAGCAACCGCTCACGGCTCGCGTCATCACTGTGGTCATGGTAGGCCATGGTCGGGGTTTGAATGCCGTAATGCTGCAATAATACGCGGCTGGTGCGCGTATCCTCACAGGCGATGCATTGGGCGCTGGCCAGCGTTTGCAATGCGCGCAGGCTAATATCTGCCAATGTGCCAATGGGGGTGGCAACCAGATATAACCCCGCCGCCAATGGACGCACAGGGAGTGGCGGCAATACCACAGCAGAAGCATTACTCTGCCCTTCATGAGGGTTACGGGTTGTTTTTACTGGCAATATCGTCAGCCTTTCCGTATGGTTTGGCGCATTCTGTCTGATCTTATGTAGCATGGAACCACCCAATGCGCCAATCTTCCTTCGCTCCATCTTTCTTGCAAACCTTTGGTCTGCGCGGCCTGTTCATCCTTTCGCTACTGTTGTGGCTGGGCGCCTGCGCCCGCTATGTGGATGAGCCCATTCCCCAGCCTCCCATGCAACAGGTGGAACAAACCAAACCCAAACGTCAGGTGGAACGCTGGCGCGCAGAACAACAGGCGCAGCCACGCCTCAACCAGAAAGAAGAACCTGGCCAGAGAGAAGTGAAAATTGCCCTGATGTTACCCCTTTCCGGCCCGGCCGCAGGGCTTGGTCAACAAATGATGGATGCCGCCATGCTGGCGCTGGAAGACAAGCAACGCACCACCTCTCCCGCAGAGTTAAAACAAACGCAGGTGATTGTTCTGCCTAAAGACACCCCGCAGGATGCCCGTACCGCACAAATATCTGCGCAGTCTGCCATCAAGGAAGGGGCGGATATTTTTCTGGGGCCATTATTCAGTAACGCCGTGGAAGTGGTAGAACCACTAGCACGTGGAGAATCCATCAATATCATCAGCTTTTCCAACAACCAGCGCATTGCTGGCCCCGGTGTGTATTTAATGGGCTTTTTGCCGGAGCAGCAAATTAAACGCATTGTAGATTATACCGCGCAGCAAGGTATTCGCCGCTACGCCGCTTTGTTGCCAGACGATGACTACGGCCGTGCCGTGGCCGCCAGCCTGAAAGAAAACACCCGTCGCCATGGTGGGGATGCAGTAGCAGTGATGTACTACCCGCCCTTCGCCACCAATGTGGACGCTGAAGTAAAACGCCTGTTGGCCGCAGCCAGCGCACAATCCAGTAGCGCATTGCAAGCACTTCCCCCGTCTGCCCGTAGCTCTACGCCTGCGTATGGGTTTCAGGCACTCCTCATTCCGGAAGGAGGCAACCAGTTGAATGTAATTGCGCAGGCCCTCCGCAACCAGAAAGTGGATACACGCCAGTTTATGCTATTGGGGAGTGGCCAGTGGGATGACGCCTCCACCGCGAAAGACCCACTCTTTGAGGGAGCACTGTTCGCCAGTGCGGATCCGGATCGTCTGCAACGCTACATCAGCCATTACCGTACCACCTATGGCACAGACCCGGACCGGCTGACCAGCCTGGCCTACGATGCAATGGCGCTGGCTCTAACGCTGGCTTACAGCCCTACTGCGCGCAGCAATATCCCCTCCAACCAACTCTTCAGTGCGGATAAACTCACCCATCCCGTCGGTTTCAATGGCCCTGTAGATGGCATCTTCCGCTTCCGGCGCAACGGTATTCCAGAGCGTGGTCTGGCCGTGCTGAAGGTCACAGGCGCTACAGGCAAAACCGTTGTGGATGCCGCACCGCGCAGTTTCCGCTAACTCCGTGCCAGAGCCTCATAACCTTTGTGCCCACTGCTGATGGACGCAGCCTTCATCCAACCGTGATTGACGGTATCCGTGTGGTTTTGGTGCGTGTTTTGGTGCGTGTTTTGGTAGGCTTTTTTGTGCAGGCTGTTGCCGTTGCGCACAAACCTCAGGGACACCAACAAAGGACAAGGCACGCCATACTCCCCTCACCAAAACATGTCCGCCGAAAAATGGGGGGACGCCTTCGCTCCCCCAACCCAACGGGTACCTGCACCGGCACCCGTCAGCTATGGCCACCATCCGTTTATTCTACAGGGAAAATAGCCTGAATTTTGCGCAGCGCCACCACCAGAATGGAAATATCCAACGCCTCGTTACTGGCCAGATCATCCAAAAACAGTTGATAACGATCCACCAAATGCTGGTGCTGTTCCAGCCAATGGCTGGTGCAGGTGGCACGTTTGGCGCAGGTGTCTTTCAGCACCGTTTGCGTCAGACGGCGCAATTGATCCAGCAAATCCGTAAACAATGCCCCTACCGCCTGCCGGGACCAAAAATCTGCGGTCGGCAATTGCAAAATACGCTCTGCCAACCAGTTAAAGCGCAGGCTTTCCTGTAGCTGATAGTAGGTTTCCGCCACATTCGCCACATCCAACTGACGGGTAATCGCAACACGGGCAATATCGCAGGCAGACACCATCAGCGGCAGAGAAGCAATATCACAGGCCAGAGATTCCGGTACACCCGCCGCCTGTAGCTGCTGCTGCCGTTGCAAAAACTGCTGGCGGCTTTCTCCCGTCAACAAAGGTGGCACCAGTTTTTCCAGACGGTTCAAATGCGGCTGATATTCTGCTATAATGGCGGCCACATCCAGCGGTTGTTCCAGATTCCGCAAGAACCAGATACTGGTATGATAAATGAGATCACTCACCGTCTGGAACATCGCCAGTTGCGTTGCGACCGCAACCTGACCATTCAATGCCTCAATCTGGTTCCACAGGCTACGCAAACCAAAGCCATCCCGCGCAGCGACATAAGCGCGGGCAATATCACACGGCAGCATGCCGGTATCTTCCGTCGCCTGATAAAAATAGGTCGCGCCCATGCGGTTGATGATACTGTTGGTCACCGCCGTCGCAATCAGTTCCCGACGCAACGGGTGCTGCATCAGTTCCCGCTCAAACCCTTCCAGCATCGCCTGCGGAAAATATCGCCGCAAATCCACATCAAAATAAGGGTTATCCGGCAGGTTGGAATCCAACAACTCCCGATACAGCGCCATCTTACTATAAGACAATAGCGTGGCAGATTCTGGTCTCGTCAGCCCTTGCCCATGCAACAGACGGTTTGCAATTTCATCATCAGTCGGCAGATATTCAATGTCCCGGTTCAACAATTTGCGCTTTTCCAACTGCCGCATCAAACGGGCCTGTGTCTCCAGCAACGATACCCCCTGATGCTCCGCAATGGTCAGCGCCTGCGTCTGCAATCGGTTATCCCGCAGCACCAGTTGCGCCACATCATCGGTCATTGCAGCCAAACGTTCATTACGCTCATCCCGTGTCAGACCATTCTCCATGGCACGGGCAAACGCAATTTTAATATTCACCTCATGGTCAGAAGTGTCCACCCCAGCAGAATTATCAATCGCATCGGTATTAATACGGCCACCCCGCTGTGCATATTCAATACGCCCACGCTGTGTGAAACCCAAATTACCGCCCTCTCCTACCACTTTGCAGCGCAGGTCACGGCCATTCACCCGCAAGGGCGTATTGGCATGATCCCCCACATCTTCGTGGCTTTCGCTGGCGGCCTTCACATAGGTACCTATTCCACCATTCCACAATAAATCCACCGGCGCCTTGAGTATCGCCTGAATCAACTCCTCCGGACGAAGCTCTGCCTCCGCAATCTGCAACATCGCCTGCACGTGCGGGCTCAACGCAATGGTCTTGGCACTACGTTCAAATACCCCACCTCCCTCGGATATCAGCTTTGCGTCATAATCCGCCCAACTGGAACGCGGCAAATTAAACAGGCGTTGCCGTTCATGAAAACTTTTGGCTGCATCCGGGTTCGGATCCAAAAAAATATGCATATGGTTGAACGCTGCCACCAGACGGATATGCGGAGACAGCAACATACCATTGCCAAACACATCCCCCGCCATGTCGCCAATACCAACCACGGTAAAGTCTTCGGCCTGAATATCCACACCCATTTCCATAAAATGCCGTGCGACAGAGACCCATGCACCGCGAGCCGTAATGCCCATACCTTTATGGTCATACCCAACAGAGCCGCCGGAAGCAAACGCATCATCCAGCCAGAAGCCGTAGTCCAGCGATACACTGTTCGCAATATCAGAAAACGTCGCCGTTCCCTTGTCTGCCGCCACCACCAGATACGGGTCATCCTCATCATGGCAAATCACCTGTTCGGGCTTCACTACCTGACCACCCACAATATTATCGGTAATATCCAGCAGCCCACGCAGGAAAAGTTTGTAGCACTCAATCCCCTCAGCAAGGTAGGCTTCACGGCCACCTTCCACGGGTGGACGACGCACAATAAATCCACCCTTCGCACCTTCCGGCACAATCACGGTGTTTTTCACCATCTGCGCCTTCATCAATCCCAGAATCTCGGTGCGGAAATCCTCATGCCGGTCAGACCAGCGCAATCCTCCCCGCGCCACCTTGCCTCCCCGCAAATGCACCCCAGCCGTCCGTGTGCCGAATACATAAATCTCGCGGTACGGGCGCGGCAACGGCATATCAGGAATCGCCTCCGGGTCAAACTTGACCGAAAGGTAAGGCTTTGACTGTCCTTCCGCATCCTTCTGGTAGTGGTTGGTGCGCAAAGATGCCAGAATCAGCGCACGGTAACGCCGTATAATCCGGTCATGCGCACTGTTACTTACCGCATTCAGGTCTTTTTCAATCTCATCCTGCAATTGTTTCGCCCGCTTATCGTTGCGCTGTGCCGGGTCAAAACGCGCCTCAAACAACGCCACCAGCTTACGCGCCAAAGCCGGATAGGTTGCCAGAGCCTCTTCCATGCGCAGTTGCTCGAAAGGAAACCGTATCTGTTTCAAATATTTGCCATAAAAACGCAATACCAGTACCTGCGACCATTCCAGCCCAGCCCGCAACACCAACTGGTTAAAACCGTCATTATCGGCTTTTTGATTCCACACGGCCAGCAGCGCCGCTTCAAACCGCGACTTTAACATCCCCAGATCAGGGCGTTCACTCCCCGGTAACTGCACTCGGAAATCCCGCAATTTAACGCCGGATTTGTAATGCACCGGCATAATTTCTGATGGCCGCTCTTCCTGTACATACAGCCCGAAATGCTCCAGAATCGGCAAAATATCAGATAGCGCCAGCTTCTCCCCAGGGTTATAGATACGGATATGAAAATCACTGTCACTAATCGTATCGGTTTCCAGATTCACCTGTAATTGCTGCCCGGCAATCGCTGCCTCCAGATAAGGCAGATCAATCAACGCCTGTTCCGGCTTGTAACGGCTACGATAAATATCAGAAAATGCGTGATGATACAGACGGAACAACCGACTCGCTTCCAATGTATCATAATGCTTGTCCAAAATCTGCTTTAACTGGTCATCCCAGGCATTTACCGCATCGTTCAGGCTACGGTTCAGAGCCGCGAGATCCACCGCGGGTATTTTCCCCGGCGTTGTGCGAATCAGTACATGCAGACGCGCCAGAGGAGAATCCGTCACCTGTGTATAATGCGCGGAGACCTGCCCGTGATACGCTTCCTCCAGAATCTCCTGCAATCTCTCGCGCATCTGCGTGCTGAAACGCTCTTTCGGCACATACAGCAAGCAACTGACAAAACGTCCATACGGGTCATGGCGTACAAACACCTGTGTATGTGGGCGGGATTCCAGTGCCAACACCCCCATGGCGGTGTCATACAGTTCCTGAGGCGTCATCTGAAACAGCTCATCACGCGGCATTTGTTCCAGAATGGTCGCCAGCGCCTTCCCATTGTGACTAATCAGCGCAAAGCCAGACTGCTCTTTCACCCGCGCAATTTTACGCCGCAAAAACGGAATATCTTTCGCCAGCTTAAAATACGCCAGCGAGGTAAACAGCCCGATAAAGCGACGCTCTCCCAGCAACGTCCCCTCTTTATCAAAACGCTTCACACCAATCACATCCAAATGCACCGGACGATGCACGTTAGAACGTTGATCGGCTTTGCTCACCTCCACCAATTCCCGGTCGGTCAAAAAATGCAGCGATGTCACCAATGGCTCTTCGCTTTCCAGCGGTGGTTCACCAAACCTCTCCAGCCGATAAAGCCCTAACGCAGACCCACGCTCAGGCTGCAAAGACTCTTTCTGCAAAGAATAGTCCTGCACGCCCATAAAAATAAAATGCCCATCCGCTAACCAACGTAGAAAATGTATGGTTTCCGTCAGTTGGCTATCCCCAAATATATCCGGCAGAGCGTGGCATTGGGCAATGGTCTCTTCATTACATTGCAACATCGCAGGCCAGTCTTCAACCGTTGCATGCACCTCTTTCAGTGTTTGCCGCAGCAATGCGGTCAGGCTTGCCACATCACCTTCGGAACCCGATGCAGGAATATCAATCGCAATCATGGATTCCGGTTGCCAGCCATCGGCCTTTTCCGCCTCTTCCACTTTACCGAAAGGCCGCAGGTTTTTCAGATACCCCTTGCTATCTCTGCGCACCAGTAACATCGGGTGCAGGCAATGCAGGGTCGTATAACCGGCACGCTGCAAAATCAACAGCATGGAATCCACCAGAAATGGCATATCCGGGTTCAATGTTAAAATCCGAATCGCCGATGCCTGCCCCTCTTCATTAAGCAGTGGCGTGACAACCAGTTTAGATTCATCTGTTCGCTGCTGCATGAATTCCCATGCATCGGCCGCTTGCTTTGCGGCATGGTGTGGAGCCATGGCTTCCACCTCCGGCGCTGGCAAAGACTGAAAGCACTGCGCAATAAAGCTACGCGCATGTTCCGGGTCACCCGCCAATTTATGACTGGTGGCAAGCGCCAGAATTTGTTGTAATTGCTGTTGTAGGGCTGACGTTGCCGCGATAGCGGGAGGGGTTTTGCGTGTGGATGTCTTCGTCATGCGTAGCGTCCCTCTGGTTGCATGGTGCAAGGGCTGTAGAGTAAGCTAAAAGCATAAACGAGGGTTTAAGATGCACCACAGGCAAAACACCATAACCGACATGCATAAATTGCATGACTGGCTTGCAGAAATGATGTCGCTCAGCTCAGCAGCAGGATCCGAAATCATGCAATATTATCAAGCAGATTTCAGCATTTCGCACAAGCGAGATGCCAGCCCGGTCACTGCGGCTGACCATGCAGCGCACAATAAAATCATGCAAAAACTGCAACAGTTCACCCCCCATATCCCCATCATTTCCGAAGAGCTGGAAGAACATCCCACCGTCACACAGGCAGAGTCCTTCTGGCTCATCGATCCGCTGGATGGCACCAAAAGCTTTATCCGTGGTGAAGATAGCTTTTGCGTTTGCATCGCTCTGGTGCAGGCGCAACGCCCCGTTTTGGGGGTTATTCACTGGCCTGTCGCCCGCAAAACGTACGGCGGCGTGGTGGGTCTGGGGGCATGGCGACAACAGGGGGACGACCCCTGGCAACCCCTGCCACATGCCATGACGGACGCCACACCTGCCGTCAAAAAAATCGTCTACAGCAGCCACCATGTCAGCCAGCGCGCTAAAGACTGGATGGCCAGCCTGACCGAGCCGGTCGAATGTTTCTCCCTCTCCAGTGCCCAGAAGTTTTGTTTGTTAGCAGAAGGCTCAGCGGATGCCTACCCCCGCTTCGCCCCTACCTCAGAATGGGATACCGCAGCCGGACAAGCCATCGTAGAAGCCGTGGGCGGTGGCGTGTTTGACTGGCAGGGCAACCCCATGCGCTATGGCAAGGCAGGCTTTGAAAATGGCGGCTTTTTAGCCTTACGCAACCCTACGCGGGATGCAGGCTGGCTGCACAAAAAATGCCCACATGGTTAAAATATCTTTACTTTTCATTCACCGCCGCTAAAAGAAAACGTACAATAAAAAGACAGGGAATGGATATACCATGGGCAAAGCCAGAGAAGCCGCTTTTGCGGATGAACGACTGCGCGACAAAAAAGTGCGGCTGGATGTGATTACGGACTATCAGCGTACGCCGGAAGAATTGCAATATTACTTCCTCTACTGCAGCTTCACCCGTGGCAAGGGCGAAGTCGCGTCTATGCAGGCTTTTTCCCGCATGCTGGATATTTTTGAAGGCAACGTAGCAGGCTGGCCTCCACTGGACGCAGAGATGCCCTTCGACAAACTACGCCAGATTGCCGATATGGGACGCGTTGAAGATTTTTACCGCCATCTGGGACTGGGACAATATACCCTCAACAGCCGCTTTGTGCATGAACTGGTCTACCCGGAAAAGTTTGGACGCGAACCTCTGGATCTCCAACATGCCACACGGGAAGATATTGCCCAACTCTCCGGCATTGGCCGCAAAATGGCCAGCCTGTTCCTGCTCCACTCCCGCCCACCGGAAGTATGGGATGGCGCCGTGCTGGATCGCCACGTCCTGCGCTGGCTGAAATCACAAGGCATCCCAAATGTCCCCAATGATACACCAGGCAGTGAATCTGCATACCAGCGTCTGGAGCAAATCTACAACCAACTGGCACGTGCGGCAGGCTATGATGCCCGTGCGCTGGATCTGGCGGTTCTCAGCACCGCCGTCTCCCCGGAAACCGCAACACAAGAGCATTGGCGAATGGCCACTACCCGTCTGCCGCAAAAACTGGTGGATGCCGTTCGCTGCGCCATAGACAGCCGCTTCCAACCGGCACTTCTGACCGATGTGCAGTGCGAACAAAACCGCGCGCAAGCGTCCCGCCCGCTCTCGCTGGCTGCTTAAACTTCCTTAGGACGACAGTTTTATTCCCTCCTTGCTCGACTCCTGTCTCGCAAATGAGGGCGGCTCAAGGCTGGCGCAGGCCTGCTTGCCGCCGTTCCCGCACCCCAACACCACACTCCCCCCTGTCATTCCGGGCTTGACCCGGAATCCATCTCTCCTCTTGCTCTGGCTCCGCTCGGCTTACTAGCCTCGCTACGCGTCGGGGCTAAAGCCCCTCTCGCT
>CAZIGK010000044.1:0-11721 GCA_964538615.1 uncultured Rickettsiales bacterium | reverse complement strand
AGTTGAACCTCCGACCTCACGCTTATCAGGCGTGCGCTCTAACCACCTGAGCTACAGACCCCCAAGGGCTGCTGAGGTAGGTTGTATAATCCTGCAAGAGCACTTTGTCAAACATCTTTCGCATGGAAAAGATGTTTTTTTCTCTTCGGCCTCAAACCTGCGTTATTTCTGGTTTTTTTCTCGGTAAACATCATAAAAAACGCCGGAAGATTTCTCTTCCGGCGTCTCTTTATCTCTTACAGCCAAGTTGCGCGTTACGCAGCTTTCTTGGTCGTAGCAGCAACTTTGCCCAGCTCTTCAATGCTTTCAACAGCACGCTTGCTCAGCAGGTCAATCGCTTCCACGTTAGATTTAGAAGCCATTTCGCTCAGTTCGCGCATGTTGTCAACGGAACGCTGCAGCAAGTCTTTAGCAAACTCGGTTTGCTTGGCAACACCCACTTCAGGAGAAGTCGCAGAAAATACATTCTTGCCAGCTTCCAGAACTTTTTCCATGTTTTCCTGAGCAATCTCAGCCTGACGGCGAGCATATGCCTGGAATCCTTCAGAAACCACCTGGTTTGCAGCAGAAAATGCTTCCAGGTTGCGACGATGAATCGCGAATACATTGTTAAAGTCCACTTGAGGAACTTTAAATTCGCCAAAAGACTTAAAGAAGTCTGCGTAAGTTTTATTGGTCATAACGTGCCTGCCTTTCATTGCTCGCCAGTCAAGTAACTTTACTTTTCCGGCCTTTTCGTCATTGTTGAACTCTGGATACACATCCAGAATCTCAAGTTGGAGACCTGTCTAAACCATTTTACAACTTCCGTCAACCCCTTTTGTGCAGTGCACAATATGCCCCAATTACTTTCTTTACATACCATTGATTCCATTTTTGCCCGTCTCGCTTTGACAAACCCAGAGCCACAAACAGAATTGGCATACACCAACCATTACACCCTACTGGTTGCAGTGGTGCTTTCCGCACAAGCCACAGATGTTGGTGTCAATAAAGCTACACACGCATTATTTCAGCGTGTCAGCACCCCCCAGCAAATGCTTGAACTGGGAGAAGAGGGGCTAAAACATCACATCAAGACCATTGGGTTATATAACAGTAAAGCTAAAAACATCATCGCTCTCAGCCAGAAGTTGGTGGATGAATATCAAGGACACGTTCCGGATACTCTGGAAGCACTGCAATCCTTACCCGGCGTGGGACGCAAAACCGCCAATGTCGTCCTGAATTGTGCTTTTGGCCGCCCGACAATCGCTGTAGATACCCATGTACACCGTGTCGCCAACCGACTTGGACTGGCACGCAGCAAAACTGTGGAACAAACCGAACCACAATTACTCAAACGCATACCCAGCCAATGGCTGCAACACGCGCACCACTGGCTTATTCTACATGGGCGCTATATTTGCAAGTCGCGCAAACCGCGCTGCCCTATCTGCCCTATCGCCGATCTCTGCCCCTTTCCAGATAAAACACAGGAACCCACCTAGAATAGCGCGTCACATGCTGCAAAAAGTAGCGCGCAACGATCAGCAAGCCGACTGGACGATCTCTGGCCAGCCTCGAAAATAAATATTAGAAAATCCGCTTCATCATAACTGTTTGCAAAAAACATCCTGCGTGTACATCAAAGCGCAGGACATCTCTAAAACAACAACATAACAACTTCGCATTTCTCGAAATGTCGTATCACGACAGAATCCACACATCCAACGACAAAAAAAAGGGAAGCTGAATCCGCCTCCCCTTTTATCACCATTATTGAGCGTGTACTCAACTGTGAAGACTTACGCCTGCGCCAGTTTACGGTATTCGACAATTTCTTCGACTTCATCTGTTACCGGTGCAGCAACAGCGGCTGTGCCTTCCAGCAGGGTCACATGACCCAGCAACTGGCCTCCACGTGCCACTTCCAATTCACGGAAGCTCACCTTGCCCGTCACCTTTCCATCGGCATGAATCCGCAGGCGACCACGCACCTCCAATTCACCATCAAACTCGCCACTAATTTCCGCGTGATCCACCACGGCGGTACCACGGTACAGACCGTTTGGCGCAATCTCCAGCGTGCAGACTTCCGTCATGCTGGCATCAATGGAACCTTCAATAATAACATGATCACAATTCGTAATCTCGCCTTTCAGGAAAGTTTCCTGTCCAACCGTCAGCGTACGGCGGTTTGATGCAGCAGAACGATCCTGTAGATGGGCTGTACGTGACATGGGCGCTTCCTCTTTCGCTAGAACTTGGGTCGTATCGGCTTTCGCCGCAGGAATAAAACGGGATGCCGCAGGAGATATGGCCGCAGATGACGTTCCATTCTCCGCCGGAGCTTTCACACCATACGCAGTTGCGGCCGCTTGAGCAACGGTAGATTGCTCTTTCGCTGCCACTGTTGCATGGGGTGCAGGTACGGGCGCCTTCGCACCCAGCAAATTGCCAACCACACTCTTCTTTTCTACCGTCGCAGGCAGCATAGACTCGCGCTTGACTTCAGCAGGCGTCTCTTTGCGCGCTTCCACAACCGACAGATCTACCGACTGCGCCGCAGACGATTGAACTTCCGGCACGACTGGGGAGGCTACAGCAACGGACATCGACTGTTCGGATGCCGCATTCGCCTCTGCCTTCATCTCAGCAGCACTTGCCGCAACTTGCGCCTCTGGCACAGGCCGACTGGCGGGCTTCACTAATTTGCGTAACAGCATATGCTCACTGTGGCGGGCAAACTGCTCCGCCAATGCGGCCTTAGCATCCACAATCACTTTCGCTACCGGCTCTGGTTTTTGCCATTCTACCGGCGCCTCTGCGACTGCTGGCTCAAACCGATCTGATACGGTTTCTGCTACAGCTGCCGGCACAGATGGACGCGACATATCCCGACGCTCCACCACATCACGACGCGACACCGACGGCGCAAAATAACGCTCTGTCTGCTCTACCCGTTCCCTTGTATCCCGTGTCATCGCGTGATGCACAGAACCATCATTTCTGGATGGATGATAGACCGCGCCATCATCCTCATAAGACACTGCTTCAGCCTCAGACACCGCATACTCAGATACTGCCCGCGGCGCATCATAAACACCCTGCTGCTGCGCAGCGGCATAGGCTTCACCCGCATCCCCGACCAATGTATCCAGCGTGTCAGTCGCATAGGCATCGCCATACCAACCATCACCCGCTGCATCCGGCGCATAACCCTCTGCACCGCCATAATAGGCAACATCAGACACCACCGCATCCGGCGCATCATACCATCCGGCATCGTAGCTCTCACCCACCAGATCCGCCGCGCCAGGCGCATCCGAACCATAAGGGGCACGCGCTCTCACGATCGCGCCTTCATCCTGCCACTTAACCTTCTTCAGCAAATCCTTGCGTCGGAACATGCTGACTTCCCTCTAAAAATATTACGCCACTAACTCTATGTCTAAGGCCTACTCCCCACAATTTCCAGCAGAATATCACGCAAAACTGCAAATAATTCCCTTGAAATTGTAACTAAAGCGTAAACTCAAGCACTTATTTCTTGCAAAAACCACATGCTGTAGGCTCTACCCCACCCAACCACCATATTTTGATGACACCTGATCGTTTTCACATCTACGTCACGCTTTATAAACCTTTTGCCTGCATACTGCTGGTAGCACCATCTAACATGTAGCCCAGCGACACGCAATACAGCCCCCTCTTATGCCCCATTCACCACACCCCATGCCACGTCACCTTTTGCCTCACGGCGCTGCCATGGCACCACGCTCTGGCGTCTCCCTCATTGAACTGGCGATTGTGCTGGTCATTATCGGCATTTTGCTCAGCGCCAGCCTTAGCAGTGGCGATCAGCGTAAAAACTACGCGCGCGAGCAACAAACCCACGCCAAGCTGGATAAAATTGAAGAAGCTCTGGCCAATTATCTACGGCTGAATGGCAAGCTACCCTACCCCGCCCGCGGTAACACTGCCTGGCCAACCACTTCCGCTGCCGTCAATGCGTTTGGTATAGGGGATGCCGCCAATACCCTCATCAACATCACCGCAACAGAAAATTGGACCTACTGGGATGTGAACACCAACACCGTGCGTGGTCCCACCTCGGTTACCCTGCCGGATATCCATGTCGGCACCATCCCCACCAAAGATATCGGCCTGCCGGACAGCTTCATGCTGGATGGCTGGGGCAACCGCTTTACCTATGTCGTGGAGCAGAGCTTCGCCAACCGCAATAGCTTCCGGGGTCGCTATATTTCTGCCCTGCAAGCCACCGTAGATGCTGAATCTCTGCGCATTGTCAATTTCGATCCCTCCGGCAACCAGCGGGAACGCACCAATCTCGCAACCAACCCCATCAATGACCGTGATGGCGCCGCCGTTATCATTATCAGCCATGGTGCCAACGGTTGGTGCGCCTGGCCGCGCAATGGGGGCAGCCGTAACAGCACCGGTGCCTTTGCTGTCAACCGCGAAGCCGAAAATTGCGATGATGTCGCCACCTTCACCAACATGAACACGACCTTCGCGCAGGATGCGCAAAGCAGTAATTTCGATGATATTGTGCGCTACTACAGCAAAGAAAGGCTCCTCAACCTGGCGCAAGCCGTGATTGATGACGGCACCGTCTGCGATCTGGCGGATATCACCCTACAGCCATATATCGCCCCCTGTCAGATTAGCGCGGCCAGCTCCTACTTCACCCCCGGCCCGGCAGGGTGTGAAACCAATAATGCCAATAAGGTGCGCGGCGGCGCATGCAATGCCCCCTCTGTCGATCAACTGACACAAGACTGCGTTGTCCGCCAGTTAAAGCTCGCCCATCTGGTGAAGGATCACTGCCTATGACGCCCGCGCCCCTTCCCTGTCGCTTTCGGCACGCAGCAGGCTTTTCCATGCTGGAACTATCGGTCGTACTGATCATCATTGCCATGGTCACCTCGGCATTGCTTAGCCTTGGCACCCAAACCACCATGGAATCCCGACGCGAAATCACCCTCACCCGCATGCAGAGCATCGCACAGGCACTGGGCACCTATGCCCTGCGCCACAAATCCCTACCCTGCCCGTTTGATGGCAGCTTACGCAGCAACGATGCCACGGCCGCTAATATCCGGTATGGCCGCGCCTCCAACATTCCACCCGTCACCGCCGGCAATTATTCCGATGCCTGTCCCAACACCACGCTGGTGGGCGGCATCTCCATCGGCGCACTCCCTTTTATTTCCCTACAATTGGGAGATGAATATCTGGTAGATGGCTGGAACCGCCGCTTCACCTATGCCGTAGATATGGACTTCACCACCCCCCGAAGCTGGAGCGGCAGTAATGTTGTGCGTGGGGATATGGAAGATACCGATGCTGACCCCAACGATATGAACCTGAACGCCAGTATCGCCATCACACAAGGCACAGCAACCACTAACGTCCTTGCCCTGATTCTCAGCCATGGCCCGAATGGACACGGCGCATGGCCTGCCAATGGCGGCACACGCATCAACCGTGGTGCCGCAGTCACCAGCCCCAATGAATGGCAAAATGCTGGAACCCTGCCCACCACCTTCACCCATGATGCCAATTTTGTTCAGGCCGCTGAAGATACCGACACGCCCACCGCCGCAGATTACTACGATGACCTGCTACTCGGTCTGACCCGTGATCGGTTGATTACGCTGGCGGGCGGCATTGTGGATCGCCCTACCTGCGATATGCTGCGCGCCGCCAATGCCGAACTGGATGAAACCGCCACCCCGCAGGAAGGGCCCATTGGCTGCACGGCCAGTATCGGCTCAACCGCCCCCGATAATAGCTGCTTGTTACGACAATTTTCGCTCTCGGAATCCCTGATCGAGCTCTGTTTTATCTTCTACGGCAATTAGATGGTGTCGTCCGATAAAAGGATGATTTTGTCGCCAGCAAACATGTTGCGTTCCATCAGGCACCCTTCGTTGTGCACAGACCTCAGGCCGTGGGACTAAACACCTGACACATCATCCATCATAATGCTGGCTACGCACCTGCTGAATAATACGGCTGGCTTCATGCTCTGCCACCCCTTTCGCACGCAGCAATGCACTGCCCAGATGCAAACTGGCTTCAAATGTCTCTGGCACCGCCAAATCTGCTCCCGCCGCCATCAACAGCTTGGCCGTGCGCGCATCGCGGGAACGGGCAATAATACGCACACTTCGCTGAATACGTTTAATGCCATGCACTGCCCGTGCCAGTTCTTTGGGGTTGTTGAATGTCAGCGCCACCATATCCGCCCGTTCCAGCCCCATCGCCTGCAACACATCTGCGCGAGAGGCATCGCCATAATAAACCGGCTGCCTACGCTGCCGTCCTTCCAACACGTTTGCCGGATCCATATCCACCGCCACATATGGAATTTTCTCCAGCTCCAAAATCTGTGCCAGCATTTGCCCCACCCGGCCAAAACCGGCAATAATTACGTGATTATCCAAATCAAATGTCTCATGAAAAGCAGAGGCTTCTTCATGGCTGGTCAGGCTCTCCACATATTTCCCCACCCGTTGCCCCAATCCGGCCAGCATGGGGGTTAAGCCCATGGTTACCGTCACCACCACCATCAGCATTTGCGTGGCTCGCTCCGGTAAAAATCCCTGTTCCATGGCCAGCCCAAAGGTCACAAAGGCAAACTCGCTCCCCTGCGCCAATAAAAACCCAGCGCGAATAGCTTTACTATGGCGAAAACGAAACAGCCGGCACAGCAGCGTGATAATGGACGCCTTCATCACCAGCAACAGCACCGTCAGCAATAAAATATAGTCCCACTCCTGCCAGATGAGCATGGGATCCACCGACATGCCAACCGTCATGAAAAACAAGCCCAGAAACAGCCCCTTAAAGGGCATAATATCCGCTTCCACCTGATGCTTATATTCCGTCTCAGCTACCAGCAAACCGCCAATAAACGCTCCCAGTGCCAGAGACAATCCGGCAGATTCCGTGGCCACCGAACACCCAATCACCACCAGCAGCGTCGCCGCAATAAACAATTCTGGGCTGTGCGCCTGCGCTATTAGCCGAAACATAGGGCGCAACACCACCCGTCCCACCAGGACAATCGCCACCATCGCCAGCAATGCCCGGCCTAACGCATGCCCCACGGTGGTGAGGATTTGCACATCGTCTCCCCCTTTCGCCAGCAGAGGAATCAATACCAACAGCGGTACTACGGCCAAATCCTGCAATATCAGTAACGCCAGCGCAATGCGCCCCACCTGACTGTTGTTTTCCCCGCGCTCCGCCACCACCTGCATCACAATCGCCGTGGAGGATAAAGACAGCACAGCCCCTACCACCAACGCCTGCGAAGCACTCAACCCCAGCCCATAGCCAATCAGCCCCAGTGCACTACCCGTTAGCAACATTTGCAGGCTACCAAACCCAAAGACCTGCGTGCGCATTTCGCGTAAGCGGCTAAAGGATAACTCCAACCCGATCATAAACAGCAGAAACACCACCCCAATTTCTGCAATACCGGCGGTTTGCTGCACATCCTCAATCAACGCCAGACCATGCGGCCCAATCAGCACCCCCGCTACCAGATACCCTAAAACAGGGCTCATGCGCAAAAAGCGAAAACCCGCAACAATGGCCACGGCCGCTGCCAGTAAGATCAGAATATCCAGATACATGGCACCGTGGTGCATGGGTACGCCTACCCTCCATTGGCCGTTACATCACTTCACACCCCATCACAAAGCCATGGCTACCGCACAGGTGCAAGCAGATTTTATATAAAAACCATGGTTTTCAGCTTTCTAGATAACTGTTCCTCTTCTATTTTGGAATCATTCAAGTTATACACATTTTCCAGTTACCGGTTTCAGGCCTTCTGCCATTGGCCAGCCATGAACGCTCATTCTTTGAGCATATTGGTTTTTCATATAAAAAAATGTTTTATTCCTGTACGATAATAAGCTTGATTATTTCATCACCAAATCGGGAAAAGACCCCTGTTTCTCAATCCCGCCTGTCATTCACCACCAACTTAACCACAAACTTATCCACAGGTTTAGTGGACAAAAAATAAACGATTGAAATGGGGCGATTTATCCGGCATTGATAATCCATGAATCCAGCTTTACCCACCCAAACCCTGCTTCAACTCCCTGCTCCGGATGCATCGGGCGCAGACTGCATTGCCGCCTATGTGCGCCAATTGCCGGATGCCCCCGGCGTGTACCGCATGCTGAATCAGGAAAGCGAGGTACTATACGTTGGCAAGGCGCGTAGCCTGAAGAAACGCGTCAGCCACTACACGCAACTGGAACGCCAGCCCACGCGCCTGCAACGGATGATCGTGGCCACCCGCCGTATGGAGTTCATCACCACCCGCACTGAGGCCGAAGCCCTGCTACTGGAAGCTAACCTCATCAAAGAGTTCCAACCCCGCTACAACATTCTCCTGAAGGATGACAAAAGCTACCCCTACATTCGCATAGACCACTCCCACCCCTATCCAAGGGTAGAAAAATACCGCAGCCGCAAGCCCAAACAAGCCAAGGGGTTGTATGGTCCCTACCCCTCGGCACTGGCGGTCAATGCCACCATCACCACGCTGCAAAAAGCGTTTTTGCTGCGCCCCTGTGCGGATACGGTATTTGCCAATCGTTCCCGTCCGTGCCTGCAATATCAAATCAAACGCTGCTCTGCTCCCTGCGTCGGCTATGTCTCCTCGACTGATTACGCCGCACTCATGGCACAGGCAGAAGCCTTCCTGCAAGGCAAGAGCAATCAGGTCAAACAAGACCTGGTTCAACAAATGGAACAGGCTTCCGAACGGATGGACTATGAACGCGCCGCCGAACTGCGGGATCGCATCAAAGCCCTTTCAGCCGTACAAAGCACGCAACGCCAGCAATTCACCCAACTGCGCGATGCAGACATCATCGCCCTGTATCAGGAAGGCGCCGCCTGCTGCATTCAACTCTTCAGCTTCCGGCAAGGGGTGAATGTCGGCAACCGCAGCTTTTTCCCCGCCCAAACGGAAGATGCTCCCGCCGCTCGCATCCTGCATCAGTTCATCGGGCAATATTACCCGTCGCAACGGGTGCCCCGGCAAGTGCTGTGCAACCTGCTGCCGGAAGAGCCGGAACTACTGGCCGCCGCTCTGAAATTGAAAGAAGGGCACGGGGTGGTACTGGCCGTTCCGCAACGAGGGGAAAAGAAAGAGGCCATCCATTTTGCAGAACGCAATGCCCGTGAAGCCCTGCAACGCCAGCAGGCGGAACATATGAGCCACGCCAAAACCCTGCAACAGGTCGCCGCTCTCTTCCACCTGCCTGCCCCTCCGCAACGCATTGAGGTGTATGACAACAGCCACCTGATGGGTAAACATGCCCTCGGCGCTATGATTGTTGCCACGCCAGAGGGGTTCCAGCCCAACGCCTACCGCATCTTCAACATGGACAAAAACGCCCTCACCCGTGGCGGAGAACACGCCGAAGCCGGCGATGACTTCGCCATGATGCGCGCCATGCTACGCCGCCGCCTGAAGCATTTGTCCACGGTTGCCCCCTCAGCAAACGCCACCCCCCCCGCCAGCAAGACCGATCCTGCTGCCATCACACCAGATCTCATACTCATAGACGGTGGACAAGGCCAACTCACCGCCGCGCTGGAGGTTCTGCAAGAATTACAATGCACGCATATTCCGGTGGTGGCTATCGCCAAGGGGGTAGAACGCAATGCCGGACGAGAACAATTCTTTCTGCCCGGCCAAGCCCCCTTCCAACTCCCCCACCACGATGCCACGCTGCACTACCTGCAACGCCTGCGTGATGAAGCCCACCGCTTCGCCATCGGCACCCACCGCAAAAAGCGCGGTAAAGCCATGATTCAATCCGCGCTGGATGATGTGCCCGGCATCGGCCCGACCCGAAAAAAACGCCTGCTACACGCTTTTGGCTCGGCACGTGGCGTAATGGATGCTACCTTACAGGATTTGAAAGCCGTCCCCGGCATTAACCACGCGACTGCTGAAGCTATTTATGCCTATTTCCATCCGGATGCATAAGCCCCTCTCCCGCCCCTACGACCGCCCCGCGCTCCTGCCAACGCTATGGCTGGTGCTCCTGCTGGTATGCCTGCCAATCCCCCTGCATGCGGAAGATACGGAAAAGCCCGCCCCCGCCAAAACCTCTGCCCTGCAACCGCTGGAAGAAGACGCGGAAGAAGAAACCGCACAAGCGAAAAAAGACACCTCTCCCACAGCAACAGCGCCCGCCCCTTCAGAGGCCACCACTCAGGCAGAACCCCCCACGCCTCCCCCAAGCCAACCCCCAGCCACCCCCAAAGACCCGCTGGAAGCCCCACGCCAGGCCTATGCCAATAGCAACTACCGCGAAGCTTACGACCTCTGGCTTCCCTTCGCCCGCAACGGCAAAGCAGAAGCCCAACGCGAAATCGGCAAAATGCAACTGGCCGGACAAGGCACCCCGCGCAACCCCTATGAGGCCTTCCGCTGGCTGGAGCTGGCTGCCCGCCAAAATGATGTGGAAGCGCAATATTATCTCGGCCAGCTGTATGATGATGGCATCGGCGTAGAAGAAAACGCAGAAACCGCCGCCCGCTGGTACCATATCGCCGCCAAAGCAGGGGAAGCCCGCGCCCAACAGCAATTGGGGCGCCTTTACATGATGGGGCGTGGCGTACCACAAAACATCGCCCAATCACGCTACTGGCTGCAACAATCAACCCTGCAAGGCAATAGCCAGTCCGCCTACCAAATGGGTTGGATGCTGGCGCAACAAGGGCACTATGCCCGCGCCATGGAATACTTGCTACAGGCCGCCCAACAAAACCACGGCAAAGCCATGGGAAATCTGGGCTGGATGTTTGAACGCGGCAAAGGCACCCGGCAGGATTTTGTGCAAGCCTATGTCTGGTACACACTGGCACAACGCTTCGCAACAGATCCCGCCGCCGCCTCCACTGCCGCGCAGGACAAGGCCCGCGTCCAGAACCAAATGACCGATTTCCAAATCACGGATGCGGAAAAACTCCTCGCCAACTGGCAATAGCCTTTATTGGGCTTCGCTCGGCTTACTAGCCTCGCTGCGCGTCGGGGCTAAAGCCCCTCTCACTGCGTTCGCTAAAGGCTCGCACTCCTGTGCTCGCTTCTTGTTCCTCGCATAAACTTTTCCTTGGCTCCGCTCGGTTATTTTATTCCCTCCTTGCTCGACTCCTGTCTCGCAAATGAGGGCGGCTCAGGGCTGGTTCGGACTGCTGTCCTCACTTCTTGTCCCTCGCATAACACCCTCCCCTGTCATTCCGGACAAGGCGTCAAGCCGCGATCCGGAATCCATTTATCCCCATGCGTTGCACTCTCGTAAGGGCGCTTCCAGCCCAACCATGGATTCCGGGTCAAGCCCGGAATGACACGAGTTTCAACTTCCACATGACGAAATCACCAACGCATGCTACAAATGCAGTGGAACATCCGTTCCGGGGCTTCAAAACCTCTCCGACTAGCGGCAGCGTGACTCTGCCGTCAAAACTCAGTCACCCTACGCATCATTGCGTCGGGGTGGCGGCGTTATATAATAGCTGCACGCAGTGAAAGCGTCGCGGTCAACTAGTCGTGGCTTTTGAACACCCCGGCACTTGCGGAAACCCGCTAGTGCCGTTTGTGTTTAATTCATAGGGGATACCGCCATGAACAATTACTCCATCACCGCCGATATGCTCAATAAGTTCCAC
>CAZIGK010000043.1:0-12021 GCA_964538615.1 uncultured Rickettsiales bacterium | reverse complement strand
CCGCCGAAGGGAGGCACGTTCTACGATATCAAAACAAACAGGTCAATAAAAAAAATCACCTGTTCGTATGTTTTTTACCCAACCACCCCACCAGTTTATTCGACACTATTTGCGCAAACATATTAAAGCATTGTATAAATGTGGCTATTTAAGCCGAAAAATGGATTTGCACGTTGCGGGCTATTTCAACAACCGTGCACAAGGTGATTCTCATGTGGCCATGGATGTTCCTACGGCTCATACTTCATCGCATGTACTTCCCGCCACCAAATGAACAACATCCACATGATAGAGCACGCAAAGAAAATCGTCCTTATTCAGACAAGGCACAAACATGCTATAAGCTCATCAGGAGATAGAGAAAAGTGCGCCACCAAACCCTTCAACCGCGCATCTTACCCCTCATAAACGCCGGGATACGGCAATTGCCAGCTTCGTCACGCCTCGGATACCATGATACAATAACGGATATGCCGTGGCATGCTCCGCCTGCTGCGCCAAACCGGTATCATGATGCTCTATCTCATCATCCCGGAATTGTGTAATCCTCTGCTTCAATGCGTCCTCTGTTTCCGGCAGGGCGCATAATTGCTCGGCATAATGATCCGCAATGACAGATTCGACCGCCACGGTACAGGCCATGGCGGCTTTCACTCCCATCGCGGCGGTTACAGCCCCCAGACCATAACCCAGTACATGCCAAAATGGTTGCAACAGCGTTGGACGCACCTGCCGCTCCCGCATTTGCTGTTCAAAATAGGCCAGATGCGGACGTTCCTGCTCCAGCATCTCGGTAACCACAGGCAAGGCCTGTCGTGATGCCGCATCCTGACGGCGACGCAACGCTGCCAACTGTCCCTGATAGATACGTACGGCGCCATATTCCCCCGCCTGATCAACACGCACTGCCTGAGCCATTTCCTGCTCCTCTGACCGGCGGGATGGCAAAGGCTGCGGCAGGCGCAAACCCCACCTGCGTGACGCATCATGCCCTTTTGGGGACATAGATCGGCTGTGGTAGGATGCTTTCATCTATTTCGCCTCCGGCACACGTGTCAGCGAGAGCAAGAGCAACATGGCCAACCCGAAAGAGGTCGGAATATTCCATGCGGCCAGACTCAACCCTAATAAACGAAACTGCACATCATCGCAACGCACCGCAGGCGCCGCCATCATCATCTCATACATCTCCTGCAAGGACTGCGCTTGCCCAAACTGGCTGGCACAGCCGGTCATGCTCTCCCACCACCCCTGCTCAATTCCGACATGGTGAATCGCCAGCCCACCCGCTACAAGATACGCCAACGCCGCAAGCCCATGCAGGGGCTTAGCTGCCCAACGCCGACCCGCAAACAGCACACCAATTAACCCAAGCCCCAACGCACCATACACCGGATAACGTTGCAACAGGCACATATCGCAAGGGCGCATACCAAATCCATATTGCATGACATACACGGCAACCAATAGCCCTGCACTCACCAGTAATAATAAGCCGCTGACCAGACGGTCAGACATATGCCGCCAACAGCGTAAACCAGAGACAAAACGACACTCAGAAACCATGCATCATACTCATGTCAGGCCAGATAAGGTCTTCTGCGATACAGCCAGCGCATCACACCACTACCTATTGTAGCCCACTCCCCCTAGATGCCACAAGCCTATTATGTCCAGCGACCTTTTGGGTGTTTTTGGTTGCGCTGCAGCGCAAAATACGGTTATTCATGCCAGCATATATTGAACAGGGTATACGACTGGTTCCAACCAGACCGTTGGCGCTCTGTGCAATAGAGACAAACCGCGATGGATTTTCATGGCTCCCCATCTGTTACATGATGGCCTGTTTCTCTTCCTTACGGCCGCCCTGTTTGGGTGGTTGGGCAAACGTTATGGCCATAGCCTACGCCAACAAAATCCCATTCGTGGCGGATCCCAATCCATGCATTTTGGCTTATATGTAGGGTTGTGCAGCCTGTTGCCTATGCTGTTATGCTGGGCTGCGGGTGGCTGGGCTGTCCACTATTGGCTGCAAACCCGCCTGAACCAACTGGCTATCAGCGCCGGGCAAGACCTGCCCGCAACCCTTTGGCAACAACAAGTACAAATGCTGGCCACCGGTCATGGGTTGCAAGGTCAACACTCACCCATATTGTACCAGTCTGCCGCCAATTTCGCTTTCCACGACACCACGGCGCACTGGGTATTACTGCTCCTTATTCTCAGCAGCGGCATCGCGGCTGGACTGCTGGCTCTACGGCGGGTGCATGTACGCTTCCCGGCCAGAGAACGCAATGAGCGCATGGCGCGCTTTGCATTAATGCTTTGTTCCATGGTCGCGGTGGCGGTCACGATCAGCATTTTCCTCTCTGTCATTGTGGAAGCCTGGCGATTTTTTGGCAAAATATCCTGGCTGGAATTTTTCTTCGGCACAGAGTGGAGTCCACAAACTGCTCTGCGGGCGGATCAGGCGGGTGCTTCCGGTACGTTTGGTGCTGTACCTCTGTTCACCGGCACGTTGTTGATTATGCTGGTCGCCATGTGCGTGGCGGTACCCACCGGCCTGATGACCGCCATCTTCCTGTCGGAATATGCCAGCCGTCGCCTGCGCCACTACGTGAAACCAGTGCTGGAGATGCTCGCCGGAGTACCTACCGTGGTCTATGGTTATTTTGCCGCTGTGACGCTGGCACCTGCCTTAAAATCGGTCGGTATGGCGATTGGCCTGAGCGTCTCGCCGGAAAGCGCACTGGCCGCCGGACTGGTGATGGGCGTGATGATTCTTCCCTTCATCACCTCCTTGTCGGATGATGTGATGCACGCCGTACCGCAATCGCTGAGGGATGCCTCCTTTGGTCTGGGAGCCACCCGTTCAGAAACCATTGTCAAAGTAGTGCTTCCTGCTGCTTTGCCGGGCATTATGGGTGCCATACTGCTGGCTATTTCCCGTGCGGTTGGGGAAACGATGATTGTCGTCATGGCCGCCGGACTTGCCGCCAATATGACGCTGGATCCTCTGCAATCCGTTACCACCGTCACCGCGCAAATTAAATCCCTGCTGGTCGGTGATCAGGAGTTTGACAGCGCAAAAACACTGGCAGCCTTCGCTTTGGGACTAACCCTGTTTTTTGCGACTCTGGCACTGAACGTGCTGGCGCTTTGGATTGTCCGGCGCTTCCGCGAACAATATGAGTAACCTGCCATGAGCCATCTCACCCTCTCAGACAAACGACGCCATATGGCCGCGCAGTTGCTAAAACAACGCTATCGGCGGGAAACATTGTTTCGCCTGAGCGGTGCAATCGCTGTCGGTTTTGCGGTGCTGTGCCTCTGCGCCTTGCTGTTCAGTCTGGTGAAAGAAGGTGCTTCCGGCCTACGCCAGAGTTATTTTCATTTGCAGGTACCGCTACCTGCCGATCGTTTTTACGATGCGAACGGCCAGATCACGGCGGAATCCATCCACGCCGCCCCCTATCGTACCTTGCTGCGAGAGGCTCTGCAACATCATCTCCCCCCCGCGCCGGATGTCTCGGCACAACGCCAGCTCAGTCAGCTCCTTAGTCTGGGCGCTGCCCGTCAGTTACGGCAGCAGATACAAGCAGATACCAGCCTGATCGGACAGGTGGTGGAAGGCGAGTTTCTCGCCACCGATGACGTGGATATGTTCATGAAATACGGGGTAGATACCTCCCTGCCGGATGCCTATCAGAAACTCACCCCGCAACAGCAGCAATGGCTGCAACATCTGCAACAGCAGGAAACCTTAAGCCTGCATTTCAACACGGGCTTCTTCCGCCATGCCGACTCGCGGGAGCCGGAACAAGCCGGCATGCTCGGCGGGCTGGTCGGCTCGCTCATTCTCATGGCGGTCTGTGTGCTGTTTGCCTTTCCTGTGGGAGTCATGGCCGCTATCTATCTGGAAGAGTTCGCACCCCAAAACCGCCTGACCGATATCATTGAAGTGAATATCAACAACCTCGCGGCGGTGCCTTCCATCATTTTCGGCCTGCTGGGGCTGGTGGTGTATCTGCAATTTTTCGGCATGCCGCGTTCCTCCGCACTGGTGGGCGGTCTGACACTGGCACTCATGACCCTGCCAACCATTATCATCGCTACGCGTGCGGCGCTCCGCGCAGTCCCTTCCTCCATTCGGGATGCAGCACGCGGGCTGGGAGCATCGCCCCTACAGGTCATTTTGCACCATACCCTGCCACTGGCCATGCCCGGCATCATGACCGGCACCATTCTGGGGCTGGCACGCGCCATTGGAGAAACCGCACCCCTGCTCATGATTGGCATGGTTGCGTTCGTGGCAGATGTCCCCTCCAGTCCGACCGATCCCGCTGTCGCGCTACCGGTACAAATCTACAACTGGGCAGACAGCCCGGAGCAAGCCTACCGGGAACGCACATCGCTGGCCATTTTGGTGCTGCTGGCAGTGCTGGCCTGTATGAATACGCTGGCGGTCATTATTCGCCAACGTTTTGAGCATAAATGGTAAGAGGTTCATCATGCCAAAAGCCACAGCATCCAACGCTTCTGCCAGCAGTAAGCCAAAAAAACAGAAAAAAAACGCTCCGGCTCTCAACATCCCGAAAGCAGAGGCAGCCATCACAGCAGAAAATCTAAGGGTCTTCTATGGCTCCAAACAAGCGTTGCATGGTATCAACCTTGCCCTGCCACGCGGTGAAGTCACCGCACTCATTGGGCCATCCGGTTGCGGCAAATCCACCTTTTTGCGTTGTATCAATCGCATGAACGATACCATTGGCGCCTGCCGGGTCGAAGGTGTGTTGCAGGTAGATGGGCAAAATATCTACACCCCGGAAACTGATGTCGTGCAGTTGCGCACGAAGGTGGGCATGGTGTTTCAAAAACCCAACCCCTTTCCCAAATCCATTTACGATAATGTGGCCTACGGCGCCCGCATCCATGGCTTATACCGCAATGGGCCGGATATGGATGAACTGGTAGAAGATTGCCTGAAAAAAGTCGGCCTCTGGAGCGAAGTTAAAGATGTTTTAAGTAAACCGGCCACGGGTTTATCCGGTGGGCAACAGCAACGCCTGTGTATTGCCCGCACCATTGCCATCGCCCCGCAAATTATTCTGATGGATGAACCCTGCTCTGCTCTGGATCCCATCGCCACGGCTAAAATTGAAGAACTGATGCGCGAACTGCAACAGCATTATACCATTGTCATTGTCACCCATTCCATGCAACAGGCGGCGCGGGTTTCACAAAAAACGGCGTTCTTCCATCTTGGGCACGTGGTCGAGTTCGGCACCACCCAGCAAATTTTCCACCAGCCAAAGCTGAAACAAACGCAAGATTACATCACCGGTCGTTACGGCTAAATCGTGTAATCGCGTGATGCAAAACGCATCCCAAATGGCCCTGTCTGAGGAGCGGAAACTCCAGTGTACGTACGCGTACATGCAAGCCGGAAGCGCAGGCACATAGCATATGCCCCCCTTCAAGGCTCAGGGATGATGCAACCTTAGCCTCGCTTCAAGGCGAATCCTGCGCCCATTTGCGCGTTGTCCCCAATTGGGGACGATGGTTGCCGTGCTGTCATCGCCTCAAAGCGACTCCCCCGCCAACTCACGAGATCGCGCCATGGTCGCGGCAAAGACCTCCCGCAACAACGGCTTCAGCCCGCTCGAACCATTCTCATCTCCCATCCACACACGCAGGCCTGCCGCCGTCGTCCCGTTCGGGCTGGTCACCTGCTCACGCAACCGTACCATCATCTGCAGGCCGGACATTTGGGCAACGTCCTGCCCCACTTCCTGCCGTGATGCTTCCACCAAAGCCACGGATCCCTGCATACCCTGCAACGCTGCCTGCATCGCCATATCCGCCGGTATACCAGCCTCCACCCCCAACTCTGTCGCCACTTGCAACAGGTAAAACCAGAATGCGGGCGCACTACCCGCCAGCGCAATAAACGCATGCATTTGCGCTTCCTGCTGTAACCATAACACCTGCCCCACGGCCTGCATCAGGCGTTCCACCTGTTCACGCTGCTCCACCGTCACATGCTCTCCGGCAAACAGGGCGGTCATCCCCTGCCCAATGCGGGACGGTGTATTGGGCATGCTGCGCACCACAGCCACCTCCTTACCCAACCATGCGTGCATCTGCGCAACCGTCACCCCCGCCGCGACAGACACATGCAGCGCCCCGCGCCAATGCGCAGGGCATTGTGGCATCAATTCCGCAAATAAATAGGGTTTCACCGCCCATACCACCACCTCTGGCTGGCATCCTTCCGGCACCTTTGCCACATCCGTCACATGCCGCACCCGTGTATCCTGCGGCAATCCTTTGGCGGTCGGCTTCACAACCCACATCTGCTCCAGCGGCACGCGCCGCAACCAGCCTTCCGCCAGCGCCTGCCCCATGTTACCGCAACCTACCATCGCCAGCCGATGTATTGTTTGTGAACCGTTTACCATCCCATCACCTCATTGTTGGTAGCAGGCATCAGACGCGTCAGCGCATCCCAGAAAACCACATCTTGCAAAACGCGCTCAATAACCACAGCCGCGGCCAGCACGATCCATGACGTCTTTTCAATGAAACGGACAATAGGCTTTACGCTTCGCCCGCCGTCTCAAACATGGCCACTTCCAGCGCTTCCATGGCCGTCTTGTTCCCCCACAGAACAGACTGCAACGCAGGGAAAAACCGCTCACATTCCTTCTGCGCATTATCCACCACGGCTTCCACCATTTCCTGCACATTTTCGCAGGATGCATCCACCATCAATGTGTAACGGTAACTGATAAAATCTTCGTCATGTACCAGATCAAAATGCCCCATCCACAGGCGCTCGTTTACCAGCGCCATCAGGGCGTACACTCTCTCCCGTATCGCCGCAGGCACTTTCACCCCATAATTGCAGGATACCAGCAAACAACCCAGCTCTGGCCGCCAGCTTGCCCACAGGCGCAAATCCGTCCACTGACAGAACATCTCTGCCACCAGTTCATGCTCGCAGGTGCGGTCATAGGCCCACTCGCGGGAAAAAGCCACCTGCTCCACGGCATCCAGCGGGTTCATATCGCCGCGCAGTTTGGGCAGAATAATGGTTTTCATGGCGCTTGCCTTTCATGCTTGACCCCAAAGCCTTTTGCTTTTTGGGCTGAATAAGGGGCGCAAACTAACAAAAAAAACATCAAAAAGCTAGGCTTTTTTGCTCATCTTTTGCGCAGACTTTGCAGGCTTTGCTGCCGGGTTTTTTACCACCGTTCCCTCAGGTTCAACCGGAGCCGCACGTTCAGCCTCCAACGCGGCCAGCCGTCCTTCCAGCACGCGAAGCTGATCTTTCAACATTTCCAACTCCTCGCGGCTCACCACCTCGGCTTTTTGCAGAGCCAGCATCAGCATATCACGCACCACGGCATCGGCTTCCTGCCGCACCGCACCGGCGCTTTGCAGCACGCCTCCCATCATCCGGGTCATATCTTCCAGCCATTGTTGACGATTGCCTGACATGGCACTCTCCATGTTGTTAACACCATCGGCATTTCTGGTTTTCTCCCAGCAGGAAAACCGCACCGCCTATTGCCTTCGCATCTAATGCCCTTTAAAGCTAGTCGTCAATCCTCATTTCCATTCATCGCATGGGGTGCCACCCGGCTTCCATTGCTCTTCAGAGGTCACTGACTGCATGTTTCCATTTCTAGCCAGCCTGCTCGTTCTACCCACCTTCGATCCCATAGCCCTGCAACTGGGCCCCGTAGCCATTCGCTGGTATTCTCTGGCCTATATCGGTGGCTTTGCCTTAGGCTGGTGGCTGGTTTCCCGCCGCCTGAACCGCACTCCCCAACCCATGACCCGCCAGCAGTTGGATGACCTTCTGACCTGGGTGGTGCTTGGCGTTGTACTGGGGGGACGGTTTGGCTATGTCCTGTTCTATCACCCTGCCTATTACGCCAGCCATCCTCTGGAGGCGCTCATGCTATGGGAAGGTGGCATGTCGTTCCACGGCGGCATGCTGGGAGCCATTTTTGCCACTTTGGGCTTCTGCAGGCATCAAAAACTCCGCTTCTATCCTATCATGGATCGCGTAGCACTGGTTACTCCCATAGGTCTGGGGCTTGGGCGTATCGCCAATTTTGTGAATCAGGAACTATACGGCCGCCCGACCGATGTCCCCTGGGCCATGCTTTTCCCGACCGATCCTGCGCAACTACCGCGTCACCCCAGCCAACTCTATGAAGCGGCGCTGGAAGGGCTGGTGCTGTTTCTGTTACTGTATGGACTGGATCGCAAAGGTCTGTACCGAAGAGAAGGCCTGCTTTCCGGTCTGTTCCTCAGCGGCTATGCGCTGGCGCGCATCACGGGAGAATGCTTCCGCGAACCGGATGCCCATATCGGCTTCCTCGCCTTTGGCATCACCTATGGCCAAATTCTCAGCCTGCCTATGTTCGCTTTCGGGCTATGGCTGGTCATGCGCAGCCGCCACCACCAGAACCTCCCGTAACCATGGCTCTCACCCCCCTCGCACAGCAGCTTTTGCAGCATATCAGCACCTCCGGCGCTCCCCTGCGGCTGGATGCCTTTATGCAGGCCTGCCTGACGGATCCGGAATATGGCTATTATACCACCCGCCAACCGCTGGGAAGGCTAGGCGATTTCACCACCGCACCAGAAGTCCATCAAGCCTTCGGAGAGGTCATCGGCGCATGGGTTGCCCATCGCTGGCAGCAGATGGGCAGCCCCAGCCGTTGGGTACTGGTAGAATGGGGGCCAGGACGCGGCACCCTGATGCGGGATATCCTGCGCAGCCTTAGTCAGTTGCAGCGGGCGCTACCGGCACTACTCTCCGGCATGGAGGTACAGTTGGTGGATACCTCTCCCACCCTGCAACAGGAACAGCGGCAAGCCCTGACCGATGCCCCCTGCCCGATCCTCTGGCAGTCGGATTGCCTGCCGCTGCCCCCCTCCCCGACAATCCTTGTCGCCAATGAGTTTCTGGATGCGCTGCCCATCCGCCAATTCCGTCAAACCCTGCATGGCTGGGAAGAATGTTACGTCGCCGCCAATGACAGCCCGGCGGATCCTCTCCCTTTCCGCTGGCAGTGGCATCCCCACCCGCAGACCCCTCCCCTCGCCCCAACCGATACCTCTCCCGGCCAGATATACGAATATTGCCCCCTCGCGCATCAGCTTTTACAGGCATTGGCGGCGCACAGCACCCAGTACCCACTCACCGCTTTATGCATTGACTACGGGTACCGGAGCGGTCAGGGAGATAGCTTGCAAGCCCTGTACCGTCACCAACCGTGCCATCCGCTACACCATATCGGGGAAGCAGACCTCACCACGCATGTAGATTTTGCCCGCCTCAGCGCCACCCTGCAGCAACATGGCGCCCGTGTAGAACCTATCCTGACCCAAAGCCATTTTCTGCTAACCCATGGCCTGCAACAACGCATGGAAACTCTGGGTCGCCATCATCCGGAACATCAACTGACACTGGCACAAGCCTTCGCCCGCCTCGTCTCACCGGAACATATGGGCGAATTATTCAAGGTGATGGTTGCCCATAGCGCATTTCTTCCTCCTCCCGTGATATGACCTAGTAACAAGAAGGCTTCCCATGTTCCACCTCACTGCCGATAGTTTATATTCCCCTCATGTTCGTCATGCGTTCTACGGACGTCTGGGCGGCGTGAGTGGCGGCCTGTTTGATAGCCTGAATTGCGCCCTCGCATCCTCGGATTCTCCGGCCGCCGTGCAGCGCAACCGGGCACTGGTGGCAGAGCATCTGGGCATTCCCCATGACCGCCTGCTCACCCTGAAACAAATCCATGGCAACCGCGTGGTGACCCTCCAGCGGGAAGACGATCTCTCCCACTACCGGCACCACCCGGCGGATGGCTTTGCCTGCGCATTACCGCAGGTCGGTATTGGCATCCTCACCGCCGATTGCGCCCCCATCCTGTTCATGGATGCAACCGCACGCATCATCGGTGCCGCCCATGCGGGCTGGCAAGGGGCGTTCCATGGCATTGTGCCTAACACCCTGCAAGCCATGGTCGCGCTGGGCGCCAACCCACACCGCATCCGTGCCGCCATTGGTCCCTGTATCGAACAACGCTCCTACGAAGTAGATGCCGTCTTCCACCAACGTTTTTTGACCAGACACCCCGATAACGCGGCGTTTTTCCTCCCCAATGCATCCGGACGCTACCAGTTCAACCTGAAAGCGTTTGTGGCACAGCAGCTACAACAGGCAGGCATTCGCCATGTGCAAACCCTGCCGAATGATACCTACACGGAAGCCCACCGCTTTTTCAGCTTCCGCCGCACCACCCACCACCGGGAGCGGGATTATGGCCGCCAGCTCTCGGTCATCTCCCTGCGTTGAGATTCTTCGCCTCCCATGAATCTTTCGCACTTGCCCACAAGGGTTTCGGTTTGCTATCCTTTGCACCTTCAATCATACTCCGGCGTAAGGATATTCCTCCCATGGCAGACATCATCCCGTTCGATAAACGTCAAGGTACCATCTGGGTAGATGGCCAACTGGTAGACTGGCAGGATGCCAAAACCCACATCCTCAACCACGGCCTGCATTACGCCAGCAGCGTCTTTGAAGGGGTGCGCGCCTACAATGGCGTTGTCTTCAAAAACCGCGAGCATGCGGAACGTTTCAAAAAATCTGCCGAACTACTGGATTTCACCATCCCCTACAGTGTGGATGAAATCATGGCAGCCACCAACGAAGTGGTAAGAGCCAATAACATCGTAGATGGTTATATCCGCCCCGTGGCATTCCGTGGCAGTGAAATGATGGCCATTTCCGCTCAGCATGCCACCACCCATGTCGCCATTGCCACGTGGGTCTGGCCGCACTACATGACCCCGGAGATGCTGGAAAAAGGTATCACCATGAAAACCGCAACCTGGCGCCGCCCTGCACCGGATACCGCCCCCACGGCCAGCAAAGCCGCTGGCCTCTACATGATCTGCACCATGAGCAAACATCAGGTAGAGCGGGAAGGCTATCAGGAAGCCCTGATGCTGGACTACCGTGGCTATATCGCGGAAGCAACCGGTGCCAACATTTTCCTCGTCATCAATGGCGAAATTCACACCCCAACGCCGGATTGCTTCTTGGATGGCATTACCCGCCGCACCGTCATGGAACTGGCACGCAAACGCGGTTACACCCTCATTGAGCGACATATCAAACCAGAAGAACTGGCCAACGCGCAAGAAGTCTTCCTCACCGGTACCGCCGCCGAGGTAAAACCCGTGCAAAGCATTGACGCCCACCGCTTCACCGTTGGCCCCATCACCCGCCAACTCATTGCGGACTACGACCAACTGGTGCGCCATTGGCAGGAAGAACCCATCCATCTGGCGGCATAGTTTTTTTTCCTAACGCCATAGGATGCAGGGGCGGCGGCCTAGTGGCCGCCGTTCTTGCCTCCCCCGCAAAAATTGTTCCTTGGCTTCGCTCGGCTTGCTAGCCTCGCTGCGCGTCGGCACTGCGTGCCTCTCACTGCGTTCGCTAAAGGGTTCGGACTCCTGTCCTCACTTCTTGTCCCTCTAACGGGAGGATACATGTCGTCATGCCTGCGCAGGCAGGCATCCACGGGAAACCTTCCTTTGGCTTCGCTCGGCTTACTAGCCTCGCTACGCGTCGGGGCTAAAGCCCCTCTCACTTCGTTCGCTAAAGGGTTCGGACTACTGTCCTCACTTCTTATCCCTCGCATGGGTCATCAATCCCCGTCATGCCTGCGTAGGCAGGCATCCACGGGAAACCTTCCCTTGGCTCCATTCGGCTTACTAGCCTCACCCCGCGCACCCAAACTTCCACATGACGAAATCGCCAACGCATGCTACAAATGCAGTGGAACATCCGTTCCGGGGCCTAGAAAACCTCTCGTAAGGCGGCAGTGTGACTCTGCCGACATGAATATTAGTCACCCTACGTACGCTTACGTCGGGGTGGCGGCGTTATGTAATAGCTGCACGCAGTAAAAGCGTCGCGGCCAT
>CAZIGK010000042.1:0-12236 GCA_964538615.1 uncultured Rickettsiales bacterium | reverse complement strand
TGCTAGCCTCGCTGCGCGTCGGGGCTGAAGCCCCTCTCGTTTCACTCGCTAAAGGCTCGCACTACTGTGCTCGCTTCTTGTCCCTCGCATAGCCTTTCCTTGGTTTCACTCGCTAAAGGGTTCGGACTCCTGTCCTCACGTCTTGCCCCTTGCACCTTCCGTACAGTTCCATCATGTTCATTGCCAGCAGCATCATGATTACGGAAAGCGGGCGCCCCATATGTTCAGTCGTTTTTTTCTCTCTCCTCATTGGCGCTGGTGGGCATGGGGTGGCAGTGCGCTCATCGCGCTGGTCACAGCAGGCAAAGTGCAGTTAGATGTACGCATCAACGCATGGTTCGGCACGTTTTACAATCAGGTACAGGAAGCACTCACCACACCGGGCGCCATTACCTTCGAGCAGTTTTTGGGCACCATGCTGCAATTTGCCAGCATTGCTCTGATCTATATTGGTCTGGCCGTGTTTCTGGAGTTTTTCATCCGGCATTACGTCTTTCGCTGGCGTACTGCGCTGAATGACGGCTATATCCGGCAATGGGCAGAGATTCACGCCATCGAAGGCGCCGCCCAACGGGTGCAGGAAGATACCATGCGCTTCGCTCACATTATGCAGGGGCTAGGCGTCAACCTGCTGCAAAGCCTGCTCACGTTGCTGGCATTTTTGCCTATCCTCTGGCAATTATCCGCCCACGTCAAAACCTTACCATGGGTGGGGGATGTCCCCCATGCGCTGGTCTTTGTGGCATTGTTTTCTGCCATTTTGGGCACCAGTGCACTGGCGCTGGCTGGCATCAAACTGCCGGGCCTGGAGTTTGACAATCAAAAGGTGGAGGCCGCCTACCGCAAGGCACTGGTCTATGCGGAAGATACGCCACAATCCCTTAGCCCCACGCAGGCTGATACGTATTTTCAGGCGGTACGCGGCAATTATTTTCGGCTGTTCTTTCATTATCTGTATTTTGATGTCGTGAAATGGAGTTACCTGCAAGCCAGCGTGGTCATTCCTTATATCGCGCTTGGCCCCACCATTGTCACCGCCGGCATAACATTGGGCGTTATGCAGCAGATTGTACGGGCATTTCAACGGGTGGAATATTCGTTCCAGTATCTGGTGCATAGCTGGAGCACCATTGTGGAACTCATTTCAATCTATAAACGCCTGAAAGCTTTTGAACGGCATATCGCCGCAAAACGTGCATCCCGTGAGGTGGTTTCGCCCACCCCGTTATAAGCCCTCAACCTCTCGTGACAGATACGCCCCCGGAACCTATCCCTAACGCGCCCACTGTCGCCGCAACGCCAGCACAGCCAGCGCCGCCTGCGCCGCATCCGCACCTTTGTTTTTTTGTTTCGGGTCAGCGCGCACCACGGCCTGTGCTTCGTCTTCCACGGTCAATATGCCATTACCGATTGCCAAATGGTCACGCGTTGTCAAATCCATAATCCCACGGGCGGATTCATTGCAGACAATTTCAAAATGGTACGTCTCCCCCCGAATCACACACCCCAACGCAACATACGCATCAAAACGCTGGTGCTGGGCGGCGGCGGCAATCACGCCGGGTATTTCCAGCGCACCGGGTACGGTCACGCGCTCAAACGTATGTCCGGCCTTGGTCAGCGCCGCTACGGCACCTTCTGCCAGCATATCCGCCAAATGGGTATAAAAACGGGCTTCAACAATTAACAAATGTGCCATGGGTATTTACTCGCTCAAGGGTTGGTGACCACAAATTTTCAGGCCATAGCCTTCCAGCGCAACCACCTGCGGCTTGGAATTGGTCAGCAGGGTCATCTGACGCACCCCCAAATCCAGCAGAATCTGTGCGCCAATACCATAATCCCGCAAATGTGGATCCGCTGGCGCTTTGGGACGCGGCTGACTGGCGCTGTTCAGCATATCCGCCACCGGGGTACGGTTATTTTCCCGCAACAGCACCAGAATACCCTTGCCAGCCGCCTCAATAGCACGTAACGAGCGTTCAATTTCATCTCCGGGGCTGAATAAATGCCCGCCCAACACATCCTGTAACAATTGCAGTGCGTGCATGCGCACCAGTAGCGGTTCGTCCGGGGTAATATCCCCCTTCACCAGCGCCACATGCTCCACTTCACCAGGCAATGCCTGATACACAATCAACTGAAACTCCCCACCAAACCGGCTGGAAAACACGCCTTCCGTCACCCGCTGCACCAAGCGGTCATAACGCAGCCGGTAAGCAATTAAATCCGCGATGGTGGCAATCTTCAACCCGTGCTGGGCGGCAAATGGCAGCAGATCAGGCATGCGTGCCATGGTACCATCGTCTTTCATGATTTCACAAATCACACCCGCCGGGTTCAGGCCAGCCAATCGTGCGACATCCACCGCCGCTTCCGTATGGCCGGTACGCACCAATACCCCCCCATCCTTTGCGGCTAAGGGGAACACATGCCCCGGCGTGGCTATATCCTCTGCCCCTTTGTTCGGGTCAATGGCCACCGCGATGGTACGTGCCCGGTCTGGGGCGGAAATACCGGTCGTAATGCCCTCTTTCGCCTCAATGGAGACCGTGAAAGCTGTCTGATGACGGCTTTGATTATGCGGCGACATCAGCGGCAGGCGCAGTTGCTGCACCCGCATCTGCGATAGCGCCAGACAAATCAATCCCCGGCCATATTTCGCCATGAAATTAATCGCCTGCGGGGTAGCCATCTGCGCGGGAATCACCAGATCCCCTTCATTTTCCCTGTCTTCATCATCCACCAGAATAAACATGCGGCCATTGCGCGCATCATCAATAATATCTTCAATCGGGGAAAGTTGCGGCTGGGTCATGAGAGCATACTTACTGCATCAGGATGAAACATTACGCCGCGATGTTAGCCAAATAGACACGATGAACAAGTGAAAAGGACATTGGGTTGCGAGACAAAATATTTAAATATCTCCTGCATCCCGCTGCTCGCTATGCAGACGCTCCACATAACGCGCCAGAATATCCATTTCCAGATTCAGCACATCCCCAACCTTGCGCTGCTGTAGCGTTGTATGCTGCCATGTATGCGGAATGATATTGACGCCAAAGCCCATCCCCTCCACCTCATTCACCGTCAGGGATACGCCATCCAGCGTCACCGATCCTTTGCGTGCAATATATCTTGCCAACTCACGGGGGGCTTGCAGCCACAAGCGATGCGAATCTCCCTCAGGTGTGATGCGCTGTAATGTCGCCAACCCATCCACATGCCCGGTGACATAATGCCCCCCTAAACGGTCACCAACGGCCAAGGCCCGCTCCAGATTCACCTCTGTCCCCGGCTGCCACTGCCCCAGCGTGGTGCAGGCCAGCGTCTCGGCGGATGTCTCCACCGCAAACCAATGCTCCCCTGCCTCCGTTGTTCCCGCATCGGTCACGGTCAGGCATACCCCGCTACAGGCAATGGATTCCCCCGTCTGCAAGGCTTCCGGCGGCCAGGGACACGCAATACGCCACTGCGTGTCACCCGCCTCCATGCGTTGCAAAACGCGCCCTATTGCAGTAATAATGCCGGTAAACATTGCGGATAAACCCCGTGCTTTCTCAAAAACCCCTTTGCTGCGGCGCAGGCAAAAATGCTCCTTGCATCCGCCGGGTCAGACGCTACAGTAGCCAGCAGCCAATGCAACAGCAAAGACGCGACTACCTCTTCACATCTCTGGTTTCCCCCCGCCTTTTCCGCCACGGTTTCTATGCGCCAATCCATTCCCAATATTCTGACGCTCAGCCGTATTCTGGCCATTCCGGGGCTGGTGGTAGCATTTTACATGCACGGCACATGGCATTTTTGGCTCATGGCCGGGCTGTTTGCCGGTGCTTCCGTGACCGATTTTTTTGACGGCTATCTGGCGCGGGCATGGTCTGCCCAGTCTAAACTGGGGCGTTTTCTGGATCCTATTGCGGATAAATTATTGGTCGCTACCGCTATTTTATTGCTCATCCATGCAGACCGCGCCCACATTATTCCCGCTTTGGCCATTCTCTGCCGGGAGATTCTGGTCTCCGGTCTGCGAGAATATCTGGCGGAGTTTAATGTCAGCGTGCCTGTCTCCAGTCTGGCCAAAATGAAAACTGCGGTACAAATGCTGGCGTTGTTCTTACTGCTGCTGGCAGGTGGCCTGCCCGTGTGGGACGCAACCATCACCTATTACGGCAATTTGCTGCTGTGGGCAGCCGCCCTGCTCACACTGGTCACAGGCTATGCCTACTTACGGGTGGGCTTGCGCCATATGTAAACCGCCTGTGGTGCCTTTGATAAGGCACTTTGTGCTACGTTCGTGCGGGGCGCGCTCCAAAAATGGCCGAGCCTACCCGTACATAGCCAGCCCCCATACGGGCGGCATGTTCATAGTCTCCGCTCATGCCCATACTCAGGGTTGTCAGACTATCATGGGCGGCTAATTGCTGTAACAGGGCAAAATGCAGGCGGGGATCGTCCTGCTCCGGGGGAATACACATCAACCCGGCAATATCCAGCCCCGCATCCCGGCAAATATGCAGAAACGCTGGCAATACCAGCGGCGAAACACCTGATTTTTGTACTTCCTCCCCCGTATTGACCTGCACCAGCAACTCTGGCTGCCTGCCGGTCTGCTGCTTCCACTGCCCCAGTTTTTGTACCAATGAAGGACTAGCCAACGTGTGAATAACATCAAACAATGCCAATGCTTCTTTGGCCTTATTGCTTTGTAAATGCCCAATCATATGCAGCCGCACATGGGGAAACTCCTGCTTCAGCGCAGGCCAATGCTCGTAGGCGGCCTGCACATAATTTTCTCCAAAATCCACGTGTCCGGCCGCAATCGCTGCCCGTATTTTTTCCAGCGGCTGCTGCTTGCTGACCGCAATCAGGGTCGTAGCCCCCGGCAATGGTTGCAAAGCCTGCCTGCGGGCACGGGCAATCTTTTGCTGCACTTCCCGCAAGGCCTCTGCTACAGAACAGTCTGAATGCACAGAAGCAGGTATCGGAGATAAAACAGTCATGACATATCATTCCCGGCGGTTTCAGGGCAAGCTAGGCAGGCGCGGCATTACGCGCCGCGCATGTTACCTGCGCAGGCTGCATACCGCAAGCCTGCCTGCACATTGGGGCATGTTCGCCATCACAGATGATACCCGCCACCCTACCGAAGCACTGCTCAACCGCCTGCCGCACGGCATGCGCGTCATCCTGCGGGATTATGACACTCCCAACCGCCCACACCATCTTCTTTGTATGGCGCGTCTGGCTAAACGCCGTGGCATGCGCCTGTATGTCGCGGAGGCTCCCTCTCTTCCCGCCACCCTGACACGCCACCGCCACCTGCCACAGTTCCGACTGCAACGCCGCCCCCTGCGGCGACCTGTCGCAACAGAGGCAGGTTTTTCCGCTGCTGCCCATTCCCTGCCCGCCATTCTACGGGCACATGCGGCAGGGGCAGAGGTGATTTTGCTCTCTCCGCTGTTTGCCACCCCCAGCGGCACAGAGAAACAACCCCTCGGCAGATGGCACTTTTTGCGCCTGTTACAGGCAGCCCCGCCCGCAGCACGCAAAAAGCTGGTGGCTCTCGGTGGCCTGAACGAAAAGACCCTTGCCCGCTGCCGCTCCTTACCGGTTGCAGGTATCGCGGGTTTAAGTCTTTATAAGTTCTTAACGCCTGTTGCACATCTGCCACAGCGAGGGTGAAAAACCTCCCCCAAGCCGTATCATCTTGCATCGAGTGCTTGCAAGGGGGGGCTGCACGGGCTAATTGCTTAAACAACAAAGCGCGATGTTCGCGTTCTGGTAAACTTGCACAATGCTAAACATAAAGGTTGGAAACATGAAAAAGTTTCTTCTTGCAACTTCTGCTCTGGTAGGCGCTGCTCTGGTAGCTTCTGCCGCTTCTGCAGAAACCCCTAAAGTAACCATCGGTGGTTACATCGACTTCCAAGCTGGTTGGGCTGATTACGATCCAACTGCTGTTGGTCAACCAGACGGTGAAGGCGGGTTCCGCAATGACACCGAGCTGCGCGTATCTGTAGACGGCGTTTCTGATGCTGGTCTGGGCTACGGTGCTGTTATCGAGCTGGAAGCTGATGTTGTTGATGATCGTTACGGCGAAGGCACCAACGCTGACAAAACCTTCACCTACCTGCAAGGTGACTGGGGTCGCGTAGAAATGGGTTCTAACTTCGGTGTGACCAAAACCCTGAAAGTAGATGCTTCTACCTTCGCTCGTGCGACCGGCGGCATCGACGGTGACTTCTTCTTCTTCGCTGATCCAGCTGGTGCTGGCGCTGGTAACGCTAACTACGTTATCTCTCCTGACCTGCGTCTGGATGCTGGTATCAACGCTCGTGGCGATGCTGAAGATGCTATCAAAATCACCTACTACACCCCACGCGTAGAAGGCTTCCAACTGGGTCTGTCTTACGTGCCAGATTCTGGTGACCAGCGCGCTGCTCTGGGTACCTCTGGTAACAGTGCATTCAACGCTGAAAACATCGTACAGGGTGGTGTAAACTACACGGGTGAGTTCTCTGGCGTATCTGTTGCTGCTTCTGCTACCGGTGAAATCGGTGAGTCTGAAGATCCAGCAATCGTTGGCACCACCAACGACCTCGCTGGTTACGCTCTGGGTCTGAGCCTGGGTTACCAAGGCTTCACCGTTGGCGGTTCTTACGGTTCTCAGGAAGAGTCTCTGCGTGTTGACGGCTCTGATGCTGACTTCTGGACTCTGGGCGCTGGTTACGAAACCGGTCCGTTCGGCGTATCTGTTAGCTACCTGAACAGCACCGTTGAGCAAGCTGCTGCTGTAGACAACGAATTCCAGAACGTATCTCTGGGCGCTGACTACACCCTGGCTCCTGGTCTGGTACCATACGTAGAAGTAAGCTTCTTCGAATACGAAGGTGCTGTAACCCGCGACGGTACGGTAGTACTGGTGGGTACCGAGCTGTCTTTCTAATCTGATTAGAAAACAGAACGACTTACGGAAAGGCGACCCAGTGGGTCGCCTTTCTTCGTTAGAGAACACTAAGTCTGGGCACAATACCCGCCAATCATTAAATGCTGGCGTTTTGGGCAGTATTATCCGTAGGGTTATGGGAAGATATAGGCATCGCTTACATAGGCTTCTGCCCACACGCTTTTGTCAACGGACACTCTTCTCAACGCTGACAGGACACCGGGAGTCTTCCCGAAAGTGCTGAATAAACCTCTCCGGGTAGCGCACCCAGAGCCTATTCGGGAAAATCACGCGGCCAATAGCAGCCTAAAAGCACTGGCACTCCCCGTGCAAAAGCACGCAATGACGATTGGGTCGGTAGGTATCGGGGTGAAGAGCCGGCCTTCTACAGTGTTGCCGCCACATCCAGCATCCGGCAGGAAAAACCCCACTCATTGTCATACCAACTGCACACGCGCACCATACGCCCGTCCACCACAAAAGTTTGGCTATAATCAAAAATACTGCTGGCGGGGTGGTGATTGAAATCAATGGAAACCAGCGGCTCATCGGTCGCATCCAGCACAGCTTTATGGCTACCCGCCACCGCATCACGGATAGCTGCGTGAATCTCCTCGTTCGTGGTGTCCCTCGCAGCGCGGAAGGTCAAATCCACCATGGATACATTCGGCACCGGCACCCGCACCGCCACACCATCCAGCCGCCCTTTCAGCTCTGGCAACACCAGACCAATCGCCTTGGCTGCCCCCGTTGAGGTTGGCACCATAGACACGGCACAGGCGCGCGCACGGCGTAAATCCTTATGCGAGCCATCCACATGGTTCTGATCCCCCGTGTAGGCATGAATGGTGGTCATAAATCCATGCTCAATGCCTACGGCCTTGTGCAGCACATCTGCCACCGGAGCCAGACAGTTGGTGGTGCACGACCCCACAGAAATGACCGTATGCTCCTCTTTCAGAGCGGCATTATTCACCCCATGCACAAGGGTCGCATCCGCATCTGCTACCGGAGCAGACACCAGTACCCGTTTCGCCCCTGCCGCCAAATGTCTCGCAGAATCCGCACGGGTATTGAACTTGCCCGTACATTCCAGCACCACATCCACCTTCAGGCTTTTCCACGGCAATTTTTCCGGTTCACGCTCATGGTAGACGGGTATTTCCCGTCCATGGATGACCAGATTCTCTCCCTCGGCCCGAATATCCCCCGGAAAGCGCCCATGCACCGAGTCATATTTCAATAGTTGCAGGTGAGTCGCCACCGGCGCCGGGCCATTCAATGCCACCAGCTCCACATCATCCCGCGGGTATTCCGATAACGCCCGTACCACACAGCGGCCAATGCGCCCCAAACCATTCACCGCAATCCGTACTTTTGCCATGACCTGCTCTCCTGCTGTTACCTGTGACCGTGGCTATTTCAACAAACCCTGCACTGCTTTCACCGCAGCATCGGCGGTAATGCCAAATTGCTGGTACAATTCTTCCGCCGGTGCGGATGCCCCAAAGCCTTTCATGCCAATAAACACTCCGTCACGGCCAATATACCGTTCCCAGCCGAAGCCAATCGCCGCTTCCATCGCCACCGCAGGCAAGGCTGGCGGAATCACCTCATCGCGGTACGCTTTCGGTTGCGCATCAAATAATTGCGTACAAGGCAGCGAAACCACCTGTACATCCACCCCCTGCTGCCACAGCGTTTCCTGTGCCTGCATCGCCAAATGAACCTCGGAGCCAGTGGCCATTAACACCGCCTGTGCTTTGCTCTTCGCGGGGGAGAGAATATAACCACCCCGCGCCGTCTGGTTCACGCTCGCATCCTTGCGCAAGTGAGGCAATGCCTGACGGGTTAACGAAAGCACCGATGGCATTTCCTTATGCGCTAATGCCAGTTCCCAGGCTTCGGCGGTTTCAACCACATCTGCCGGACGGAATAGCAACAGGTTCGGCACGGCACGCAACGCCGCCAAATGCTCAATTGGCTGGTGGGTTGGTCCATCTTCACCCAGTCCAATCGAATCATGGGTCATGACATAAATCACCCGCTGCTGCATCAGGGCAGACAGGCGAATCGCCGGTTTGCAATAATCCGTAAACACCATGAAGGTGCCGGAATAGGGGACAAAACCGCCATGCAGCGCCATACCGTTCATGGCAGCCGCCATGCCGTGTTCCCGTATCCCCCAATGAATGAAACGGCCAGAAAAATCCTCTGCGGTCACCGCTTTACCCAGTGCCGGGGTGCGGGTGTTGACAGAGCCTGTCAAATCCGCCGAGCCACCAATCAATTCAGGTAATTGTTCTGTTAGCACCTCCAGCACCTTGCCAGATGCCTGACGAGTCGCCAGTTTGGGCTGTTCCGTCACCATTTGCTGTTTAAACGTGCGCAGTGCCGCCTGCCAATCGCCCGGCAAATCACCGGACATATGCGCTTCAAACGCATCGCGTACCTCCGCAGGAGCCGCATTCAACCGCGCCTGCCATGCTTTATAGGCGTTGCAGCCGCGCTCTGCCGCCTGCCGCCACGCTTTCACAACCGCATCGGGAATCTCAAATGGGGCATAGTCCCAACCCAGCGCAGAACGTGTACCGGCAATTTCCTCTGCTCCCAGCGGAGAACCATGCGATTTCTCAGAACCCGCCTTGGTCGGTGCACCATAGGCAATGGTGGTTTTGCACGCAATTAAGGATGGGGTGGCGGTGGTTTGCGCCTTCGCAATCGCCGCCGCAATCGCCTCCGGATCATGGCCATCAATCGCCTGCACATCCCAGCCAGCCGCTTCAAAACGCTTCAATTGATCTTCAGAGGATGCCAGCGATACCGCGCCATCAATACAAATGCCATTGTCATCCCACAGCACAATCATCTGGCTCAGTTTCCAATGGCCTGCCAGCGTAATCGCCTCCTGACTAATGCCCTCCATCAGGCAGCCATCGCCTGCAATGACATAGGTAAAATGCTTCACCAGTGCATCACCAAAACGGGCATTCAACATGCGCTCTGCCAGTGCCATACCCACCGCATTGGCGATGCCCTGACCCAGCGGGCCAGTCGTCGTTTCAATGCCTTCCGCATGGCCATATTCCGGGTGACCCGCTGTCTTTGCACCCCATTGACGGAAGTTTTTCAGCTCCTCCAGCGTCATATCCGGATAGCCCAACAAATAGTTCAGGGCATAATGCAACATAGAACCATGCCCGGCAGACAAAATAAAACGGTCACGATCCGGCCAACGCGGGTGATGCACATCCACCTGCATAAATTGGGTAAACAACACCGTTGCCACATCTGCCATGCCCATCGGCATACCGGGATGCCCCGACTTGGCTTTTTCCACCGCATCCATACTCAGTGCGCGAATGGCATTGGCCATTTGCTGGTGGGTCACATGGTGCAGGGCGGGGCAGGAAGCGGTGGCGGTCATGACAGAGGTACTCTCAGTTACACAAGGGGGGAGGATTGGGAACAACATGTGGCTTGTTCTTACCGCAGTTTCTAACCACTGGCAACCACGCCCATATCCCGCCCGTCAGCTTTTCTGGCGTTGCTGCAGCGCCCTCCAAAATACAGTAGCATTTCCCGAAGCCGTCACTTAATGTGGGGGGTAGTATTCCTGCCCCACGGCACGATCAGCGAAGGCGAGAGGAACAAGAACGATGACCCACAGCGCACCCCCCACTCCTCCGGAATGGCAGCAAACCCTTCACCGCCTGCAACATCTGGTACCGCGCCTGCAGCAAGCCGTTGAAGCATTGGCACACAAAGCACCCGCTGGCTTTGTCCCGCAACTGGATCTGCTGGACAACCCCCTGATGCAGGATACGGAGGAACTGGCCGAACTGGAAGCCGAAGTGCGTAAACTGGAGACTGCCAACCAGCTCCTTCAGGATAAACTGGATGCCTCAGACAGCGAAGTCAAACGCCTGCGCAATGTGCTGCTGGAACTCTCCGGACTGGTTGATTGCTCCATCGCGGATGTGGAAGCCATGATTGCCGCACGGGAGCAGGCCAGCCAGCCCACCACCCCACACTCCGTGAAGGAACCTGCCTGATGCCCACCCTGACCATTCACCTGAACAACCGCAGCTATCAGGTTGCCTGCGATGACGGGCAGGAGACCCGCCTGAGCCATCTGGCACGCCAGATTGATGAGAAAATACAGGCCATGCGCCAGCAATTTGGCACCGTCAATGATGAAAAATATCTGGTTTTCGCCTCTCTGATGGTGGCGGATGAATTGCAGGAAGCCAAAGAACGTGTCGCAGAACTGGAACTACAGGTGGAGACATTGCAACGCCAGCAGCCCGCTGAACAACTGAAGCAAGAGCGTAGCCTCGCTTTCCAGCAATGCCACCAGTCACTATTACCACTCATTGAGCAATTGGAAGCCATTGCGCAGAGCGCAGAAGACGCGTAGTATAGGCAATGCTGCCCGGTACGATGCGATGTTCACAATCCCCGGGGCCGATAATCTGTCTCTTCGGGAGCTGTCCCTGGCCGGGTAAAGTGCAACTGCGCCCGGTTATTTACGGCACCCCCCTTGTCACGAGGGCCACAGAGATTGCATTGAACAGACGGCCGGGTGGCTCTTATTTTTAGCTTTGGCTTTGGCTTTTTCTTGGCTCCGCTCGGCTTGCTAGCCTCGCTGCGCGTCGGGGCTAAAGCCCCTCTCACTTCGTTCGCTAAAGGCGGCGGCCTGCTTGCCGCCGTTCTTGTCCCACGCCCTTTCCAGATTTTCTTCGTCATGCCTGCGAAGGCAGGCATCCACGAGAAGCTTTTCCTTGGCTCCGCTCGGCTTGCTAGCCTCGCTGCGCGTCGGGGCTAAAGCCCCTCTCACTTCGTTCGCTAAAGGCGGCGGCCTGCTTGCCGCCGTTTTTGTCCACCCCAACACCTCACCCTCCCCTGTCATTCCGGACAAGGCGTCAAGCCGCGATCCGGAATCCATCTATCCCCATGCGTTGCATTCTCGTCAGGGCGCTTCCAGCCCAACCATGGATTCCGGGTCAAGCCCGGAATGACACGAGTTTCAACTTCCACATGACGAAACCACCCGCCTATGCTAAAAAACAGTGGGACTTCGGTTCCGGGGCTTAAGAACCCCTTACAGTCCGGCAGTGTGACTCTGCCGACATGAATATAGTCACCCTACGTACGCTTACGTCGGGGTGGCGGCGTTATGTAATAGCTGCACGCAGTAAAAGCGTCGCGGCCATGACTGTATGGCTTCTTAACACCCCGGCACTTGCGGAAACCCGCTAGTGCCGTTTGTGTTTAATTCATAGGG
>CAZIGK010000041.1:0-14305 GCA_964538615.1 uncultured Rickettsiales bacterium | reverse complement strand
AGGATTCGAACCTACGACCGATCGGTTAACAGCCGATTGCTCTACCACTGAGCTATCGCGGAACAGTGGGCTTCAGGTGAAGAGTGGTATAGCAAAAGCTTTGGCGCACTCCAAGCGTTTTTTTGCCTGTGGCAGATATTTTTTCCCTAAGCCGGGTGGGTGGTAGATAGAGAACAGAAAGGTTAATCTTCTAATGAATCCGTAATAAGGGTTTTTTCTGGTGGGATATGGGTGGTGCGGTGGCGTTTTTCTGCTCGCCAGGTGGAATACATGGTGGCAGCGATAATAAAAGCGGCGCCGATAAAGGTCATGGCGTCCAGCGTTTCATCGAAAATAAAGTAGCCATAGCCTGAAGACCAGATAATACCGGTGAAAAAGATGGGTAGAACCACGGTCAGATCTGCTTTGGAGAAGGCTTTGCCAACGGCAAATTGCACCACATACACCAGAGCGCCCAATACCAGCAGCCACGGCACCTGATGCAAGGCCGGGGTATGCCAGACGATGGCGAGTGACTGGGTTTGCATATCCCACCCGAAGATAGAGAAAGGCAATGCGATGATGGCGGTCATCCAGAGCATGAAAAAGGCAATATGGGAAGGACGTTGCGTGCGGCTTAGGGCTTTAATGGTCATGCTACAGCCAGCAAAGAAGAAAGTTGCCGCCATGACAAGCAGAGAGGTCATTTCAAAGCTTGCGGCACCGGGGCGAATAACAACCAGTACCCCGATAAACCCTATGGCCAGCGCCAGCCATGTGTGGAGGTCTGAGCGTTCCTTGAAAATGAGGACGGCCAATGCGGTGCCGAGTAGGGGGGAGCTGAATTCCAGAGTGGTGACAACGGGTAGAGGTACCCCGCTGCCAATGGCGGCAAACAGCAGGGTGAAGGCCGAAAATTCGAGAAATGCGCGCAGGGTGAAGAGTTTCCATTCTACCTTGCGGGGTTTGCGAATACGGCGGCGCATGAGCCACGGTAGCATGAAAAGGAGAGCACAGGAGTTGTAAAACAGAACAATTTGAGGAGCCGTAAAATCTGTTGAGAGGTGTTTCGCCACCGCTTCGATACTTTTGGCGGTGAAGCTGGTAATCAACATCCACCCAATGGCTTGTACAATTTGGCTATTCATCGCCTGTCCCTGCTCTTGGCCAACAAAGGCATTTCTATAGCCTATGGGATGGGTATCTGGCAATGAATGATTTGCAGCAGATGCATATGAGAAATGCAATGACAGGGGAGACAAAAAAAGAAGTGCATTTGATGGGAAGATGCGCTAAACCCTTGCCTGTTGCACCCGTAGCTCAGCTGGATAGAGCGTTGCCCTCCGAAGGCAAAGGTCGTGCGTTCGAATCGCGCCGGGTGCACCAGTTTTGTCAAAAAAGCCGCTTCATTGAAAGCGGCTTTTTTGTTGCGTGGATGCCTGCCTTCGCAGGCATGACGGGGATTTATGACCAACGCAAGAGGCAAGAACGGCGGCAAGGAGGCCGCCGCCTTTAGCGAACGCAGTGAGAGGGGCTTTAGCCCCGACGCGAAATGAGGCTAGCAAGCCGAGCGGAGCCAAGGAAAAGTTTCGCGTGGATGCCTGCCTTCGCAGGCATGACGGGGATTTATGACCAACGCAAGAGGCAAGAACGGCGGCAAGGAGGCCGCCGCCTTTAGCGAACGCAGTGAGAGGGGCTTTAGCCCCGACGCGAAATGAGGCTAGTAAGCCGAATGGAGCCAGAGCAATAGGAGAGATGGATTCCGGGTCAAGCCCGGAATGACAAGGGGGCAGGTAAGAAAAAGCCTCGCCTACAGTTTATAGGCCTCATGGTGAAAGGAGAGGGGTTTGTTGCCGGAAAGTTTGCGTAGCAGCACGTAAAACACCGGGGTGAGGAAAAGTCCGAAGAAGGTGACGCCCAGCATGCCTGCAAACACGGCAATCCCCATGGCATTACGCATTTCTGCACCGGCACCTGTGGAGACGGCCATAGGCAATACCCCCATGATGAAGGCGAAAGAGGTCATGAGGATGGGACGCAGGCGCAGGCGGCTGGCTTCAATGGCGGCTTGTAGGGGGGTGCGGCCTGCATGTTCCAGCTCGCGGGCAAATTCCACAATGAGGATGGCATTTTTAGTGGCCAGCCCCATGAGAACGAACAGGCTGATTTGGGTGAAGATGTTGTTGTCCCCACCACTGAGTGCCACGCCCACCAATGCACAGAGCATACCCATGGGGACAATCATGATAATGGCGAGTGGCAGAGCGAAGCTTTCATATTGAGCCGCCAGCACCAAAAAGACTAAAAACATGACCAAAGGAATGACCAGCATGGTGGTATCCCCCGCCAGCACCTGCTGGTAGGTGAGGTCTGTCCATTCAAACTGCATGCCGGTGGGGAGGGTTTGTTCCAGAATACGGGTGATGGCGTCCTGCGCCTGACCGGAGGAGTAGCCGGGAGCGGCGTTGCCATTTAAATCGGCTGCGCGGAAGGCGTTGTAGCGGGGGGCAGATTCCGGCCCGAAGGTTTCGTTGACGCGCAGTACGGCTCCTAGAGGTACCATCTCTCCGGCGCGGTTGCGTACTTTCAGGTTCAGGATATCTTCCGGTGTGTCGCGGAACTGGCTTTCCGCTTGCGCAATGACCTGATAAGTGCGACCAAAATTATTGAAATCGTTGATATAAAGTGACCCAAGATACACTTGCAGGGTTTGGAATATCTCGTTGATATTCAGGCCGAGCTGCTTGGCTTTGGTGCGATCCAGCTCCGCTGAAAGTTGGGGGACATTGATTTTGTAGCTGGAGAACACCCCGGTCAGTTCCGGTGCTTCGGCTGCTTTGGCCATCACCTCATTCACTGCGGTTTGCATGGCCTCAAAGCCCATGTTGGTGCGGTCTTCGATTTGCAGTTTAAAGCCGCCCATGGTGCCCAGACCCCGTACAGGAGGGGGAGGAAAAATGGCAATAAAAGCTTCCTCTATGCCGTTGTATTTTTGTTGTAATTGCTGCGCAATGGCGAAGCCGGAGAGCGAGGCATCCGTGCGGTTGGAAAAATCATCCAGCGAGACGAAGACAATGCCGGCACTGGCGCTGGCGGTAAAGCCATTGATGGACAGGCCGGGAAAAGCCACGGCGCCGCGAACTCCGGGGGTTTTGAGTGCGATATCTGACATTTCGCGGATGACTTTTTCGGTTCGTTCCAGTGTTGCGCCATCTGGTAGTTGCGCAAAACTGATGAGATACTGTTTATCCTGCGCGGGGACGAAACCGGCGGGTACATATTTGAACATGCCATAGGTGGCGAAAAGCAGCAGTCCATAGAGAAGCATGGCGATGCTACGGCGTTGCAGGATGCCGCCGACACGGGTGGCATAACGATCGGAGTTGCGTTTAAAGAAGCGGTTGAACCAATGGAAAAAGCGGCCAAAGAGTTTATCCATACCACGGGTTAGCCAGTCATGGGAGGCGTGTTCTGGCTTGAGCAGAAGGCAGGACATGGCCGGACTGAGCGTGAGGGAGTTAATGGCAGAAATAACCGTTGAAATGGCGATGGTGAGGGAAAATTGCTTGTAGAATTGTCCGGTCAGGCCACTAATGAAGGCAATGGGGACGAAGACGGCAATCAAGACCAGTGTGGTGGCGATGATGGGGCCGGTCACTTCTTTCATGGCTTTGATGGTGGCTTCCCGCGGGGGGAGGCCCTCTTCAATGTTTCTTTCTGCGTTTTCCACCACAATAATGGCATCATCCACTACAATACCAATGGCCAGAATCAGCCCGAAGAGGGTGAGAACATTGATGGAAAAGCCTAGCAGAAGCATGATGCCGAAGGTTCCGACGATAGAAACAGGAACGGCCAGCAACGGAATGATGGAAGCACGCCATGTTTGCAAAAACACGGTGACCACAATAACGACCAGCAACACGGCTTCCAGCAGGGTTTTGATGACCGCTTTAATGGAGTCCCGCACGAAAACAGTGGGATCATAGACGACCGCGTAATCAACCCCTTTGGGGAAGTTCTTTTTTAATTCTTCCATTTTGGCGCGCACATCATGCGAAATATCCAGAGCATTGGAGCCGGGTGCGGCAAAAATAGGAATGGCGACGGCGTTATCATTATTCAACAGAGAGCGCAGGGCATATTCCGCTGCGCCAAGCTCTATGCTGGCGACATCTTTCAGGCGGGTGATTTGTCCTTCGGTGGAGGTATTGATGATGATATTTTCAAACTCTTCCACCGTTTCCAGACGGCCTTTGGCGTTGACGGGGAGTTGAGTGATGGCGATATCCGCATAAGGGGCGCCACCGATGACTCCGGCAGCGACCTGAACATTCTGCTCACGCACAGCGTTGATGATGTCACCTGCGGTGAGTTTGCGTTCTGAGAGTTTTTCCGGGTTCAACCAGATGCGCATGGCGTAGTCACCTGCACCGAACAGCCGCACCTGCCCAATGCCTTTTACCCGCGCCAGCGCGTCCTTGATATTTAATACCGCGTAGTTGCGCAGGTAGAGCATGTCGTAGTCACCATCGGTGGATTTCAGGTGCACCACCATGGTGAGATCTGGCGAGCTTTTGACCGTGGTCACCCCGAGTTGGCGGGTGACATCCGGCAGGCGGGGAAGTGCCTGTGAGACGCGGTTTTGTACCAGTTGTTGTGCCAGATCCGGATCGGTGCCGATGGCAAAGGTAACGGTCAGCTGCATGCGGCCATCGGTGGTGGATTGGGAATACATGTAGAGCATGTTTTCCACCCCATTGATTTGCTCTTCCAGCGGGGTGGCGACAGTTTCTGCAATCACTTTCGGGTTGGCGCCCGGAAACTGGGCATTAACCACCACGGAAGGGGGGGACACTTCCGGATATTCCGAAATGGGCAGGCGGAACATGGCAATCAGGCCACCCAGAAAGATGAGGATGGAGAGAACGCCGGCAAAAATGGGGCGATCAATGAAAAAGCGAGAGAGATTCATGGGTGTTCACCTGATACAAAGCAAGGGCTATCCTGAAGGCAGAGTGGGCGCGGCTGATGTGGACGCTGGAGGTTATTCTTTGCCAGTGAGAGGCGGGGGCGTGTCGGTTTCCAGTTCAACCGGGGTGACTTTCATGCCGGGACGCACCCGTTGCAGGCTGTTGACCATGACCTGCTCCCCCGCTTGCAGACCAGCCAGCACCAGCCGCTTGCCACCCAGATTGCGCCCCAGTTCTACGGGGCGGTAGGTGACGTCATGTTCCGGTGAGATGACATAGACGAATTTCCGGTTCTGGTCTGTTCCGATAGCATGTTCGCTGACGGCAAGAATCTCTTTCTGATTAGCGGAGCCGAGGCGCACATTCACATACATGCCGGGAAGCAACAGGCCGTCCTGATTGTGGAAGATAGCACGGGCGCGGATGGTGCCGCTGGTGCTGTCCAGGCGGTTATCGAAGGAGCGGATAGCGCCTTGATAAATGCGGGAGCTATCCCCCGGCAGGGTGAGTTGTACGGGCATGTCTGCGGTTTCTGACTGACGCACGCTTTGCAGGTAGGTTTGTTCATCCACATCGAACTCCGCGTAGATGAGTTGGTTGGCGACAATGGTTGTGAGCAAGGGGGCGGAGGAGCCGGCTTCTACCACATTACCAACGGTAATTTCTGCCCGGCTGATCCGGCCAGCAACCGGGGCGGTGATGTGGGCGTATTCCAGATCCAGTTTGGCGGTGGCTAATTGTGCCTCTGCGGTGCGAATAGCCGCCTGCGCCACCTGATAGGCGCTGCGGCGGTTGTCGTACACGCTTTGCGAAATAACGCTATCTTTGACCAGCTTTTGCGCACGGCGCAGTTCTATACCGGCTAACTGCGCCTGCGAACGGGCGGCGGCAAGGGCTGCTTCTGCCTGTTTGACTGCGGCTTCAAACGGGCGGGGATCGATGGTGAAGAGCGGATCCCCGGCTTCGACAATGCTGCCTTCTTCAAACAGTACCTCTGTAATTGTGCCGCTGACTTTGGGGCGAACTTCCACATAATCTACCGCGCTGAGACGACCGGAAAAGTCATTCCACAAGCGGGTGGATTCCGGTTTCAGGGTGACCACATCCACCTTGGGGGGTTCGCCGTTGGCGGGGGCATTTTGTTGGGAGTCACCTGAAGAGAGCAGGCGGCTGATGCCGAAGCCTGCCAATAGGATCAATGCCAGTAGTGCAAAGGCGACCAGTGGGCGGCGAGAAGAGGTAGAGGATGTCGGGTAGCTGGACATGGACGAATACCTGAGACAAGACAAAAAATGAGAAATAAAGGCATAGGAACATTGGGGGTTACGACAGCGGTTGCGATGTTGGCAACGCCTGAAGTGTCACCCTGGTCGTGATGAGTAGAAAAGCGAATAATGTTGCAAAGCAGCAGAGAGTGAACGGTAGTTATGCATACCGATTGGTATGTGTCAAGTGGGAGATGTGGATAAGGAGGGGGTGGGTAGCCCCAGTAAGCGATACAGGCCGGAGCGGATATCCTGTGTGACGGCCTCCAGATTCCCTGTCAGTTGGCCATGCATGAGAATGCCTTGAATGAGCTGGTGCATCAGGCGAGCCAGAGATTCTGCCGGCATATCGGATGCTATGAGGCGGTTTGCGACAAGGTTGCGTACCAGTGACGTGAGGTAGCAAACGGCTTTGGCAGACATTTCCTGCGAGGCAAGGCGTATTTTGGCTTTATCAATACCCGCTTGCGCGCCCGAAGTGAAAAAGGGGCAACCGGATACCGGGCGTCCATGCAGGCTGGCAAAGCGTTGTTGTTTTTGCAGAATAAAATCAATGAGGGATTCAAGCTGTTGCAACGGCGGAAGCGTGGGAGAAAAAATGGCATCCAACTCCTGGCGGATGCTGTTCCAGTAATGGTTGGCGGCGGCTTCAAACAATTCTGCTTTGGAGGTAAAGTGATGGTAAAAGCAGCCTTTGGTGACCCCGGCCTGTTTGCAAATATCGTTCACACCGACATTGGCGTAATGGCTTTGCCAGATGAGTTGAATGGCGACTTCCAGCAGGGTATCGCGGCTATCTGTAGTGGCGGGGGTGGGAAGGGCTGGGGACATGGAATATCTGCACTGGAATATTTGGTGTTTGCGGAGAAATGTGACGGATATCTTGTAGCATACCATTCGGTATCCTGACAAGCGAAGGATGCGGTGAGGGATGGGTGGGTTGCGGGAGCGGCTTTTTCTTTGCGGTTGGGTTATGGCTATGCCATAGTTGTGCGCCTTATCTGTATCTGGGGGTATGACGAGTGGACTGGCTGATAGTTGGCGTGTTGCTAAGTGCTGCTTTGCTGGCAGGGATGATACTGCCGTGGGTCAACCGTGCGCGTATTGCGCATTTGGAGCGGGAAGTACGGGCGTTAAAAGAGCAGGTGCAGCGGGTATCTCTGGCAGCAGGGGAGCCTGTGCCACCACGAAGGGTGGCCTTGGATGAGGTGAAACCAGTGATGGGGGCGACAGAGGTTTCCGCCGGGGGGATACCTGCGGAGGCAGTGCAGGAAGCGGGAGTGGAGACTACCGCGCCGACGATGGCTGACCTTCAGGTGGCGGCTCAGGTGGCAGTAAAGGCACCCAAAGAGCAGGTGATGGCGGATCATGCTCCGTCTCGCGGGTTGCGTGGCTTATCCATTGAGCAGTTGCTGGGAGCCAGGCTGCCCGTTTGGGGTGGGGGTATTACGCTGGCACTGGCGGTGTTCTTTTTGGTGAAATATTCCATTGAGCAGGGCTTGCTGGGGCCAGAGGTGCGGGTGATGCTGGGACTTGCTGCCGGAGGCTTGTTGCTTGCGGCCGGGCAATGGTTGCGCAAGCGTGTTGATATAACAGATGCCGTGCGTATGGCGCAGGCCGTGACCGGTGCAGGTCTGGCGGCTCTTTATGTCAGTTTATTTGCGGCGAGTATGCTGTATCATCTGGTGCCGCCGCTGGTTTCTTTTGCCGGGATGGCGATGGTGACGGCATTGGCCATTGTGCTGGCGATACTGCATGGCATGCCCATTGCGCTGATGGCGCTGGTGAGTGGTTTTTTGACGCCATTGTTGGTGCGTAGCGGCAACCCTCAGGCTCCGTTGTTGTTTGGTTACCTGTATGCGGTCTATGCCGGTTTAAGCTGGCTGGCACGACGGCAGGGCTGGTGGTGGCTGTTGTTCCCCATGGTAGGGTTTGCGTGGCTATGGGTGGTGGTGTGGCTGTTCTCTGGTCATGTAGGAGGGCGGGATGCCCTATGGCTTGGGCTTTTTTTACTGGCGGTATCCGCCAGTTTTGTCTGGGCACTGGAGGGGGTGTCACAGGCTTTGGCGTGGCAACAGTGGGTGCGTTATTTGCGCTACGCCACCTTGGGTTTTGCCGCAGCCGCCATGGGGTGGATTGTATCGCGCCAGGGTTTTGGCATGTTGGATTGGGGCATGTTTGCACTGTTATCTGTGGCCGGACTGACGCTGGCCTACCTGAAAGAAGCACTGTACGGCTGGCTGCCATGGGTGACGTTGCTGGTCAACCTGTGTCTGCTGTGGCAATGGCAACAACCGGATGCCGGATTGTATCTGGCGGAGATGCTGGGGCTTTGCGGGCTGTACGGTTTGGTGGCGCATGGTGCCGTGCGTGGTGCGGCCAGACCGGTGTCGTGGGCATTGCTGGGCGCGGTTGCGGTGATCGGTAGCCTGTTCATCGGCTATGTGCGTCAAACGGACATTCTGGAGGAATGGCAATGGGTGGCGGCGGTGGCGCTGTTAGCCGTGGCGGTCACCTATGGGCTGAAACAGCGCATGCACGATGGACTGGAGAAACCTGTCATGCGCGGCGTGGAGGCGACCTATGCCGCGACTGCCACGGCATTGCTGGCTATGGCGTTGATGATGGGGCTGGCGCAAGATTATTGGGTGTTGGCGCTGTGCTTGCAGGCTGCGGCGATGGCGTGGCTGGTGTTGCGACTGCCGGAGGTTGCGGCTTTGCGTTGGCTGGTGGTGGCTGTCTGTGGGGTGGCAGCGTTGGTGAGTGTGCCGGATATGCTGCTGATGCTGTGGTATGGCATGGAAACATTGGACGGTGGTCGCTTTTATGGCGGGTGGTTTGGTACGATACGCTGGATAGAACAGCCGATTGAACGGCTGGTATTGCCTGCCTTGCTGGTGATGGCGGTGGCGGAGAATCTGCGTTGTCAGCGGGATGATCGTCGCGTGTATGGCTTGCAGTTCGCTTCCGGTGTGGCCTTGGCAATGGGAAGCTACGGGTTGGTGCGGCAGGTTTTTCATATGAATGCACTGGCTGTGGCGAAAGAAGGCATGTCTTTGTTGGAGCATGGAGCCATTCACGCGGTATGGCTGGGATTGGCGGCGCTGGGATTTGCCATGCAACGTTACCTGCCGCGCAGTGGCTGGCGAGATGCCGCAATATGGGTGGTTGTTGGGGTTATGCTGCGCTGTGTGTGGTTTGAGGGAATGATGATGAACCCGTATTTTGATGCACGTTCTGTGGGTGAGTGGATTTTGGTGAATGCACTGACCCTCTGTTACGCAGTACCGGCACTGGCCGTGTGGGGAATGTGGCATCAGGGGTGGTTGATGCCGGAAGGTAGAGGACAAAAATGGATGGCAGTCTGGTTATTTGTCATGGGATTTGGCTGGCTGAACCTTTCTGTGCGTCAGGTGTTTCACGGGGACATGGTGCATGATTCTCTTGGGTTTACGCCGATGGAGATTTACAGCTATTCGGTCGTGTGGCTGTTGGCCGGGCTGATGCTCTTATTTGCGGGAACCTTGTATAAACATCAGGCATTGCGGGTGGCGTCACTGGCGATGATGCTGTTGACCATAGGGAAAGCGTTTTTGATTGATGCATCCGAACTGGATGGATTGTGGCGGGTGGCGTCTTTTCTGGGGCTTGGACTGAGCCTTTTGGGGCTGAGCTGGTTTTATGGACGGTTTGTGTTTACAGTGCGTGAAAACGACCAGATTTAGTCACCTTTGAACATTGAGGGGGCTGCAAATGCGTGTTTTTTGCACTTCCGGCTTTTGTGCATGTTTTGCGCACATGGGAACTTCCGATGCGTGCAACCAGCATGTTCGCCACATGTTAGACGCAATGGTGATGGAGCCTATTGTGGAGTGGCAGATCAGTGAAATGGCGGTCGCTCTATGTATGGATGCATACGGAATTGACTGAATGGTCAATCCTGCGAGAGGACGATGTCTGGGATTGGGAAAAAGCAGGTGGAACGAAAACATCACCCTGAAGTGGTGTGCCCTGCGCGACTCGAACGCGCGACCTACTGATTAAAAGTCAGTTGCTCTACCGACTGAGCTAAGGGCACCCATGTAAGCCTGAACGGAGGGATTTCCTTTGAATAAGTCCGTCAGGAGGATTGACACCATACGCATTTAGTGCCGGGTGTCAAGCGGCCAATGCTATTTTTATGCATCTTCTGTAAAACGGTTGAGAATAAGCTGTTCAATGGCATCCAACGCTGCGGCGGCATCTTCCCCTTCTGCTTTAATAATCAGTGGGGTACCGGGTTCTGCAACCAGCATGAGCAACCCAAGAATGGAGGTGGCAGGAACGCCGTCGCCCTCTTCATACAAGCCATCTTCCCGATGAATAGTGATGCGGCTTTGGTAGGGGCGCGCAACTTCTACCAGTTTGGCAGCGGCTCTGGCATGCAGGCCGCGTTCATTGATGATGGTCACGGTACGGCTGAGATGAGGCATGAGGTAATACTTTCAGGCGTGTTCATGGAATAAGGGGGGGGAAGAGCGTTAGCGGCTGAAGAGCTGACTGGCAATATTAATGTATTTGCGGCCTGCCTCCTGCGCGTGCAACAGGGCGTCTGCCAGCGAGGAGCGATCACGGATGGAGAGGAGCTTCATGAGTAGTGGCAGGTTGAGGCCGGAGATGACTTCTACCTGACCGGGCTGATGATATTGCAGGCAAAGGCGGGCAGGGGAGCCGCCCAGCATATCTGTCAGCAAAATAATGGCGTTGCATTCCGCACATTGCTGCATGGCCTCTTCCAGCCGTGGGCGACAGCTTTCCACGCTGTCGGTGGTGAGAAAATCAATGGCATGCAAATGCGGCTGCTTGCCCATAATATGCTCCGCCGCCGCAAGGTGGGCGGACGATAACGGAGTGTGTGCCAGCAAAATCAGACCAATCATAAGGGAATATCCCGATGTTGTACCCAGACAGGATGCTGTTGTTGCTCGCACCATTCTGCCAGTTTACGGGTCACATAGACAGAACGATGCTTGCCACCCGTGCACCCCACGGCGATGGTGAGGTAGCTTTTGCCTGCCTGCTGATAGGCTGGCAGCAGGTCCTGCAGCAGGTGGGTGATATGACGCATGAACGGTTGATAGCCTGTATCTTGTTCAATGTAATGTCCAACCGCATCATCCAGCCCGGTTTGGGGTCGTAAGATATTATCATAATGCGGGTTGCGTAAAAAACGTACATCGAATACCAGATCCGCATTGCGTGGCAGCCCTACAGCGTAGGAAAAAGACATGAGCGACAGGCTCATAGCTGGTGCTTCCTGACCGTAGCGTTGTTTCATGTGCTGGCGAAACTCTGCCACTGACAGGTGGCTGGTATCCAGCACATCATCGCTATGCAGGCGAAGTTGTTGTAGCCATTTACGCTCTGCGGCGATGCCGTCCAGCACCGGGCGATCCAGTGCGAGGGGATGTTTGCGCCTGGTTTCGCTGTAGCGGGTGAGGAGGATGTCATCATCCGCCGTGAGAAAAAGTAACTGGCTTTGTGGGGTACACTGGCGGATATGCTCCAGCAGCGGGAATAGATTATCCTGATCCGTCTGGAGGGTATGGGCACTCAGGCCAATGGCCAGTTTATCTGTCATTGGGGTGCTGTTTTGTTGTAACTGCTGGGTCAGCATGGCGGGAATGAAGCGCATGGGCAGATTATCAATGGCCAGATAGCCAAAATCTTCCATGGTCTTGAGGGCGGTGCTGCGTCCGGCGCCGGACATGCCGGTTATCATGAGAAGTGCGGTCATAACCATACAGAATTGGGAGTAACAGAGACTATACCATACGCGGCAATGGTAGGGGATTGGTTAATGGGATACCTGCGATATGCGAACCAAAACATCTGGCAGGCTGAGGCAGGGAAAGCGGTGTTCCTGCCATATCCAGTGTGGGGGGGGAGAGGGATCCAGACAAAGGACATGGGTCAGTGGTTGGTGAGAATGATAGGGGAGGGAAAAAAGCTGGCCACCCCATGCCAGCTTGCCTGCAATGGTTGCTGGTGGTGCCAGCAAGGGTGGGGCAGGGTGCGGCTGGGGGAGCAGGCAGGTTTGGTCATCGCTGATAAGGTGAGCGCCAAAATGCTGTATGCAGTGCCAGACAAGGCTGGATTTGCCACGACCCGATGCGCCCAAAATGAGCAGCCCGGGAAGATGGGGATGATGCAAGGAGGAAGCGTGAAGTGGCATGAGGCTGCTGCGTAGGCTGCGGTAGAGGTTGGCAGAGGGCTGGGGTATGGGAGAAGAGAAGGGGGTATAAAAAAGCAGGCTCCTTCATCATAGGGGAGCCTGCTTCTTTGCACAATCTAGGTACAAACTGTTTTCGGGAGGGGATGGATCAGGCGGTGGCCCACATCTCCTCTCGCGTTCGTGAAGTTTTGTAGATTTTTTCCTTTACAAGCAGCTTTTTCTTCTTTAAATCGCGTATCACCGTGTAGTTGGGAGATGGGCGGGCAGACTCTTCGTGAATCTGGGCTTCCAGTGAATGTTTTTTCTCTTCCAACTGCTTCAGGTGTGCTGCTACTGACATAGGCTTTGCCTCCATATTGCTTGTTTATGTCATAGGCATGCAGATAACAGAAGAACAGCGAAACATAATAGCGCAATTGCGTGAGATGTTTGCCCTGTTTTCCTGTTGTTCTGCATCACTCAGATTGACAAGAATACGCCTGTTGCAGCCCTGACTCAACCCAATTATTTTTTTTCTGCTTCACGGGTTTTTAACAAACATGGTGCAGTGCAAACGATGCAAAAAGCGCTTCCCCTAATTATTGGTATCAGTGGTGCATCCGGCGCTATTTATGGTATTCGGGCGTTACAGCTTTTGCGCCAATGTGCCGTTCCGGGGCATCTGGTGATGAGTAAGGCGGCGCGCCTTACGATTCATTCTGAAACAGGTTATCGTCCAGAGCAGGTGGAGGCACTGGCAGAGGTTGCTTATCCCGCTGCTGATATTGGGGCGCGTATTGCGAGTGGTTCTTTTGCGACCCGTGGCATGCTGGTGGCGCCATGTTCCGTGAAAACACTGGCTGAAGTAGCAAGCGGTGTCACGACCTCGTTGCTGGGGCGAGCGGCAGATGTGGTGCTGAAAGAAAGGCGACGATTGGTATTGATGGTGCGGGAAACCCCGCTGACCCATATTCATTTGCGTAACATGCAGGATGTGACTGCGGCTGGAGGCATTATTATGCCACCGGTACCTGCTTTTTATGCCAAACCTGCCAGCTTGGAAGAGATGGTGGATTTTACGCTTGGGCGTGCGCTGGCGCTGTTTGATATAGACACCGGAACAGCGGAAGCCTGGCAAGGGCTGAGACATGGGCGTGATGCGTGATTTTGCTAGGAAAGGGCGAAGCGCGGTGCTATAATTCCAGCCCCGTAGCCAAGGGTTATGGTATAAAACAATATCTATCCATATTTAGGGAGTCGTATGGACTACGCCGCATTAGAACGCCAGTTGGATCGTCTGCGTAACGAACACCGCAAGCTGGATCATGATATTCAACAATATTCCGGCGTACAAACCTTCAACCAGTTGGAAGTGCAGCGTATGAAACGCCGCAAACTTTCTTTAAAAGATGAGATTGCGAAACTGGAAGATATTCTTTACCCGGATATTATTGCCTAGGCAGTTATAAATATTGCATGGATGCCTGCCTGCGCAGGCATGACGGGGTGAGGAAAATCTACTGCCCATGATCTGCCATGGCGGTGGTGACCACGGCGGCGACTTCGTCATCATCCTGCGTGTTGCCGTGGCGGAACAGCAACCATTCATGCTTGCGATGGTAGCGGATGCTATAGACCAGTTCCCCCGGCAACCAACGGCGGCGGGTGGCGAAGGCCACCAGGATGTCTTTGATGCACCAGATGGTGAGCGCGAAACATGCGCACATAAACAGTGCAATCAACACCTGCACCAGTGGGTCAGCGGTGTGGAACTTATTGAGCATATCGGCGGTGATGGAGTAATTGTTCATGGCGGTATCCTGTTGTAAAAAAAGGACTAAAAACACAAACGGCACTGACGGAGGTTCCGCAAGTGCCGGGGTGCTAGAAAAGCC
>CAZIGK010000040.1:0-15480 GCA_964538615.1 uncultured Rickettsiales bacterium | reverse complement strand
TGCATGTGTGTCGAACCCCAGCGCGCTCTCACCCAAACCCATACGCCACAAAAAAACCCGCTTCAAGCGGGCTTTTTTGTGGCGGTCTGTTGGCTTCACCGCTCGCTCCTCGTTATAAAAAGACACAAGGAAAACTGCGGCTCTCAAAACCCGTACTCTGCTGTCATGAATACTACGCTAGGCATGGTATTCTTGACAGCTAAAAATCGCGCCACGATGTTGCTTATAATGTTTATCTATGTATTCTGAATATTATGAAAATTATCACTTGGAATTGCAATGGTGCATTTAGAAAAAAGTTCCACCTAATTGAAAATTTAGGTGCCGATATTGTTGTAATTCAGGAATGTGAAGATCCATCAAAAGCTGGGGGCGAATATCAGGAATGGGCTCATAACCATCTTTGGATTGGCGCTAATAAAAACAAGGGGCTTGGAGTATTTGCAAAAAAGCAAATCGACCTAAAGAGACTGGATTGGAACGATGATGGTTTACAGTTGTTTTTACCATGCAGAGTAAATGAGAGTTTCAACTTGGTTGCGGTATGGACAAAGCAAGCAAACTCTCCCAATTTTCGCTATATCGGGCAATTTTGGAAATATTTGCAGCTACATAAAAATGAAATGGCGAGTAAACCCAGCCTTATTTGTGGAGATTTTAATAGCAATGTATGTTGGGATGAATGGGATCGTTGGTGGAATCACAGCGATGTAGTTCGAGAATTGGACGAAATTGGTATTCATAGCCTTTATCATGAAGCAATGAAGGAATCCCAAGGCAAAGAAAGTACGCCAACATTGTACATGCACAGAAAATTAGAAAAGCCATATCATATCGATTATGCTTTTATATCAAGGCAACTCTCGGGTTCTAATTCTTCAATTGAAATTGGAAAACATGAAATTTGGCTCGACCATAGCGACCACATGCCGTTAATTTTCACAATGCCTAGCGTAGCTATTTCCGTCCTCTTACCCGAGTAATGCCTTATATACTGGCTTTATGGCACGATAGATAACTGCGGCAATATGTTGTGCAAACAGACCTACAAAGGTACACAATCCACTGGCAACCCAAACTTCAGACGTAAGAAATATGCTTAGGGCCAAAGTTAAGAGACTTATTGCTATAGCAAATGGCACCGTGATCTTAACTGAAACCCCAAGAATCTCATTATGATTAGGTGCATACTTTAGATTCAATCCTGTATGCAGTGCATCCATCCAGATTGCGGGGCCTTGTGTAGAATTGGGCGCGGTAACTAAAAAACGAGTTAGCAGTTTTTGCCCCCTATTGAAGGTAGGGATTGCAAACTCTCGATTATGATGGTATGTATTAAGTTGCTGATCTGTTGGTTGCTGGCCATTCGGGACTTCAATCAATCTTTTAAATTCATCAGTGAACCCGGGGGTGAACGTGGTACCTACAAGCTCAACGTATTGAGTGAGCAATAAAGTTTCATTTCCTGTAAAAATTTTGACTTTTAAGTCAGAATAATCTCTTGAGGTCGAGTTTTCTAACACTGCAGTACACACAAAAAGGTTGCGAACCTCATTGCCTTGCCATGTCACACGAACATTTCCAAAAATTGTATCATCGGCAGCAAATGCAACCCGATCATGAAATACCCTGTATTCCAATGTTCGCAATCGATTACGAAAATAATTTACTATAGCCGTAACTGCTCCCCCACCGATAAACGATAGAAGTGGTATTAAAATCTTGTCTTCAAATCCTGTCATTTTGATCCATTTATTTAGTCTCAAAACTACGCCTAGCGTAGTTAGATGGCAACTCTCAGCTACATGTATATCGCCAAACAACTGAATTGTCTTGACTAAAAAAACCCGTACCGACTTTTCCCAAGTACGGAAAAATATAATAGGGCACTCTCAAACCCGTACTTGAGAATAAAAATGCACCAGTTTTTTGCATTCTCAAGTCAGGACATAATCGCGTGAGGCGCAGAAAATCTGAGGTTTTTCTTAAGCTCAAAAACTGTCAGAAAAATAGTTTCCTAAAATACATGGCGGAGAGGATGGGATTGATGCGCGGCCTCCTTGCCGCGCCCCCTTCGGGCGCCTTCGGCGTCCAAAAATGCTTCCTGCATTTTTGTCGAACCCCAGCGCGCTCTCACCCAAACCCATACGCCACAAAAAAACCCGCTTCAAGCGGGCTTTTTTGTGGCGGAGAGGATGGGATTCGAACCCACGATACGCGTTTCCACGTATAACGGTTTAGCAAACCGCCGCCTTCAGCCTCTCGGCCACCTCTCCACATTCACTTCACCCGACTATCATCATCGGCTGAAGGCCGTCTTGTAGTTCGCTTCGCACCATGGCTGGTGCTACGCTTTGGCAGCCTCTCAGCCACCTCTCCACAACCTAACCTCATCCACACACAAGTAGCAAGGCCAAGCCTGCTTTTTATGGCGATGAATCCCCCAACTGTCAACCATGCTTTTCAGCTACAGGCGTATTTTCCATCCCCCCGCTTCTTTCACCAACCGCAGCCTCAGCGTCTCCTGCACCATGGGCACAGCATCTGGCTGTGTTGTCGGCGTGGCAACATCTCCGGTCAGGCTTCCCATCACTTTTTTCAACTTCTGGCGCGCCGCATGCTCCATATCCGGACGGGTCACCTGCATCACCGCCGTTGCCTTCTGGTCTCCCCCCTCCACGGATACCACCTGATACCGCACCCGTCCGGCATCTGTTGCTTCGCTCAAGGCATCCCGCATCCGAAAACCTGTCTCAAACATCGCCAACGGCATCATGCGCTGCGTGTCCACACTCAATAACTGATACGCCGCAGCATAATCACGCTTTTCCAGCGCCTCCGCATACTGATGCGCCAGCCACCAGCCCTCCAGCCACGCACAACCGGCAAGTCCCACCGTTAACACACACGCCAACAACCAATGCCGCATGTACTTCATCGCTTGTTTCATAGGTTTACCCCGCATATGATGCCCTCATTCTGCCGCCATATGACTCAAATCATCACCTTTAGCACCCTACGCAGCTTATTTGAGCCATGCAAGCCTGCTTTCCACTGTTTGCTGGTCACACCCCTCCTTCTCCCCTTGACGCCTTACACCTGCGCACCTACATTGGAAGCATCAACCATCCTTGTAAAGAGACGTGATCCATGAGCGTAGTAAAAACCACCGATGCAGAGTTTGATACCGTTGTCCTGCAAAGCGCGGAACCCGTACTTGTTGATTTTTGGGCGGAATGGTGTGGCCCCTGCAAGCAGCTTGCTCCCGTGTTGGACGAACTGGCCAATGATTTTTCCGGCAAAATGAAAGTCGTAAAAGTGAACATTGATGACAACCCGGAAGCCCCCACCCGTTACGGTGTGCGTGGTATTCCTACCCTCATTTTGTTCCGTGGCGGCAAACCCGTTGCCACTAAAGTAGGCGCTTTACCAAAATCCAAACTGGCGGAATGGGTATCAGAGCAACTGGCTGCGTAAATAGTAAGTCATTTAATCTGCCTATACGTTAAAAACCCCGCTTTTGCGGGGTTTTTTTTATGCGCAAACAACAAAACCGTCACATAACCGTAACAAGTTACCTTTATATCTTACGCTATAGCCTTGGTTTCTCTTCCCTGCACACAATGACGTGATGCATAGGAGAGACCTGACTCATATCTATCCTTCCGTTAAAACTGAGCGGGTGAAAGCCCCGCACAAGGAGCTGATATGCGCGACAATTTGCGAAGTGTCCACCCAGCCATCTGGCTGGGATTGATCGTGTTGGCTTATCTCTTTGGCAGCCTGCTTCCCACCCCGTGGGCAAAGGCGCAGGAAGAGCAGCAGCCGAATAGCTGCGTGTTCTTGCCTATCGTCATCGGGCCGCCCACGTCCACCCCGGTTCCACCCACCCCCACGCCCAACCCAGGCACGGGGCCAAACGGGGAGCTGGTGCTGCCGGCACTGCCCACGGACTACACCCGCGCCAACAACCGTGACGCTGTTGTCACCGAGTCCCATGACTGGGATCTCGGCAACTACGTCCTCCGGCGCTGGGAAGCACGGGACGGCAGCAACCGCTATCTCGGCGGCGGCTCGATTGTCCTGACGCAGGCACAGGCGCCTGCGTTCAGCAACCAACTCGAAGCCTACCGCCGCGGCTGGAAGCTGGCGTACAAGACGGCGGACGGAAGTCTCGCACCCGACATCGGGCGCACGGACTTCACGCAGGCCTTCTCGTCCGGCTATCGCTTCTTCGGTACGTACTGGGGTACAACGTCGTACCTCATCGATGACAACGGCGTCATCGAGGTGGAGTTCGAGGTGACTGTCGGCCAGCCGCGCACCTTCCGCTACCAGCTAAACCAGCAGCAGCGTGAGCTGCTGGACTGGTATGCGGACGGTGAGCTGCTGCGGTTGGAGTTCGCGGTTCGCCAGCAGGACGGCAGTGACAAGCTGCTGCTCCTGCTGGAAGACCCTGCGAACAACCGACTGCTGGGGGTTCTGCCCCAGTCGGTTACGGCGGCGTCAACCACCTCGCTGCAGAGTGTGGAAGGCAATGATGCCCTCACAATCTTCAGTGAGTCTTTCCGCATCGGGGAGTAAATAAAACACGAGTCAGGACAAGGCTATCTGGGGGTTTGCACAATGTAGTGCAGCCCCCAGTGTTTTTTTAGGCACCATGCGCGGGTAACCAAGTCCTAACTCTCTATCGCTATGCTAAGCCTTATTTTAAATACGGTCTGGCTCTCATGATACAAACACCCGACTGGGCTACTGAAGACGAAACCTCGTCCCCCGATGCCCTATACGCCACCGCACTGGATGCAGTAACCGCCCTCTTTCATCTGGACTGGCAGTTGCGCCCCATCATGGGGGCGGAACTGGAGTTCTATCTTTTCCCGGACGCACAAAACCCGCAACCCGTTAAAACAGAAGGCTTTGCCGAAATCCACGCCAGCCAGTTACGCGGTTTTCTGGCGCGCGCTGGCCTGCCCGTGCAGGCAGTGACCGTAGAACGCGGCCCCAACCAACTGGAGCTGGTGTTACGCCAGCGACCCGACCCACTCACACTGGCGGAAGCACTGGAAGACAGCCAATCTCTTCTGCGTGGTTATGCGGAAAGTGAAGGTCTGGGCATTAGTTTCGCAGCCAAACCGTTTGAAAATCACCCCGGCAATGCCTGCCAGATTACCCTCTCGCTGGAACGCATGAGCGATGGCCGGAACCTGTTTTTCAAAAAAGATGAAACCATGAGTAGCTGGCTACAATACGCACTGGGGGGCTTGCTGAAAGCCATGCCGGAATCCATGTGGCTGTTTGCCCCGCGTGCGGATTCCTACTTACGTTTCTGCGGTGCACCGGATGCCCCGGTCAATGTCAGTTGGGGGGCTAATAACCGCACGACCGCGCTACGCCTGCCCACCAGTCTGGATGGCCTGAAACATATAGAACATCGCGTTCCCGGATCAGATGCCAACCCAAGACTCATCATCCTTGCCATTCTGGCAGGCTGCCATTGGGGCATCACACAAAAAATGCAATGTGGCCAGCAAACCTTTGGCAATGCCTTTGACACCACCTACGATTTGCCAACCCTGCCAAAAAACCTGAAAGATGCCGAAGCCCTGTTCGCCAACGGCACTATTTTGCCGGAATATCTGGGAGATCTTTGGTCACAGTTACTCTACGGCCATTCCACGCTGGATACGCTGGCCAACGTATAAGCCTGCGGATGCATCCTGTTTTCTTATGCCCGATGCTGCAACATAGCCGCATACAGGCTCTGTGCCGCCGAAACGCTGGCAGCTTCAAACTGTGTTACTTTGGCAAGCCATGCATCCGCCCGGTAATGCGCTCCTTCCGGGTTTAGATCCGCAGGCTGACCATAATAACCATTTTCCAAATGGTTGGGCAAAGACACCGCCCGCACTTCGCCAGCACGCGCATATGCACTGACATTGGGAGCCTGTCCCCCTTTCAGCAGAAAGCTCTGCACCGCCAGCGCCGCACCCGTCCCCATGAAGGCGGATTGCTCCACGCCCGTCTTCGCTTTCGTATCCAACTGCACCGCCATGCCACCGCTCCGTGTGCTTTGTGCAATCGTTTGCTGCAAGCCGGCCACATCTTCCACACCCCATGCCTCAGCAATTGCCTGAATACCTGTTATCTCCCGGCCTCCCGTCAGGCGCACCGTCATGCGCTTCCAGTCCAGCTCCATCTGGTTATTATGCGGCCCCTGCACTGGCGCACGCACGACATCCGCCGGGGCAATACCCAAGGCATCTGCCACAGCGAAAGCAGCACGCACTTCATCCAGAATGCCACCCTGCCCCATCACCCGTTGGGGAATACTGTTTCGTGCATCCTGCAAGGCATCTATAAACGCCCGGTTCCGGTTAGGATTGGCCGCATCGTTCATCGCCATTTCCAAATACACATCCAGACTACGTGCCAACAAATACGTCATTTCATCCATCGGGTTACCAGCATTCACCATAGACGGCAGCGGCAACGGTTGACGTGGAGGTTCTGCCGCCAGTGACTCCTGCACATGCATGACATAAGCACGTCCAATCTGTTGGCCAAGGGTGCGAAAAATTCTGGCGTTATTGGTTAAAATGGCCGGATCATTGCGGTCTTGCCCTGGTTTGCGCGGCATACCGGATGCCACCACCAGCAAATCACTCACTTCCAATGCCTGTTTAATATCCAGCACCGCCGCCAAATCTGCCTGCAACTTCGCCGTGCGATCTGCCGCCGTACCCGCACCCCCCAGTGCTTCGGGCTGTTGTTGCTTTGGCAACAGCTCATCGCCCTCCCACAACGCATGACGGGCGTCTTGCCCAGCCTGCCAGAGTGCCTGCACCTCGGTGTCACGGGGGGTGGCTTCCACTGCCGTCACCTGACCTGCACGCTTTTCTGTCGCATAGTCAAAGTCCTTCAATAGCCAGCTTGCATGCCGGGCATCCAACCCGTTTTGCAGATAAAGGCTCACAACCGCAGAGCTATAACGCTCTGCATCGCGTAGGCGCTTCTCAGGATCCCCTCCACGACGATTCACGGTGTAGACATCATAGCCCAGATCATTCGCCAGCACATTCACGGCAGCCTGACCTACCTGACCACTGGCACCAATCACAGTAACGGCGTTTGGATTACGCATGGCAACAACCTTTTCTCTGTAAGCGTGGAATATCAAATCACTGGCACTATGCATACCCCACCTGCATGACAGATTTATGACACCAGTTTCCATTTTTACACATCTCTTCAATTGCGCAATTTAGAAACCCACCACAGCCCTCCCACATCTCATATAACTTTCTTTATACTGCCATAAAAGTTTCATATATCGTCGGCATAGTAATGGCTCGTTAACCCTAAGCGAGTCGCACGTTGTCATGCCCATCACCCAACCAAGAAAAAAAGCGCCATCACTTGCTGAACTCAGCGCCTCGCCGCTTATACAGGCGCGGCAATACGCTTCCAGCCTGCTGTTAAGCAATCGGCAGCAGGCGGATATCTATGGCTCTCCAACCCCCTATCCTGTCTTGCCATTGGAAAAACTGGCCGCCATTAAAACACAATTGCAGCAAACAGCCAGAGAACATCCTTACCTCGGCACGCCAGAAATGCTTGAGGAAGTCTGGGGGCAGATTGCCACGTACCTGACGCACTATATTCAAACCCATGGACAACAACCCCTCACCGTCACATTACCCACCCCATCACTGCATTCCCCCCTCAACCAGATTTTATGGGGTAGCTTTCTGGCCAGCAATCTTCTTCCTCCACCCTCCCCGGCCAAAGCCCGCACGGAAGAAACCTCCCTGCAACTGCACAAAGCGCTACTGGCAACCGCAGAAATATCCGGGCTGGCCACTCAGGTTTACAGCCTTCTACAACAATCCACCCACTTAACAGGCGATATTCGCGTTGTATTTGCCAATAGCATTGGCCATTACCCCTCCATTGGTTATGCCTATTCAGAAAAAGCGCGGGAAGTCTCCATAGATCCGGCATGGTCACTCATTATCGGGCTAGACACCTCCATTGCCCCCACCCTGCACGAAATCCATCACGCAGAAGGCACCCGTGCCTCTCGCCCCGCCCGTGAAGCGATGGAAGCACTTGATCAACTCATCCAACGTTACCGAGAAGCCCCGCAAAGCGTCACCGAGCAGGAAATGCAACGTGCGGGAGAACTCTCTATAGAAGCACAACTGCGGCATATTTTGCTGGACGCGACAGAAAATAATTTTGCCAACGCGGGTCTGTCGAGACACATCTCTCCCTTTGTCTCCCTACACCCCGCCACTCTGCTCAACACAACATTCGCCGCATGGGAACCTGCCATACGGGAGAGCATCACCAACATCGCAGCCATTCCTCCAGAAGCACTGGATAGCGGGAATAGGGACATTCTCATGATGGCCGTGCACCACCTGCGTAGCGTGATAGATAAGGTCTTCTTTAGCCACAACCACTACTTCCCGGACACGGAAGAAGGCTGGCGCAGCATGGGCTTTAATCCGGATCTGATCATGGCAGCTCCAACAGCAGATGGTCAACCTGCACTACGGGGAATGCCTGCCCTGCGAGAGCTTCAGGCTCTTGCTGCACAGCATGAAACACTCACTCTAAGCCCCGAAGACCGCCAGCGTGATAGCGCCTACCAACAACAGCGTAGCGATAGCCTGCGCACACAACGAGAAGAAGTAGCGGAACACATTTATCAACGTTTTTTTCTGCCCTTCAAAGAACGCTTGCTCATGGCCGCAAAGCAACAGTCCGGTGACCAACAGCAGCAACAGTCCGGCGGTCAACAGCAGCAACAACAACCCGGTGACCAACATCCATCTGAAACACCGTCCTCGGCGCAAGGTGCGCCTGCTTCCAAAGACGAATTGGCGCGCAACCTGCAAGATACCCTAGACGAACTACGTGACTTGCAGAACAAGCATAACAAAGGCGTCCCCTCTCCCGGTAAAACGCCTTCGTCCCAAGGACAAGAGGCTGAACAATCCGAACAGGCAGAACAGACCGAATCGCAATCCCCATCCTCTCCGGCAGAGACAAGCAAGCAACAAGGGGCAGAGGCCGGCCAGGAGGCAGAGCCTAGCGAAACTCCGGGTGCACCCTCCTCTGAATCCAGAACGTCAGATAAAAAATCGGATACAGGCTCTCAGTCATCCGCCTCTAACTCTGGCACCCCCTCCCAGAAATCGCAGCCTGATGCGGCGGCAGCTTCTGCCGCAGAAAGCGCAAGCACAGAGCAGGGAGAGCAACCGGTTGAAACGCCCGAAGCAGAAAAAAATGCGTCCGGCACGAAAACAAAAAGCATCCAGAATCAGCTGGCAGACATTGCCCATGAGTTGCGAGGAGGCTTCACGGATCTGTTAGAGGCACAAAGACGCGCATTGCAAAATCGTACCCTTACCGGAAAAACCCATGCACCCACACCTGCTCAGGATGGCGCACGTACGAAGCGATTGGTTCGCAAACTCGCAGCCGGTGAAGATATTGGTACGGGAGACCTGAAAATCTACAACCGCAACAAAACCACTCGAGATACTCCCTCCCTCAATCTGGTTTTTGTCGTTGATACATCGAGATCTGTACACGGTCTACTCAATCATATCGCCAATACCGCTTCCCTTTTATACCATGCCAGCCAAGGTATAGATAATGTGTCCGTAACGGTAATGGCCATGAACTATCATCAACAGCCACCGACCGTTATCGTCTCTCCAGATGATGATGTGGAAGCCGCCATTCGCAAGCTGGCAGCATTCCAAAATGCCGTACAGAAAGAGCGAATTGAGAATGGTGATAACCCGCTACCCGCGATGTATGCCGCCATGCAATTACATCAGGATCGCGTGGAATCAGGACTCGCTACTGCGGGTCAGTTACAGTTTTTTGTCATTGGTGATGGGTTCTGGAGCCGTAACCGTGGGTATGATACCGGCATGGAAGAACTTGCGCATCAATTACCCAACCATCCCAATATCACGGTTGATTTCCTCCTCACGGATAAAACAACATCTGCCTATGCCGTGTTTCAGTTAGTACGAAATACAATGCACACGGATAATCCCGCACTGTTACATCGTATGGACTTATACAAAGGTATGCCAGAAGAAGAGGCGTTAAAAATCGTGGTAGAGAGCATTCAGGAAGCCGTACAGGCACGGGTTGCCCGCTCTCGGGAAACAGTGGCCGACAAAACCCTTATCACCTCTGCATCCATTGAACTACTTGAGCAACTCCGGGTCACGGAACCTGTCCCCGTTGCACATTACCGTTCGTAATGCAGCCTCACACCATCTGTCACAAAAAATCCACAAAACTGTCACCCCCCTGTCAAATCCATGCTGTACGTATAATGACCGATATCCAGTTCCTCAAAGGACATTTCTATGCCACTGCTTGCCAAGACTACTGCGTCATCTTCACACCCCCCCATCTTCGGACAGCGAGGCACCAATACCCGCATGGATGGCAATAGTGGGCTGCGCAAGCTCACCGTTCAATGGCAGGAAGAGGGTGCAGAAACGGTAGACAATATCTCACTGCTGCAGGATAAAAACGGGCGTTGGTATTTTATTGTACCGCTTGGCACAGCAGACATGCCTATCTACGACCTCAACGCAAATGGCACGCCAACCCTTCGTTACAGCGAAAATGCTGCCCTCCCCCTCTATCCTATTCCGCAAATTTTGCCGAAGCATTTTGATCCGGAATCTTTCAAAAATAATGCAGATACCCAAGCGTTACTACACCACATCAAACAGGCAACCCGCGAGGCCTATCAAACCTATCTGACATCGCTTCCCATACGCGGCACTCTACCCGCAACCAATCATTATATGGCCAATATGTCCGTAGGTCGTGCCGTTGAGGCAAGTTACATACGCCCTGTTGCCACGGCTCTTGTTGGGGGGCCTGGTCTGGGAAAGACACACACCCTTTCTGCTCTGCAAAGCATTTCGCATCCTGATGGCGGGTTGTTCGTAGACTTCAATGGCGATAGCGAGCTAAGCTTCCTTTTTCGTGAAGTGTTGATTGATACCAGCAGCGCCACTGCCTATCAAACCGCCATGGATGGTTTTTTACGTCATAAGCTACCTGATATTTTGCAGAATGATCCCGAACGAGGGCAAACCATCATCACGCAACTGCGTAGCATGCTTGGCAACGCCTTCACCGAAGATCAAGGCGTGGCAGAATGGACATCTCCCGCCACACTACCTTCTGAGAATGCAACGCCCCCCCTCGCACATCAGGCTCCCTCGCGTTTTGCTATTGACTGGGATAGGCTGCATATCAATGTCTCTGATGATATTTTAATGGCAGAAGACCAAACCAATGCCGAAGAAGCTATCCGCCGGGCATTGGAATCCTTTGAAACCAGCATTATCAATTTCCTGAATGATCATGGCTTTTCCATTCAGGATAAAGGAGGATTGCTCAAAACCAAAGAACGCGATGGTGTCCTTGTCCGCGTGTTTGATCCCGAATCACCCGATTACGGCAAGCCCGTACTGCTGGATGAACTAGGGCTGGTCGTACAGGAGCAACAGGCTGTGCTGCGTGCCTTTGCCGCCTGGGCTGGCAATAGCGAGTCTCGCCCACTGCGTGTGCGCGGTGCCAATGGCCGTGTTGTCACATTGGATCGTCAAAACATTCCCCCCAGTGTGCATGTTGCCATCACGGCCAACCCGCCAGTAGCGGGAATGGGCGCCAATGCTATAGATGTTCCATTGCTGGATCGTTTGGGTCGCAATTACTTAATCATTCCGGATGCCACCCGTGCTGATTTGGCGGATGTCGCTGTGCGTTATATCGCCCATGGTCTGCCTCTGGCCGTGATGATGGATGCATTCCCATTGCAAGACAGAACTCAGGTTGCCAACTACATCCAAAGAACACTCATGGATGCAATGGGCGTCCATCATGTGGAACAACTCCCGGAGGCACAACGGGTTGCCCTTGAGAACATCAGCAATACGGTAAAACTTGCCCATCACATTGCCACCGTCATTCAGACTGTGACCGAAACGATATCCGGTATTAGAGACACAAAGCTGCGGAGTTATCTGGAACAAAAAATGCCTGGTTCCGGCCAAAGAACAATCATCAGCTTCATGCAACAGGCAGATCGCACGCGTGACGAAGATATGGCTCCACCAAGCGCAGCAGCCTTATTAAACAGAAGCAGCAGTATAGGCAGTGCATTCCGCAATGCGGGCGATACCCCCTCCGCGATGGATCAGCAAGCCGAACACATGGCTAGCCGAGGCGACAAGCTGGAATTTGCTATTACCCAATGGATAGAATCCATCTTCTCAATACCGGATGCCAAAACCCAACGGTTCAAACCTGAAGCTCTGACAACAGTGCAAGAAGAAAAAGATGATATTGTGAGAGGTCTCAAACGCCAAAGCGTCCTTGACGATGGCAATCGTACCAAACCGAATACAATCCGAAGCCTCTACAACACCATAACTCCCGCGTTCAAGACGCGCCATGTCCGTGCCTTGCTGGCAGACATTGCCACCCACATACAGGGCAGCCCACTCTCTGCGGGGGATATAGATCCGGAAATACTCTTACAGAGTCTGTCCAGTACCCTTGCAACAGCCAGTGGGCAACAACTGACCATTCCTCATCCCCCCTTAGCCTCGGATGCAACCTCACCCGCCCCTCAAAGCTGGTTCCAGAATGTCATGATGACGGATGCGCTTGCCATTACTAAAGGTCTGGTACAAAGCGCCATTTCAGAAACATCCGTCTCGCACCTGATGGATGCGGATGTTCTGGTCGCGGCTCTCACCAGCCCGGAAACGCACCTCCAGAACATAAATTCCGTTTTGCAGACACTTCAAAGCTCGGCCGAGCAGATCAAACTAAGCACTCAGGGCATGATATTTCCAAACCCACTCGTGCAGCAAAGGCACTTACCGGATGCCGACAGCAACAGCCCCTTGGCACCCATTCCGGACACACTGCTAGAACGTGTCAGAGCAATGGCCACAGGCGTTAGCACTCGCCAGTCTTCGCTCGTAGTGACAACGCTGCTCGCAGAAAAGGGTGGAAAACCAGTTCATATTCAGCTAATCCACCAGAAAAATACCGAGCAAACCCTCCTCGTCACAGATACACCCATCTCGCCGCTCGCGCATAAAATCGCCGCACAGAACCCTAATGTCATTGTCATAGATCAACTTGATCGCAATAGTATCGGCTTCGGACTATCTCAGCTTGATATGAATTCAGAAGAGAGAGCGATCGCTCGTCTGGCAATGCAGGTTCGCAACCGCTACGAGGGACAACATAACGGCATAGTGAGTCTTGAAGAACTCATGGCCACCCCACCAACAGCGACACGCCCTCTGGTTGTCAGCAACCTCACCACCCCACAGGATTTGCATGTGTTGATGGACAGCCTGAAAGCAGATACCCAAAGCCGTGCGACCTCCCCACAAATATAACGCCCCCCTTGAAAGGAACCCGGCATGCCACACTCCACCATTCCAAAGGATTCACTATCTCCGGCAGATATTTTGGAACAAATCACCCAGCACCCTGTGGCTATCCTAAACCAGCATCGCGTGTTTGCCATTCCCACAGGCTGGCAACAGGCTTGGTTACAGCAACAATCCTATCCACGGGTAGAAAATGTGGCACAACTGCGTGCAGCATTAGCAGCAAAAACCCTCATTATATGCATCACGCCGGATGCAGCAATGACCAAACGCGTTCTGGAAAACTGCTTGCTGCAAACCCCATCTTCCCCTGCACGCACCCTGCTATGGGAAGAAACGGCCTCCATCGCCCATCCCAACGCACCTGCATAGGCGTGTCAGGTGACGCTGTTCACGCCAGCCATTGCGCCAAACGCTCAATGCCACGCATCATTTTGGCGCACCCTGCCAGAATTTCAGCATCGCTAGCGGCATCCGCCCTCTCCAGCAGCGGTTCTCCGTCAAAATCTACATAGGCCAGTCGTGCCGTGTAAGCCTCCTCTGGCAAGCCAAACGCACTCCCCGGTAATAACGCCACACCTGTTTCTTCCACCAGTGCAGCACACATTTGCTGGTCATTATTCAGCCCCTTCTCAAGCAGGGCAGAACGTAATGGCGAGGCATCTACCAGTACATAAAAACCCCCTTGCGGCGCATGCACCCGCATGCCCGACACCTTCAATTGCCGTTGAATTTCTTGCCCCAAACAACGCAGCACCCGCCGTTGGCGTGCCAGATACGTCTGAATACGTGCATCCAGTTGATAAGCAGTACAGGCCGCTACCTGCACCGGCGTCGGAGCGCAGGAATAGGTTTCAGAGGCAATCCCCAGCAACGCCTCCTTCAATGCAGGCGGGGTCTGTTCCGGTAGTATTTGTACCCCCAACCGCCAGCCACCCGCACCACACCATTTGGAAAGCCCTGTCGTCACCAGTGTCTTTTCTGGATAGACATGCGCCACAGATACATGCTGGCCTTCATGGTGTAATAAGCCGTAAATCTCATCCGAGAGAATCCACACACCATACTTACGCGCAACCTGTGCCAGTTCATTCAGCTCATCTGCACGATAGGTCAACCCTTCCGGGTTACCGGGGTAATTCAGAATCAGCACTTTCGCTACCGCATCCGATCGCCGTAACGCAGACTCCAGCACATCCGGCTCCACTCGCCACCGTTGTTCCCAGCTGGTGGGTAAAAGGTGAACCCTATGCCCAATCAGACGCGCTTGTGGCGCATAGGATACCCACGCCGGTGCGGGAATAAACACATCTGCCTGCTCAAACGCCAATAACGTATTGTACAATAATATTTTAGATCCCGGACCAATCAACACCTGCCCCTCTACCACAGGACGCGCATCCACCTGACCATGAAAGGTCGCAACGGCATCACATAATTCGGCCAACCCTTTCACCGGAGCATAATCTTTACGGTCAACGGCTAAAGCCAACGCTTCCCGCACATGCAATGGCGGCAAAAAGGGGGATTGCCCAAACCCTAGTTTGAACACTTCTTGCCCTTCCCGCTCACGCAATCTGGACTGCTCATTCACCAGCAAGGTCTGTGACTTTTCAATAACCCTGAACATCGTGCCCCTCTGACGTTTCCATGTGTTACATTCTTAGTGCTCTAAACCTTCGGTATATATCATGCAATCCCGTTTCGCTTACATGCCCATGCAGTATCATAGCGATGTATGCCATCACCATCTGCACAGCCCATTCATAGCATGTGGCAGACTGTATCTTCGCAAAAAATAATGTTAGCCATTGACCCAAGCGCGACCACCCGCTAGACACATAAGCCTTGCCCCTAAAAGGTTTCGGGATGTAGCGTAGCCTGGTTAGCGCGCTGGTCTGGGGGACCAGAGGTCGTGGGTTCAAATCCCGCCATCCCGACCAACAAAAAAGCCACCTTTTCAGGTGGCTTTTTTGTTGGTCAGATGTTGGGTGTCAGAAGCCACGAA
>CAZIGK010000039.1:0-16592 GCA_964538615.1 uncultured Rickettsiales bacterium | reverse complement strand
CAAGAACGGCGGTAAGCAGGCCGCCGCCTTCAGCGAACGCAGTGAGAGGGGCGAAGCCACACCAACGGTTGTGTCAGGTGAGGGCTAGCAAGCCCGAACCAGCCCTGAGCCGCCCTCATTTGCGAGACAGGAGTCGAGCAAGGAGGGAATAAAATAACCGAGCGGAGCCAAAGCAAGAGGAGAGATGGATTCCGGTTCACGCCCGGAATGACAAAATAAAAACCCTACGCTTTCACTTTCACATAGGAACCGGGGGCGGGTTCCAGTGGTTTCAATTTGCCCTTGCCCGGTTGGTAGGCGGGTACGTGTTTGCCGGTATGCGCCTGATTCCAGCTATCCCAGTATGGCCACCAGCTACCGTTATGATGGGTGGCTGTTTGCAGCCAATCTTCCGCTTTTGGGGTGAGGGTCTGGTTGGTGCGATAGCCGTATTTGGTTTTGCCCGGTGCACTGATGACACCGGCGACATGTCCTGAATCCGCGAGAACGAACTCCACGGGGCCTTGCAACAGTTGGGTGCCTTTATAGGTAGAATCCCATGGAGCGATATGGTCTTCTTTGGTGGAGAGGAAAAAGCACGGGGTTTGGATGCGGTGCAGGTCTATGGTCACACCATTGATGGTCAGAGCATTTTTTTTCACCAGCAGGTTTTTTTGATACATGTTGCGCAGGTAAAAGCTGTGCATACGGGCAGGCATGCGGGTGGCATCCGCGTTCCAGTAGAGCAGATCGAAGGGGAAGGGCGATTTGCCGAGCAGGTAGTTATTCACCACAAAATGCCAGATAAGGTCATTGGAGCGGAGCATGTTGAAGGTGAGTGCCATGTCTTTGGCGTCCAGATAGCCTTTTTCCGACATGCGGCTTTCCAGATTTTCCAGTTGTTCATCATCAATGAAGATGGAGAGATCACCGGCTTCGGAAAAATCGGTCATGGTGGTAAAGAAGGTGGCGGAGGTAATGCGGTCTGCCTGACCTTTGGCGGCGAGCCATGCCAGTGTGATGGTGAGCAGGGTGCCCCCCAGACAATAGCCGACGGCGGAAACTTTTTTGCTACCGGTGGCTTTTTCTATCGCGTCCAGTGCGGCGAGAGGGCCTTCTTTCAGGTAGTCATCAAAATGTTTATGCGCATGGCAGGAGTCCGGGTTGACCCAACTGACCATGAAGACGCTATAGCCATGATCTACCAGCCATTTGACATAGGAATTATCCGGCTGCAGATCGAGGATATAGAACTTATTGATCCACGCAGGGATAACCAGCACAGGCACTTCATGCACGGTTTCTGTGGTTGGGGTGTAGTGGATGAGCTGCATCAGGTCGTTCTGGTAGACCACGCATCCGGGCGTGCAGGCAATGTTTTCTCCCACGGAGAACGCTTTGACATCTGCCATGGCGATGCGCCCGGTCTGGATGTCAGTAAGAAGATTTTCCATGCCGCGTACCAGATTTTCTCCTTCAGATTCGATGGTTTCACGCAGGGCAGCGGGGTTGGTAAGCAGGAAATTGGTGGGGGAAAGAGCGTCTATGAATTGCTGGGTGTAGAAAGCGACTTTGCGGGCTGTTTTATTGTCCAGCCCTTCCACATGTTGCACGGCTTCGTTGATGCGTTTGGAGGCCAACAGGTAAAATTGTTTGAGGAAGTCAAAGGCGGCATGCTCGTTCCATGCATCATCACGGAAGCGGCGGTCTTTGCTATCCGGCTGGATGATGGGGGATGCATCCTGACCCAGCCATTTTTGGGTGGTGCTGGTGAGAAGGTTGACGTAATCCTGCCAGAATTGCAGACCGGTTTGCATCATGGTTTCCGGTTTTTCCATGGCTTTGGCATACATTTCCATAAAGGCGGCGCCGATGTGCATTTGCTCTGTGAGCAGGCGGCTGGAGTCCATGGGCATATGCTGAAACCAGTGCAGCATGAATTGCTGCGATTGTTCTGCCAGTTTGAGCATGTTTTCGGTGAACTGGCTTTCACTGCGGGTGGCTTCAGGTGGGAGAGGAGCCGTGGAGCTTTTGTCTGTATTTTGGGGCATGGAGAACCTATAACTACTAATGCTGGTGGGTTTTATAGAAAAATCCGCTGTGCCTCTGTTGTGCGAAGCGGGGGGTTAGGTTATAGTGACACAGTTGCGGCAGTGTAATGCCTATAGCCGGGGGATGCAACCATTGAAAAGATTTGGTTTTTTCTCGGTTGTATGTTTATGCTGCGAACATACAAGATTTGATACATTCGGGATGACATGGAATGGCGCAGAAATGGTACCGAACAGTAGCATGGGTTGTGATGGCCGGTAGCCTGAGCGCCTGCGCGCCCAGCAACCCTTTTTCCAAGCCGAATTATGGTACGGATTCGGTGCATAGTGGTCGTCGGGCGCCTATGCGCAATGCCACCCCTTATGAACCGGATGTGGAAGAAGGTGCGGCGGTGGTTCCGGCACAGAGTGCCCCGATGCCTCTGGTGCCCCCTCCTGCACCGGGTCAGTATGCTTATGCGCCGGATTCTATGGGCGCACCTGTTCAGGAGCCGTTTGTCAATAGCCAGCCGATGCCGCCAGCCCCAATCGATCAGCCGATGGCTGCACCCGTGATGGCTGCACCGATGCCGCCGATGATGCCTGCTCCGCAGGCGGATTATTATGCCATGGAAATGGGGCAACAGCCCGCACCGATGACACATGAGCCAATGCAACCACCTGCTATGCCCCCCGCGATGGCAGAGCCGATGCCCATGGAACAGGTGCAGGTAGGCTATGGCGATATGTATCAGGAACAGACCGCTGCCCCTCAGGAATATGCTGCGGCAGAGGGGTATCAGCCTCAGCCATCTGTTCAGACGATTCCGCTGAATCCCCGCCCGTCCAAACTGGGGTATCGGGTATTGCCGGATTCCCGTTATGCGCCGCGCCGGGAAGCGGAACGCTGGCAGCGGTAACGTTTAGACGCACGTTATAACGCATAGGGACAGGGTTCTCTGCGGGTGGGTGGTATTGGCCTCTATCTCTTATGGTTAGGATATACCCCCCTTCCGATAAGGCATGAATCATCGCAGACTCAGCGCATCATTGAGGTGTATTGCGAAAGGATGAGCGTGTCATGCAGCCCTGTTTATCATTGTTTCAGAACCCACAAGGGGTGCCCCCTGCATTGTTAGCCAATGTACGGGTTCATTTAGATGCCAGAAATCTATCCAGCCTGACGATGGATGGCAATCAGCGCGTGAGTAGTTGGCAGAGTATACAGACCGGGGTGGCGATGACGCAGGCAGATACGAGCAAGCAACCCTTGTATCAGGCGACAGGGTTGAGAGGATTGCCTTGCCTGCATTGGGATGTGACCGATGTTTTGGGAACAAGTGTGACCGGTATTGCCAGTGCAACGGCTTTAACCTGTTTATTGGTTGTTCAGCCGACCTTTGCCGGGCAAGCCGATACACAAGGACTGGCGACGGTGGCACGCATCAGCAATGTCTGGTTTGCCGGTGGATTGACTGGAAGCTTTCAGGGGGAGACCTTTGTGTTTGCGGCAACGGGTGCAGGCGGTACCCAACCGCGACTGGGTGCCGCAGAAGGGGTGTTTGACTGGGCGGCTGGCGAGGCGTTTGTCTGCGCTTTCCGGGTGGGCGCTTCCGGGAGTCAGTTATGGAAGAACCATCAATCTATTCCATTAACGTTGACCAGTGGAGGTGTCACCGCTGCCAGTAATTTTGCACCTGCCGCGATGACGACGGTACATAATACGCTGGAGATAATGTTGGGCTATGATGGCAAGCTGGGAGAGTACGTGTTGTTTGATAGGGAGCTGAGTTTGCCTGAAATATATGGAATTATGGATTATCTGCGGGCGCGTTGGCGAGTGTGAGCAGATATTGCAGCATGGTCTCCTGTGATTGTTGGCATGGATCCAGACTGTGCCATGGCAGGGGAGAAGATGCCCATTGGTGGCGGTACCAGGTCACTTGCCGTTTGGCGTAGTGGCGGGTGACCTGTTGTACCCGCTCGAAGGTTTCCTGTTTATTGGCCTGACCCGCAAAATAACGGATAAACTCTGGTACGCCATGGGCTTTCATGACCGGGCTATCGGTTGGGTAACCATGCGTAAGCAGGGATTGTATTTCCGCTTCGACCCCTTCGTTGAGCATTTGTTCAAACCGTTTGTTGATCCGGCGGTAAAGCCAATCGCGTTGTGGCAACAGGAAAACACAGCGCACCTGCTGCGAAGAGAGGCTGGGGGGAGGAGTTTCCGCCTGCCACTGACTAAGCGGCTTGCCTGTTTGACGAAAGACTTCCAGTGCGCGTAGGAGGCGCATGGGGTTTTGTGGGTCAGTTTTTTTCCATAGTTCAGGATCGGTGGTTTGTACCTGTTGTTGCAACCATGCAAGCCCATGTCTGGCATAGTGCTGTCTGGTGTCTTGTTGTATGGCCTCGCTGACAGGGGGGATCTCGACCAGACCATAGAGTAAGGCCTGTAGGTAGAGACCGCTACCGCCCGTGAGAATGGGCGTAGCGCCCACGGCTTGCGCCTGACGGATTTTTTGTAGGCAGTCGCGCATCCATGCGCCAGCGGAGTAGGCGGTATCCCCACGGACATAGCCATAGAGTGTATGCGCAACGGCGGCCTCTTCCTCCTCGGTGGGGCGGGCAGAGAGGATACGCAGTTCCTGATAGACCTGTTTGCTGTCTGCATTGATGACCCAGCCGTTGACCTTTTGCGCCAAGGCCATTGCCAGCGCAGATTTTCCACTTGCTGTTGAGCCGCTGACAACCATAATGGGAGGCACTGCTGAGGCCACGGTGTCGGTTCCCCTTTAACCTTGTTGTGATGCGTTGACCATGTCTTACCCTGATGCTCTACCGTACTGTCTGACCATTGTCACGGCGGAAACATCGGATGATGGGTTGTGGTATATCGAACAGGAGACAGGGCACTTACTGGCAATGTTTGGCGCGGTGGATATGCATTTCTCCCGCCCGCAGGCGGGGCGCGTGCTGGATATTCACTTTGCGCAGGGCGTGCTGGAGGAAATGAAAGGGCGGCTGGAATTGTATCGGGAAAGCCGCCGCTATGATTATGTATTGCAACCCAGTGCCGCACGACAGAAAAAACTGCTGCTCTCCGATATGGATTCAACCATTATTGGACAGGAATGTATTGATGAACTGGCGGCAGAATGTGGCTTGCGCGACAAGGTGGCTGCCATTACAGAGCGTGCGATGCGCGGAGAACTGGACTTTGCCAGTGCGTTGACAGAACGGGTGGCGTTGTTGCAGGGGTTGTCGGTAGAGGTGATTGAGCGTCTGCTACAGGAGCGGATTCAGTTGAATCCTGGAGCTGAATTATTGGTCAGAACCATGCGTGCGCATGGCGCACATTGTGTTTTGGTCTCCGGCGGTTTTACCGCCTTTACGCAAGCCATTGCTGAGCGATGCGGGTTTCATGAGCATCATGCCAATGAACTGGAATGGGCACAGGGTCAGCTCACGGGGAAGGTCGTGCCGCCGATTTTGGGGCAGGAAGCCAAGCTACAGCAGTTGCATCAACAGCTATTGCGGTTGGGGTTGGATGCGGGTCAATCGCTGGCGATTGGTGATGGCGCCAATGACATTCCGATGCTGAGTGGAGCCGGGCTGGGGGTGGGGTATTATGCCAAACCGATGGTATTGGATGTGGTGGATGCGGATATTCGCTACACGGATTTAACCACTTTGCTTTGGGCGCAGGGGTTGCGGCCTGCTGAAATCGCATAATACGCGGCCTGTAAAAACCCTCTTTTTGGCGTGGCCTTAATCGTCCCTTTATACGTTTTGCGGTAATATTTCTTATAAAAAAATACCGTAAACAGGGATTATCAATCATGGCACAGCAGCAGCCGAAGCGAGTATTCCGGCAGGTTTTTGAAGCTTACATGGCGCAGACCTATGATGCGGGACGTCAGGTCGTCAAAATTTTATCCCGACAGGCGATTGTTGAGGCGTTTCGGCCTCTGAAAGAGGCAGTTGACATGGCTTTGCAAAGCCGCAACAGCGGGCATCCCTCGTACGGGGTGGATGAGGAATCAGCGGGGTTGCTGCCGGATTACCCGCATTTGCAGTTGCTGTGGCGCATGATGGAGCAGCAATTGCCCGCAAGGAGCGGTGATGGAAACTATGACCGGCAAGAGGCCGTGCGGGCGGTATTTACTGGCATGATGCAAGAGGGCGGAGGCAGGCTGGCGGCCTATGTGGAGCAAATGCTGGGCGCGTTTGCGGCTGATCATCACGGAGGCCATGTTCGTCCGGAAACCTATGTGCATATTCTGACCGTCACGGCGGATTTGGTGGGGTTGGTCATGGCCGCAACGCCAGCAGAGCAGGCGCAACTAGGGCTGCAACAGCCCATGCCACAGGGTTTGTGGGAACTGGCGGTGGCCGCATTGTTGCATGACAGCGGTAAGCTGGCGGTGCCGGAGCCGGTGCTTTATGCGGGCAAGCTAAAACAGCATGGAACCGCCGAAAAAGAGTTGGATAGCCAGAACTTTAATATCATCAAGCAGCATTCCCGTATTTCAGCAGAGAATCTGATGTTCCTGCATCAGGAAGGATTTATATCCGGGGATGCCTATCACCGCATCTATGCGATGGTGCGTAACCATCATCCCAAATACCCTGAAGAGCTGGAATCTCCCCCTGCGGTGGTGCGATTGTTGACGGCACTGGACACCTATAACGCGGTGACCCATGAACGGGGATACCGTGAGACAGCTCCTTCTCCTCACGACGAGGCCATGAAGATGGCGCAGCCTCCGGCGGGAGCTGCTGACAGGCTGGGCTATGAGATATTTGCGGCTATTGTGGCGCGAGGGTACCAGCCGCATGCAGAAAAACACGCAGGTGTGCTGCGAGCCGTACAGACAAAAGAAGAAGGAGCGTTAGCCTTGCGTGCGGCCAGTGACGTGGATAAGGCCTTGTATGAGCAATCTATCCGCGAGTTTGCGCGAGGGCAGGTTCATAGCCCCGGAAAATAACCCGCCTGTAATGCAAATGAGTATCATTTGTTTTTGACGCGGGGTCGGAAGCTGGCTATAGTTTTTGCGTCAGAATGGCGCATCGGGTGGACGGATGCATCATAGAATGGCAAGAGTTTAGCGGTACACGGATGGCAGGTCTTACGGTCTGCTTAGAAAAATATGGAGTGACGGGTATGCGTACAACGTGGATGATGGCTTTGGTGTTTGGTGGATTGCTGGCGGTATCTGTTCCGGCCTTTGCGGAAGAGGCTGCGGATAAAGCGGAACAGAAAAAAGAGGCCGCCGTACAGCATTATGCCGCGCCAGAAATTGCGGATAAACAAAGCGCGCTTTACCAGTTAAAGCAGGCCGAAGGGGCGATTGTCGGGCTTATTTACCAAAAAGAAGAGCTGGGAGCAGGTGACATGGAGAAAATCCATGAGCATAGCTACACACTGGAAGCCGTGGTGGAGTATTTGCGTGATGTCGCACAGGGAAGTGGTGCTCATATCGCGGCAGTCGATGAACTGGATGAACAGGTGCAGGCCGTGCATTATGCATCCGAAAATCATGATGCCGCAGAGTTGAAAAAAATACGCGTGCCGTTAGGTGCAGCCACCCAGAAGGTGCTGGATGGATTTGGGCAGTAAATGGACGGTGACTACGCCGGAAGTGCAGTGAAATGATAGATGAAAGGTGATGCCATGCGCAAGAATGTGCTTGTGGGGGCCACAGGATTGTTGGCTATGGGAGTTGTAATGGGTGCCCATGCCGCTGAAAAGGTTGATTTGCATATCAAGAACCATCGGTTTGAGCCTGCGGAGGTGACCGTGCCTGCAGGGCAGAAAATTCGTCTGGTGGTACATAATGATGACCCGACCCCGGAGGAGTTTGAAAGCCATAGCATGAAGCGGGAAAAAATTATCCGGGGGAACAGCAAAGCGGTTATTTTTGTGGGGCCTCTGGAGCCGGGTAGCTATGACTTTTTTGGAGAGTTCAATATGGAGACGGCCAAAGGCAACCTGATTGCCAAGTGAGTGCCAAGGGAGTGCATGTGCCTTTTCTCACAGCACAAAGGGCGAGGGGTGATAGAGGGTGGGGTATCATGCACGCAAATGCCAAACACGCGAATAACACGGAACAAAGAACCAGACCATGCTTGCCCAATTACTAAATGCTACGGCGATTATTATTTTTCGGGAAATACTGGAAATTGCACTGATTGTGGGAGTGCTGATGGCTGCCACACGCGGTGTGGCCGGGCGATTGCTGCTGATAGCAGCGGGGTTGGTGTTGGGGGCATTGGGCTCTGCGGCGCTGGCCGTCTCTACGGATATGATTAGTGACATGATGGATGGGGTTGGGCAGGAAGTGTTCAACGCCGGAGTGATGTTCACCGCGGTGGCATTACTTTGCTGGACGGCCTTGTGGATGCGTAAACACGGGCGCGAACTGACACAGCATTTGCGACAGGTAGGGCAGGAAGTGACAAGCGGTGATAAGCCTCTCTACGCGCTGGTGTTTATTGTGGCATTAACCACTCTGCGGGAAGGGGCAGAGATGGTGTTATTTGTGCAGGGGCAATTGATGATTGGGCAGGCATCTATGGCGCAAATTGTGAGTGGATGCGTTACCGGGGCGGTACTGGGTCTGCTGGCGGGTGCGGCGCTTTATGCCGGACTGTTGCGCGCTGCCCAGAAACATTTGCTGGCGGTGACGGGCTGGATGCTGATTTTGCTGGCGGCCGGGCTGGCCGCGCAGGGAGTGCAGTTTTTGATTCAGGCGGATGTGATTTCCCATTTTACCCAGAACCTGTGGGATAGTTCTGCGCTACTTGAAGAAGAGAGTGCTGTGGGCATGGTATTGCAGACATTGGTGGGTTATACGGCGCGCCCCAGTGCGGTAGAGCTGGCGGTGTATCTGACCGTGTTGTTGGGAGTGGGGGGGGTATATTATCGTTCTGGTAGCCGGAAAATGGCGCCGAATGTGGCGGCAGCGGCTGTGCCTACGGTATGATGGTGATGTGCCGTGGCTGTATGGCGGATGGCTGTAAAAAAGCCTTGCCAAGAGCCACGGCATCCGTTATGCAAGTGACCCTTACCCGATTGTGCGCGCAGAATGCTGCGTTGCCCCCTTTGTGCTCAGGTAGCTCAGTCGGTAGAGCACGGGATTGAAAATCCACGTTCCTGTCTCTGGCAGCGTGGGTGTTAAGATTGGAAATTCAACGCGTTGTGCGGTTGGTTGAATTTTCAAAAATGTGTCGGTACAGCACCGGTACAGCAAACGCACAAAAGAGCACATTTCGATGTGCCCGGATAGCTCAGTTGGTAGAGCAAGGGATTGAAAATCCCTGTGTCGCTGGTTCGATTCCGGCTCCGGGCACCACTCTTCCCCGCAGAAAATCTAGAAAAATTCGATACGGTCTAAGCAGGATTTTCTGCTGTACCAAAATCTCGGTACAGCAAGAACGGTGCATGAATCTTCCAATCCATTGCAGCACAATGGTTTTTAGACTTGTTCGGTACAGCAGATTTTTTGCCAAACATGAAGCCACTTTTGTTAAATACATGGGAGATATCATTTTGAAATGAACGCTAATCAGACTATATCATAATACACTAAACATAACAGAGCGCTTATGGTTGAAAACAGTAATGAACGAATGTCTTTGGGGCGGTTGAAGTCTTGGCTCTTGCAAGACCGTCATAAAGAGCGTGCCAAGAAACTGCGGGATGATGTGGAGCGGGCGTTTACCGAGCATCCTGAAAGTGCGGGTGAAACCTATCTTGAACATTTATGGTTCACGGCAAAAATGTCAGGCCGATTTGCCTTTGTTAGTAGCGCGATCATGGTTCACGGCCTGTTTCCGTTTCTCTGCACGCGTACAGCCAGCAACCACACCGAACAGCTTTATCGCATCATGAAAACCCGCATACCCAAGAAGCGGCGGGAAGAAATTGACCGAGAGTTTGACCAGCCCATCCGTATTTACTCTAAATCAGGAGATGTTCGCGTGGCCATCATCGGCGGAGGCTTCAGCGGCGCACTGGTGCTGGCGAATATGATTAAAGCGGCGGAAGGTGCATTGATTATCGAATGGTTTGAGCCACACGCGCTGGGTGAAGGCGTAGCCTATGGGACAAAGGACGCGATCCACCTGCTCAATGTTCGCGCTGACCGTATGGGAGCATTTGGAGGCAAACCTGAACATTTTTATGAGTGGTTAGGGTCGGATGCTGGAAAGACCGCCCTTGCTGATCTATGGCCTGACCATGAAGTTACGGGCGATTCCTATGTGCCACGCATCGTTTACAGTGCCTATATCAAGCATATCGTGCAGGAATCTTTGGAAGAAGCACGGGCTAAGCAGATCATCGTGAATATACATGCCGCATCGGTTGCGGATGCGCACATGCACAATCCTGATACGCAGCAACTGACGCTCTACTATCATGAGGCGGGAAAACCGCATGAACTGATGGTGGATGCAGTGGTACTTGCCACGGGAAATCTTCCCCCGCGCTCTCACGGATTTCAAACGGGATTGGTTGCTGGCAAAGACGGATATGTGGATGATGTGTGGAACACGGCACCTGACCATATTTTTCCAAGTCGCGTGAGTGAACTCTCGGCAGACAGTGAAATCGTGATCGTAGGCACAGGGCTCACGATGGTGGATACGGTGCTTACATTAAAGGCCAGAGGCTATAAAGGGCGAATCACAGCGATTTCACGCAAGGGGACGATTCCGAATGTGCATGTCCACAGCAAAGCATATCCTGCGTGGGAATGGGTGCATAGCCCGCAATATGCACCACGCACCGCCGTGGGGCTTCTAGCACGCCTGAAGCAGGAAGTGAGCAAAGCCGAAAACGAGGGGTATAGTTGGCAAAGCGTGGTGGATTCGCTGCGACCTGTAACACAAACACTGTGGAAGCAATTAGATGTGCGTGAAAAACGCAAATTCCTGAGTAGGCTTTCGACATTCTGGAATGTACACCGTCACCGCATGGCTTCTGAAATCCACAATGAAATCCGCTCGCTGGAGCAAAACGGCACCTTGAGAATTATCGCGGGGAAGATTTACTATATCGGCTCCGATAAAGACGGGATCACCGTGGCATATCGCAAACGCAGCACCAACCGCGTGGAGACGATTCGCCCCACATTGGTGCTGAACTGCACCGGTCCCGAATATGATATTGCCGCGAGCGACCACGCACTGCTCAAGCGTTTGCGTGACCGCGAGTTGATTACGGTCGGGCTGCTTCGCGCTGGCATCGAAGTGACGGAATCAGGCACGGCAAAAGGCAAGGCAGAAGATTCACTCTTTCCTGTTGGCACGCTAATGGTTGGCGAGCTTCTGGAGTGTACCGCCGTACCAGAACTAAGGGAGCAGACACAAACCGTCGCTCGTCAAGTTCTGGCACGGGTAAAAACACTTCACGAACCTCAACCTTAAGTGCTGGCGGTGCCTAGGTAAGAGCAATATTGATAAGCAAATCAATATGGCATAACAGATACTCCAAGTATCTTACGGCACAGCATCGGTACAGCAGCGCGAGGAAAAATCCCGCCGTTTTGGGTGTGGCTCAATAATAAAAACTCAGGATTTCTGAGGGTTTCAAGCGCCATCACCCCCCAGCGCAAAGACTGAAAATCCCTGTGTCGGCGGTTCGATTCCGTCCCTGAGCACCACTTCGGAATAGAGACGAAAGTGGTTTAGTGCCTTTGTGGGTGACCTTTTTTCCGTTGATTGTGGCAGAGACAGAGCAAGAATGCTTTGGGGTGGAGAAAATGTGAACCTGTGGTTCGACATGGGAGAGAAAACCCGATAATATGGCTGTGTCAATATGGGCGATGGCGGGTAGTGCGAGCAGGCAGTCTTGAGGCTGTGGGGGCTGGTGTCCATCTGATGGTCGTCTGGTTGTCGTCGTGGCGCAGGTGAGATGGAGGATAACAGATGCGTAATGCTGTATGGGTCGTGGTTTGTGGTTTGCTGTTGATGGCCGGAGGGGCGGAGGCCTTTACGGGGGATCGGTTTAATACTGGCAGCCAGAAAAAAATGACGGAAAATAATATGCGAATTCAGACCGAGGCGTGTCGTGCCAAGGCTGGCAAAGATCAAAAAGCATGGCGGGAATGTCCGACCAAAGTGCGGGAGCAATATCAGAAAAAGCTGGAGCGCAAGGGTAAGGATGCGCGGATACAGCCCGGTGTTACCGTGAAGTAGATGATGTCGTTACGAGACGTTTAGCCCCCGCTGTAAAGGGGGGTGGTTGTTGCGATAGAGGAGGTTGTATGTGCAGAGACGGTCAGGGGGTGTTTGCCCGCATCGCTTTCACCTGTTCATAGCCGGCAAGGGCAGCCTGACGCGCCGCAGGATGATCCACGATGGGGTAGGGGTAGTCTTTTCCCAGTCTGATGCCATGGCTTTGTAGCTCCAGCGGGCTGGCTTGCCATGGCGCATGGATGATGGTGTTGGGCAGGGTACGAAGTTCCGGCACCCAACGGCGGATATAGTCCGCATTCGGGTCAAATGTTTCTCCCTGACTGATGGGATTGAAGATGCGAAAATAGGGGGCGGCGTCTGCTCCGCACCCTGCCACCCACTGCCACGAAGCCGCATTGCTGGCGGCATCGGCATCCAGCAGCGTATCCCAGAACCACTGTTCCCCTAACTGCCAGGGTAGGCGCAAATGTTTGATTAGAAACGAGGCCACCACCATACGGACACGGTTGTGCATCCAGCCGGTGTGCCAGAGTTCCCGCATGCCAGCATCCACCAGAGGGTAGCCGGTTTGACCTTTTTGCCATGCCGATAGATGGTCAGGGTCATCACGCCATGGGTAGTGGTTGAATTCGGTTCGTAGGGGGTCTTGCGCCAAGGTGGGAAACTGTTGCAGCAAGTGGAAGGAGAACTCTCGCCAGGCAATTTCCGACAGGAAGGATTCTGCGTCTTTATTCAACCCCCCTTGCGGTGCCAGATGCTCCTGCACATGCTGCCAGATGTGTGCGGGGGTGATTTCCCCAAAATGCAGGTGGGGAGAGAGCCGGGAAGTGCTGGTGGAGAGATCGGGTCGGTTGCGTAAGCTGGCATAGCCACAAAGCCCCTGTGCGATAAAGGAATGGAGACGTTGGTGAGCCGCAGCTTCCCCCGGTTGCCAGTGGTCATAGAATGCGCCATCCCATGGAATAGAGGGGAGGAGACGCAGGGCGTGGATGGCGTCTTCCCCCGTGCCAAGCCAGCCCGTTGAGGCAGGCGGTGTGGGGAGTGAATCTGCCAGCGGCAGAGAAGGGGGGATGGGGAGTACAGAACGCATAGGTTGTTGGCGCAACTGTTTCCAGAAGGGAGTGAATACCCGAAACGCGGTGCCGGATTGGGTCTGTAACTGGTCAGGCTGGTGTAGAAGGTAGCTTTGATAGCTATGCAACGGTATGGACTGCTGCTGCAACAGGCCGTGCAGGTGTTTATCCTGTGCGTCTTGCGGAGGAATAAACGTTTTGTTGGTGTAAACGGAGGATATATTCCACTCATCGGTGATGTGTGGAATGATTTTTTTCGGGCTGCCGCAGAAGATATGTAACGCCATGCCGTAATGCTTGCCGTATTGTTGGGAAAGATGCATCAGGCTGTGATGCAACCACCAGCGGCTAGCCGCGCCCATGGGTCTAAATGCATCGTTATCAAAGATATAGATGGGTATGACAGGCTTTCCGGATAGAGCGGCAGCGTGTAGGGCAGGGTTATCCTGCAACCGTAAATCCAGACGATGCCATACGAACTGGTGGGTTGAAGCCATGGGTAAACCCCTCTACGTGGAATGAGAATAAAAAGCACATATGTTTTTTAGGTGCTTCACAAAATGGTTAATTTAGCATATTATGGTTATAAATGAATGATTTAACCATACTGTGCGGTCTATTTTATACGATAATGTTGCGGGGTGAGAGTTACAAAATGGTCATTTTTTTATAGCGGGCTGTACACAATGTAACCACGACACCACAGTGCAAACTGTATAATAACGAAACAAATTATCAACCTACGATAGTTTTATCGAGCGGGCTTTTTATATGAACGACTTAATGTCAACGGCAGGCAATACTCCCTCTAACAGAGGCAGACGCAGTGTGCGCGATACAAAGCGGGATTCTATTATCCGGGCAGCGACACGATTGTTTTTGAAGCATGGTTTTGCCGATACCACGATGGATGCGATTGCTAAAGAGGCCAAAGTGACCAAGCAAACCATCTATTCCCATTTCATTAATAAAGATGCGCTTTTTTGCGATATGGTGTTGATGCAGTGCCAGAAGCATCGGCCATCGGATGCTATGTTGCATGACGAGCGATTGAGTCTGGAAGATGTTTTGTTTCGCTTCGGTATGGGTTTTTTGGATATGATTAGCAGTAAGGAGGGGCTGGCCACACACCGACTGGTGCTGAGTGAAGCGGAGAGGCGCCCAAAACTTGCGGAAATTTTCTATGAAACCGGCCCCCTGAAGATGAATGAGTTGCTGGAGGAGTATTTGCAGCGACAGACTACGCGGGGTACCTTGCAGGTACGGAACCCGGCCAGCGCTGCCAGTTATTTCTTTGCCATGCTGAAGGGGCGCTACCATTTGCGAATGGCGCTGAAAATCAAGCCGATACCGACCCGTGAAGAAATAGCAGCACATGTTAAAGAGACCGTAGAGGTGTTTTTGCGCCTATACGGAGGGGATAACCCGTTGGATACACGGGTGGTGATGACCTGATTGCGGTTCGGTTATGCTTTGAGTGTGCAGCGGTGTGGCCGGGGCATTCGGTTCAATGTGAAGATGCGGCATCATCCAGAGTCAGGGCTGGCCTTGTGACCAGCGACCTTCTGCGACTTTGCGCAAAAGAAAGTCGCGAAAGACTTTCAGGCGTTTGGAGTGGCGCATTTCAGCGGCGTAGACAAAATACGCCTCAATTTTAGGGCCTTCGATATGGGAGAGAATACGGGTCAGGTTGCTGCCTTCCATGGTTTCCAGCACGAAGGTTGGCAGGGAGACAATACCCATCCCCGCATTGGCGGCATGTAACATGGCAACCAGGGAGTTGACTTCAAAGACGGTCTGGCGGGCGTGGCGTTCTCTGCCCCCGGCTTTTAGCAGCCAGTTGACCTGCGCATGAGGAGCGCGTGCATCTTCCGCAAAGCCGATGAGGTGGTGGCGATCCAGCTCTTCCAGTGTGGCGGGCGCACCCCGGCGGTGCAGGTAATCTTTGGACGCATAAATGCCCTGCTCGATGACCATTAGAGAGCGGGAGACCAGATCCGGTTGGCGTGGGGGGGTCAGGCGGATGGCAATATCGGCCTCCCGCATGCTTAGATCCAGTAGTTTATCTTCCACAATCAGGGTGCAGTGAATCTCCGGGTACATTTCCACAAATTCACGTAAAATAGGTGCCAGCCATAAGGTGCCCAGACCTACGGTGGTGGTCACCCGCAACGGCCCTTTCGGGCGTTCCCGGCTATCCGTCAGTTGATTTTCGACCTTGGCAAGGCTGGTGAAAATTTCTTTCACCGTCTGGTACAGGGTTTCCCCCTGTTCGGTCATCACCAACCCGCGGGCATGGCGATGAAACAAGGACACATGCAGATCTTCTTCCAGCGCGCTGATCTGACGGCTGACAGCAGACTGACTGAGGCTGAGATTTTCTCCTGCCCGGGTGAAGCTGCCTGCCTGTGCTGCGGCGTAAAAAATGCGCAGCTTATCCCAGTCCATTGCCATAATTACGCTGCCTGTTGCATCCCGGTGTGGGGTTGACGTTGTGCTTCCCTTAATGCTTGTCCAATGAGGGGGTCTTGTTTCTGGATGGCATCCATCAGGAACTGAGAGCGTTGTGCCACAATCCCGCCCAAAAAGCCAGCCCCTTTGCCGCGCTGGTAGGGGATAGCGGTTTCTGCGGGAAATTGTCCGGCGCTGGGGTCATAGACCCGGCCACTGTTATGTTGCAGGTACCAGTGGGTCTCGCCGGGGGCAAGCATTTCCGGCCAGGTGGCATGGGTTAACAGACAGGCCTTCCAACCTGCTTCCTTGCCGCCCAGAAGCTCGTAGGAAGCCTGTGCAGCAGCGTAACAGGTGCCGGTAAGCGGGTTGTCAGACTGGCGGTGTTTCTGCCGCCAGTTCTTATGTACCAACTTTTCTCCATCAAGAAGGGCGATATGGTGAATCAGTTGGGTTAAACGCTCCAGCGTTTGCAGCACGGATGCCGCCAGCGGTGGTGGTTGTGTGGTCATGGGTTGTCCCTGTTTCGTTTTTTATAGTGGAGATTCATACCATTATTTGCATTGCAATAAAACGGCTTTTTATGGAGGGCAACAAGAACGGCGGCTAGCAGGCCGAGCGTAGCCAAGGAATAATTTGTGCATGGGACAAGAAGTGAGGACAGCAGTCCGAACCCTTTAGCGAACGCAGTGAGAGGGGCTTTAGCCCCGACGCGGAATGAGGCTAGTAAGCCGAATGGAGCCAAAGGAAAGTTTCCCGTGGATGCCTGCCTACGCAGGCATGACGGGGATTGATGACCCATGCGAGGGACAAGAAGTGAGGACAGCAGTCCGAACCCTTTGAGCCGAACGCAGTG
>CAZIGK010000038.1:15463-17885 GCA_964538615.1 uncultured Rickettsiales bacterium | reverse complement strand
GCGTGGGACAAGAACGGCGGCAAGCAGGCCGCCGCCTTTAGCGAACGCAGTGAGAGGCACGCAGTGCCGACGCGGAATGAGGCTAGCAAGCCGAATGTAGCCAAGGAATCATTTTTGCTTGGGACAGGAACGGCGGCAAGCAGGCCGCCGCCTTTAGCGAACGCAGTGAGAGGCACGCAGTGCCGACGCGGAATGAGGCTAGTAAGCCGAATGTAGCCAAGGAATCATTTTTGCGAGACAGGAATCGAGCAAGGAGGGAATAAACAAGGCCAAGCGGAGCCGGGAAAACACTCAGATATTAAAATATTTGGCTTGTGGATGATGCACGACAAGGGCGGAGGTAGATTGTTCCGGGTGGAGTTGGTAGTCCTCGCTTAGGCTGATGCCGATACGGTCAGCCCTCAGCAGTTGCAGCAGTTGGGTTTGGTCTTCCAGCCGTGGACAGGCGGGATAACCAAACGAATAACGCGAACCGCGATAGCCTTGTTTGAGCATTTCGTCCATGGTGCGGGCATCTTCATGGCTGAAGCCTAATTCCCCACGAATGCGCTTATGCACATATTCCGCCAGAGCTTCCGCGATTTCGACTCCCAACCCGTGCAGGCGTACATAATCCAGATAGCGGTCGGCGGCGAACCAGTCGCGGGCGACATCTGCCACGCGTTGTCCTGCGGTCACGACTTGCAGGGCGATGACATCTTTTTCACCGGTGGTGGCATCGCGGAAGAAGTCCGCAATACAAATGCCGTTTTCTTTCGCCTGACGGGGCAGAGGGAAGCGTGCGATTTCTCGCGTGTGGTCTTCCGCATCGAACAGGACCAGTATATCCCCTTCTGCCCAGCAGGGAAAATAGCCGTAGGCAGCTTGCGGTTGCAGGATGGTTTCCTGCTCGCAGGTGGCGAGTAGCTCCAGTAATTGTGGGCGTACTTCTCTCTCCAGCCATTGCTGATGCTCGGCGGGGGTGCGTCCTGCTTTTTTATACCCCCAATGGAAGGTGAAGAGCATTTGTTCGTTGAGGAAAGGCAACAGGGCTTTAACGGGCACACTTTCCAGCACGCGCACACCCCAGAAAGGTGGCGTGGGCACCTGCGTTTGTTGCGCCAGTTCTGCCCGTTTGAGCTGAATGGCTGCGGCTTCGATGGGGCGATCTGTGGCCTTTTGTGCCTGCATTTCGCCTGTTTCTACCCGTTCAAAGCGATTTTTCATGCGGTTGGAGGGGCGGTTTTGTCGTTTCGCTTGCGCTTCCTGTAGCAGGGTATCGAAGCGGCCATCGACAATAGCGCCCATCAGGGTCAGGCCATCGAAGGCATCTTTGGCATAAGCAACGCGGCCAGAGGCATAGGCTGCCACGCAATCTTCCTCCACAAACTGGCGGGTGAGTGCCGCGCCCCCAAGAATGACGGGCAAGTCATAGCCCCGGCGTGACATTTCTTCCAGATTCTCTTTCATGATGACGGTGGATTTCACCAGCAGGCCGGACATGCCAACCGCATCCGGTTGATATTCATCCACCGCTTTGAGAATATCCTCAATCGGTTGTTTAATACCCAGGTTATAGACCTTATAGCCGTTGTTGGTGAGGATGATATCCACCAGATTTTTACCAATATCATGCACATCACCGCGCACAGTGGCCAACACCATGCTGCCTTTGCTCTGGCCTGCGGCGCGTTCCATATGCGGTTCCAGATACGCGACAGCGGCTTTCATGGTTTCTGCCGCTTGCAGCACGAAAGGCAGCATCATTTTGCCGCTGGCGAACAGCTCCCCCACCACTTTCATGCCTTCCAGCAGCAGATCGTTGATGATGGCGAGTGGGGTGTAGGTTTGCATGGCGGTAGCGAGGTCTTCTTCCAGCCCTTTGCGGTCGCCTTCGACAATACGCAGTTTGAGTACTTCCTCAATCGTATCAGGCCGTTGCTTTTTAGCGGACGCGGTGCCCGTGCGCCCCTCAAACAATTGAATGAAATAGGAAAGCGGATCGTAGGGATCATCCACGGTGCCAGCGGGTTTGGAGGGGTAGGTTGGGGTGTGATCTGAAGTCATGATACGATAAATATTGAGAGGTTAGGGAATGGAATACTAAAGGCTATGTTGCCAGTCGGTGCAACCATTCTTGTGCAGTGGCAGCTGTGAAAGCGTCCGTTAACAGAGGGTTCTCCGCAAGCGAAAGAGATGTAGATGCGCTTTCCGCACAAACGCCATGATGGATAGAAGACTACTGGCAGGGGGATAATATTACGCCACATGCGGCAGGCGGCGGTCATAAATCAGGTCAAGGGCGGTTTCTGCTTCCAGAGGGGGAATGCTGTGCAACGGCTGGATTTTGCTGACATGGATGATGGCACCGGTCATGCCACGCTTGACCGCCTCATCCAGAAAGACGGAGTTAAGCACCTGCCGTGCCGCCGGGTTGAGACCG
>CAZIGK010000038.1:0-15442 GCA_964538615.1 uncultured Rickettsiales bacterium | reverse complement strand
TATTGGACAGGCCGAGGATGATTTGAATGTCCGGGAAGCGTTGTGCAATCGCCTCAATCGCATCCAGCGTATGCAGCCCTAGCAGCCGGTCATCCGCATTGCCGGTGCAGATGGTAAAGGTGAGGGGATCTACCATGAAATCCGACGGGGGGAGGCCATAGTGATTGCAGGCAAAATCATATAGCCGTTCGGTAAGCGCCAGTTTGCCCGCGACATCCTTGGCCATGCCCTGTTCATCAATGGTGAGTGCAATGACAGCGGCACCGAATTTACGCGCCAGTTGCATGCGCTTGTGGGCGGGGTCTTCTCCATCTTCAAAATTGATAGAGTTGATGACCGCCTTGCCGCCGTAGAGTTTGAGTGCGGCCTCCAGCACGTTGAGTTCCGTGGAGTCAATGACCACCGGAGCCGTGATGCTGCCGCGCATGCGGGTGAGGATTTCCGTCATATCCCGCACTTCATTGCGTCCGACATAGGCGGTGCATAGGTCAATGGTGTGCGCGCCTTCCTGTAACACTTGTTCCCGCGCCATGGCGATACATTCATCCCAGTCTTCCCGCGCTTGCGCCTCACGGAAGCGTTTGGAACCGTTTGCATTACAGCGTTCCCCGATGGAAAGAATGGCGTTTTCCTGCCGGAGCGCCACGGGCTGGAACAATGAGGCCAGCGAGGGTACCCATGCGAACTGGCGTTGTTTCGGGCGGGGGCGATGTTGTCCCGCCGGAGCAAGCTCACGCAGCATGGCATCCAGTGCGGCGATATGGGTTTCGTTGGTGCCGCAGCAACCGCCGATGATGTTTAGCCCATCTTCCTGCAGGAACCGTTGCAGCCATTTGGCCATTTCCGTGGGAGAGAGAGGAAAATGCACTTTGCCCTCCACTAGTTCCGGCAGGCCGGCATTGGGCAAGAGCGAGAGTTTTCCCGGCCAGTTTTCTGCCAGCCAGCGCACATGGCTGGCCATTTCCTGCGGGCCGGTGGCGCAGTTCATCCCCAGGATGGGCACATTCAGGGCATCAATAATGGCGGCAGCGGCGGCGGTCTCCGTGCCGACCAGCATGGTGCCTGTGGTTTCCACGGTAATTTGTACCTGAATGGGAATATCCTTGCCGGAGGCGGCAATGGCCTGTTTGCAGGCATTGACCGCAGCTTTGATTTGCAGAGGATCCTGACAGGTTTCAATGAGCAGGGCATCGACTCCGCCGGCAATCAACCCTTCTGCCTGCGTGAGGAAGGAGGCTTCCAGCGTGTCATAATCCACATGGCCGAGGCTGGGGAGTTTAGTGCCGGGGCCAATGGCACCAAAAATATAGCGCGGACGTCCATCGGAGCGGAATTGATCCCGTGCTTCACAGGCCAGTTCCGCCGCGACCTTGTTGATGTGGAAGCACTGGTCTTGTAGGCCAAATTCGCCCAACGTGAGGATAGAGCCACCGAAGCTATTGGTTTCTACGGCATCGGAACCGGCGGCAAAATAGTTGCGATGCACCTGGCGCACAAAGTCTGGACGGGTGATATTGAGAATCTCGGAGCAGTTCTCCAGCCCTTGAAAGTCTTTGTCAATGTCCCAGTCCAGAGCCTGAATCTGGGTGCCCATGGCACCATCCAGTAGCAGGACGGAATGTTCCAGAAAATCGCGTAGATGCATGATGGTTTCCCGATAGAGTGCTGTTGCGGGCAGCATAAGCACATGGGAGCAAAATGCAAAGTGACAATGCGTTCAGGAACGGGATAAGGATGAAAACAACAACACCCGCAGGGATAACCTGCGGGTGTTGTGCATGTAGATGCCGTCTATTGCGCTTATTTTGCGCCTTCCACGGTAATTTCCACGCGGCGATCCGGTGCGAGGCACTGAATGAGGGATTTTTTATTTGCCGCTTTGCAATCGGTCACGGAGTTGCTTTCCCCCATGCCTGCGACTTGCGCTGCACTGGTATTGAAGCCATTGGCCGCCAGATAGCCACGTACCGCTTCTGCACGCTTCAGGGACAGAGCGCGGTTGTAGGCTTCATTGCCGGTTTGGTCTGCGTAACCGGTGATGCGGAAGGTCACGACATCCTTCGCATCCTGATTGGCTGCCACGAAAGCATCCAGCTTGGCTTTTTCTTCTGGCTTGATCGCAGCACTGTCATAGCCGAAATACACCACTTCCATGCGGGAGAAATAATCCGGTGCTGCTACGCCGCACTCGGCTTTATCAGCTTGCCATTTGGTTTCCACGCAGTTGCCGCGAATATCGCGGACAACGTCGCCACGGATGTCGTGCACGACTTTTTGATCGGTCGCGGTTTGTGCCTGTGCTGTCAAAGGCAGAGCCATAGCAGCGATTGCGGCCGTAAAGGCCAGTGTCTTCAAAGAGTGTTTCATGGTCTATTCACCTGATTAGGGGTTGCGTAAAATTACCATCAGGACGCAACCTACGGCAGCAAGGTTAAAAAAAACCTTAACCAAATGAAGATAAAGCCTGTTTGCGGAAGCGAAACGGGCTTTGTGTGGGAGCTGTGGTATAAATGGCACAGTGGGGGGAGAGTGGCTACAGGTTGAGGGGTACCTCAATCAGCAGAAGTTCTGCATGGGTCAGGGTTTTTAGTTGAAAATCCGGCTCCGCGCTGATTTCGGCACCGTCACCGGCGTGCAGCACTGTCTCGCCAATCTGTATGGAACCTTCCGATACCAGCAGATAGGCACCGCGCTGTATGGGGTGGTTCAGCCGTGTGTTGGCGGCGAGTTGTCCACCGTAGATAGCGGCATCCTGGTGGATGAAGAGCGCGCCGGTGTCTGCGTCTTCTGTGCGGCCAGAAACCAGCAGCGGCAATGTGCCATCGATGCGGGATTGTTTGGGGAACTGCCGTGCATCCCAACGAGGGGAAAGCCCGGTCGCGTTTGGACGGATCCAGATCTGGTACAGACGTGTGGGAATAGATTCCCGATTATATTCCGCATGGTGAATGCCGCTGCCTGCACTCATAACCTGCACATCTCCGGCAGCGGTACGCCCAACATTACCCATGCTGTCTTCATGCGTGATGGCACCTTGCCGGACATAGGTAATAATTTCCATATCGCGGTGAGGATGCGTATCAAACCCGGTGCCGGGTGCCACCGTATCATCATTAATGACCAGCAAGGCACCAAAGCCGATACGTTCCGGATTGCGGTAATGGCCAAAGCTGAAATGGTGCCGGGCATCCAGCCAGCCGTGGTTGATATGCCCCAAAGACGTGAAGGGATAGTGTGTGAACATGAGGAGAGCCTCCGTATGGCGTGTGGTAATGCGATGTACTTTTCCTGTTTATTTAATGCCGTAACCTGCGTAGCACAAAATCTTCCAGCGTATTGATGGCCGGGTTATCCGCCCGGTGCTTCAGCAGCGACACATGGGTATCTGCCAGCGGGGGGAGCAGGGTAGCATCGACCGCGGGGAGTTCAGGTGGAATCATGGTGGGCGGCATGATGGTTAGCCCCATGCCTGCCCTGACTGCGGCCAACGCCCCGGCATAACTGGGGCTGGAGAAGACCAGCCGCCAGGCGCGGCCTGCCTCTTCCAGTGCTTGCAAAGCAGCCGCACGGTAAACACAGGGTTGCGGTGCCAGCACCAGCGGCAAGGGTTTGTGCGGGTCAATCAGGTTGGTATCTCCCACCCATTTTAAGGGTTCTGACCAGACATCCAGCCCGTTGGGAAAGTCGTCCGGCTGGTTCATTTTCACCAGCACCAGATCAAACTCTTTTTGCCGGAAGCGTTCATAGAGGTTCAGGGTGAGATCGCACTCAATATACAGCAAAATGCGCGGGTGAATGCGCGAAAAATCTGCCAGTACTTCAGAGAGATAGACGCTGGCAAAGTTTTCTGGCAGGCCGAAGCGTACCTCCCCTTCCAGTTCCGGTTCCTTGAAGCGATCCAACGCTTCCCGGTGCAGAGCGAAAATCTGACGCGCATAACTGAGAAAGACCTCCCCCTCCGGTGTGAGGGCAAAGCTTTTACCGCGTACCAGCAGGGGCTTGTCCAGTAGATGCTCCAGCTTGCTGATTTGCTGGCTGATGGCGGATTGTGTGCGGCCGACACGTTCCGCAGCACGCGTGAAGCTGCCTGTCTCTGCGACGGCGATAAAACAATGCAGAGTGATGGTGTCTATATTCATAAGCATTTCTAATGATGGTGATAACTATAAGGCGTTTTACTTATATCAGCATATTTAATAGTCTACCAGAATATGCGTAGAATAGCTAATAGATTAGGAGATGACATGTCGGCACTTTCCATCATGCAGCCATGGTTTCTGTGGGACGCCCTGAGCAGTATTATGCTGATGCTGGTGGTCAGCATTGGTGCCTGTGTCGCATGGTTTGCCCGCGACCATTTGCGTGGTGATCGGCGTTACGGGGCGTTCTTTGCGCAGTTGAGCATGCTGTTGCTGGCGGTGGGCGTGATGGTGACAGCCAATCATCTGGCCTTATTCTGGGCGGGTTGGTGCGCCAGCAACCTATTGCTGATGCGGCTGATGATGCATAAAACCGGCTGGCGGGCCGCGAAAGCTGCCGGGCTGTTAACCGGAGCGTATCAGGCGATGGGTGCGGTGGCACTGGCTGTTGCCTTTCTGATATTGCATCAGATGATGGGTGTCAGCACGGTGGAAGCCGTCTTGCAACAGTCCGTAACGCCGCCATTGCTGCCTGCTTTGTGTCTAATTCTACTGGCTGCGCTGGTGCAATCCGCCATTTGGCCATTTCACCGCTGGCTGACCAGTTCTCTCAATTCCCCGACCGTGGTATCTGCCATGATGCATGCGGGTTTGGTGAATGGCGGCGGCTTTTTGCTGGTGCGCTTTGCCCCGTTATATCTACAGGTGCCAACGCTGTTGCATGCGGTGTTTCTGTTGGGGGTGATTTCTGCACTGCTGGGCACGGTCTGGAAACTGATGCAGAGCGATGTGAAGCGGATGCTGGCCTGCTCTACCATGGGGCAAATGGGCTTTATGATGGCGCAATGCGGGTTGGGGCTGTTTCCGGCGGCGGTGGCGCATCTGGTGTGGCACGGCATGTTTAAAGCCTATTTGTTTTTGGCCAGCGGCGGGGTAGCGCAGGAGCGGCGGTTAGACTTAGGTTACCCGCCAGCGGGAACGGTTTTTGTTGCCTCCCTGTTGTGCGGGGCTTTGGCGAGTCTGGGTTTCGCGCAGGCCAGCGGTAAAAGCTGGCTGGCGGGTGATACGACCATGGTGCTGCTGTTGATTGCACTACTGGGCGGTGCCCAACTGGCGATGCCCCTGCTGCGTGATAAGCCCTTTAGCCGATTGCCGCTGGCTATGCTGGTAACAGCCATTGCTGGGTTAGCCTACGGCGGTAGCGTCTGGTTGATTGGCTGGTGGATGGAACCGATGCAGCGCATGCAACCTCTGCCATTGAATGGGTTGCACGTGCTGGGTATGGCGCTGCTGGTTCTGGCGTGGGTGGGGTTTTTGTTCCTGCGTCCGGGGGCGGACAAACGCGCCGGAACCTCACCAGCCCTGCTGCGCACCTATGTTGCCATGCTGAATGCGAGCCAGCCACATCCGGCGACGGTAACCACACACCGCAACCATTATCGTGTTTAAGGAGATGATACCATGCAGGCACGCCCTATCCCTCAAAAGGCACCTATGACACGAAAGATCGAAACGGTGGAGATGCAGCCAAGCGCGCTACCTGAGCTGGTGCGCCAGAGTTTTCAGGCTATTGCTCCATTCTGGCCGCTGAAAAACCTGATTGCGGTGAACCCGCTGCAAGGGCTGGAAGATCTGCCGGTGGAAGAGGCCTTGCGGCAGGGACAGGTGTATTTTGAACAAATAGAGCTGCCCGCAGGCATGGATGCCATCAACCGCGAAACCCTGAAATGGATGCAGGTCTTCACGGATGAAGGGCAAGCTACCCTAAGCATGCCGCTGCGCGCTGAAGGGTTGTATGCCGCCTGGCGGCAACTGGCTCTGCATGATGTGCGGCTGCATGGGCGTAGCAAGAATAAGCAACGCTGGCTGCGCCAACTGCCACAACAGGCAGAACAGGCGATTGAACAATGCCTGAACGCGTTGCGGATTGCCGGGAATGAGCGGGCACTTTTTCTGCGCCTGATGCTGACGACCCTGCCCGGCTGGGCGGCGCATGTGAAATACCGCACCGAGTGGGCCGGGTTGGATCGTGAACATTCGCATCCGCTGACGCAGGAAGATTATCTGGCGATGCGGTTGGCTCTGACGTGCCTGTTATGGCCAGAAGCCCGCCAGTTACTGGCATGGCACACACAGGCTACGGCATATACCGGACAACACCCGGATTATATGCCCGCCATTGAGAAAGCAGAGCAGGCGTATCGTCCTGCTTTGTTGCGGGCATTGGCTGGGCAACCCTTGCCAGCCGCAAGGATGCCCTCCGCGCAACTGGTGTTTTGCATTGATGTACGGTCGGAACCGTTCCGCCGTGCACTGGAAGCCACGGGAGAGTATGAAACGTTCGGGTTTGCCGGATTTTTCGGGGTGCCGGTACAGATTGAGGATGCCGTGACGGGAGAAACCTACGCGTCCTGCCCGGTGTTATTGCAGCCACAGCATCGGGTGGTGGAAAGCCCCTGCTGTGGGGAGGATGAGCAGGCGCATCTGCATGTTGGGCAGCAGCGTTTGTGGGGCGTCAAGCGGCTGTATCAGTCTGTAAAATACAGTATGACCACGCCGTTTGCGCTGGTGGAAACGCTGGGTGCCGCCAGCGGGGTCTGGATGGCCATGCGCTGTTTTGCTCCGGACATGGCAGAACGGCTCAAGCAGACGGCGGTGCAGGCCATTCGCCCGACACATGAGCCACAGCCGTCACTGGCACATATGACGCTGGCAGAGCAATGTACCTATGCCGAAGGTGCTTTGCGCATGATGGGGCTGACGCAACGGTTTGCTCCTTTAGTGATCATGTGTGGACATGGCAGCACCACCCGGAACAATGCCTTTGCAACGGCGTTGGATTGTGGGGCGTGCGGTGGGCGCCATGGTGCCAGCAACGCTCGGATTCTGGCGATGATACTGAACCGTGCCGAGGTGCGGGCGTATCTGGCGCAGCAAGGGATTCAGGTGCCGGATGCGACATGTTTTATGGCGGCTGAGCATGACACGACCACGGATGCGGTGCAAATCTATACGGAAACGCTGAGTTTGAGCGAGCGGCAAACCATGCGGTTGCTGGAACTGAAGGCGGATTTGGAAGAAGCGCGAGAGCGCAATAATGCGGTACGGCTGGCCACGATGCGGTACATCAGGGCTTCTGCTTCCGTGCGAAAAGCCATAGAGCGGCGTGCCTGCAACTGGGCGGAAGCCCGCCCGGAATGGGGTCTGGCGCGGAACGCTGCATTTCTGGTGGCACCTCGGAGCCTGAGCGAGCGGGTAGATTTGCAGGGGAGGGTATTTTTACACTCGTATGACCCGGCACAGGATACAAGCGGTACAGCCTTAACCACCATTCTGACCGCGCCGATGGTGGTTGCCGAATGGATTAATACCCAATATTTATGCTCCACTCTGCAACCCGTTACCTACGGAGCGGGCAGCAAAGTCACCAAAAATGTAACGGGTAAAATAGGCGTGATGCAGGGTAATGCCAGCGATCTGATGACTGGGCTGCCCCTACAATCTGTCTATGCGGATGATGATACGCCGTATCATGAGCCACAGCGCCTGATGACCGTGGTATATGCCCCACGGAAACGGCTGGATAGCATTATTCAGGCGCAGGCGGTGTTGCAGAAACTCTTTGGTAATGGCTGGGTGCAACTGGTGTGCATTGAGCCGGAAAGCCATGAGGTCTGGTACCTGCAACGTGATTTCGGCTGGCAGCGGATGCAGGCGTAGTGCCTGTATCCACTGTCAGGCCGATACAGCCTATGCGGCTTAGCCGCGGGAACGGTAGGAGGAAGTGCGTACCAGATAATTAGCCTCCAGCTCCTTTTTACCGAACCAGTTATTATCCATTTCGCCATAGACGGTAATGATGTCTCCTACCTGTAGCCAGTTTTGGGTATCGCGGTTTAGGTCTTCCGTATCGACCCGGATGGTGCCCGTACCGTAGCTAAGCTCCAGCGTTTCATCATCCACCAGACGCATGACGGTGCCGGTCAGACGTACATTGTCTTCATCCATCGTTTCATCCCAGCTATAATCGTTTCCATAAGAGTTGTTGCCATTTTGCGTGTTTTCGTAGAAGCGGCTGGCATTGGCACCCTTGACGCGGATGCTGCTGGCATCCACTTCTTTGCGGGTGAAGAAATTATCATCCACCTGGCCAATGACGGTGACTTTATCCCCCACGCGCAGCAAATCGGTGGAGTCATTATTGAACAGGAACGGCCAGGTATCGTTGGTATCCACGCCAATGGTGCCACCTGCATAGCGTAAGGTGAACGCATCACCTTCAGAAATTTTTTCGACCGTGCCGTTAATGGTCACATACGCATCGTCCTTCAGGTTGGCCGGAGTGGTGGTGGTAACCGTTCTGGCGTTCGTGGCGGCGTTATTGGCATTGGGGGTCGCCGTATTTTGTGCCAGAGCGGGGCTGGCCACCGTTGCCAGTAAAAGGCTTGTCAGTGTCAGGGCTTTAGGGGTGATTATGGGCATCGTGATGTCTCCTTGTGGGTTGTCTGCCGATCATAAGTGGCGGGTCATGCCATGCCTGCTTCTGACGTGTCAGGGGCAGGCGGCGTCTTTGTGCCAGTACCTCTCTGGTATGGTATGAATGGTACAACTTCTCGATATGTGCACGTGCCATCCTGCATCAGCGCAGGCTTAATGCAGGAACAAAACATCAGCCGGTGTCAGGCGACACGGCCTGATTCTGCGCAATCTCTCTACAACGGTACACGCTAACTCACGGCTTTTGTTGTAGGGAAAGCAGTGCGTAACGTTCTTGTTCAATTTCTTGCTGCGTGCGGACGCCAAGGCGACGAAACACCGGAAGAGGAGGGCACCAGCCGCGTATGGCGTGATGTAACAGAAACCCGCTGACCAACGCCGGCATAGCCAGCCATTTTTGGTTGCAGGTGAGTCCCAGAGCGAGGCTTGCCAGAGTGATGGTTGCTGCATTGGCCTGTAAGGTGCGCTCGATGTTCCACTCTGCATCCAGTTCCTGTAATCGGGTGTTTATCTCTGCCGGGTGTTTGCGATAGTAGGTCAGCCGGTAGTGTAATTGTTGGTCTATGCGCTGGTTCGCAGAATGCGGGCTATGATCCCGGACGGCATCGCTGAGGGGGTTCGTGTTATGGGGGGGGTTATGGGGCATGGTTTTCTCCGTTGAAGATGCTAGGTTTAGGGTGGAATATGGGGAAGAGGATACCTCACGGAGCGTTTGTCTTTTCATCGGTGGGTATGGGGTTATGTGGAATACTCTCCGGATGGGTTTCTGCTTCCAGCCTGTGGATGAGCTGGGCGCACTGGCTGTCTTCTCCTAATCCGGGTTCAATGAAGGCTAACAGCGCAGCGGCGGGAGTGAGCCATGCGGAAAGTGCCACTGCCGCTCCCCCGCGTAATGCCAGATGGGTTGGCACAATACCTATCTGTGGTTCCTTAAAGTGACCCCCAATGGTGATAGGGCTACGCAGAGAGAGTAAGCTGGTATCTTTCGGGTATGGAGTGAGGCGTAGATGCATGGTTTCTGTGGCGAGTTGAATGGTTCCTTCCCCCTGAATCTGGGTATCACCTGTATCAAGGATCCATTGTTCGCTATGCATGGTGCCGGAGGTTATTGCAAAATCTGCCACCATACAGCGAATGGGGGTGACTTGATCTTCTCCCAGCCATAGACCCAGAGATTCTGCGACATCCAGCCCCAGCAGCTCAATGAGAAGGTTGCTGATGGCGCCGCCTTCCATGCCGATACCCGCATGACCATGAGCGTTTGCCAACTGCGCATGGACGGAGTTCCCGCGCCCTTTGAACGTGAGCGTGCCTCCCATCAGGCCGGAGGGGGTATCGGTCGAGGGTAGGCTTTTTTGTATATCTGCCATCAATTGCCGGAGCGACAGCCGATTGAAGCGCACCTCCGTTTCCGCCTCTATGGGCTGTTGTTGACCATCTGCGGTCATATACAGGGCAATATCCCCATTGGCGGTGCCGAAGCGCAGCGGTTGTAAGGTAAGAACGCGATCATTCAGACGTAGTTTCATGAAGAAATGATCCAGTGGCAGATTAGCAGATATTACCCTGTCGCCGACGAACTCCACATCGGCATCCAGCGAGGCGAGTTTTGCGATATCCAGACTGGCATCCGGAATGACGCGGGGGCTTGTTTCCAGTTCGGCGGCGGCGGCCTGTTGCGCCTGCGATAGCGGTTTTTGCGGCGGCAGGCCAATGAGGGGGCCAAGATCTGCAATATCCAGATGCTTCGCATGCAGACGAGCCGTGAGTTTGGGGCGTTTGGGAGCGGTATTCCATTGCAGGTTTCCCTGAATATCACTATCTCCCATGTGTCCGGAGAAAGAGTGGTAGTGCCAGACGGTTCCATCAAAGGTTAATTGTCCTTTCACGGCATAGGGTGGCGTGGGTAGTAACGCGATACCCGTGAGGGGGTAGAGGTCCGCAGCATCGGCTCCCTGCACGGAGAGGTGCATATCCATGCCAGCCAGTTGACCGGGTGCTGGTAAGGTGCCTTCCGCATGTACTGTGGTATGACCGGCTTCCACATGAAAGGTGACCGGGAAGCGTCGCGCCGTGAAATCGCGTAGCCGACCCGTTTGTGCCTGCAAGGTAAACGGTTGTTGGTTGTAGTGGCCTTTGCCTTGTAGCTGTACTTTTTCTCCCTGCGTATGGCCGGTTAAGGTGACATCCAATTGATTGGGCGCATCCTGATAGGTGACTTCAGCATCCTGTAACCTGAGCCATTGAATGTCAGGGTAGGGAGGTGCCTGCTCTTCTGGGGGCGGTGCTGGCTCTGTCGTGGCTTCATGATGTCCAAACTGCCAGTTGGCGCGATAGTCTGCCGTGCGTTGCAGATGTAAGCGGCTTTTTTTCAGGTGTAGCTGATGGATTACTACCTCTGCCTGCCAGAGCGGGGAGAGCAATAGCGTGATTTCTGCCTCGCCAATAGAGGCCATGGTTTCCGGCTGCATGCCGGGTGCGTTGGCAATCTGCAATCCGCTTATATGCAAGGTGAGTGGCCATTGGGTTAGCCGTGGATAGAGATGGCCGGTGTAGTGTATTTCCCGCTGAAGCAGTGTGCTGGCGACATCACTGGCGATGCTTTTGCCGAAGGGGATATTCAGCCCCATGACCAAAAGAGCCATACTGCCGATGAGCAGCGCCAACAGACTTACGCACAGAGCCGCAGTGCACTGTACAATGCGTGACAGGCGTGAAAAAAGGATGGAAGGCGGGCTTTCCATGATTATTCCATTGCATGAGGAACCGATGGGGGCAGCCTGCCAGCCGTGATATAAAAAGACGAGGTGTCATGGGAGCCAGCTTGTGACGAAACGATAGCTGAGACACGCAACAACAAAGACGGCTCATGTAGACAATGGCCGATTTCGGGGGGATGATGAGGGGCTTTATGTCAGCTTATATCGGATATTCAAGCGTTGGGGAATGACCAGACCCAGAGAGAACCGCCACCTGTTTCATAGTCGCTTTATGTTTTTTTCAGCAACGATATGTTTAGACAGGGAAATATTGGCTGGGGCACCAGGATTCGAACCTGGGAATGGCGGTACCAAAAACCGCTGCCTTACCGCTTGGCTATGCCCCAGCATGGGCGAGGGTTGTTTATATACACAGCCATTTTGGGCTTGGCAAGGGCTGAGTTGTGGTTTGATGCAGAAAAAATACAGGGTTTTTTAGGGGGGGTATGCAATCGTCTCGTCCCGAGATGGGTGGTACGCCGAAAATGGCCGCTTTCGAGAACCGGAAGCGCACGTATGGTTTGAACCGCATGCGAACCGGAAGCGCAAAATGCCTGTTTTCGGTCGTTAAACGCCGCGTGAAGAGGTGATTTGGGGATGATTGGGGGGTGGTAGCCGGGTCATTATCGTAACTGCCGCAGAGCCTCCCCCAGAACCATGGCGCCTGCTATGGCCACATTGAGCGAGCGCATGCCCGGCTGCATGGGGATGAGAATCCGGGCATCGGCGGCATTGTGCACGTCATCCGGCACGCCAGCACTTTCTCTCCCCAGTAGCAGAATATCCTCCGGCTGATAAGAAAAGCGGGTGTAGAGGGTGGAGGCTTTGGTGGATAATAACACCAGCCGTTTGCCCGTATTTTTCCGCCACTGCTGAAACTGTTGCCAGTTGGCATGGCGGTGGTAGGTGACATGCTGCATATAGTCCATCCCGGCGCGGCGCAGGCGGGAGTCATCCAGCGGGAAGCCACAGGGTTCAATGATGTGGATCGTGACCCCCATGCAGGCACCCAGACGAAGCAGGGTGCCCAGATTTTGGGCGATATCCGGCTGATAGAGCGCAAGTTGCATCCGGGTCTCCTAAAAAAATGCTGTCTGTTCATACATCATTGATACTTGCGTGCCAAAAGATTATCACTATGATACGCGACAGTTTATTCGGCCTTTATGGTCGGCTCTTTTGCATGGAAGTACCTGTATGGCAACAAAAAAACCAACCGCAAGTAAGGCTGCAAAGGCACATGCTACCCCGGCTGAGTCGGTGGTGGAAGACCCGAAACGCCGTGATTTTCTGGTATTGACGGCTAGTGCGCTGGGAGGTGTCGGTGCGGCTGCTGCCGTATGGCCGCTGGTGGATAGCATGAATCCTTCCGCTGATGTATTGGCGGTGTCTTCCATTGAGATTGATCTTTCCGCCATTGAGGAAGGCCAGAGCATTAAGGTGTTGTGGCGCGGCATGCCGGTATTTGTGCGCCACCGTACCGCGCAGGAAATTGAGACGGCGCGCGCAGTTCCCATGAGCGAGTTGAAAGACCCGCAGGCCGATGCAGAGCGCACGAAGGAAGGCAAGGAGCAGTGGTTGGTGATGGTGGGGGTTTGTACCCATCTGGGTTGTATTCCCCTGGGAGAGGCGGGAGAGTTTGGCGGCTGGTTCTGTCCGTGCCATGGCTCGCATTATGATACTGCCGGGCGGATTCGCAAAGGTCCTGCGCCGAAAAACATGGTCGTACCGGACTATGTATTCCTTAATGATACCACCATTCGTATAGGGTAATGCAGATGGCAACCGTGAAAAAAAATGTCGCACCGGCAAGCCGTTGTGAAGCAATCAAACAGTGGGTGGATTATCGTCTGCCGATCTTTTCCTTCATGAAACATCAGGGAGAATATCGGGCGCCGAAGAACCTCAGCTACGCGTGGAACTTTGGTTCTCTGGCGGGGATTTGTCTGGTTATTCAGATTATCACCGGTATTTTTCTGGCGATGAATTACAGTGCTCATGCCAGCATTGCCTTTGATAGCGTCGAGCGCATTATGCGGGATGTGAACTATGGCTGGCTGTTGCGTTACACCCATGCGGTGGGTGCTTCTATGTTCTTCGCGGTGGTGTATATCCATATTTTTCGCGGGTTATATTATGGCTCTTACAAAGCGCCACGTGAAATGCTGTGGTGGTTTGGCTTGCTGATTCTGTTTGCGATGATGGCAACGGCCTTTATGGGCTATGTGTTGCCATGGGGGCAGATGTCCTTCTGGGGGGCGACGGTTATTACCAACTTCTTCACCGCTATCCCGCTGGTGGGGGATGTGCTGACCGAGTGGTTGCGCGGGGGTTTTTCCGTGGATAACCCGACCCTGAACCGCTTTTTCGCGCTGCATTACCTGCTGCCATTCATTATTTTAGGGCTGGTGGTTGTGCATGTGGTGGCGCTGCATATTCATGGTTCCAACAACCCAACAGGTGTGGACATTAAGACGGAGAAAGATACGATTCCGTTCCATCCATACTACACGGTGAAAGATTTGTTCGGGTTTGCCGTATTCTTCATTATTTTCGGGTATTTCGTGTTCTTCCAGCCCAACATGTTGGGGCACCCGGATAATTACATTGAGGCGGATCCGCTGGTGACCCCGGCGCATATTGTGCCAGAATGGTATTTCCTGCCATTTTACGCTATTTTGCGTGCGGTGCCGGATATTGGGATTCCTGCCATTGAAAGTCTGGGTATTCCGCAGGTGATTTTTGTGAGTTCCAAGCTGGCAGGTTTGTTGGCGATGGTGGGCGCGATTGTGTTGTTGTTCTTCCTGCCATGGCTGGATCGCTCTGCGGTGCGTAGCGGCGCGTATCGTCCGCTGTTCAAACTGTTTTTCTGGGTGCTGGTGCTGGATGCTGTGGTGCTGACCTATGTGGGCGGTAAACCCGCAGAAGGTGCCTATATCTGGATTGGGCGGATTGCGACCATTTATTACTTTGCGCATTTTCTGGTGCTTCTGCCGCTGCTTGGCAAGATTGAAAAAACCAAGCCGCTGCCAGAATCCATTGATGCAGCAACGAAACACTAATGTACCGCGTGGTTGGTAAGGAGAAGCGACCCATGAAAACATGGAATGTCAAAACATGGTTGGTATCTACTGCGCGGGTTGTGGCGGTGGCGGGGGCGATGTTGCCGGTGGCTGCGGTGGTGGCGGAAGCTGCATCTGACCAGATGCACCCGAAGCAGGTGGAGTGGACCTTTGATGGTATGTTTGGTACCGTGGATCGCGCATCTGCACAGCGGGGCTTTCAGGTATACCGCGAAGTGTGTGCATCCTGCCATGGGTTGCAGCGTGTTGCTTTCCGTAATCTGGCGGATATTGGCTTTGCGGAAGCAGAAATTAAGGCGCTGGCTGCGGAATATAATGTAACCGATGGCCCGAATGATGATGGCGAGATGTTTGAGCGTCCGGCCAAGCCGTTTGACAAAATCCCCGGTCCTTATGCCAACCCAAATGCTGCGCGTGCGGCTAACGGTGGCGCGTACCCACCGGATTTATCGCTGATGGTGAAGGCGCGTCATGACGGAGCGAATTATGTGTTCTCTCTGTTGACGGGTTATGAAGAGGCTCCGTCGCATGTGGAATTGCTGCCGGGTCAATATTACAACCCGTATTTCCCCGGTGGAAAGCTGGCGATGCCTGCCCCTCTCTCGGCGGGTCAGGTCACCTATCAGGATGGAACGGATGCCAGCGTAGAACAAATGGCGAAGGATGTGGTGAACTTTCTGCAATGGGCTGCGGAGCCGGAAATGGAAGCGCGTAAGCGTCTGGGCTTGAAAGTTCTGATCTTCCTCGCTATAACCTCTGTCTTCGCGTATGTTGCGAAGCGTATTATCTGGCGGAATGTTCACTAAGACGTTTGGTGCAGGTGACGGGCGTCGTGCAGTATCATTGACCGCCCGGAATGCATGAAGACCCCGCGCAGGCAAGTTCTGCCTGTTGCGTGATATGCCGATGTAGCTCAGTTGGTAGAGCGGCGCATTCGTAATGCGTAGGTCGTAGGTTCGAGTCC
>CAZIGK010000037.1:0-17897 GCA_964538615.1 uncultured Rickettsiales bacterium | reverse complement strand
CCGCTTCCCACCCCGTCGGATTCCCCGGCTCCCCCCTCAGCTTCCCCTCCGCAACCTGAGGCAGCCACCCCCTCATCCCCCCCTCCACTTCCCCCGACCGATACACCATCTGTCGATAATACGCTTGGCGGACAAGCCTTTAACGCGGCGGAATCCATTCTGCAGGCCGTGGAGGATCTCCCCTCCATTCTCCCGCATTTGGGGGAAGGTGCCATGAGCAATGAACAGGAGCTTGAAAACCCCTTTGAGAAACGGGATATCAATCTGGCAAACGCCTGGAATATTTCCATCATGTTTCCAACCTCTGACCGCCGTACTCTGGCGAAAATTATTGAGTTTCTGCAACGCAAAGAAGAGATGCAGCAAGCAGGCCCGACAGAAGCCGGTGTGGACGCAGACAGTAAATACGATGATATCCTGCAAGGTATTCTCGGCAATGTCCCCGATATGGTAGAAGACGTGAATGAAACCATCACCCGTCCTCTCAATATTCCAGCCTTCTACCTGCAATCCATCCTCTACCGCTCATCCGATGAATGGGTCATCTGGATAAACGGTACCAAATACACCCCGTGGAACCCGCCAGAGGACGTCACCATTCTGTCCGTTAATGAACGCTTTGTTCGCATGCGCTTCACCTCAGATCAACTGGACTGGATCGCGCCCGGCTGGCAAAAACGGGATCGCCGTCATGCACACGTCACCATTGATGAAGCATCCGGTACCGTAGACTTCAACCTCTACCCCAACCAAACCTTTGTCTCCCGTATTCTGGATGTCATTGAAGGTAAGGCCAAAGGGCAAACGGTCAGCGTTTCCAGCGATGGCAAACAAGAGTCTGACGATGATGCGGATATGGATAATGCTCCCCTCTTTCCAGATGATGCCGCCGAAGAAGAGGAAGCACCAAAAGCCCCCAGCAAAAAGCCAGCCAAAAAACCTGCTGAACGCTCTCCCGCCAATGTGGATAAAGACAATGCCCAACGCATGATAGACATGTATGAGCCGTTTCGGAAAATCAAACCATGACCGACTCCATCTCTATTGACCAGCTTGACCACCGTTATGGGACACTGCATGCACTGCGGCAGGTGTCCCTGCGCGTTGCCACGGGCAGCATCCACGGCCTGATTGGTCTGAACGGTGCCGGCAAAACGACCCTGATTAAATGCTTGCTGGATTTGTTACGCCCCGATGCCGGACAGATTACCCTTGCAGGTAAACCCCACCATCTTCCCTCCCAGCGTCAGCAATTGCATTACCTGCCAGAAAAATTTGTCCCCTCAAGCCTTCTCAAAGGCCATGAGTATCTGCGCCTGACACTAGACTCCTTTCACCTGCGTTACCAACCATCCGAAGCGGAAAAATTGGCAGAAACATTGGCGCTACGTCCTTCCGCCCTCTCACAATCCGTTGCCTCCTATTCCAAAGGCATGGGGCAAAAGCTTGGGCTATTAGGGGTTATTCTGGCCAAACGCCCCCTATGGATACTAGACGAACCCATGAGCGGCCTCGATCCGGAAGCACGCTTTCTGGTCAAACAACACCTACGCCGCCATACCGAGCAAGGTGGCACCATCTTTTTCAGCTCTCATATTCTGGCGGATTTGGATGAACTTTGCGATGACATCACCATTCTCCACCGTGGAGACATCCGCTTCAAAGGCTCTCCGCAACGCCTGAAGCAAGACTATACCGCCACAACAAAACAGCAGCCCCACCCCACGTTGGAAGAAGCCTTTCTTCGCTGCATCGGCTCACACGCTGTCGCCGCATAGCTGAAAAGCTTGTTAGCTTCGCTCGGGCCTGCTTGCCGCTGTTCCTGCCCCAATAACAGGACAAAACCCTTCATGCCCAAGCTTCACACCAAAGGGTTTTTCGGCTTCATGCCCGGCACCAATAATCCCTGATTCAAATGCGGCATCTGCCCGGCGGGTTTTCCAAAGGATGCATCCATCTGCCGCAAACGCAGGCTCAAATTCGCCGGGTTATCGGCTTCATTGCACGCATCCTCTTCACTAACCAGTCCCTTACGGTACAATTCCATCAACGCATGGTCAAAGGTCTGCATGCCAGAACCCGTTGCCTTTTCCATCACATTTTTAATTTCGCCAATCCGTCCATCTCGGATCAATTCTTTAACAGATCCCTCATTCAGCATCACTTCCACCGCCAGCACGCGTCCACCATTGCGGGTGCGCACCAATCGCTGTGCCAACACACCACGCAAATTCAACGCTAAGTTGGCGTAGATCTGCCGATGTCGCTCTTCCGGAAACATATCTACAATCCGGTGAATCGCCTGATTCGCATAATTCGCATGCATGGTGGCCAAGCATAAATGTCCGGTTTCCGCAAACGCCATCGCCTGTTCCATCACATGCATGTCGCGTATTTCCCCAATCAACAATACATCCGGACGCTGGCGCAGCGCATTCTTCAATGCGATGGGATACGACTCCGTATCCAGACCCACTTCCCGCTGGGTAAACAAGCAGCCCCCATGTTCATGCACATACTCAATCGGGTCTTCCACCGTGATAATATGCCCATGGCTATGCAAATTACGGTAACCCAGCATGGCGGCCAGAGAGGTCGATTTACCGGATGCGGTGGTTCCCACCACCAGAACCAGGCCACGCTTCATCATCACCAAATCACGATATTGCTGCGGCAAGCCCAGTTCTTCTACTGTCGGAATCACCGTATTAATACGCCGAATCACCATACCCGGCATACGCTGCTGCCGGAAGAGATTCAGACGAAAGCGTGCGCGTTCATCCCATCGGAACGCTCCATTAAACTCATGCAAATGCTGAAACTGCTGCCGTTCATCTTCATCCAGCAGCTCTGCAATCACCCGTTCAATATCCTCCTGTGTCAACAACACCTGATTCAGTGGCCGTATTTCATCACCTGTGCGCAGGCATGGTGGTGCGCCCACCGTCATGTAGAGGTCGGACGCCTTGCAACGCACCATCTCATCCAACATCGGGGCGATTAACTGTAACTGGCTCATAGACTCACCTGTTCTTCCTGCATCACCGTCCTAACTTAGGCCGTATCACGAAACCCCCACCCTCGAAACCCGTCCCTAAAAACCGCTGGCGACCCCCATATTGCCACGCATGCCTCCTCCTGCAGGCGGGTTACCACCCTGCTCATCGGCCTCTTCCGTATGTCCGGCAGCAATGCGCGCCTGCTCGTGGGATATCAATCCTTCCTGAGCATAGGCAGCCACCACATCTTTCATCGCCTGCATACCTTGTTTTTTACCCATCTGAATCATGGAAACCAATTGCGGAATCTTCCCTTCCCGAATCAGGTTCCGTACACCAGAGGTCGCCACCATAATTTCATGCGCCGCAATACGCCCCGCACCATCCTGCCGTTTCAGCAAGGTTTGTGTAATGACAGCCTGCAAGGATGTCGCCAGCATCGAGCGTATCATTTCCTTATCTTCCGCCGGAAATACGTCAATAATCCGGTCAATGGTCTTAGGTGCAGAATTGGTGTGTAGGGTTCCCATCACCAAATGCCCGGTTTCCGCTGCGGTAATCGCCAGCTGAATGGTCTCCAGATCGCGCATCTCCCCCACCAGAATCACATCAGGGTCTTCGCGTAGGGCGCTTTTCAGGGCACGGGCAAAAGACTTGGTATGCCCGCCTACCTCCCGCTGGTTAATAAGCGACCGGTGGGACTGATGCACAAACTCAATGGGATCCTCCACCGTCAAAATATGTTTGTTATAGTTCTTGTTAATGTAATCAATAATGGCAGCCAGTGTGGTCGATTTTCCGCTTCCCGTTGGCCCGGTAACCAACAACAAACCTTTCTCCAACGTTGCCAACCGCTGAAAAATGGGCGGTGTATTCAGCTCTTCCAGCGTCAATACACGGGTCGGAATATCCCGCAATACAGCCGCCGGGCCATTCATTGTGTTAAAGGCATTCACCCGAAAGCGCATATCCGTCCCAAAGGACACAGAAAAATCACACTCCAGCTCACGCTCGTAATCCGCACGCTGCTCGTCAGTCATAATCGCATACAGCAATTGCCGTACATGCTCTGGTGACAGCGGTGGGGTCTTCATGGGCAACATATCCCCGCTGATGCGCAATAATGGCGGGTTACCCGATGACAAATGCAGGTCAGACGCTTTATTTTTTTTGGCAAATGCCAGCAGTTCCGTGATTTGCATTACAGCCCATCCTACCCAGAATTACCATCCTGCCCATGGCACATAAGTGCCACACTTCCTGTGGGCAAAGACAACACATCAGGCTATTTAGACTGCAAAAACTTTAATCTTTCCTGAATCGTATGGCTGGAAACCGCATATTCCGGATGCGCCTCCGGTTTTGCATCCAATACCTGCTGATAAAGCTTGCGTGCCTCGGTCACGGCACCGTGCTTATCCATGGCAATGGCCAGATTATAGCGGTAGAGAAGATTCTGCGGCATCAGGGTCACCGCTCGTGTTAAATGCTCAATCGCCTGCTCATAGGCCTGCTGTTTCATCAGCACAATACCCAGTTGCGCCTCAATCGGCGCATATTCCGGGTTGCGCTCGCGCAACAACATCAGTTCCGATACCGCTTGTGAAGGATGCTCCTCACTCACCAACACCAGATAATTATTAAATGCATCTTCATAATCCGGGTAAAAACGGAAGAGTTTCACATACACATCCCGCGCATCCGCATTCTGTCCGGCTTTCTGATACGCGGTTGCCAGACCAAACAAGGCAATTTTGTGCCGTGGTTGCTGTGCCAGCACTTCTTTGTACAACACAATGGCGCTTTCCAGTTGCTCCAGCAACATTCCCTGATAGGCCTGCTCCAATATCCGGGAGGTATCCTGCTCACGCTTTGGCGCATCTTGGGCATCCACCGTCAAACCAACGGACTCCCGTTCATCGTACTTCATATCACTCAGGGATGTCACCTGCCCTTCGGTGCGATCAATATCAATCGCATCGTGAATCACATGGGGTTGCGGTAAGCTGGAGAGATTTCTCGGTACTCGCGGCATTGCATCCAGCACCAGACTATTCGGCACAGGTTCCTCCAAAACAGGCGGCAGAACCGGTTTTCTGCGCACAGGCTTATAACGCACAGGCGGTTTTTTCGGTGTGACCTGCGGAGCCTTCACAGCCACCGTCTTTGCAGCCTGCGGTTCGACAGGTGCTCCCTTTGGCGCTAACGAGGCCGCCTCAGGCACCGCTGGCAGCGCGGTCGGCTGCCCCACGGGAGCCTGCGCAACAGCCTTGGCGGAAACCTGTGTGGACTCCTCAAGCAACGGCTTCACATCCACCGCTTGTGGCGAGGCCACTGCCTGCTGCACGGCTTCCTTTTTGACCTGCTGCGTCGCAGATTTCGGCTGAACGGCTGGCGATGTTTCTGGCTTTTCCGGCATCACCGGTGATGCTTTTTCCGGTACAGCCCCTACCGACGCCGCTGGTGTCGGCTGCACTGTCACCACTTTCGGTGCCCTGTTGCTTGCCTCCTCGGCCGGAATGCCAGGCTTTTCCGCCGTCTTCTCAAAAGGCAACGTTTCTTCTGCTGCCAATTCTCTGGCCAACGCCTGACGCGCATCTTCCGCAACGGGTGCAGCTGATACCACAGGCTGTACGGCGGGCGTTCCCTTCGTCTCACCACCAGACGTCGGCGGGGTCACAGGCTTGTCCTCAGGCTTTTCCGCAACATTTAACACCGCCGAATCTTTGGCAGGGGGCGCCACTGGCTGCGCAGTCGGTGTAGACGCTTTTTCAGAATGCTTTTGCACCTTGGCTTCCGGCAAGCCACTCGCGGCTTGCTTCGTGGCATCTTGTGTGGGGGCTGCCAGCGCCTCCGTCTTGATGGCCGGTGCAGGATCCGGCTGCATCAACACGCTCTTTGCCGCCGCCGATGCTGGCGCCTTCGATGCGCCTTCTGACCTGAACGCATCTGCCCCTTTTACGGCCACCGATGCTTCGGCAGCAGCAGAAGGTGCCGCGACACCGGAAGGCGCGGTCTCCGCTGACACAGCGGCAGAAGCACTATCGGCTTCCGGCCGTTCCAGCAAAGCATCCATGCTTTCGCTGGCAAAGGCTTTATCCAATTCCTGATCACTCAACTCAAACGCAGGCTCCGCTTTCTCAGGCACAGCAGGCAACGCAGGCTTTACGGATGCTGAGGGCGACCCCAACGGTGCCTGAACCGTCGCAGATACCTTTGGCGCTGATGATGTCACCGTGGCCGCAGGTGTTTTTTCAGCCGGCTCTTCTCCTAAAAGACTATTCAACAACTTTTTAGGTGACGGAATAAAGGAGAAAAAACCCGCCTCTTCTTTCGCTATCTGTACGGGCTTTCCCGCAGGCACCTGAGACACGTCCGGTAATGGCGCAGGCTTGACTGTGGGCACTTGCCCCACCGCGACCGCGTCTGCTCTGGCGGCCTCCGGCACATCCGGCACCGCTGGCGGAACCACCGCCACTACCGGCTCTTTAGGATCCCCTAGTGGCTTCGCCACCACTTTCTGCACCGGCGCTGGCGGAGCAGACACAGACCCCGGCTGACGCTTCAAACTCGCCGCATTCAAATCTCTCTCCGGCACATCCGCTGGCAAGACCACAGGTTTTGGCGCGGCAGGCTTTGCCGCCGATTCTGCAGCCGCACTCTTTGCCGCACCCGATGGAGCAGGTTGCCCGGCTGTTTTCGCCACACCGGAAGAAGGCTGAGCAGGCACCGCTACCGGCACAATGGCGGGCGGCTTCACCGCCTGCTTCTGCACAGGCACACTATCGACAGGCTTAGCCGCTTGCGCGGGCTGCGTATCCTGCGCCTCCACTGCTGGCGCTTTGGCTGGTTTAATAACCTGCGCTGGCGGCTGCGCCGGGGTAATACCCTTCACCCCTTCCGGCAGCGCCTGAAATTCTAAAAACTCTTCATCTGCAAAAGGATCTTTCTCTTTCGCTTCCGCCAAAGCAGCCGCCATTTGCGCCACTTCTCTGGCGCTTAATTGCGCAGGCAGCCGAACAGGGGTGCCATAGGGAGACAACCCCCGCCCATTCATCATCATCCCCTCGCGGGACATCAGACTTTCCACGTACACAGGCTCCGCACGCGTCGCATGACCCGTCCACAACGGCCAAAGAGCGACCGAGGCCATCAGCAGTCGCCGCATCGCTTTTTGACTCGGAAAAGTCCTAAACATCTGTTCCAATGGGTACGCAACCATGGTTTCATTAGTTGAACCTAACCACAGGATATTGTGTTTACGGCAAGAAGTAAACACTCTATTGTGTTTTTCTTACATGGCACTGTCACATTCACCACGACATAGCGAATATATTTTTTTCTGCGGATAGATGTTTATGCCCTATTATGACTGGCTTCGCCCCTTTCTGTTCATGCTCACACCAGAAACAGCGCATGATCTCTCCCATTGGGCGCTCAAAAATCAACTGGTTCCTATCCCCCCACAAACAGACTATCCGGTGCTGCAATGTGAACTCTTTAACAAGCGCCTGCCGCATCCGGTTGGTCTGGCCGCCGGGTACGATAAAAACGCAGACCTCATTGTCCCCTTGCTACAGCAGGGTTTCTCGTTTGTGGAAGTCGGCACCATCACGCCGGAACCACAACCCGGCAACCCCAAACCTCGCTTGTTCCGCCTGCCGGAAGATCAGGCCATCATCAACCGTTTTGGCTTCAACAGCCGTGGCGGTGCCTATGCCTTTGTGCGACTGGAAAAAGCCCGCCTACTGCCCCACGGCGGTTTAATTGGCGTCAATATCGGCAAAAACAAAAGCTCGCAGGATGCCCGCTCCGACTACCTTGCCCTCCTTCAACAACTATATGTGCTGGCGGATTATATCACCATCAATATCTCCTCTCCCAACACCCCCGGCCTGAGAGACCTGCAATCGGAAGATCAACTACGCGATCTGCTGCAAGCCATCATGCAGGAAGCGGAGCATCTGAAAACCCGCACCAGCCGCCATGTTCCCATTGTGGTTAAAATCGCGCCGGATATGGATGAAGCACAATTAGAAGCCGTGGTCAGCATCGCCATGGAACAGCAGGTGCAAGGGCTCATCATTAGCAACACCACCGTCAGTCGGCCAGAGCATCTTAAAAGCCGTTACAAAGAAGAAACCGGCGGTTTAAGCGGCGCCCCCCTCACGCAGCTTTCCACGCAGACCATCCACCACGCCTACCGCATGTCCAGAGGTCAGCTTCCCATCATCGGGGTAGGCGGCATCCAGAATGGCAGGGATGCATACGATAAAATCCGTGCAGGTGCCTCGGTCGTGCAACTCTATTCCGCCCTCGTGTATCAAGGCTTCGCTGTCATTGAGCGCATCAAACGGGAACTTGCCACCCTGCTCACTGCCGATGGCTATACTCAGCTTTCCCAGGCCATTGGTGCCGCCCATCCCCGCTCCGCTGCGGAGGAGTTTCTCTACGGAGAAGGCCACCTCAGCCCCACTACACCACCGGCGTAAAGGCTGCCTGCAACTGCCGCAATCCGGCTTGCAAGCCCGCCTCATCAATGCCATGTGCCAGCCCCTCGCACGCCAGTGTTTCCACTGGCACACGCAATGCTTTCAGGGTTTTTTCAGCGGTCGCCAGATGATGAAAGGGCACCACCATATCCTGCCGCCCATGCACCAGCAACACGGGTGGACGGCTTTGCATCTCCTCTTGCAACTGCTCCGGTCGCACCAACATGCCGGAATATCCCACCAGACACGCCAGCGCCTCTTTGCGGCGCAACCCCACATGCAGAGACATCATACACCCCTGCGAAAATCCTCCCAACGCCACATCACGGGCAGCCAGTGCGTGGGTCTGCATCAGTGCATCCAGCATACCATGCAGGACACCCGCCACCTGACGCACCCCCGCCTCAATAAACACTTCATCCCACTGCTGCAAAGAAAACCACTGATACCCCCAGGGCGCCATATCACAGGCGAAAGGGGCATTGGGCGCAAAAAACAACGTATCCGGCAACAGCGGCCGCCAATAATTCCCAATATCTATCAAATCCTGACCATCCGCACCCAGTCCATGCAATAGCACGACCGCATGGCGCACCGCGCCCGATTCCGGCCACAGAACCGGCCCCGTCAATTCACCGTACGTCGCTTGTTTGTGCATCATGGTCTCATTCCGGTTTTATACTTTAGTGTAGATTCTATCCGTTGTATGTATAGTCAGCCTAAAATACAATACCTGTGTTCTGGCCATGGATCCAGATGGTGTCGTCAAATTCGCTGGTACACGGCGAAAATGCCTGTTTTGCGAGCAGCGGAGTGAGCGTACATCGTGGTACGTGACATGAGCAGCGTCGTAAAACGGCCATTTACAGCACGTAATAGTAGAATTTGACGACACTATCTAAGCACATTACCACAACATATCACCACGAGCGCATTCCCATGTCCCCCCTGATGATCCTATTCGCGATGGCCTTCACCCTACTGGTATTGATCACCGGCATTGTACTAATGGTGAAGGGAGGCACACTGAACCAGCAATATAGTAACAAACTTATGACCCTGCGCGTTGTCGGTCAGGCGGTGGCGCTGGCATCGCTGGCTGCACTGGCATTTTGCTCTGCATCCGGTTCTTAGGCTTCATCTGATACACGAGACCCTCCCATGCGCATGTTATTCCTGCACCCTAATATGCCCGGCCAGTTCAAACATCTGGCACGCGCCTTTGCAGATGAAGCCCAGCATACCATTGTGTTTGTCACCAAGCCGCGCCCTCACATCCACATTCCCGGTGTGACCAAGCTGGAATACACCCCCCCGCGGGAAGCAAATCCCCTCACGCACCCCTACCTCATCACCACCGAACGCGCCATCCGTCAGGGGCAAGAGGTCTACCGCCTCTGCAAAGCCTATACTGCCCGCAGTGGCTTTACGCCAGATATCATCATTGCCCACCCCGGCTGGGGGGATGCCCTCTTTATCCGCGATTTGTATCCGCAGGCACGTATGCTCAGCTTTTTCGAGTTTTACTACGGAACATCCGGCGCAGACGTGAATTTTGACCCCAACGACCCGCTGGATGAAGATGGCTATGGCCGTATTCAGATCAAAAACACCACGAACCTGCTGTCCTTAGCGCAGGCGGATTGGGGTTACAGCCCCACCCACTGGCAGTGGCAACAGCATCCCGCGGCTTTTCGTCCCAGCATCAGCGTCCTGCATGATGGTATTGATACCACTCTCTGCCGCCCCCACACGGGGCGCAGCGTCACCCTGCCCAATGGCACCCGCCTGCGCGAAGGCGATCAGGTCGTCACCTATATCGCCCGTAACTTCGAACCTTACCGCGGCTTCCCATCCTTCATGCAAGCAGCAGAAATGATTCTCAAAGAACACCCAAACGCACATATCGTCGCCATTGGGTCGGACGGCGTTAGTTACGGCAAACCCCCGCCCGGCGGCAAAAGTTACCGCCAAATCTGGCAGGAAAAACTCTCGTTGGATAGTTCGCGCATCCATTTCGTGGGCCACCTGAAACATGAACATATGCTGCATATGCTGCAACTTTCTTCTGCCCATATTTACCTCACCTATCCTTTTGTTCTGTCCTGGTCCTTTTTGGAGGCCATGGCCTGCGGCTGTGCGCTGGTCGCCTCACGTACCACGCCAGTGGAAGAAGTCATGACCGATGGTATGAACGGCCTGCTGGTGGATTTCTTTAACCCCCGCGACATAGCAGACGCCGTCTCGCGCCTACTCACCAGCAAGGATCGTATGCAACCCATGCGCGATGCCGCACGGCAGACCGTTCTGCAACATTATGCCCTGCAAGATGTCCTGCCCCTGCATATGCAACTGGTGCGAGATATTGCCGAAGGGCGTACCCCACCCCCAGCCGCCGCTGCCATTGCCGCACATTATCCACCCCCCGCCACCCCCCTCTCCTCCTCCCACAGGAGCAGCTCATGACCCGTCCCCCCTCCCTGCTGCATCTCACCACCCCCCATGCCAACAGTCGCATCGCCTGTCCTCTGCCACCGTCGCCACCAGCCAAACCATGGCAGGTACATCCTCTGCAACTTCCGCTGGATGATGATGGCATACACCTCTCCCTCGCCCCTCTCCAGTCCCAAAAACCGGCTGGATTTCAGGGTTGCTGGCTACCTTTTGTGCTACCATGCCTGACGTCTGCCCAGCTCATACCGTTTATCCGAACACTCGGAACCTTACTCACAGCAGACGGCCTGTTCATGGCCACCGTTTATGATAGCTTGCTGGCGGCACAACATCTGGCCTATGGTTTTAGCGGCAGCATCCCTCACACCCAGCCACCCCGCAGCAGTGATGCTTTGCTCAGCGGGGATCACGCGGAAGTGCGTTGCCACCTGCCACCAGAACAATGGGGGCGCGCCCTCAAACAGGCAGGCTGGAGCCGTATTCGGGTTGAACGGAAGCAAGGTCAACTCACCCTGCGCGCCCAATGGCAACCCCGCCAACCCCGTCCTCAGGACGATAAAATTCAGCTTATCGATGGTTATGAACATGGTTTTTATGCCCTGCCGGGCACCCATGACCGCCTCTCCACCTCACCACAGCCATGGCTGCTGAATGGAGAAAAAGTGAATAGCTGAGTGTTTTTTTCCTGGCTCCGCTCGGCTTACTAGCCTCGCTACGCGTCGGGGCTGAAGCCCCTCTCGTTTCACTCGCTAAAGGGTTCGGACTGCTGTCCTCACTTCTTGTCCCTCGCACGACCACACCCGTCATGCCTGCGAAGGCAGGCATCCACGCGAGAAGCTTTTCCTTGGCTCCGCTCGGCTGGCTGGTGATTTATTGCTCCCGCATCGCCCGGAAGAAACTATCGCTAATCGGAGCAAACATATATTGCAGCATGGTGCGTTCACCCGTCACAATCAACACCTCTGCCGGCATACCGGGGTACAGTTCCACATCCGGGTACACCGCAATATCCTCCGGATTAATCGCAACCCGCGCCAGATAATAGGTTTCTCCCGTGACCTGATCCTGAAACCGATCCGCCGATACATCCATCACTTCGCCACTAAACGGCGGCACCTGACGGGTTTTGTAGGCACTCAGGCGCACCTTGGCAGGCAAATCACGGTGCACCACATCAATATCCTGCGGGTTAATACGCGCTTCGACCACCATCAGATCATTCAGCGGCACAATATCCATGACCGCCTCACCCGGCGCAATCACCCCACCACGGGTATGCACTTTCAACGCCGTCACCTTACCCGCCACTGGAGCCACAATATCCAGTCGTAGGCTCACATCTTCCGCTGCTTTCATCTGCTCCTGCAGGGAGGAAAGCCTTACCTGCGTTTCTTTCAGTGTATCCGTCACTTCTTTCAAATATTCATTCTGTACATTAATAATTTCCAGTTCGGTCTGGGCAATTGTTTGTTCCGCCCGCGCAATCAACGCCAGATACTCCCCGCGCTTACCTTCCAAATCTGCCCGCTGCCGCTGCAAATTCAATAGCCTTGGCTTTACGGCGTTACCGCTCTTCAATAGCTTGCTCACTACAGCAATTTCTTCATTGATAAATGAAATCTGACTCCCGGCAGATTTTGACTGCGACTTCAGACCCTCAATCTCATCGTGCGATTGCTCAATGTGCTGCCGCAACACATCTATTTTACCTTCCATGGCACGTTTACGAGCCATAAAAAGCTGCCGCTGGTTATTCAGAGTCTCAATCACATCCGGCTCACGGGATGCTTCCAGTTCCTGTGCAAACTCCACCGTATCTGCCCGGTTTCGTTCTGCCAGCAGACGGGCAACCATCGCCTGTTCTGCAATCAATTGCCCCCTGACCAGTTCCAGCTTCGCACGTGCTGCGGTTTCACTTAGCCGTATTAACGGCTGCCCCGCATCCACCAAATCACCCTCACGCACCAGAATCGTATCAATAATACCACCTTCCAAATGCTGAATGGTTTTTTTATTCGCATCCAGCACAATCACACCGGGCGCTACCGCCGCACTGGATAAAGGCGCCAGTGCTGCCCAGCCGCCACATACACCAAACACCAGCACTAGCAGCCAAATGCCAATGCGTATGGGGCCATACGCAATCAGTTCATTCTCGTCACGCAATTGGGTGCTCTTATCCCTCTGTATCCAGAAAGAGAGCTTGTCCAGCCAGGGTACCATGCGCTCTTCCACCCATTGCTGCCCACGGCTGATGCTTTCTGCCTCCCCGTTGACATCGACTACTGCAGAAGCCTCTGTCTGTGCCGCAGAGACAGCCATTTTTTCTGGTTTTTTGAAACGTTTTTTTACCATGTTCCCCTCCCCCCTCACGCTGGCTCGGTGGGGCGTACATACCGCCGTAATATTTCATCCGTTGGCCCAAACGCTTCAACCATCCCATCCCGCACCATCATAATACGGTTCATAATGGTCACCAGCGATGGCTTGTGCGCAATGACGATACAGGTAATGCCCAACCGCTTCGCATTTTCAATGGCCGTCTTTAGCGCACGTTCGCCTTCACCATCCAGATTCGAGTTCGGCTCATCCAAAATCAGTAGCCGGGGCTTACCATAGAAACAACGTGCCAATGCAATGCGCTGCTTTTGCCCATGCGATAGCGAACTAATCCCCGGCCCCACCATCGTCTCATAGCCTTCAGGAAAGCGTAAAATCAATTCATGCGCTCCTGCCAGTTGCGCGGCTTCCACCACATCTTCATCTCTGGCATCCAGTTGCAAACGGGCAATATTGTCTTTAATCGTGCCGTGAAATAGCTCCACCTGCTGCGGCAAATAGCCAATATACTGGCCAATATCATTGCGGTTCCACTGGTAGACATCCACTCCGTCCAGCCGCACCTTGCCAGATGTTGGCGGCAAAATCCCTACCAGCGTTTTTGCCAGTGTGGATTTTCCGGCAGCACTCGGCCCAATCAACCCCACAGCTTCACCGGGATGAATGGTAAAGGAAATACTACGCAAAATCAATCGGTCACCATTAATTGGCCGATACACTACATTCTCTGCCGTCAGTTCCCCCTTAGGCGTCGGCAGGTTCATATGCCCTCGCTCCGGTGGGGCTTTCAGCAATGCGTCATTCAACCGCGCATAACTTTCTTTTGCGGAAAGTACCGTTTTCCATAACCCAATCGCAGCCTCAAACGGTGCCAGCGCCCGACCAGACAAAATAGAAGCCGCAATCATTCCTCCGGCGCTAATCGCATGATCCATGGCTAATAAAGCCGCCACCCCCATCAGCGCCACCTGCAAAATCATGCGCAGCGCCTTGGAAATGGATGTCAGAATATTCACCCGGTTCGCGGCCAGCGTCTGCGCATGCACCATCTGTTCGTTCGCCTTCGACCAGTAGGTCAGCAAAGGCTTCATCAACCCCATCGCTTCCACGGATTCCGCATTCTGGTTCGCCGCATCGCTAATTTTCAAGGCTTCCAGCGCATGCTTACTCCCTTCAGCGGACAACCGCTTAATAGACCATTCCGTTGCTACGGCCAATGCCAGCAGCAATAGTCCCCCCACCAGTGTGACAACACCCAGAGAGGCATGAATCATAAACACAATCAGCAAAAAAATCGGTGCCCACGGCGCATCCAGCAATGTTTGCAATCCGGGGGAAGTGATAAAACCCCGAATCATTTGCAAATCCCGCATATTTTGCGTCCCTTGCCGATCCAGCCCCTGCGCACTTCGCATCAGGGTATGCTGCAAAATAACGGGCGCTACCTGCTCATCCACCCATTGCCCCAACCGCGACGTAATGAAACAGCGTATTGCATAAAAGACAGAGAAAAATAATAAGCCTATCACAGTAATCAGGGTTAGCATCACCAGCGTATCCACACTATAGCTGGTTAATACACGGTCAAACACCTGTAGGGAATAAAGTGGCATAAATAACATCAGCAGGTTGGATGCCAGACTAAACAGCAACACAAACTTCAGCGACTGCTTTACTTTGTCCGTAATATCCTGCAACAGTGGCGAACGGGCGACCATAGGTTTCCTTAGCAAAGGTTATCCCCTCAACCTACGCACAGATAGTTTGTTTTCCCTTAACAACCCCCATGTATAGTGGTCATTCCTATCCCTCAGCTTCCATCCCAGCGGCCTTACTCCCATGTCCATCGCCCTTACCCCGCTACCCGACAATATCTCCGAGCTGTTTCGCCAGTCTCCCTCTCTGCCGCAGGTACCGGCGCTGGCGCGACCGTTACTCACTCCATGGCTGCAACAACAGCGCACGGCCATCGCTGACGAGTTCCGCACCCACCGTAAAGGCAAAACCACGGCTGAGGCTTACACCACTCTGGCGGATACGTTAATACTGGGCATTCTTCGCGGTATTTTACCAACCCCCATCCCCCAGTTTGCTATACTGGCCACCGGCGGCTATGGCCGCCGTATGATGGCTCCCTATTCAGATATTGATCTGCTGTTTCTCTTTGAAGGCGAAGACGAAGCCACGCTCAAGCCACTGGTGGAATGCCTGCTCTATTGCCTGTGGGATCAGGGGTTCAAGGTCGGTCATGCTACCCGCAGCATCGAAAATTGCCTCAAACTCGCGCGGGAAGATCTCTCCATTTTCACCAGCCTGCTGGATGCCCGTTTCCTGCATGGTGATGCCGCTTACGCCCAACGCTTTCAGGATCAATTTTTCAAAAAAGCCATTCAGGGACGCGAAGCAGAGTTCATTCGCCAACGCCTGCAAGAGCGCGACCAACGCCACAACACCTGTGGCGATTCCCGCTATATTCTGGAGCCGAATATCAAAGAAGGCAAAGGGGGTCTGCGCGACCTGCAAACCCTGTTCTGGCTGGCAAAAGTCGCCTGCCACCTGCAACGCTCCATTGACATGCGAGAGCAGCACATTCTGACCCCGCAAGAATATCAGCAGTTCAAACAAGCGCGGGAGTTTCTGTGGCAAACCCGTATCGGTATGCATCTTATCAGCCAGAACGGCACCAACCGCCTCACCTTCGATATCCAGCGAGAACTGGCACATATGCTGGGCTACGAAGACCGCCCCGGCCTGTTAGGGGTAGAACGGTTCATGAAAGGGTATTTCCTGGCCGTCCGCACCGTGGGAGACCTCACGCGCAGCCTCTGCACCACGCTGGAACAACGCACCACGGATAAAAGCGCCTTCAGCAGCCTGCCCAACCTGCTACGCCGCCGCCGCACGGTCGAAGGGCTTCCCCTCAAAGGCAGTCGCCTGACCATCGCATCCGCAGACTGGCTGCGGGAAGACCCTTCCCGCCTGCTCCAGTTTTTTGCTATCGCCCAGTCGCATCATCTGGATATCCATCCGGAAGCCCTGCAACTCATCAGCCGCAACCTCTCTCTCATCACTCCCGCCTTTCGGCGGGATCCGGCTCCCAACCGGCTGTTTCTGCGCATACTCACCCATCCGCATCAACCGGGGGTGACCCTTCGCCGCCTCAGCGAATCCGGCGTGCTGGGGCGCTTCCTGCCAGATTTCGGACGCATCATCGGCATGATGCAGTTTGATATGTACCATATCTACACCGTGGATGAACATACCCTGCAAGCTATCTCCATCCTGAACAGCATCGAGAAAGGCGAACTCAAGGAAGCACTGCCTCTCGCCAGCGATGTGATTCACCGCGTACAACTGCGCAATGCTCTGTTTCTTGGGTTGCTGCTGCATGATATCGCCAAAGGACGCGGCGGCAACCACTCCGAACTGGGAGAACAAATAGCCCGCAAACTGGGTAGGCAACTGGGACTCCCCACGCCGGAAATTGAAACCACCGCCTGGCTGGTACGCCACCATCTCATTTTTTCGGATACCGCTTTCCGGCGTGACCTCTCCGACCCCGGCACCATCCGCCGTTTTGTGGATATGGTACAATCTCCGGAGCGTTTGAAACTGCTGCTGCTTCTCACCGTGGCAGATATCCGCGCCGTAGGTCCCAGCGTTTGGAATAGCTGGAAAGGCACCCTGATGCGGGAACTGTATAACCGTGCGGCAGAAGCCATGGGCGGCGGCGGTTTTCTGGCCGACCGCGAAAGCCGCATGCAACAAATCAAACGCACTCTGTCCGATAGCCTTACGCATTGGCCTGCGCGTCTGCGGGAACAATATCTCCGCCCCAATCACGCATCCTTTTGGCTGGGCATGTCTCTGCAGGAGCACCAAAATCTGGCAGAACTTCTGCACCAGACCATGCAAAATGACGACCCCTTCGCATTGGCGTTCACCCAACAGCCAGAGCAAGGCCTGACCCGCCTGAGCCTCTGCACCATTAGCCAGCATGGGCTATTCATGCAGGTCGCAGGCGCCTGCGCCGCCTCCAGCGTGCAGGTCGTCACCGCCAAAAGTTTCACCACCTCGCTCGGCTACAGCATTTTGCTCTTCGATGTACAAAACCATCAGCGAGAGCCCATTACCTCTCCACGCAAACAACAGGAACTGACACAAACCATCCGCCATGCCTTGGGTGCCCCACTCAAACAAGCGCTCTTCACACCACGCCCCAATCCTTACCGCAAAAGCAGCCATGTCTTCCACGTCAAACCACAAGTGCTGATTGATAACAGCACCAGCCGCAACCACACCATTGTGGAAATCAACGCCCGTGACCGGCTGGGATTGCTCTATACCATTGCCCGTACCCTGACACTGGAAGGGCTGATGATCTCCACCGCACACGTCTCCACCTACGGAGAAAAAGCCATTGACGTCTTCTACATCAAAGACATGATCGGCACCAAAATCACCCAACAGGAAAGGCTGGAAAACTTGCGCCAACAGCTTCTTGATACTCTGGGAGAAGCCGACGCTCGTCTGGAAACCACCTCTTAGGGGGATTTTTCCCTGACTCCGCTCGGCTTGCTAGCCCCGCTACGCGTCGGGGCTAAAGCCCCTC
>CAZIGK010000036.1:0-18202 GCA_964538615.1 uncultured Rickettsiales bacterium | reverse complement strand
ACCTTGCAAAGCGAAGCCGGAGAGGGAAACCTTTCCGGCTTTTTTGTATGTTCATAAAATTGCAATGGAAAAAGGTTAACTTGACACTATGGGGCTTATGCTTTTAACAGGAGATACCTTATGAGTAAAGATAGTGTTGTGGTTATAGGGGGAGGTATCGCAGGTATTTTAAGCGCGTTAACACTGAAACGTGCAGGCTATGAAGTGACGTTGCTAGAGCGTAGGGATGATGTGCATTCGGAAATCAGCGCTATCCCTGGACGGATGCAATATGGGGGGTTGTACGTTGCCGAGTACGCTCGTTCACATGGGCAACGCTCCAATGCAGCGACAGGCTGTATAGTCGAAGCGATTGCCTCTCTCCAAATGTTACAGGGGCCCATTTTCTCTAACGATTCAGGAAGTGTGTTTGCCATTTCGCGTGCCGCAGCGACAGACCCTGATTATCCACTGACGACAGAAGTTTATGATCAATTTTGGCAGCATCTAGGAAGGTATTATCAACATTTGGTGAGCCTTGATCCGGCTAACCATGTGCTTGCGGATGCGGATCCATCCACTAGTGTATTTGACATGGTGCAACGCATTCCGGATGAAGCATGGGCGGAGCATTATGACCCAACGCAGGTTGTGGCAGCCTATGCCACCGCCGAGCCCGGCATGTCTGTGCCAAAAATTGCTGTGGGTCTAAAAAATATGTTGGCTCGTGAGGGGGTTGAGGTCGTTACGGGTGCTGCGGTCACCGATATTGAAGAGAATGCGCATGGAGTGACCGTAAAGTATACATGCGGTGGGCAATCCCATCAACAGCGCTTCGGACAGGCGGTGCAGTCTGCTGGGATTGGCGGGCGTAATCTGGATTTGAAAATGGGTATTCAGTATGAAGTGGCTTATGATTTGAAATTAGCGGCGGAAATGCTGGTTCCTCAGAGTGCGACCAACACACCCACTACGTATATTATGAATTATCACGGGGGCGCAAACTGGCAGCAGCGCGGCAATGGACAAACGGGCATTATTCTCAGTCCGGCAAGGGGTGCGATGAATATTGACACGATTTATCTGGCCAAAGACCAGCCGCTTCCCCCCCTGCCAGAGCTATGGCAACAATACCTGCGGGATGAAGCTGGATTGGATGATGCAAAGCGACGGGGTTTGATGAGCATTGAACTGGCCGGGCAGTATATTCATACGTTACGGGGGAATCCTGATGAATTGTTACAACGTACCGCTGCACGACCTGTTGTCCGTCACGGGGGCAGTATTCATGAGCGTGACCATGTGGGCTTGTACGGCCACAGTCCTGAAGGTAATTATCACGCCACTACCGCGGTAAAGTATTTTTCGGGGCCTGTTGTGGCACTTGAAGTTTTGAAGGCGGTAGAAGCGCGTGCTGTTGAAAAAGGTTTAATTCAGGAATCCGATAGGGTGATGCGGCATGGACAACCTATCTTGCCGGTGCCTGCAGAACTCCGCTTCGCTCTGGAAATTGACTTGCGGGCTGCCTTGGAACAAGCCCAAAACTGGGGCTTTACACCCGGTATTCTACCCCGCCAGCAGCGCTGCAATGTGCAAGATAATCGTCCTGCTATTCAAATGGCGGAATCAGAGCCATTTCTAGCAGGGGGAGAGGTAGATTTAGGGTTATTTGGCGTTGAAGGGCAACGCGCTGAGAGGTGTCGTCTTGCGGCATTCGACCCACGTGGCTTGCTCTCCTGATTCGTTGTCCTTTTTCCTTCCTGTGTAAGGGGCTTCTGTGCTAAGACGCAACAGAATTGCGTTATTGACACAAAAGAGTTGTTTACCATGATCCCCCGTTACACCCGCCCGGAAATGGCTGCCATCTGGTCGCCAGAAATGAAGTTTCGTATCTGGTTTGAGATTGAAGCGCATGCGTGCGATGCGCAGGCTATTCTGGGTGTTATTCCGAAAGAGGCGGCGCAAGCGGTGTGGGAGCGTGGCCATTTCAATGTCGAGCGTATTGACGAAATTGAAGCGGTGACCAAACACGATGTCATCGCCTTCCTCACCAATCTGGCGGAGTATGTGGGTGATGAAGCGCGCTTTGTGCATCAGGGCATGACCAGTTCCGATGTGCTGGATACCTGCTTCAACATTCAACTGGTGCGCGCTACGGATATTCTGTTGGCAGATATCGACCGCGTACTGGCCGCTCTGAAAAAACGGGCACTGGAAACCAAAGACATGGTGTGCATTGGCCGCAGCCATGGCATTCATGCGGAACCTGTGACCATGGGCTTAAAATTTGCCCGCTTCTACGCAGAGTTTGAGCGTTGTCGCCAACGACTGCTGAATGCGCGGGAAGAAATTGCCACCTGTGCCATTTCTGGCGCTGTTGGCACCTTTGCCAACATTGACCCATTCGTGGAAGAATATGTTGCGGAAAAACTGGGTCTGAAACCTGAACCTGTCTCCACGCAGGTGATTCCGCGGGATCGTCATGCGATGTATTTTTCCACACTGGCGGTGATTGCCAGCAGCATGGAAAATGTCGCCGTGGAAGTGCGGCACCTGCAACGCACCGAGGTGCTGGAAGCCGAAGAATTTTTTAGCAAGGGGCAAAAAGGCTCCTCCGCTATGCCGCACAAACGCAACCCGGTATTATCTGAAAACCTGACGGGCCAAGCGCGGATGATCCGCGCTTATGCCCTGCCTGCACTGGAAAATGTGGCGCTGTGGCACGAGCGGGATATTTCGCATTCTTCCGCAGAGCGGGTGATGGGGCCGGATGCCACTGTGACGCTGGATTTTTCCCTCAATCGTCTGGCTGGCCTGATTGAAGGTTTGGTTGTCTACCCGGAGAATATGCAAAAAAATCTGGATAAGCTGGGGGGTATTGTCTTTTCCCAGCGGGTATTGTTAGCCCTCACGCAGGCAGGGGTCAGCCGGGAAGATGCCTATAGCCTTGTACAGCGCAACGCGATGAAGGTATGGCTGGAAGGCAAAGACTTCCTCACCGAGTTGCAAAATGATGCCGATGTCACTGCCGCATTAAGTCCCGCTGCGATTGCAGGGCTATTTGATTATGGCTACCACACCAAACATGTGGATACGATTTTCAAACGCGTTTTCGGATAGGTTGCGTGTTAGATCGTGTCGTCAAATGCTACGATTACGTGCTGCAAATGGTAGCTTTACTACGCTGCTCATGTCACGTACCACGATATGCGCTCACTCCGCTGCTCGCAAAACAGCCATTCTCGCCGTGCACTAGCGAATTTGACGACACCATCTAGGGGGTGGGATGCTGTTTGCGGATTCCGGTCTAGCCATAATAGGTCAGGGGGAGGCAGGCGATACTGGCCAGACGCTCCAGCAGTCCGAAATCATGTCGGCTATCCGGTTGGAATTGCACAGAATCACGCATATAGCTGCGCCATAACAGTTCCGTATTTTGCAGGCAATGGATATGCGTGCTGGTCAGCATCATATCATGCACGGGTTGGTTGCTGATCCGATCCAGATTGGCGCTCCCTACAGCACACCATGCATGATCGACCATCAGCATTTTGGTTTGCAGGAGGGTTGGCTCGAACCAATAGATAGCGGCACCGTGATGGCAGAAATGGTTGGCATAATGTTTGGCCAGCAGATTGGTGACCTTGTAGGCATGGCGAGAGACAATCATGCTCACGGTCACGCCGCGTGACAGGGCTTGTTCCAGGGTTTTGCGTATGGTTTTATCCGGTATAAATTGGGGAGAAACCAAGCGTATATCTGTGGTGGCTTGTTCAATACGTCGTAACATTTCATCCCGAAAATAATGTTCCTTAGTGGTCGGGGACTGGATTAGCAGGCGCGAATGCCGGGTTTCCGCCTGCACGGGTTGCAAACGGCGCTGTACAGGGCGGCTATGGCTATTCCAGGCATGGTTCGTTAATTCCTGCACGGCTTCCGCCAGTTTGCCCTGAACTTCCACCATCACATTTGCCCATTGGCTGGCGGAATCATAGAGGCAGGTGCCGCCAATAAAGGCGCGCATGCCATCCACCACCACGATTTTACGGTGATGATGCGACTGCATGGGACGTCCACCCAGCCAATGCTGTATGGTGATAGGGTTGGTGAAGCGCACTTCTACGCCTGCCTCTGCCAGTATTTCTGGCCAGTTGCTCATGGCCAGACGGTAACTGCCAAAGGCATCCAGCAACAGCCTTATATGGCAACCTGCTTTGGCCTTTTCCATCAAAAGCTGCATGAGCGCCAGACCTGCGTGATCCGCATTCAGGACATATTCTTCCAGATCAATGCGGTAGCAGGCAGAGGCACAGGCTTTCATAACCGCTGCCCATGCTGCTTCCGTCTCAGGGTAGTAATTCCATTTCCATTCATCATCTAATGGTGAAGGGGGCGGTATAGAGGCGGCGTGCATACATCCTCCTTTGCGTTAGGCATGGTAGGAGGGTTCAACCGGGCGCGTGGCAATGATATACACTGCATGCACAATCCCCGGTAAATAGCCCAATAATGTCAGTAGAATATTCAGCCAGAAATGCCCCCCAAACCCAACTTGTAGAAACACTCCCAATGGTGGCAATAACAAGGCACATACAATGCGAATAATATCCATTCTGCTTCTCCTTGATGGTAATGAACCAATGCAATCTAAGCATCATGCACCGCCGCAATTCAAATTGCGGCTTTGCATGAGTTCAAAAAACATCAAAGCAGCATTAGGCGTTGTGGTGGGGGATGCTGATACATTGCTGCCAGCCAACAGGTTCCCCAATGTGAACGGCGTGTGGCTATATAGCGTAAAGAGTCCATGCGCCATTACATGGCATTGTGTGTTGCGCCTTCTTTTGCGCCCCTATCGCTCTTTGCGGCTTCTCTTTAGGATCGAAACTCATGGTTTATGGGGCGGATTTTTTGCTTTTTTTTCGTTTGCTAAGGGCAACCAGTGTATTGACTTTCCAGTCTTATCCAGCCGTATAATCCGGTGGTTATTGGTATCCACCACATAGAGTGTATCCCCTACCCATAGCAGGTCGTGCGGTTCGGCGAAGCGGGTATGGTGGGCATCTCCCAGTGTCTGGCCACTTGTTCCGTCTCCGGCAAAGGTGGTCAGCTTGCCTGTCTCGATATCGTAATGACGGATGGCATGGTTATAACTATCCGCAATCCATAGGCCATCGGCATGAGCATCCACCCCTAAGGCGTGCTGCATTTGCGCCTCTTTGCCGATGCCATCTTTTAGACCAAAATCAAACAAACCTGTGCCTACCAGCGTTGTGATTTTGCCCTGTTCAAACTGTCGCAGGCTGCTGGTCTCTGCATCCACAAAATACAGCACCCCGTCCCGTACGGCCAGACCACTGGGCTGTGAGAGGCTATTGAGCGGCAGGCCTCCATCATCAATGGATTCCCGTCCATTTCCGGCCATCACACTCACCGTCTGTTCTTCACGGTCATACACCCAAAGCTGGTGGGTACCGGCCATGGCCATGGTGATATGGCGTGGGGTTGGGTATAGGGCGACATCCCACGGGCTGGCAAGTGGTTGCTTACGGGCCGCTGCGCCCAATACCAGACGGTCATAGCCCTGCTTACCGGTGCCTGCCAGCGTGGTGACCGTGCCACTGGCGATATTGATTTGCCGCAGCATGTGGTTTTGGGTATCCGCCACGAAGAGTTGCTGGCCGTCTGCTACCAGACCCAATGGATTACGGAACCGTGCATCCGCCAGTGTGCCATCTTTCCAACCTGCGGTGCCTTGCCCAATGGTGTAACGCAATGTGCCATCCAGACCAAAGCCAAGGATTCGGTGATGCCCGGAATCGGAGACGAACAAGGTGCCTCCTTCCCCAATATGTTCGGCGTAGGCCAGTTTGCCGGGGAAATAAAGCAATCCGCTATCCGGCTTTTGTGCCAGTTGCATAGGGAGTGGTTCCTGCTTCAGGTTTGCTCCTGCGTCATCAATCATTGTTTGTATGGCTTCGCGCAGTTCTTCTTTATGCCCTTCACCGGAATAGCGTGCTGCAATGCTGCCATCCGGTGCAATGAGTACAAAGCTTGGCCATGCACGCACGGCAAATTGTCGCCAGATGGTAAAATCCGCATCGTTAATGACAGGGTGGGTAATGCCATAACGCGCAATGGCATGGTGAATCTGCTGGCTTTCTTTTTCATTCTGAAACTTGGCGGAATGGATGCCAATCACGGTCAGTTTATTGCCAAATTCTTCTTCCAGCTCGTGCAGGTCGGGCAATACATGCATGCAGTTGATGCAGCAGAATGTCCAGAAATCCAGCAGAATAATGCGCCCTTGCAATTCTTCCTGTGTTAAGGGACGGGCAATATTCAGCCAGTCGTCATTATCCGCCAGAGATTGCAAGGGGGCACGTGCATATGCGGGCTGGGTAAACCACATTGAAACCCCTCCTAAAATGATCCATACCAGAACCAGTAACCAGCGAAATATGTGCATCTATCTCCTATCGCATGTTGCGAATCAACATGCCACTATCTGGATATTCAGGCCGCTATATCAGACTGTTTGGCTTTCATCATGGCCTGTGTCATCCGGATATTGGCTATAAACTCTGTCAGGTTTGGTCGTTTTCGGGGGGGATTGGCAATGCCCAAATCGACCTCTTCCACATGGGCAATTTTTCCCGCTTCGCCGAAGGTGAAGGCTAACGGCATGGGCTGCATTCCATCGTTAAAGGCTCCGGTATTATAATAGCTTCGCCCTTGTTCCTTCAAGCCTGCAAAGGGACGATGTGTATGACCAAAGAACACATGGTGAATATGCTCCAGTCCGGTTGTTTTTGCCAGTACATCGGCGATGGTTTTGACGGCTCTGCTCACAGGAGATGTGCGCGCTCTTACCATCACTTCCAACTGCTGAATAGGGGAGTAGAGGGCGGTCAGAAAGCCGCCGATGCCTGAGGCGTAGGGTTTCACTGCTTCCCGCTGGGTCAGGCGTTTGTGATACATGGGTAAATCGCCGTGCAAAAACATGGCATCCCCCATGCAGACATATTCCGGGTGAATATGCAGGTTAGGCATTTCTTTTGCCAGTGCTTGCAAGGCCCGCATGTAGTCTTCGGTAGCTTCGTGATTGCCAATGACGTAATGGATGGCGCAATGGGGATTTACTTCCATGGCTTGACGGCAAAAACTGCGAATTGTGTGAATGCAGCTTGCCACCACATCCGGCAGTACCATGCCCGGCACCAGCACTTCCATCATATCGCCATTTAAGACGCAGAGGTCGTAGCCTTCCAGCCGCTCAGCGAGGGTGCGAAACAACTCAGGGGATCGTCGTGCATGTCCGGCAAACAAATGCGCATCTGACAACACCAGCCCACGCGTGTGTTCCGCAGGCACCGCAGAAGGTGAATGCATGGCTTTTCCCTGTTTTTTAAAAATTGCGCTATCTTTCAACATAAACGTGCTGTTGTCACGCAAAATAACCAAGAGGCGCGTAAGGGCGTAGCGATGCAATCCGTGGGTTCTTTTGGGTTTATAAGCGCGCAGGGGGGGGGTTAGCGTGTATCCTTAATCAGTTCTATCTCAACCGGCTCTTGCGTTATCTCGGTGGGGTCGCCTGCATCATCGCTGAGGGGGGTCACATCCACGGGAGCCTCTGTTGGTTCGGTTACCTGTTCGGCTGCATCATCGCGTGTTTTTACGGCTTTTTGGGTAGACTGGGTTGCGGGGGGTTCTGCCTCCGGCGCGGGTTCATCCTGCTTTAGGCGAATTGCTTTGGGACGGGTGACTTCTTCCGGCAAATGATCCGCTGGCAGGACACGGGTATAATCGTACCCTTCCTGCAGCATCACGCGGCTACCGACGGCCAAAGGCTCTTCTTCCGGTTCGCGTTCCTGCACAATGGTCATGGCTTTCCCATTTTGCTTCATCAGCACATATTCAAAGCCATGACGATGCTTTAATGCCTGCTCCGCCAGACTGCCGATGGCGGCACCGATCAATGCCCCCCCTACGGCGCCAGCGGCTTTCCCTGTGCCTCTGCCGACGTTGGCACCGGCGACACCACCTGCCAGACCGCCTGCCAGCGCACCGGTGGTGCTGGCATCTTCGCTGATTTCGACTTCTCGCACGGCCAGAACCGTGGCAAAGGTGACATTTAACTCTCGACCCACCTGTGAGCTATCATACCGTTTGCCGGTATTGGCTGGCGTGCAGCCAACCACCATTGCCATTGTCATGATTGCCCATACACCTGCCTGCACTGTGCGCATATATGTGTGACCCTACTGCAAAAGTTCTTGCAAAAACTGTGTGGTGGTCATGTTTGGCATGCCCACGCGACTGTAACGTATTTGATACTCTTTTCCCTGCGCAAGGGAAAGAAATTGTGTAACGTGGGTGATAGGCGCTCCCGACAGTTCGTACCGGTAGCGGATGGCCGCCGCAGCATCCGCACAGCCATATTCCCGGCCATCCTTCAGGCATGTGCCCTGTACGGTGCCTAGCTGGTTCAGGGCGGCATCTACCTTTGCCATGGCTGCATCGTCCAGCCACGCCTGCGCCGGGCGTATCATCAGCATGGCTGCGCCCATGCCCACCAAAACCAACATCCAACGTAACATCATGGTTGCTATCCTTTCGCTTCCATCCATGGTTTGTACCGGAAGCGTTTATACGCCATTCCCCCATCAAGAAGTGATAGGGAAAAAACCCAGCGGGCAAAAACCAACCCAGAGGTACCTTGCACAGACGGTATGAGAGGTTGCTTACGCCGCCCAGGTCAGTTTGGGTTGCCGTGCGGCACGCACTTCATCTACCCGCCGACGTGGGGTCGAGAGAGGCATTTGCTTCAGTTCTTCCGCTTTGCCTGCCGCGATATCGGCGGCAATTTCCAGCATGGCGGCAATAAAGGCATCCAACGTTTCTTTGGTTTCGGATTCGGTTGGCTCAATCAGCATCGCCCCCTGTACCACCAGCGGGAAATACACGGTCATGGGGTGATAGCCTTTCTCAATCAGGGCTTTCGCCATATCCATGGTGCTGGCTTCCTGTCGTTGAAACTTATCTGACAGCAAGCCTTCATGCATGCATGGGCCTTCAAAGGGGGCGTGGAATGTACCTTTCAGCCTGGTGAACACGTAATTCGCGTTCAATACCGCATCTTCCGACGCTTGACGCACTCCGTCCACCCCATGCGCCAGCATGTAGGAAAGGGCACGCACCGCCATGCCAAAATGTCCATGAAAGCCTTTAATGCGTCCAATGGAATCCTTGGTATCGGTGACTAAGCGATAGGTCTCGCCTTCCTTTACCACATGCGGAATGGGCAGAAACTTTGCCAATTCTTCCCTCACGGCGATGGGGCCGCAGCCGGGTCCCCCACCACCATGGGGCGTGGAGAAGGTTTTATGCAGGTTGAAGTGCATCACATCGACACCAAAATCTGCTGGGCGTACCCGTCCGGCGATGGCGTTGAAATTGGCGCCATCACAATAGAAATACGCGCCTTTGGCATGCAGCATATCCGCAATTTTTACCACATTCGGTTCAAACAGGCCGCAGGTGTTGGGGTTGGTCAGCATGAAAGCAGCGACATCATCATCCAGCGCGGCTTCAAACGCTGCCATATCCACCAGACCTTCCGGCGTGGAAGGAATGGTAACCGTTTCATAACCGCAAATGACTGCCGTAGCCGGGTTGGTGCCGTGCGCACTATCTGGTACCAAGACTTTTTTACGCATATTGCCACGCGCCATATGAGCAGCGCGAATCACCATCATCCCCGCATATTCACCGTGCGCCCCTGCTGCCGGGTTCAGGGTTACCCCCGGTAGTCCGGATAATTCCGCCAACCAATGCTGCAATTCCATCATCAGTTCCAGTGCGCCTTGTATGGTGCTTTCCGGCTGGAGCGGGTGAATATTGGCAAATCCCGGTAGGCGCGCCAGTTTTTCGTTCAGGCGCGGGTTGTGTTTCATGGTGCAGGATCCCAGCGGGTAGAAGCCGGTATCAATGCTGAAGTTTTGCTGTGAAAGACGGGTGAAATGCCGCACGACCTGTGGCTCACTCACTTCCGGCAGGCCAATGGCGCCGCGCTCTTGCAGGCCGGTGCGGTTGGTGAAGGTGGATATGGTGGGCAAATCCACCCCGCAGCGCCCCTTGACGGATTGCTCAATCAACAGGGGTTCATCGAACATCAGCCCTTTATGTTGCGGGTGTTGAACGGCTGCCTGCGCTGCAATCTGGGCATCGGTGGCGTGGGTTTTGGTAGCGGGCTGGGTCATAACAACAATCCCTTATTTCATGTCCTGAATCGTCTGTTGCATTGGCGTCATCATTATTGGCAAAGCGGCATGTATTTTGCCAATGCCTTAGCATAGGCCTGCATGTGCGCTGTGCTGTTCATCTCTGTCGCGCAGACCAGAAGGCGATGCTCATCCAGCACAACACCTGCCAGAATATGCGCCTCATTGGCCAGGGCCTCGACCAGTTTTTGTGCATTGGCCTGCACATGAATAACGAATTCATTGAAAAACCGTTTGTTTTCTACGGTCACACCCGGCACAGTCGCCAGTGTATCCGCCAGTTCGCAGGCTTTGGCGTGGTTCAGCTTCGCCAGTTGGTGAAAGCCGTTTTCTCCCAGCAGCGACAAATGCACGGTAAAGGCCAGTGCCATTAACCCCTGATTAGAGCAAATGTTGGAGGTTGCCTTCTCCCGACGGATGTGCTGCTCACGGGTGCTTAGGGTCAGGACGTAGCTGCGTTTTCCGTCTTCATCGACGCTTTCGCCGCACAGACGACCCGGCATTTGCCGCAGATACTCTTTCTTACAGGCAAAAAAGCCCAGATGTGGCCCGCCAAAGTTCATGCCTACACCGATGCTTTGTGCTTCACCGGCCACAATATCCGCCTCCACGGGGGCGGGTAGCAGCCCCAGAGACAGAATCTCTGTCACGGCGACTACCAGCAACGCGCCGGTTGCGCGGCAGTCATCCCGCAGTTTTTGCAGATCCTGAGGGGTGCCATGATAGTCCGGCGTTTGCACAACAACGCATGCGGTATCTGCATCTGGCTGCTGGTTATAATGCACATGGGCACCATCGCAGACGGTACGTAATGTCTGTTCATAATGCGGGTGAAGATGCCCATGCAGGATAATTTTGTTACGCCGGGTAATGCGCCGCGTCATCAGGGCGGCTTCCGCCACGGAGGTTGCCCCGTCATACATGGACGCATTGGCAATTTCCTGTCCGGTTAGCGCCGCAATCATGCTTTGGAACTGAAAAATCACGGCCAGTGTGCCTTGCGCCACCTCCGGCTGGTAGGGGGTATAAGCGGTCAGAAACTCCCCGCGCTGGATGATATGATCCACCGTTGCGGGGATATGGTGTTGATAGCAACCTGCCCCCAAAAAGCATGCGGCTTTATCTGTGGAGAGGTTTTTGGCGGCCATGGCAGACAACCGTTGCTCTACTTCCATCTCCGGCATGGTGGTCGGTAGGTTGGGGGTATGCTGCATACGAGCGGCGGCCGGTACATGCTTGTATAGCTCATCCACAGATGCAACGCCAATCGCATCCAGCATTTCTTTACGCACAGCAGCCGTATGGGGGTGAAAACGCATAGCCAGCACCTACATGATTTAAAGTAAAAGGGGTTTTCTCTCGCCGTGTATAGCAGAGAGCGTAACGCTTGGAAAATGAAAAAACGGCAAGCTTTGGAGGATTTTGCCTGTGCGTTTTTTCGGTCATGGCAGGTCGTGGCAGGAAGGTACGGAGGCGGTTCTTTGGGGGGGGTAAACGCGAAGAGGGCAACCAGCATATGCTGGTTGCCCTCTTCGGCAGACGTGAACGCGTGAACGTGTGAACGTGTGAACGTGTGAACTACTCGGCGTCGGTCGAGGCGCTGCTCTGCGCCTTGATCGCCGCCACCGCCGCGAAGAAGCCCTCCTCGCTCTCGGCCAGCAAGAGCGCCAGGTTGATCAGGCCGAACTGCTCCGGGTTGTCGGCCAGCGACAGCAGGAACTGCAGCACGGCCAGCTCGCCGTCAGCCTCATCCGCGGTCAGCGTGCCGTTCTGGACGGCCTCGCTGAGCGTGCCGATGCCGTCGAGCAGCAGCGAGGTCTTCCAGTCGAGCACGATCTCGATGCCGTCGAACAGGCCGTCGAACTCGCCGCCGTTGGTGCTGGTGTTCATCTCGTTCGTCATCTTGGGGCTCCTTTCGCATAGCGAAGGCGGAGGCAGCTTACCCTTCCCGCTGCCTCAGAAATTGCACCCTTGGGTGATCTCGGCTTAGGTTTGGGTAAGCACGAGAATGTCATATCTGCAGCGGGTGTCCGGTGATTGACTATCATACTGTCAGCCGGAAAGTGAAACCGTTGCGGAGGATGTGTCCTCGTGTCTGTGAAACTGGTTTTACAATGTATTTGTGACAGGAATATGACAGTAATATGATGGTTTTATGAAAATTGATTTTTTTTGCACCAAGGTCAGGTTGCATCCCGTTGAGGTGTTCTGGCCTTAGGCTCTATCTCCCTTTCCCATGGCGGGGGCGGCAGATGCTATATTTCTGTGCTTGCGGCTTTGCTGTAAGTTTTCTGTACACGGGCATTTTGGGTTCCTGCAGTGCAGCATTTTTGCCTCATTCTCCATCACGTGATGACACTCTCTAGGTGAGTTCCCAGATTTGTTGTTCGGTGAGATGGCCGGGTACGACCAGCATGGGTACAAACAGGCGTTTCCCCAGACGTTGGCTGAGAGCAGTGAGTACTTCTCTCTTACTATCCCCTTCTGCGGAGGCGCCAAGAACCAGCAGGTTGATATCCGGGTGTTCTTCCAGAGCAGTGAGGATTTCATCCACAATATTGCCCTCCCGCAGGAGCAGGGTGGCTTCTGCGCCTGCCCAGAGGCGTACTTCTTCCGCCATGCTCTCCAGCACGGACTGGCCTTTGGCGTGGTTTTCCTCCCGTATGCGGGAGGCAATGGTCGAAAAGCTTTGGAAATCGGCGGTGTCACAGACATGCAAGAGCAGGAGTTTGCCACCACGGTGTTTCAGGCGGGCACTGGCGAAGCGCACGGCGACCCGCGCATGCTCTTCGTCACTGACGCAGACGAGGATGCGAATGGGGTTTTCCTGTGTTTTATCTGCATTCAGGCTGTCATGAGCTTCCGCCATGGGAGAGGGTATCCTTCTGGGGGTTAAAGGCTTTGCGCAATGGCTGCCGCTGCCGCCGCCGGGTTTGCCCCGGCGGTAATGGGGCGCCCAATCACCAGCCAGTTGGCGCCTGCATCCAATGCTTCTTTGGGGGTCATGATACGGCTTTGATCTCCGGTGGCGCTGCCCGCGGGTCGAATGCCAGGGACAACCAAAACAGGTTCCTGACCGAAGCGTTGGCGAATGGCCCGGATTTCATGCGGAGAGCAGACTAATCCGGGTACGCCATGGCTTAAGGCGATTTCGGCCAGCCGCAAAACCTGCGATTCAATAGCGCCATAGCCCAGAGCATTGACTTCTGTTTGGTTCAGGCTGGTGAGCAGGGTGACGCCCAGTAGGGTGGGGGTGGGTTTGCCCAGTTTGGCGGCTTGTTCCTGTGCGGCATCCACGGCGGCATGGCACATGGAGGCGCCACCGGATGCATGGATGGTGAGCAGTTCGCAGCCAGTGGCCACGGCAGAACGCACCGCCCCGGCAACGGTATTAGGAATATCGTGAAACTTTAAATCCAGAAACAGGCGGGAGGCTTGAGGCATGCCCTGTTCGCAGACATCCATGATCGCTTGCGGGCCATGAGCGACAAAAAACTCCAGCCCCAGTTTCAGCATGCCGACATGCGGATGAATCTGATGCGCCAGACTACGCGCTTGTTGAATATCCAGCGTATCTATGGCGCAGATGATGGGGGATGTGGATGATGCATGCATGGTCTATGGAATCTCTGGCACTCGTTAGGAAGGAGAATGATAGGCAGGTTTGCCGCCAATAAAGGTACAGAGTACTTTGCCGACCAGTGGGTGTCCCATCCAGTCGCCAGCCGCTGCATCCGGATCAAACAGAACCAGATCCGCCGGGGCACCGACCGCCATGCGGCCTGTGGGTAAGCCCAGCAGTTCCGCATTATGCAGGCTGGCGGGAGCGAGAGCCTGCGAGAGGCTTTTACCCATCTGTTTATGAAACAGAGTGACCAGCACGGGTAGCATGTAGGGCAGGCTGTGCAGACCGTGGCTGGCTTGTGCGAAGGGCAGGGCTTTGGTCTCCGGGCTGAAGGGGTGGTGACCGGAGCAGATATGGCGGATGGTGCCCTCCATGATTGCGTGACGCAGGGCGGCGGCATCATCCCGGCCACGTAGCGGGGGAATGGTTTTGGCGGCCGTATTGAAGCCTTCCAGCAGGCTGTCATCCAGTAGCAGGTTGGCCAGTGCAACACTGGCAGATACATGTGGGGTGTGGGCGTTGGATGTTGTGAGAAGTTGTACGGCGGAAGCTGTGCTGAGCATGAGTGCGTGATATTGTGCGCCGGTGGCCTGTTGCAGTTGCAGATCACGGGCGAGGGTGATGGTTTCTGCTTCTGTCGGGATACCGGCCAGACCAAGACCGGTGGCAATGGCACCACGATGCGCCATGCCGCCTTCTGCCAGTTCGGTATCTTCCGGGCGGTGCATAACCAGCACATCCAGCCCTTGTGCGTGGGTCATGGCGCGGTGCATGACCCGGCTGGAGGAAATGCTGCGTAACCCATTACAGGCGGTGAGTGCCCCGGCTTCTTTCAGGCGTCCCATATCCGCCAGTTCCCGGCCTTCCAGCCCACGGGTGAGAGCGCCATGGAAATGCAGATGACAGCGTGCCGATTCCCGCGCGCGGTAGTGGCCATAGCGAATATGGGCAACGAGATCTCGGATGGGGGTGGCTTCCGGTGAGAGGGCCACCGTGCCGACACCGCCGCGTAATGCCTGCGCGGAGAGGTCTTGCATACTGGCGTGTTCGTCCCCCGGTTCCGGGCAAAGAGCGAACAGGTCTATCAATGCGGGAGCCAGGGCGCGGCCATGGCAATCCATGATTTCCGCATCATGGATATCCAGAAAGCTATCCATGGCCTGAATGATGCCGCCCTGAATGAGGATATCCCCGGTGGTTTCCAGCGATGTGGCAGGGTTAATAATTTTGGCGTGGCGAAGCAGCAGGCGCATGGTACATCTCTTAGCTCATGATATCCAGTAATAGCGGACGGGGACCTTTGGTGTAAAGGTCTGGATGATGGATTTCCAGCCAGCGTTCCGGAAATTCCAGATGGTGGAAGCCGGAACGTTGATAAACGCGGTGGGCGTTGGTGGTCACCAGCGCGTATTTGCGCAGACCTTTTAGCTGGGGGTGTTCCAGCATGCGGTCTATCATCCAACTGGAAAGGCCTTGTCCACGGTGCTGGGGCAGAATATAGACATCGCAAAAATAGGCGAAGGTTGCAAAATCACTGACAGCGCGGGCAAAGCCTGCCTGCTGACCTTCCTGATACAGGCCAAAGCAGAGCGAGTGGCGAATGGCTTTTTCCAGTGTGTCACGGGGGATATTGGTCGCCCAGTGGGAGTGGTGGCAGAGAAAATCATGAATGGCGTCTATGTTCAGGCGTGCGGGGTCATCGCTGAACTGGTAGCCCAGATGTTGATGCTCCCACACGGGGGGATGCACAGGAGCCGTGCCTGCGGAAGAGGCAGAGGTGAGGGGTGGATGGGATGTCATGCCACAGACCCTTGTGCCACTGCCATGAGCACCGCTTGCCGAACCGCGACGCCCATTTCCACCTGTTCCAGAATCAGACTTTGTTGGGGCAGGTCGGCCACGGCACTGGCAATTTCTACGCCACGATTGATGGGGCCGGGGTGTAGTACCACGGCTTTGGGGGCAAGCCGCTGTAGCCGTTGCAGGGTGAGGCCGTAGAAATGGTGGTATTCTTTCACGGAGGGGACAAAGGCACCTTGCATACGTTCCAGTTGCAGGCGCAGCATCATGATGGCATCCGCACCATCCACCGCTTCATCCAGCCGATGGAACACAGGAACACCAAATAATGCCTGTGCATCTGGCGGGGTGAGTGCCGGTGGGCAGGCCAGACGAATCCGTGCGCCCATGGTTTTTAACAGCCACAGGTTAGAGCGGGCGACCCGGCTGTGCAGTACATCCCCACAAATGGTGATATTTAACCCTTCCAGTGTTTTGAAATGGCGTTGCAGGGTCAGGGCATCCAGCAGTGCCTGCGTGGGGTGTTCGTGCCAGCCATCCCCCGCGTTGACCACGCCAGCCTGCATGTGTCTGGTGGCAAACTCTGCGGCGCCGGAGGACGGGTGGCGCATCACCACGACCTGTGGATGCATGGCATCCAGCGTGCGCAGGGTATCGGTCAGTGTTTCCCCTTTGGCAACGGAGGATTGTTCTACCGCGATATTAATGACATCTGCCCCCAGACGTTTGGCCGCGATTTCAAACGAACTACGGGTGCGGGTGGAGTTTTCAAAGAATAAAAGAATAATGGTGCGTCCTGCCAGACCGGTCTCGCTTTTATAATCCCCCTGACGGTTGCGGTCTGCGTAGTAGTTGGCACGCTGTAGCAGAGATTCGATATGCGGGCGGGAAAGTGTGCGGATGCCCAGCAGGTGCGGAAGTGCGGGGTGAGCAGCATCAAGGGTCATGGTTAGCGGTATCCTGTCGTCTGAGCCGTACGTCAATGGGAAGTGAAGAAGTAAGGGGTGGGGTGGTAAGGCATTGCCAAGGTTGTGGGCTTCCACTATGTTGGCGGAATCTGGAACAAAGCTTCAGCCCTGACTGTATGCTATCTGTCTAGTACCATCCTGCAAAAAGCGTAAGGAAAAAGCTAATATTATGCTGTTGTCTCCCTCGTTTATGTCTTTTTTCCTGCGGCGTGTTGTTTGTGTGACAGTGGGCGTGGTTTTGTGTACCAGCGCATGCGCCCCAAACCCTAAGGATCGCAAGCGGGTGACGGCTCAGAGCGTGCTGGAAAGCCACGGGCAATCTACCAAAGATATGGATGGTGTGGAGGGAGTGCTGGCTGAGTCTGCGCGGGAGGCACTGGCACGCGGTGACCTGCAACGGGCAGGCGGGTTATTTGAGCAGCTGTATGACCGCTACCCGGATAATAACGAATATTTGTTTGGTTATGCGACCATTCTGCGGCGAAAGAACCTGACGCAGCCTGCGATTAAAGCCTATGCCGAATTGCTGAAACGCGAGCCGGAGAATCTGGACTATCTGGAGGGGTCTGCGTTGGCGCTGATTACCTCTGGTGATTTTGATAAAGCTTTAAAATACCTCAACCACGTGCAAGGCAAGGATGCTACGCGTTGGCAAACGCTGAATGGTATTGGGGTGGTGCTTTCCATGCAGAATAACCACCCACAGGCATTGCAATATTATCAATCTGCACTGAAATATAAATCCAATTACCCGCCCATTTTGAACAATACCGGTTTGACCTTTGCCATTATGGGCAATTATGACAAGGCACTGCGTGCGTTTGAACTGGCGCAGCAGCAGTTGATTGGTAGTGATGAAACGATCACAAAAAAACAGGTGGATATGAATCTAGCCCTGATTTATGCGCTGATGGGGCAAATGGACAAGGCCGAAGCCACCGCCAAGCCGCACCTGAGCAAAGCGGAACTGTATAATAATATGGGGTTGTTTGCGTATTTGTCGCGTGACCCGAAACTGGCAGAAACCTACCTGAATATGGCGTTGAAGGACAGTAAAACCTACTATGAGACCGCCTGGCGTAACTTGGAAAAGGTGAAACGTGAAATGCAGGAACAAGGTACGGACCGCCCCAACGGCTTGCAGGCGCCGCAGGAATTGCAGACGTTGCAGTGATGTGGAAGATGGCGTTTTGCATGGATTGCCTGCCTGCGCAGGCATGACGGGGATTGATGACCCATGCGAGGGACAAGAACGGCGGCAAGCAGGCCGCCGCCTTTAGCGAGTGAAACGAGAGGCACGCAGTGCCGACGCGGAATGAGGCTAGTAAGCCGAATGGAGCCAAAGGAAAGTTTCTCGTGGATGCCTGCCTACGCAGGCATGACGGGGATTGATGACCCATGCGAGAGACAAGAAGTGAGGGCTAGCAAGCCCGAACCAGCCCTGAGTCGCCCTCATTTGCGAGACAGGAGTCGAGCAAGGAGGGAATAAAATAACCGAGCGGAGCCAGAGCAAGAGGAGAGATGGATTCCGGGTCAAGCCCGGAATG
>CAZIGK010000035.1:0-19299 GCA_964538615.1 uncultured Rickettsiales bacterium | reverse complement strand
TGGCTCCATTCGGCTTACTAGCCTCATTCCGCGTCGGCACTGCGTGCCTCTCGTTAGCACTCGCTAAAGGGTTCGGACTGCTGTCCTCACTTCTTGTCCCTTGCAAAACTTTTCCTTGGCTCCGCTCGGTTGTTATATTCCCTCCTTGCTCGACCCCTGTCTCGCAAATGAGGGCGGCTCAGGGCTGGTTCGGGCTTGCTAGCCCTCACCTGACACAACCGTTGGCGTGGCTTCGCGCCTCTCACTGCGTTCGCTAAAGGCGGCGGCCTCCTTGCCGCCGTTCTTTTCTGGGTCAGTTCTCATGCCCCATGACAGCCACCATATTTGCCCATCCCAGCCATAAAATTTGCATCACACACCATATTTTGTAGGAAAAACGCCATTCGACCGCATTTTATTAAATTTCTATCAACTATTTTGACGCATTCTTGTCATATAAACAAAAACAGAGGCTAGAAAGACATGGAACGCAAGCTTTTCACTAAGCTGATGACGAGTGCTGTCTGCGTGTTGGCATCTGCCTGCACCCAGCAGCAAACGGCGGATATGGCCTCGTTTGGTGAACGTTATTACGGTCGTTCCGGCATGCAAATGGCTGCGCCCGCATCGGGTAACGCCATGTCCATGGCTGCGGTTGAGGCTCCAGCCGCCCCAGTGATGGATGTTTCCAGTCAGGATATTGCTCCTGTAGAAGTCGCGCAGGCGCCTCTGTCTGCGCCTGCCTCCGAAACACAGGAAGAACAGCGTTCTTACGCCTATATCCCCCCATCGCAGGCCTCTGATATTGCCTCTGCGGATTTGCCAGCCAGTTTGCCAGCCGCGACTCCGGCTGAGGCACCGACCAGCCAGCACGCAGCTCTCCAGTTGCAGCCGCTACCTGAACCACAAGAACCCAAAGCGCAGCCGCAGCCGGTCATGCAGGTTGTGCAGCAAAGCGCACAAGCTGAGCGTATGGATTCCGGTAAAACCCATACGCTGCAAGCGGGGGAAACTCTCTATCGTGTCTCTCGCACCTATGCCGTGCCGCTGGATGAACTGATTGCCCTCAACCATATTACCGATATCAATAGTCTGAAAACTGGTACAACCCTGCGCTTGCCTGCCACCAGCCTGACCGATGCGGAACCGGCTGTACCTGTGATGCAGGCAGCAGCTCCAGCCATTGAACCCGTCCAAATTGCCAGTGCGGATGCCAGCAAGCTGTCCCTGCCTAAAGCGGCTCTGCAAAAACGCCCCTTCATCTGGCCTGTCGAGGGGGATGTCATCTCCCGCTTTGGTCCCAAATCCGGTGGCTTGTATAATGACGGCATGAATATCTCCGCCCGTCTGGGTGACCCCGTTCGAGCCATCTCCGCCGGGGATGTCATCTACTCTGGTAACGAGCTGAAAGGCTATGGCAATCTGGTCATCTTAAAACATCCGGATGGCTATCTCTCCGCCTATGCACACATGCAGAATATCGGGGTCGAAAAAGGGGCGAAAGTCCTGCAGGGGGATATCATTGGACAGGTCGGCCAAAGCGGACATGTGGATAAGCCACAACTGCACTTTGGCTTACGCAAAGGTAAAAAACCGGTAGATCCCATGACCATTCTGAAAGACGCCCCCAAAGCCTCGGAATTAGCGGCGCTTTAATAGCCCTTACCTATGCATTTTCGCAAGCCTTGCGGATTCTGACGACAGGTTCGTGCCTGTGTCATGGTGCCATGCTACGCAAAATAGGCCACTGCATTCCGGAAGAGCGCCATCCCATCCGCTTCCACTGGTAGAGGCTCACCCCGTCGCCGGTATTGCTCTTTCAGTAAGGGCCAGTCATCCCGCTGGGTGAAAAACATACCGCGTTCCGGGTGGGGCATCAGCGCCAAAACACGCCCACTCACATCCAGCATACCGGCAATATCATCCATCGCACCATTGGGGTTATAGGGAAACTCTCCTGCTGCCGCACTGCCATCTGGCTTTACATAACGCATGGCAATCAAATGGTTATCCTGTGCAAAGCGCAGGGTTTCCTCACGCATGACAAAATTCCCCTCGCCATGTGCTACGGGAATATGCATCCGCTCAATGCCTTTCAGCCAGGGGGATGCACTTTTCGGCACCGCCACATCCACCCAGCGGCACTGGTAACGACCGGAGGCATTATGCTCCAATGCAACGGCATGGCCTTCTGCGGCAGCTTCTGCCCCCGGTACCAGTTGTAGACGGCTTAAAATCTGGCAGCCATTACAAATCCCCAGTGTCAGGGTATCGCGTGCCACAAAGCGCGTTAGCGCATCCCCCAGACGGTGGCGTATTTTCGCGGCAAACGCATTGCCGGAACCCGTATCATCCCCATAGGAAAAACCACCGGGAAATGCCAGAATCTGATATGCATCCAGTATATTAGGATTTTCTATCAAATCATTGATATGTATCATATTTGCGGATGCGCCGACATGTGCAAATGCCTGTAAGGTTTCTTCCTCACAGTTGATCCCATAGCCGGAAAGCGCCAATAATTTCACCGTCATATCACAGGTTTCCTCTTTCCGTTCATCTTAATAATCTGCCAGTGGTGCATGATACGCACGGTGCAGGCTGGTTATTGACTGCTGTATCAGTACATCGCCTGCCAGACCTGTCACGCGCAGCGTGCCACTATTGGTCACGGTACCCACGGCCACAGCGCCATGCGGCTGCATCAGGGCTTCAAAGGCTTCCGCATTTTGTGGCGCCACCGTCACCACAAACCGCCCCAGTGTTTCTGCATAGAGCAGGGTCGCATCTTCCTGTACATCTGCCGTTTTCAGGGCGGCGCGCAAATCAATCTCCGCACCCAGCATACCACCTATCAGGGTTTTGGCCAGTGCCACCCCCATTCCGCCCAGATTCACTGCCATCGCGGATGCCACCAACTCCCGCTGCTGCGCCGCATACAAGGCTTTGTAACGCTCCAGTAACGCTTTTGGCTGCTTCCATTGCGGTACATTCGCTCCCAGTTGGTCATGCAGGGCATAATATTCACTGCCGCCCAGTTCATCAGCGGTTTCACCAATAATATAAATGATATCCCCAGCCATTTTCGCATCCAGAGATGTCGCTTTGCGCACATCCGGCATCACTCCCAACACACTGGCCAGTAGTGTCGGCGGCGCGGAAATCATCACTGGCCTTCCGTCTGCGTCATAGCCCTTAAAGTCGTTGAACATGCTGTCTTTGCCGGAAATATAGGGAGCGGCATAAGCAACCGCCACATCATAACATGCCTTTACCGCTTGTTTTAGTTGGTATAGCCGCTCAGGGTTGGTGGAATCACACCAGCAGAAATTATCACACAATGCCATGCGATCCGGGTTTACCCCTACCGCAATAGCGTTGCGCACGGCCATGTCCAATGATGCGGCGGCCATGGCATACGTATCAATATCGCTATAGCGAGGCACTAACCCCTGACTGGTGACGGCACCCACCCAGTCATTCAGCAGTGGCCGAATGACAGAAGCTTCCGCATAAACCTGTCCTTTCCCCTGCAAAGGCTTCAACACAGAGGTCGCCTGCACCTCATGGTCATACTGGTTGGCAATAAACGCTTTGCCACACAGGTTTAGCCGTCCCAGCATGGCCAGCAAGGTGGTATCATGCTGCGCTGGCGGGGGCAGGACAGGCTCTTGCACCTGAATGTGCGGTTTTTGTGTCTGCAACTGTTTTTCTGGCAATCCTTCATGCAGAAAATCCATGGACATATCCATAATTACCTGCCCACGGTAGTGAATCACCGCCCGGCCAGAGTCCGTAAAGCGGCCAATCACCGTGGCTTCGCAGCCACGCTTATGCATGAGTCGCAAGAAGGCCTCCACCTTATCCGGCGCAATGGCCAGTGTCATTCGTTCCTGCGATTCTGAGATCCATATTTCCCAAGGCTCCATGCCGGGGTATTTCAGTGGCACCCGGTCTAATTCCACCTCAAATCCGTTGCTATCCCGCCCCATTTCTCCGATAGAGGAGGAAAGCCCACCCGCGCCATTGTCCGTAATGGCGTGGTACAGGTTCAGGGCACGCGCTTCCCGCAATATGGCATCGCTGAATTTTTTTTGCGTAATCGGGTCACCAATCTGTACGGCGGTGGCGGGGCTGCCTTCATCCAGCGCGACAGAAGAGAAGGTGGCACCATGAATTCCATCCTTACCCACGCGTCCACCCAGCATCACAATAGAATCACCGGCTTTTGCCTGTTTCACACTGCTGTCTTCACCCTGCAACATGCGGGGAATCAGCCCCACCGTTCCCACAAACACCAATGGTTTGCCAATAAAACGGTCATCAAAATAGGCGAAGCCCTGCGGGGTGGGAATACCTGAACAGTTGCCGCCCACATTCACCCCATGAATCACCCCTTCCATCACATAGCGGGCAGAGAGGGTCGGGCGGGTCTTATCCGGTGAGCGGTAATAGGTTTGCTCTTTCCGTGGATCGGCAAAACAAAAACCATACCGGTTCAAAATAGGTTTGGCGCCTTTGCCGTATCCCAGTGTATCGCGGTTCACGCCCACAATACCGGTAATGGCTCCGCCAAAGGGATCCAGTGCAGAGGGGCTGTTATGCGTTTCCACCTTGTCGGTAATGACATACTGGTCATTCAGCAATATTCCGCCGGAATTATCCTTGAAGACCGAGACGCAAAAATCATCCTTCCCGCGTGCATCGCGTATTTCTATGGTCGCACGGCGAATATAATGCCTGAATAATCCCTCTTTTATGTCGTCAATGCCTGCGGCAAAAATCGTGTGTTTGCAATGCTCTGACCAGCTTTGTGCCAGCATTTCCAGTTCAATATCGGTTGGGTTTCGACCCTCTTCCTGCTGAAAATAATCCCGAATCGCCACCATGTAATCCAGACTCAACCCCAAAGGTCCCCGGAATGTGCCATCTCCGTTGGGTACGCCTTTGATTCCAATTTCTTCCAACGCCGCAGCTTCGGCCGGCAAGGTCACCTCGGTGGCGATTCCATGCGCCTGTAGCTTCACCTTTGGTACAATCAGTGCCATCCCGCCCTGCGCCTGATATTGTACGCCGGATAGAATATGGATACGGTTGATAAGGGGGTTCGCCAGTGTTTCCGCTATTTGCTGCACGTCCTGCTGTTGCAGATGTCCTTGCAGAAACAACAGGCGACTGCTGTAAATCCCTTCGCCTTCGCCCAAGGGTTTACCCGTCATATCCTGCCACATGTCTCTGGCGGTGGTTGCCACATTATCGGTCACCCCCGGCAAAAAGCCCAGTTCCACTACCCAGTCTGCATCACAAGTTGTGTTGGACAAGGCTCTATCTCGCCACTGCGCGATTTGCGTCACCGGGTTGCGCAATACCTCCGCAAATGCCTGTACATCCTCTGTGGCGAAGCGGCCATCCAGCGTGTAGACATCCCATAGTTCCATGCTGCGTAATGCGGACATGGCGGTAAAACGTTGCCGCAACGCCTCACCCCGTGGCTCATGGGGCATCACATCCAAATTGGGGCGAATTTCTATGCGAAACACCATGGCAAAACACATCCTTTGCTGCTATCAGATGGGAACAGGGCATCCTGCCCAAGCTATAGATAGGCAGGCACCGCTTGGCAATGAAATCTTGGTCTTTTTTTCTTCTCTTCCTTTTACTTCCGGTTCTGGTGGGTTCCTATCCGGTATACGCCAAAGCACGCGCTCTCCCTGCGGCCGGAGTGGTGGATCGTGTGTTTGACGGAGATACCTTCTCTCTACAAACCGGGCAGCATGTACGCCTGCTGGGGATTCAGGCACCGGAGATTGCGCATGGAGACGTGCCCGCCCAGCCCTGCGCCAATGATGCACATGCACAGCTTCGCCGGTTACTGCCCGCCGGAACCCACGTCCGTTTGCGTTATGACCAAAACCCCAAAGACCGTTATGGTCGCCTGCTGGCCATGGTAGAAACCGCGACGGGCATCCACATTCAGCAAAAAATGTTGCAATCCGGCCTGTCGTATGTCTACAGCTTTCCGGATAACCGAACCCTCATTCCCTCTCTGTATCCTGCGGAAAGATCGGCGCGCCATGCAAAACAGGGCTGCTGGGCCAAACTGTGGCGGGTGTTGCCTGCGGAGACACCAGAGGTCATAGACACGCATACCTTCGGCTGGATAGAGGGGAATGTCCATTCCATCCAACAGGTGAAAGGGCAGGGGTATATTAATTTTGGTTCCGATTGGCATACAGACACAACCTTTTTCATTGCACGCCCGTATAGGTCTCATTTTCAGGCATATTTGCCGCAATGGAAGGGTAAACGCCTGCGTGCCAGAGGCGCTATTGGCCAGCGCAATGGTCCTTATCTGCGTCTGACACATCCAGAGCAGGTTGAAATCGTAAAATAATACTCTCCGGTGCAGTAAAGCATTTACTAAATCACGTTACTCTGCATAAAAAGAGATAGAAACCCCATCGCATCGTTGCCCCTATGTCCGTCAAAAAACGCACGTCTATCAATCATAAACAGATTCAGGAATATGCACGTCTGGCATTCCCTCTGATGAGCCAGCATGACGTGCCTCCCACCCCGGAAAATTATGCCATCTGGTACCATTTTGTCGCACTGGATATTCCTGAACTTGTGCAGGAAATGGATACCATGATTGAGGAAGAGCGCCCCTTCACCCCAGAGATATGCGACTACCTCTACCGCCGCTATATCGCTAATAATCTCCAAAAAGCCGTGATGGAACGCTCTACCGATGATGCGCAAAAGCTGCTGCATCATATCATGCAAACCATTGAAGGCGCCTCCGATAGTACACACAACTATTCCGACGCGCTGGATAAATATTCGGAAGATATCCGCCGTAAAGGCTCCCGTGTGCAGGACTTAAGCTCCGTGGCGGAGGCTATTATTGAGGCCACCAATGGCCTGAAAGAACGCAGCAACCAACTGCATCAGGAACTGCAAACCACCGCCAAAGAGGTGGATAGCCTGCGCCACGATCTGCGTAAAGTGATGCTGGAAGCAAAAAAAGACTTTCTCACCGGGGTGGATAACCGTCAGGCTTTTGATGAAAAATTGAAAGAACAGGTGGCTTTCGCACAGGACGAAGGCAAAGAACTGTGCCTGTTGATGATGGATATTGACCATTTCAAGCAGTTTAATGACAAGTTTGGCCATCAGGTGGGGGATCAGGTGCTCAAGCAGGTTGGGCGCACTCTGCTGGAATCTGTGAAAGGGAATGATATCGTTGCGCGCTACGGTGGGGAAGAGTTTGCCGTCATTCTGCCCAATACCCCGCTTTCCGGGGCCTTGGTGGTGGCGGAAAATTTGCGGCAGGCCGTGGCGTCTAAACAGTTGCGCCGCCGTGATACGGGTGCATTGATTGATAAAATCACCCTCTCCGCCGGGGCTGCAAGCTGGCATCATCGGGGTAATGATACTATCGAGAGTCTGATCCGCCGTGCGGATGAAGCACTCTACCGCTCGAAAAAAGGTGGGCGCAATAAGGTCACGCAAGAAAGCCTGTAAGCCAACCCCTAGCTTGCATACGGTTTGTTAGGCTTTTTTCGCTAGCGTACAGAGGTTACGCTTTTTTACGCACAAGGTAGACCCATGATGTTTCGTTCCTTCATTGTTGCTGCAACCATTCTCAGTTCCATCAGCATCCTTGCGCCTTCTCCTGCTGCCCATGCTTCCACGATGGGCGCACCCACAGTATCTGCCACCCCTTTGTTGATTTTACGGTTTCATCAACGGGATCTGGAGTTTCAGACCCCGCTACGGCAAGCCTTATTCGAGGCGCAATCGGTGCATCCAGCCGCCATGTATCAGTTAGTCGCCTATGCTCCCATGGGGAAAGATCAACGCGCAGCACAAACGCTCTATCAGCGCACCCAGCAGCATGTCAGCCATATTTTGCAGGCCGCTGCCGCCTACGGTGTGGATAGCTCACGTATTCAGGTGAGCATTCAACAACATCCGGATGTCGCAAGCCCGGAAGCACACCTCTTTATCCACTAATCCAGACGACCGACCCCTCTCACGTGCTCTATGCAGAAGACCGCGCGCTATGATTCCGCTAGATAGCGTCGTCACGAGAGGGAAAATGTGACGAAAACTGCCGTTTCCGAGAACCGGAAGTTTCCTATGTATGTAGAATACATGAAAGCCGGAAGCACAGAAAAAGGTCGTTTGCAGGCCATTAAACATCTCGCGATGATACTATCTAATAGCCGATTGAGTTTATGTGACCGTTATGCGGCTTCACGCTGCACATTAATATCTGGCGCATCCGGGTTTTTCATGCCTACCACATGGTAACCAGAATCTACGTGCAACACTTCACCCGTGGTGCCGCTTCCCAGATCGCTCAGCAAATACAAGCCGGAACCCGCTACATCTTCCAGCGTGGTGTTACGGCGCAGCGGTGAGTTATATTCATTCCATTTCAGAATATAGCGGAAATCCCCAATGCCAGAGGCAGCCAGCGTTTTAATCGGTCCGGCGGAAATGGCATTTACCCGAATATTTTCCGTTCCCAGATCCACTGCCAGATAGCGTACCGATGCTTCCAGTGCCGCTTTTGCCACACCCATCACATTGTAATGCGGCATCACTTGCTCTGCTCCATAATAGGTCAGTGTCACCATGCTGCCACCATCCTTCATCAGGGGTGCGGCGCGGCGCGCCAGCGCGGTGAAGGAATAGCAGGAAATATTCATGGTATTCAAAAAGTTATTTAGGCTTGTATCCAAATACTTGCCCTTCAGCTCGCTCTTGTCGGAGTAAGCAATGGCGTGCACCAGAAAATCCAGCTTACCCCAGTTTTTTTCAATCTCGGCAAACAAAGCATCCATAGATGCCTCATCGGTCACATCGCAGGGCAGAACCATGCTGGCATTTACAGATTCCGCCAGTGGGCGCACCCGTTTTTCCAGTGCCTCACCCTGAAAGGTGAAAGCCAGATCCGCACCATGGGCAGCCGCGGCAGCAGCCATACCCCATGCGATGGATTTATCATTTGCAACACCCATCACCAGGCCTTTTTTCCCCTGCAACAGGGAACCACCGGGCACGTGCTGTTTTGTTTCCGACATGGTAATACTCTCTTCATTGTCATCGTATGAGCAGCCATACCTAGCGAGATTTTAGGCCATTGACAAACGAAATATGCCCCACCCCTGCTGGCGCATTATCCGTGTTGCGCCGCCCATGCAGTGCTTATCGCTTTTCCAGCACACAGCCCCAGCCCATAAAGGTGGTCATTTTGGGGGTGCTGCCATAGGTGCAACGCGCCAAATGCCGCACGGCAAACCGCGGTTCTACCGCTTCCACCAGTTCCATCGCATGCAGACGCGGCCAGCCCGGCTCCCGATCCATGCCCGGTTTGGGTTGATGATCCGCATTGCCGCAAATGGTTATCCACAAGCCGCCAGCGGGTAACAGCTCTGCCACGCGCTCAGCAAAGGCCAGTCTTCCCTGCATGTCGCGGTAGGTGTGGAAACATCCCCGATCATATACCACCTCCGCCCTATCGGAGAATGACGACTGCATCATATCCCCCACGCGAAAACAGGCATGCACTCCCCTATGTTCGGCTCTCTGTCTGGCCTGTTGTATCGCCACCTCAGCCATGTCCAGCCCCAGATAATCATGCCCCTGTGCTGCCAGCCACAGGCCATCGCTTCCTGTACCACAGCCAATCTCTATCACGCGGCCGGGCTGCGTCACATACTGCGTAAACAGCTTTATCATTTCCGGTGCAGCCTGTGCATCGTCCCATGGTGTATCCTGCTGCTGGTAACGTGCATTCCAATCGGTTACAAACTGCGCATGTAATGTCATACGGCTTCTCCTGTGGACGTGATGCTCATGCGAAAAAAAAGGGGGCGAAAACATCCTCGTTTTCACCCCCTTCTTCTATCGGTTACGACAGCGCCGCCTGTTTAGCTTTGAACACGCCAGGTGCCATCAGGTTGACGACATGCTGTGCCATAAGCCTGCTGTAGCTGGCCATCGACCGTAATGGTTTGCTTATATTCGCGGCAATAAGAGCCGTTTGGCTGTTGCACGACATTAATGGGGGTAACAGAACCACTATGTCCGGTATCCGGGTTGCTCCAGCTCTGGGATACACCAGAACGACCGTATTCAAAGGCTTGTGTAGCGGTTTGCTGGTGTTTCATCTGATCCACTTCATCCAGAGATGCCCCAATCGAAGACCCCAGCCATGCACCTAACAATGCGCCCGTAGCTGTGGTGGCCAGACGTCCTGTTCCTTTACCGAACTGCGCACCGGCTACGGCACCACCAACACCCCCTAATACCCCGCCAATCTGGGATTTATTGACACCCGTGCTGCCTAATCCCCCTTGATTCGCGCAACCCGCCACCATGGCAGCCAACATCAACGAGGCAAATGTCTTTTTCATCATGAAAGTACCCTCAGGTTATGGAACATCATTATCTTATAAACGTTGCAAGCGGCGTAAACCCCTCGCGAGCGGAATAGTATCATTAAACAACACAAACACTATCAAAATCCTGTATGGAATCTTCCTCTCATGAAGCCCGCCCCAAAGCCGCATTAGCGCGGAAAATCCTCCGGCACAAAATGCTCTGCCCCCTTGCAGAACTGGCAAACCACCTCAATTACCCCGTTTTGATACATATATTCCCGCTGTTCCTGCCCCATATGGGTCAGTACATCCAATATCCTCTCGCGGGAACAACGGCATCCTGCATGCAGGCGCGAAGGAGGAAATACCTCCAGTCCATCCTGATGAAATAGCCGGTACAACACTTCTCCGGCATCCAGTTCGGTGCCCAGCATTTCTTCCAGCGTCAGTGTGTCCAGAAACGTCGCCACCCTTTCCCATGCTTCGTCACGGGTCTCCTGCTCACCGGTTTCCGTGCCGGGTATGGGCATTTTGTCATGATTATTCAGTTTTTTGCCGCCCATTTGGGGCATTTTTTGTACTAAAATGGCCGCACCCATCCAATGAGCCTGTGCATCATCAAAAGTAACGTGTTCAAAAAACGTACGCAAATGCACAGCAAATTGCTCCGATTGCGCAAAATACCTCTGTACCGCCTGCGTCAGGCTCTGGCCTTGCTGTAATTCCACAATGCCCTGATACCGCTCATGATAATCCAGTGTAATGGCCAAATACCCTTTGCCCAACAAGGAAGCCGTCTCCGCATCCTCCGGTAGGTTCGCCAGTGTTTCTTCCGTTCCTTCCGCCAGATCCGCGTAACCGCGTAATGTTCCATCGGATGCGCAATCGGCCACCAGAAAATTAATCAGACCATCGCCTTTCACCTGTACGGTGACTTGCCCTTTGCCCTTCAGCAAACCGCCGACCGTGGCGGTCAGTACCAGCAGTTCCCCCAATTGCCGTGCAACGGCTTGCGGGTAATCATGACGGGAAAGTATAGTCTGCACAACCGCCCCCAGCCGGATAAAGCGACCCCTCAGCCCTAATGTTGCCGCCACAAAGGGTTGAACCAGATCGTCACGTTGTTGGCTTTTATCCACCAATGTCAGTTTTGGCGGGGCAGGGGGGGTATGCTTGTCCTTGCTCACGGTGTCAGGCTTTCCGGTAGGATAAGGCGATTAGTAATCTGCATTCAGACAGAATAACAATACGGCTTTTTGTGCATGCAGGCGGTTTTCCGCCTCATCCCATACGACCGATTGTTTGCCGTCCATCACCTCGGCGGTTACTTCCTCTTCCCGATGAGCGGGCAGACAATGCATAAAAATAGCGCCTTCGTTTGCCTTCGCCATCAGGTCTGTATTCACCTGATAAGGCTTCAGCGCCGCATGTCGTGCGTCTGCATCCGCATCCCCCATAGAAACCCAGGTATCCGTTACCACGGCATCCACACCTTGCACGGCTTCTGCTGCATCGGTCAGTTCTGTTACGCTGCCGCTGGCCGTTGCCTGTTGTTGCTCCATCCATGCCCGTGTCTCGGCAGAAAGCTGGTAAGCCTTAGGTGAAGCAATGCGCAGGTGAAAGCCCAACAGCATCGCTGCATGTACCCAGGAGGTGCATACATTGTTGGCATCCCCCACCCAGGCAATGCTGCGCCCCGCAATGGCACCTTTATGCTCTTCAAAGGTCAGAATATCTGCCAGAACCTGACAAGGGTGAGATTTATCCGTGAGGCCATTAATGACGGGAATTGTCGCATATTGCGCCAGCTCCAGCAGCGTTTCATGGCTATTGGCGCGCATCATGATCGCATCGACATAGCGGGAGAGAACCCGCGCCGTATCCGCCATGGTTTCGCCCCGGCTCATTTGCATGTTTTGCTGGTTCAACTCCATGGAATAGCCACCCAATTGCCGCATGGCGAGGTCAAACGACACACGGGTACGGGTGGAATGTTTCTCAAACATCATGGCTAATGTGCGGCCAGACAGGGCTTTCAGCGTGCCCCCCGCCTTTTCATCTGCTTTCAGAGATGCCGCCATGCGCAGCAATCCACGCAATTCCGCGCTTGTAAAATCCTTCACATCCAGGAAATGACGCATTCCTTTACGCAACATCGCGCTCCAGCTCCTGACAAGATTGTTCAATCATTTCCACCGCTTGCTGTATATGAACAGGCTCCAGCACCAGCGGCGGCACCAGACGGATAATATTCTCCGCTGCCGGTACAGAAAGCAAACCTCGACTACGCCAGCTTTCCACCACGGCAGTGTTTTCGATAACGGTTTGCACGCCCAACATCAAGCCTTTCCCGCGCAACCCCCGTAAAATAGCTGGGTGCGCGGCAACCAATTCCTGCAAGGCGACCCGCAATTCTTTTCCCATTTCAAGCACATGCGCTAAAAAATCCGCATGGCTCACAATATCCAGTACCGCATTGCCGACCGCCATGGCCAGCGGGTTTCCTCCATAGGTACCACCATGTTTGCCACGGGTCATGCCCACGGCGGCATCACGGGTAGAAAGACATACCCCCAACGGAAAGCCTCCGCCAATCCCTTTCGCCATGGTGATAATATCCGGTTTAATCCCTGCATACTCATAGGCAAAAAACCTCCCCGTGCGGGAAACACCGCATTGCACCTCATCACACACCATTAACAAGCCGTGCTGGTCACACAGCCGCCGAATGGCCTGCAAATAGGCATCTGTGGCCACATGTACGCCGCCTTCCCCCAAAATGGGTTCCAGCATAATAGCGGCAGTTTCGTCGCCAATAGCGGCTTCCAGCGCAGCTACATCGTTGTACGGTACAGGGTCAAACCCCTCCAGTAATGGACCAAACCCTTCACAGATACCGGGGCGCTGCGTGGCGGAAATGGCGGCCATGCTGCGGCCATGAAAACCTTCCCGCATGGTGATAATACGGTAGCGTTTGCTTCCTTTGCTGTAAAAATGCCGCCGCAGCATTTTGATGGCGGCTTCCACTGCTTCCACGCCGGAGTTACAGAAAAACGCCACATCCAGCCCGCTCAGGTCGCATAGGCGTTCGGCCAGCCGTTCCTGTCCGGGGATGCGGTATAAATTGGAGCTATGCCACAATTGTCCGGCCTGCTGTACCAATGCCTGCACCACATGCGGGTGGCAATGTCCCACAGAGTTTACAGCAATGCCGCTGGCAAAATCCAGATATTGCCTCCCAGCCGTGTCGTATAAATACACGCCTTCTCCGCGCGCTACTTCTATGGTAGAGCGTTGATAAACTGGCAATAAATGTTTCGGCGTTGCAAACATACAGGTTCCGACAAACAACCATCAGGCCATGTTCTTTAGCAGAATTATGGCGTCACGAAAATCTTTTGTTCTTGGTATCTTCACGCTTTCAGGCGGTAGCCTTTATGCAAAACATAAACACACGCACAGACCAACAGTGCATCCAATACCGCAACATAGATCATTCCCACCACCAATGATCCATCATGCGCATGGGTCAGGGCATAGCGCATACCGTCAATAATATAGAAAAACGGGTTATACTGGCTGACCGTAAACCACATATCCGGCAATTGCCGGACGGAATAAAACGTGCCGGACAAAAAGGTAAGCGGCGTAATGATATAATTGGTCAGGGCAGACATCTGGTCAAACGTATGCGCCCACAAACCGCACAATAAACCCATTAACGCCATGAATGCCGATGCCATGAGCAAAAAATACAGTAATACCAAAGGGTGATGAATGTGCATGGGGACAAAGACCCACAGGGCAGCAAACGATACCACCCCCACCAACAGACCACGGGTGATTCCTCCAAGCATTATAGCGCCCGTAATTTCCGCTGCATTCAACGGTGGCATGAGCAGATCAATAATCACCCCCTGCATTTTGGATAACATGAGGGAGGAGGAGCTATTGGCGAAGGCATTTTGCATGACCGCCATGCTGATCAACCCTGGGGCAATGAACAGGTCAAATGGCAGGCCATGAATGGTGCGCATATGCCCACCCAACGCCAGAGAAAAAATGGCCAAAAACAATAGTCCGTTGACCATGGGCGCCAGCAATGTCTGGTTCCAGACTTTCAGAAACCGCCAGACTTCCCGCCGGTACAGCGTGGCCATGCCCAGCCAGTTGATGCGCATGGTTGTCGGTAGGGAGAGGTGAGGGGCAGCAGGCATGGTAACACGATCATCCGAACAGATAAGGACAAGCCATTGCTATAGCATAGCATGCCAACCCGTGCAGTAGTTTTTATGGAATAGGGGGTAGCAGGCAGGTGACTTACGCGGCAATATCCAGCAAGGGCTGGCGGCTTTGCGCGTAAATACCCGCTGCGCGGAAGGCGCTTGTGGTGGCCACAGCCATATCCGCTGCGGAGGCATCCGCCGGAGCAGTGGCCGCCAGTTGCAGGCCCAGTGCATCACGGCGGGCTTTTTGTGGATCATGGGTGGCAGAAGCCTGCACGTCTACATCCCCTCCCACGGCGTAATAATTTCCATCCGGCCCGCGCTGGAAGGTGTATTCCGGCCCATCCTGCACCAGTCCACCAGCAGCATCCAGATGCAGCCCTTCATGCACCCGCACCGCCAGATCCCGCGCTTTCAGCCGGGCGGTAAAGGCGCTATCGCTGGCATTTTCTTCCTGTAGTGCTTTCAAGGCATCGCTGGAAAGCTGGCTTAACGGTGCTAAGCGGGCATCCAGCCCACCTGCCTGCCCGTACGGGGCATTGTTTACTCTGTTGCCATGACTGTCTTTGAGTATCCGTTCCGAGGAACGAACTTCCGCGCCCGCCAGTTGTAGCTGGCCATCCGGCCCCACAGTGTAGCGGTAGGTGACGCTGATATTGGCGCCCACACCAGCTTCTGCGGCAAACTGCTGAATATCCGCCTCTAAATGGGCTTCCTGCGCCCGTTGTCGGATGGCAGAGACGGGCGGCACAGGCGTTTGCAGAGCGCTGGCATTGGCACGCGCTGCTACACCCCCTCGCGCAGAGAAGGCAGTGTTGGCCAATGTGGAAGCAAATGATATCGGCTGCATAACCCTAAAATTATGCCAGAAAAGCGTTAAAAATCCATAGCAGTTTTATGGCTTCTAATGGAGTTGCAGGCGTTGTGCATGCGTCATGTGGAGCGGTGGCATGTGTCAACCCTGCCTTGCCAGTCTGCGTAGCAACTGGTACAAAATCCACCTTTTCTCACTGCCGCAAAGCTTCTGCCATGTCTGCCAAACACGCTACTGTTTCCCCTGTTTCTCATAGCCTGCACCTGCCGGAAAGTGCGTTTGCCTGCGCCCTGAGTGAGCTATGGGATGGAAAAAAAACGGTGCTTTTCATTGCGCGGGATGAAGCGCGTATGCGTGCGCTTGCCGCGAATATCCCTTTCTTTTTACCCGGCATTTCCCCGGTGGTTTTTCCTGCATGGGACTGTCTTCCCTATGATCGGGTATCGCCTAATGCGCATACCACCAGTCAACGGTTAGAGGCATTAAGCCGCCTTGCACTGCATACGGGTAAAACGCCGTTGCTGGTGCTCACCACGCTGAATGCCATCAGTCAAAAGATTGTTTCACGTGAAACAATGAAAAAACAAAGCTATGTGGTGAAGGTGGGCGATGCACTGTATCGGGATACGCTGGTACAATTTCTCACCCATAACGGGTATATTCGTGCATCGAAGGTGATGGAGCCGGGGGAATTTGCCGTGCGGGGTTCCATGGTGGATATTTTTCCGACAGGTGCGGAAGAGGCGGTACGGATTGATTGTTTTGGCGAGGAAATTGAGGAAATTCGTTCTGTTGATCCACTCAGCCAGTTAAGCCGGGATACGCTGAAGCAATTTCAGTTGTTACCTGCGGGGGAAGTTGTGCTGGAGGAGGAATCTATCCAGCGGTTTCGGAAACATTACCGTGAGATGTTTGGGGCATCGCATCAGCATGCATTGTACCAGACTATCTCGGAAGGGCGGCGTTACCCCGGTATGGAACATTGGTTGCCATTGTTTCACGTGAAACTGGAAAGCCTGTTTGATTATTTGCCTGCGGATTGCCGTCTGGTTCTGGATGATCATTTGTTGCCTGCCTATGAAGAACGGCTGGAACTGGTGCAGGATTATTATCAGGCGCGCAGGGATATGCAGGAAGCCCGTGCGTTAGGTGAGGAGCAATATCACCCTCTGCCGCCGGATGCCCTCTATCTGTCGCCGGAGAGTTTTCTGGGGGAATTTGCACGCCATGCGGTGACGCAATTTTCTGTCTTTCTTCCTACAGATGCCATCAGTAAGGCAGACTATCAACCCGCGGCTCAATTTACCCTCGTACGGCAGCAACACGGCACCGGACAGCCTTTGATGGAAGAAGTGGCCATGCATATTCGGCATGTGCAGGCGAGTGGTAAGCGGGTAGCCGTGGCGGCCAGCAGTCTCGGCGCACGGGAACGGTTGCGTAAAATGCTGGAGGGGCAAAAGTTGCATCTGGTGGAGGTGAACCAGATGTCTGAGGTGGCCAAACTTTCTGCCAAAGCGGTGGGGCTGGCGGTGGTGCCATTGGCGCATGGCTTTCAGCATCACACGACGGCTTTGATAGCGGAAGGGGATATTTTTGGCGACCGGATTAACCGAACGACCCGGAAAAAGAAGGCATCTGACCAATTTTTTGCCGAAGCTGCTACCCTTGCTCCCGGTGAGCTGGTGGTGCATGAGGATCACGGGATTGGCCGTTTTCATGGGTTGGTGACCATGCAGGTTGGGGGTATGCCGCCGCATGATTGTCTGGAAATTCGCTATGCGGATGATGATAAATTGTTCGTGCCTGTTGAAAACATTGATATTTTGAGCCGATACGGTAGTGATGATGCCGAGGCTGCGCTGGATAAACTGGGTGGCGTGGGGTGGCAGAAACGCAAAGCCCGCCTGAAGCATCGCATTAAGCTGGCGGCGGAAGAATTGCTGAAAATTGCCGCAGACCGTGCCTTGGCCAAGGCACCTGTGGTTCAGCCGGTGGAAGGGATGTATGATGAGTTTTGTGCCCGTTTTCCTTTCGCGGAGACGGATGACCAGTTACGCGCCATTGAAGAAGTGACGGAAGATTTTGCGGCGGGTCGTCCGATGGATCGGTTGATTTGTGGCGATGTGGGTTTTGGCAAAACCGAGGTGGCATTGCGGGCAGCGTTTTTGGCGGCCTGCCCGCAGGAAGGTGCGGCACCACGCTTACAAGTGGCCATTATCACCCCTACCACCTTGCTGGCGCGGCAGCATTATAAAAACTTTCTGGAGCGTTTTCAGGGCTTGCCATTTCGCATTCGTCATCTTTCCCGTCTGGTGCCCGCCAAGGAAGTGAAGGCGGTGAAAGAAGGCTTGAAAAACGGGGAGGTGGATATTGTCATTGGTACCCATGCATTGCTGGGCAATGATGTGCAATTTGCCAATCTTGGCCTGCTGATTGTGGATGAAGAGCAGCATTTTGGGGTGAAGCAAAAAGAAAAAATCAAAAGCTTACGTGCCTCAGTGCATGTGTTGACACTTTCTGCCACCCCTATACCGCGCACCCTGCAACTGGCGATGACGGGGATTAAAGAACTTTCTCTGATTACCACCCCGCCCGTGGACAGGTTGGCGGTGCGTACCTTTGTGATGCCCTATGATAGCGTGACGGTTCGGGAAGCATTGCAGCGGGAGCATTTTCGGGGGGGGCAGGTGTTTTATGTCTGTCCACGTATCAGTGATCTGGAGGAGGTGCACCGGCGGTTGCAAACACTGGTGCCGGAGATGAAAACGGTGATAGCGCACGGACAAATGGCCGCCACTGAGCTGGATGCCATTATGAATGATTTTTACGATGGTGCGTTTGATATTTTGCTTTGCACCACCATTATTGAATCCGGCATTGATGTTCCCAATGCTAATACGCTGGTGGTACACCGGGCCGAGCGGTTTGGTCTGAGCCAGCTCTACCAGTTGCGTGGCCGGGTCGGGCGGGGCAAAAGCCGGGCGTATGCCTATTTTACGCTGCCTAATGCGCGTAGCCTGACCGCCACCGCCTTAAAACGGCTGGAGGTGATGCAGCAATTGGACATGCTGGGTGCAGGCTTTAGTATTGCCAGCCATGATATGGATATTCGGGGATATGGGAACTTGCTGGGAGATGAGCAGTCTGGCCAGATTCAGGAAGTGGGGGTAGAACTTTACCAGCAAATGCTGGAAGAAGCGGTTGCGAAAGCCAAGCGTCAGACGCCGGATATGGATGGAGACGAGCTGGAGGGGCATTGGTCACCACAGATTGCCAGCGGCCTGCCGGTATTGATTCCGGAAGCTTATGTGCCTGATTTGCCCTTGCGCATGGGTTTATACAAGCGTGCAGCTGGCTTGAAGGATGCTGAAGAGATTGAGCAATTTACCGCCGAATTGATGGACCGTTTTGGTTCTGTGCCGGAGGAAGTGGAGAACTTGTTGGCTACGGTGCGCCTGAAGCAAATGTGCTTGTTGGCGGGTATTGAGAAGCTGGAAATGGGTGCCAAAGGCGCGGTGGTGAGTTTTCGCGCGAATCGCTTTGCGAACCCGATGGGGCTGTTGCAGTTGATACAAAAGCAGCCAACGCTCTACAAGCTGCGCTCAGACCAGAAACTAGTGTGGATGCGCGCCATACCTGAGGTACAAAAACGCCTGTCAGCCGTGGAAGAGATGTTGCGTCAGGTGGTGGTGCTGGCGGTTGAAGGATGACGGATTCTCCCTTCCCCAAGGGCAAGAGGAACAAGCGAGTGAAACGAGAGGGGCTTTAGCCCCGACGCGCAGTGAGGCTAGCAAGCCGAATGGAGCCAAGGAATAATATTTGCGAGGGACAAGAAGCGAGCACAGGAGTGCGAGCCTTTAGCGAGTGAAACGAGAGGGGCTTT
>CAZIGK010000034.1:0-19321 GCA_964538615.1 uncultured Rickettsiales bacterium | reverse complement strand
GGTTGATTTCCTTTCCTACAGGTACTTAGATATTTCAGTTCCCTGCGTTCGCCTCACAACGCTATGTATTCACGTCGCAATACCTCCTAAGAGGTGGGTTCCCCCATTCGGACATCCACGGATCAAAGCTTGTTTGCAGCTCCCCGTAGCTTTTCGCAGCTTACCACGTCCTTCATCGCCTCTGTGCGCCAAGGCATCCACCAAGTGCCCTTCTCATACTTTATTCCAAAGACACTTGAGTAAACATCTCATCTCATACATCATCACCAGCAACTCTCGCCGCCAACAATAACACATCAATGGATGCTCTCAGCACTACTTCTCTTCCAACAATGTCAAACATCTACCCTCAACTCTCAACAATCATCGTTGCCCGCCGAAGGGAGGCACGTTCTACGATATCAAAACAAACAGGTCAATAAAAAAAAATCACGGCACACAAAAAAAATCTCTTTATCCTTTTCTTTACCCCGCACCCTCCAGTATAAGGACATGGTGATAATTTAATTTTTTAACCTTAGTTGCAGGAGTTTTCCCCGCCCATGCCACGCCTTGCTCTCCTTAGCCGCCCGTATTTTCAATGGTCTATGGACGCCTATGGCGGGCTGTACGATGAAACGCAGGCACTCACACGGGCGCTGGCAAGCCACGGTGTGGAAACCCATTTGGTCAACTGGTCGCATAACGCGGATGCTCTGCAAGACTACGATGCTATCTGGCTCCAAACCTATGCGGGCTATGAGCATCATGCCGATGCGTTTCTGGAGATGCTGCAGCAGTTAGATACCGCAGGCATTCCCTGCCTGAATTCCAGCAGCTTGGTGCGTTGGAATATGCATAAACATTACCTACAGGCATTAGAAACTACAGGCATACCTGTTCTGCCAACCCTTTACGCGAACACGCACGATAAAACCCAATTCCAAACTCTGGTTAAACAACAGGGCTGGGATGAAGTCGTGGCAAAACCGGCTGTCTCCGCCGGTGCATGGCACACGGCGCGCCTGCACGCAACCGACACCCACGGCTGGCAGCGTTACATTTCGGAGCTACCTGATGCGACCGATATGCTCATTCAACCCTTCGCGCCGGAGATTGTGACGGATGGCGAATGGTCACTTCTGTTCTTTCAACAGCGTTTCAGCCATGCGGTGCGTAAAACCGCCAAAACGGGAGATTTTCGTATTCAGCATGTGCATGGTGGCAGTTACGAGCATATCAAACCGGAGCAAGCCTTGCTGGATCAGGCGATGCGTGCGCTGCAAGCCCTGCCGGAATCCCCCCTCTATGCCCGCGTGGATGGCATTCGCCGCAACGGGCAATTGCTGATTATGGAAATTGAGCTGATCGAGCCATTTCTCTATCTGCTGCCGGAACCACAACATGCGGAAAATGCAGCCCGTGCCATTGCGGCAGAGCTGGAAACACTGACCCGCCAGCCAGATAGCCAACCGCCGAGTCTGCGCAGCCTGATAGGGCTTGGCTAAACAGGCACGTCAGGAGGCCGTTGTTTGCCGAGGACGATAGGTCTGCTCCACGGCTGGAAAGGTGCGCGTTTTCACCTCCTGAGCATAGGTCGCTACCGCAACATCCAATGTTTCCGCAAGCTGCGCATATTGTTTGACGAATTTGGGGATATACCCACGCGTCAGCCCAGCCATATCTTCCGTTACCAACACCTGACCATGACATGCGGCGGAAGCGCCAATGCCAATCAACGGCACCCGTGCTTTCTCCACCAGAATCTGTACTGCCTCTTCGTAAATCCCTTCCACCACAATGGAGAAAACGCCAGCATCTTCCAGTGCCTGCATATCGCGCAGCAACTGTTCGCGTGCGCCGTTTGCACCACCCTGCACCTTAAATCCTCCCATCTGATGCACGTGCTGCGGCGTCAGGCCAATATGTCCCACCACCGGAATTCCATGACGGGTCAGTTTGGCTACCGTTGGCGCCATGGCTTCGCCTCCTTCCAGCTTCACCGCCTGACAACCGGTTTCTTTCATCAGCCGACTGGCACTGCGAAATGCCTGCTCCGGTGATTCTTCGTAGCTACCAAAGGGCATATCCACCACCACCAGCGCCCGTCTGGAAGATCTCACCACCGCCGCACCATGGGCGCACATCATCTCCAGTGACACAGGCAACGTACTCTCCAAACCATAGAGCACCATTCCCAAAGAATCCCCCACCAGCAACATATCGGCATGGGCATCCAGTACGGCTGCAAACGGTGCGGTATAGGCGGTTAGCACCACCAGTGGCTCACCGTTCATCTGTTGCCGTATCTCGGTCACGGTTTTGCGTTTTTGTGGGGAAGCAGCCATTGCGTATCCTTTGTCGCCCTACGTGAAACATACCGCAGCATAGCCACCCTGGGCGCAGCATTCAACAGCGCAAACAGGCCAACCGCCGCAGACGTGTGACACCACGCATCACACTGCGCATGACAGATGGCGATTTAACACCGTCTTTTATACCAGATATCCTTCACCGGATAAGGCAACACGCATTCACAAGGTGGTTTCTCCATGCTGCAAGACTGGCTTTCACGTTCCCCCTGGCTCACGCAAGAGTTTTCTGGCCTCACGGTCTGGCTATGGCTGGCAATACCGGTCATTTTTCTCAGTAGTTATCTGGTGCTGCAAACACTGGTATCTTTGGTCATGACGCTGCTGCAACATCTCAACCCACCCAATGGGCGCTTTGCCCGCTACATAGCCCCCCTCAGTGTCCCGATAACCCTCTTGCTCACCGGCATGGCCTTCAACGCCGCACAGCAACTTCTCCCCCTCACGGATGAAGTGGTGGCCAATCTGGCCGCACTCAACGCCCTCATCTACACATACGCCGTCACCCGTGCCCTGATGATTCTGGGACACAATGCTCTGGAAGCCCTGCGCGGCCGCCTGTTACAACAAGGTAAAACGGGGGCGGCAGCCATTCTACCCCTACTGCGGAAAATCTACAAAACCAGCATGGTGGGTATTGCGCTGGTCTTTCTGCTGCAAAATTGGGGGTTCGATGTCGCTGCCCTCATCGCCGCACTGGGGGTTGGCGGAATTGCCATCGCACTGGCAGCACAAAAAACCGTGGAAAACCTATTCGGCGGCCTCACCCTGTCGCTGGATCAACCCATTCGCGTCGGCGATTTTGGCAAATTCGGGGATACGGTTGGCACCGTGGAAGATATTGGCCTGCGTTCCACTCGCATCCGCACGCTGGAGCGCACCATTCTCTGTATCCCCAACAGTGTGCTATCTGGCATGAGCATCGTCAATTTTGCCCCACGGGATAAAATCCTGCTCAAGCACCTGATAGGGCTTCGCTATGAAACCACGGCCGATCAAATGCGCTATGTCATTACCCAACTGAAAGAATTGCTGATCTCCCACCCGATGATTGAAAATGCCCCTGCACGCCCACGCTTCATAGGCTTTGGGGACTACTCCTTGAATATTGAGTTGTTTGCCTATGTCCGCACCGCAGATTTTGACCGTTTTCTGGAAGTGCAGGAGGATATTCTGCTGCGCATCAAAGAAATTATCACCGTAGCCGGTACCGATTTCGCCTTCCCTTCGCAAACCCTGTACATGGAGCGTGGCGAAAGGCTGGACGAAAAAACCCAGCAACGCATTCAACGCAAATTACAGAATGAACGCCGCAACAAGCAACTACAATGGCCGCAGCTCACCCCGCAACGGGTGGAAGAGCTAACCGACAGCCTGCCCTATCCCCTGCCGGAATCCGCAATCGCCAACACATAACAGGCTCGCCTTGATGCCATCATCGGCCACCGGTGCGGGCATCATGCCATTCGACCCGTATCCAGTTGCAACCCATTGCCGGGCGCTGCATCCAACGTGGCGAAGGTACTATCATCCCCATCGGCTTCATCCCGCATGGGCGAAGGCTTGCCGCTGTTAGATGCTTTTTTCCAGTTCTGTTCCGGTGCGCGCTTGGGCAACACAATGGTCACCGTGGTACCCACTCCCAGTTCACTTTGAATATAAAAGGTGCCCCCCATAATCTCCGTGAATTTTTTGGTCAGAGGCAACCCCAAACCGGTTCCTTCATATTTGCGGCTCAGTTCGCTATCCACCTGCCCGAAAGGAGACATCGCCTTGGAAATATCCTTCGGTGCAATGCCAATGCCGGAATCTTTGACCTCAATCGTGATGGAATCATCCGCCAGATTTTGCCAGGCGGTCACCGTCACCATGCCACCGGGCTTGGTAAATTTCACGGCATTGGAAAGCAAATTCAGCAAAATCTGTTTCAGTTTTTTGGCATCCGTGGTCAACACAAAATGCTCTTTCGGGGTGTTATCCACCAATTGCACCTGCGCCTCTTGTGCCCGTGGGCTAACCATACGCAGACAGCTTTTTACGACCTTGGTGGCATCCACATCCGATACCTCAAGCTCAAGCTTGCCTGCTTCCGCTTTGGAATAATCCAGAATGTCATTAATCAGGCTCAGCAAATGTACCCCGGATGTATGAATATCCCGCAGATAATCCTTATATTTCACGTTGCCCAGCGGCCCAAGGCTTTCGTTTTTGATAATTTCGGAAAATCCAATAATCGCATTCAGTGGGGTGCGTAATTCATGACTGACATTAGCCAAAAACCGTGATTTTTCTCGGCTTGCGGCTTCTGCACGGGCTTTGGCTGCGGCCAGTTCCAAATTTTTCTCATGCTGTTTGCCAATAATAGATTCCGCTTTACGGGCAGTCACCATCAGCGCGGTAAACAAAATCAGGAAAATCAGAATAATCCCGGTCGTCCCCACAATCTGGAAGCGGTACAACTGCTCCCATTGTGCGGTCACATCATAAAAAACTTCAATATAGCCATCAATTTGCACATCCTGCCCAGCAATCACATTCACATAGGAATCAGGAATAATCGGCACATAGGTCTGCACCAAAGCGCCACTTTTTTTCGTGCCATCCGGCAATTGAATTTCCCCACTGGGAATTAAGCGGCTAAAGACTTTGCCGCTGCGTATCGCCTGCTGCTGTTGCTCCGTACCATCGTGCGATAAAAATAATTTATCGCTGCCAATAAAACTAATGCGAGATTGATCCGTCTTCAGAAACGGCTTGCCCTTCGCATTGTAAATCGTCACCCGCGCAATGGGTATATCCTCAAAATAGCGGAAAGCATCTTCACTGAACTTGACGAAATACTTATCCTTAGGCCACTCTTTCACGTCCACATCGGCCAGAATTTCCGTAAAAAGCCGCCGATATTTCCGCCATGTGGTGTTGATAAACCCCTGAGACAGCGACAGGTTATTCTGCTGCACAACAGACTTTAAATCTTCTGCCGCCATATTGCGGAAATAGATACCTGTCAGAATTGCAGCCATCACCACCGCAATCAAACTAATGACAGAAAACCAACGTAAGAATGTAAACATTCAGCTCAGCCTGTTGGTACAACCCGCTACGGCAGCTTGATATACCGTGTTTTTTTTCCTAGACAACGCCGGAATGCCAACCACAGGACACTCCAGACGCCACCGTTCGGGCAAAACGCGATTAACCGTAGATAGGCGGCACCATTGCCACCTACCCCTCCAGTCTTACCTGCTATTTCTAAAGATAGGGTTACGCCACCCGCTGCTCCCGCAGTTGCAACAGCAATGCCAGCATGGCTGCCCCGACCCCATGGGCAGAAGCCGGGTTCTGCCCGGTGACCAGACGCTCACTCACGGCAACACAAGGCTCAAACAAGCCGGCATGACGGTACAAACCACCACGCGCTTCCAGCGCGGTCTGTAGTAAAAACGGTACCGTTTGGTTCAATCCAATATGTTCTTCTTCGGCATTGCTAAAGCAGGCAAATTCCTTGCCTTCCAGCAAATAGCGCCCATCTGCCAGCCGTACATCTCTCAGCGCCGCTGGCCCATGGCAGACGGCTCCCACCACACCACCTCGCTGGTACACCTCTGCAATCATGCTGGCCAGCCGCTCGTTATCCGGCATATCCCACATGGTGCCATGCCCGCCCGGCACATACACCGCCTCTATTTCCTGTAAAGATACCTCTGCCAGCGGCACCGTCTCTTCAATCTGCCGCCGTCGTGCATCATCGTGCATAAACGCACGGTTAATCGCATCGTCCATCTCCATGGCATCCATGGGCGCTTTCCCTCCCAGCACAGAGGCAAAACTGATCTCAAACCCTGCTTCACTCAGTTCCTTGTAAACATGGGTCATCTCTGCCAGGTGAAACCCGGTCGGCCTTCCCGTGGTTCCCAACTGGTTGTGACTGGTTAGCACAAACAATACCCGACTCATCTTGCTCTCCTTCACGCTCTGTCTGCTTCCCCATCATGTTATCGCAACAGGGTTTAACACACCATCAGGCATTGCCATAAGCAGCCATTCATATTTCTGTCATCCTACCCTGCTATCATAACTACCTATCGCCATGAACCCACCACGCAACGAGACTCACAATGTCCTCCGCTCACCCTCTTCCCTTTACCCCTTACCAAACCGCATCATTCCCGGATAAAGAAGCCACCCTGACGACCGGCAGCAAAGGACAGGTCGCCCTCAGTTTCGTGGATTCTTCTCGCGGTTATGACCGCATCCTCATCATCCCCGGCGATGTTGAAGGGGCGCTGGTTCGCATCGAAAAAGACGGAGTGACACTGCTCAGTGGTCACACCAGCAACCCCGGCTTTCTCCAACAATTAATAGACGACCCACGCTTCGATTTTCGCTCAGCAGGCAAGGTGCAGCCCGATGGAAAACAAGCGCATAATGCTCTCTATCTTGCGCGTAGTCAAACCACTTTGGACATCCCCCGCGCTGTCTGGGATCCTATCACGATTACAGATATCGCAATGAACACTACACAGTTTACCAGCTATCAAATCAGCATCGGTGGCCAGATCACGGATATCACCCACGCACCTGCAGCCGCTTCCCCCGCCCCCATCCCTCCCAATGATACGGATGCATTACTCGCCGCGTTAGCGCGTGCTGTGGAAAGAGGGCTGCTACCGCCAGTACCACCACTCACTCTCCTATTCGAGACCTCCAATCAGGAAGCACAGGCAAGCACGCCGCAAGGGGTTGCACTCACGGATCTATGATAGAAGGCCATCTCAGCCCATATCCGCATAAACGCCCATCAAAAAACCCGGCCTTTCTTTGGCCGGGTTTTTGCCTGAAGAAACCTGTCATGCATCTTCACATATGAATCGCGCCCAGACCGGATGCCGCAAGCGCCGCTTCTTTCACTGCCTCGTTCAAATCCGGGTGGGAATGGCAGGTACGGGCCATATCCTCAGCAGATGCACCATAGGTCATCGCCGTCACCGCTTCCGCAATCATGGTTCCCGCCTGTGGCCCAATAATATGCACGCCTAGCACCGTGTCATAATCCTTATGCGCCAGCACTTTTACAAACCCTTCGGTCTGCCCCACGGCTTTGGCACGGCTGTTGGCGGAAAAGGGAAATTTCCCCACCTTGTACGGTACACCCGCCTCTTTCAGTTGTTCTTCCGTCTTCCCGATGCTTGCCACCTCCGGCATGGTGTAGATCACACTCGGCACCATGTCCCAGTCCACATGGCCATGCTGACCAGCCATGTTTTCTACCGCCGCAATGCCATCTTCCTCGGCTTTATGCGCCAGCATAGGCCCGGCAATCACATCCCCAACTGCGTAGATATTCGCTACAGCGGTTTGCAACTTGCCATTGACCGGAATACGCCCGCGCTCATCCAGCGTAATGCCCACATTCTCCAGCCCCAACTTATCCGTGTTGGGCTTACGACCAATGGCCACCAGCACCACATCGGCATCCAATGTCTGCGCGTCGCCACCTTTGGCTGGCTCTACGGTCACCTTCACGCCTTTTTTGTCTTTTTTCACAGCCGTCACTTTGGTGCTGGTCAAAAACTCCATGCCCTGCTTCGCTAAAATGCGCTGGAACTGCTTGCTCACTTCGCCGTCCATGGTCGGGGCAATCCGGTCGAGATATTCCACCACCGTCACCTTGGCACCCAAACGCCGCCAGACGGAACCCATCTCCAGCCCAATCACGCCACCGCCAATCACCACCAGATGCTCCGGCACCTTCTCCAGAGACAATGCACCGGTAGAGCTAACCACCTGCTTTTCATCAATCTCTACGCCCGGTAGCGGGGTGACGTTGGAACCCGTCGCAATCAGAATATTTTTTGTTTTATACACATCCTTACCAACGGTCACTTCGTCTTTGGCAGTAATGGTGCCATGCCCCTGCACGTAGGTCACTTTGTTTTTCTTGAACAAAAACTCAATACCAGCGGTCAGGTCTTTGACGACTTTATCCTTACGCCCCAGCATTCCTTTCAAGTCCAGCTTAACGGACGCTTTAATGCCGTGCGCTTCAAAATGGTTGGCGGCTTCATCAAATAACTCGGATGAATGCAGCATCGCTTTGGACGGAATACACCCCACGTTCAGGCAGGTACCGCCCAGCGCCCCGCGAGATTCCACACAGGCCACCTTCAACCCCAGTTGTGCCGCCTTAATAGACGCGACATAACCCGCAGGGCCACCACCAATCACCACGACATCAAATTGTTCAGCCATTGTGTTATCCTTTTTACTTCGTCAAGTCGTTTAGTTCTTTTACCAAATCGCCCGCATGTTCCAGCAACATGGTTCGCATCGTCGCATCACACATACGCACAGCCAAATGCCCATCGTCGTTCCGCTTTGCCAATACCACGTAAGCCTTACCTTCTTCAAAGCCTAAACAGCAAGCGGCAGAGTTTTCGCACCCATACACGTCCTGCGGCGTAGATGTCTGCACCCCCTTCCAGCCGGACACCACCTGAAAGCGCGCCACCTGAGGCATAAGAAAATCATGCGCGTTCGTTTGGGTTACCTTCTCTGCAATCCCCACAAAGACCGCGTCATAATAGTCCGCAACATCTTCTGCCAACGTATGCTCATACGGACCGCACGAGCAGGCATAAGAGGCAGAGGCCGCACACAGCCCCCACCATAGCGCAGCAAAGTACGCAAGGATTCGCATTAAACCTCCAGCAGCAGCCTGCGCGGGTCTTCCACGTTTTCTTTAATCCGCTTCAGGAAGGTCACAGACTCCCGCCCATCAATAATGCGGTGGTCATAGGACAAGGCCACATACATCATCGGACGAATCACAATCTGACCACTCACCACCACGGGGCGCTCTTCGGTCTTATGCATGCCCAAAATGCCCGACTGCGGCGGGTTGATAATCGGCGTGGACATCAACGAGCCATACACTCCGCCGTTGGAGACAGTGAAGGTACCGCCCGTCAAATCCGCCATGGAAAGCTTGCCATCGCGTGCTTTTTTCGCCAGCGCAGCAATATCTGCCTCAATTTCAATGAGCGACTTTTTATCCGCATCGCGCACCACCGGCACCACCAGACCATTTTCGGTGCCCACAGCCACCCCAATGTCATAATGGTTTTTATAGACAATATCCTCACCATCAATTTCGGCATTCACTTCGGGAATTTCTTTCAACGCCTGTACCGCCGCCTTCACGAAAAAGCCCATAAAGCCCAAACGCACACCGTACTTTTTCTCCACTGCGTCTTTATATTCCGCCCGCAACGCCATGGAGTTGGTCATGTCAATTTCATTGAAGGTGGTCAGAATCGCTGCCGTATTCTGAGAATCTTTCAGGCGCTGGGCAATTTTCCGGCGCAACCCGCTCATGCGCACACGCTCTTCGCGTGGGCCAGCATCCACAACCGCCGCCACGGGTGCCGCCGCCTTCGCTGCCCCACCTTGCTGATGCTTCAGCGCATCTTCTTTGGTAACACGGCCATCTTTGCCCGTACCGCTAATTTTGCTGGTATCAATTCCCTGCTCTTCCGCCATTTTGCGCACAGAGGGCGGCAATGGATGTTCAGATTTTGCGGCTTTCGCCACATCCGCCGCTTTCGCATCCTCTTTTCTGGCAGGCGCCGCATCATTGGCAGCCGTTGCAGAACCCGCGCCCAGCAATGCAATCAACGCACCCACTTCCACGGTTTCGCCTTCTTTGGCTTTAATTTCCTGCAACACCCCGCTGGCAGGCGCATTCACTTCCATGGTCACTTTATCGGTTTCCAGTTCCGCAATCGGCTCATCCTGTTTCACCGCGTCACCCACTTTCTTAAACCATTTGGCGATAATGGCTTCCGTAACGGATTCACCAAGGGTCGGGACGGTAACTTCTGCACTCATGGCTCATGGCTCCTTCAAACGAATAGGCTTGCGCTAACATAGCGGCTTGGTTTGGTTTTTCCAGTAGAGATAATGGTTTTTTCAAGAATAGGGTTACAGACCCAGTGCTTCACTCACCAGTGCTTCCTGCTCACGGTTATGAATTTTCAAATATCCAGCCGCAGGAGATGCCGCTTCTGGCCGCCCTGCATAGACCGGACGGCTGTGCTTTGCCTTCAGTTCCACCAGCACCTTTTCCAACCGGCGATCAAGGAAGAACCATGCCCCCATATTCTCCGGCTCTTCCTGACACCACACCAGCTCGGCATGGGCGTAAGGTTTCAGGGCTTTTTTCAACTCCGCATGTGGGAAGGGGTAAAACTGCTCCAGCCGCAAAATTGCCACATCCTTCACGCCTTTAGCTTCCCGCGCTTCCACCAGATCATAATAGACCTTGCCGCTGCACAGCACCACGCGCTTCACATCTTTCGGCTTAATGTCGCCATAGGCTTCATCATAGACAGGGATGAAATGGGTTGCTTTCGCCATTTCCTCCAGTGTGGAAACACACAGCTTATGCCGCAACAGCGATTTTGGCGTCATCATAATCAATGGCTTGCGAAACTTCGCATGCATCTGGCGGCGCAGAATATGGTAATAGTTCGCGGGGGTGGAACAATTCGCCACCTGCATATTATCCTGTGCGCACATTTGCAGAAAACGCTCCAGTCGGGCAGAGCTATGCTCCGGCCCCTGCCCCTCAAACCCGTGCGGCAACAGCATCACCAGCCCGCTCATGCGCAACCATTTCATCTCTCCGGAGGAAATAAACTGGTCAATAATAATTTGCGCGCCGTTACAGAAATCCCCAAACTGGGCTTCCCAAATGGTCAGCGTGTTTGGTGCCGCCAGCGAATAACCATATTCAAAGCCCAACACCCCAAATTCAGACAGGTTGGAATCCATAATTTCAAAGCGCTTCTGGTCAGCACTCAGGTTGGCCAGCGGCACGTACCGCTCCTCATTTTCCTGATCCACCAGCGAAGCGTGCCGCTGCGAGAATGTACCCCGCCGACAATCCTGTCCGCTCACCCGCACGCCATAGCCTTCGGTCAATAAGGTGCCGAACGCCAGCGCTTCCGCCGTCGCCCAATCAATCTCCTTACCAGACTCAATCATCTCGCGCTTGGCATCCAACTGCCGTAAAATCTTTTTGTTCAGCGTATAGCCTTCTGGATGCGCAGATATTTTCAATCCCACCTCTTTCAGGCGTGCCCTATCCACCCCGGTATCCACCACCGGGTGCTCTCCATCGGGACGCATAAAGCCAGACCAATGCCCCTCCAGCCAGTCGGCCTTGTTCGGTTTATGGTCTTTTGCCAGTTCAAACTCTTGATCAAACTGCTTTTTGTAGTCCTCAAACAACTGATCCACGTCTGCCTGCGTCACCAACCCACGGCTGACCAGAGATTTGGCATACATCCGCGCTGGTGACTCATGGTCTTTAATCGCATTATACATCAGCGGCTGGGTGAACATCGGCTCATCGCTCTCATTATGGCCATACCGGCGATAACAGAACATATCAATCACCACATCCTTCTTGAATTCATGACGGAACTCAGCAGCCAACTTGCTGACATAAACCACCGCTTCCGGGTCATCTCCATTGACGTGGAAAATGGGTGCTCCTACCATTTTCGCCACATCGGATGGATAGGGCGACGAGCGGGAATAGCGCGGGCTGGTGGTAAAACCAATCTGGTTATTCACAATAAAATGCAAGGTGCCGCCGGTGCTATAATCCTGCAATTCGCTCAAACCCAGCGTCTCGGCCACAATACCCTGTCCGGCAAAGGCGGCGTCCCCATGCAGCAAAATGCCCATCACCCGTTTCCGCTCAGGGTCTTGCCGCAAATCCTGCTTGGCGCGCACACGCCCCGCCACGACCGGGTTCACCGCTTCCAGGTGCGATGGGTTCGGGGTCAGGGACAAATGCACTTCCTGCTTGCCTTCGCCAAAGCTACGGTCAGAAGAGGTCCCCAAATGGTACTTCACATCGCCGGAACTTTTAATATCTTCCGGGTAATCCAAATTGCCCAAAAACAGGGAAAACAATTCCTTAAACGGCTTTTTCATCACCGTGGTCAGCACGTTCATACGCCCCCGGTGCGGCATCCCGATGACGACCTCTTCCACCCCCAGCGCGGCAGAGGTGCGAATCACCATTTCCATCCCCGGAATCATCGCATCTCCCCCTTGCACAGAGAAACGCTTCATACCCGGATACTTTACTTGCAAAAAGCTCTCGAAAGATTCTACTTCCACCAACTCCCGCAAGATGGCTTTGCGGTCAGCGTCCTGTAATTCCGTATCGCCTCGGTTGGCTTCAATGCGGCTTTGAATCCACGCCTTCTGCTCAGGGTGCTGAATATGCATAAACTCCACACCAATGGTGCGGCAATAGGTGCGCTTCAAAATGGCCAGAATCTCGCGAATGGTCGCCGTGCGCAACCCCAATACCCCATGGATATGAATCGGCTTGTCCTGATCCGCCTCGCTAAACCCATAGGTCGCGGGGTCTAACTCCGGGTGCGGTTGTTTGGCTTCAATATGCAGCGGGTCAAGATTGGCATGAAAATGCCCCCGCACGCGGTAGGCCCGAATCAACATCAGTGCCCGTACACTATCTTCCGCCGCCTGATACAGCGCCTCTTCGCTCACGCCTTTGTTTTTGTTAGCGGCTCGCTTCGCCAGCTCTTCCGCATCTACCGCGCCAATCACCTTGCTGCTTTTCGGTGCCCAGCTTGCGCCGCGCACATTGCTGAATACGGTTTCAGCATCATCCCCCAATTCCTGAAAAATCTGCCGCCAGCTATCGTCCACATTCTGTGGGTTTTCTTTGTATTTTTGGTACAGCTCTTCCACAAACACACTGTTGAGGCCGGAAAAACGGTCATCGCGGTACAAATTGGAAGCGGACATACAATCATCCTTGAAGAGCAATAGAAAAATGGCTCCTGACCATAGCGCCAGAAGTTTACTTCTCTCTTAACAAGTTTTATCCACAGGCGCACGTCCTATTTCGGGGCAAAAGCCATGCATAAACTGCATAACCTACCCACACCCGTTAATCTTCTGATTGGTACAATCCCCCTCTTTACAACCACCATGTCATGGATTTGTCATATTATTCTGGCACATTCATGCGAACACACTTCACGTCTTTTCCCCGCCGTAACGCCGAACCTGATTGGGCTCTCCACATGCACACCCCCTCGTTATCTCTGACAGATGCTATGGCCACGATTCTTCAGAGCCTCACCCTTGCCCATACATCGCCACCACAGGAAATGTCTCCTCTGCAGCAAGAGCTGCTGGATGCTGGGTATCAACGGCTACAGGCGCAACGTCAGGGGCATGGTTCCCTCTCTCCCACCGCATTATGGGATCTGCTCATGCTCACTACTCCCGCCAGCCGCCCTCCCTTGCAACCCTACCCCTACACGTTGCAAAACGCCCTGTTAGACACCATGTCTCAACGTCCTGCTCCGCTATCTCAGACACCGGAGCGCACACTGGCATTAGAAGACGCACTGCATCGCTTACAGCTCGCCGCACGGATTATGGATTTCTACGAACAGGCGATTCCTGCCGTTCTGCAGCGCCAAACCTCACTCTACCCCCTCTGGGATGCCGCCTCTGCCGCTGTTGAACAATGGCCTTCCACTCCGGATACCGCTACCCCTATCCATCAGGCCAATTTTCGTCAGGCAGCAGATGTGATGGCCGATGCGTTTTTACAACGCCGGCTGGACTCTGTGGCTGTTACCTTCATGCTCCACCACATTCAGCATGAAGGCGTCACCCTACTGGAAAGCTTTTGCGCGCTGGATACCCTACAACCCGCCACCGATATTCGGACAGCACTGTTTCGCACGCTACAGCATGCACAACAAACAAGCCAATCCAACGCCGCCCAAACCGATGACAGCCTGCTTTCCCTGACACAGGCCAGTCTGCAACAACTGGCTCTTTGCGCACGGCGGTAAAGACCACCCAAGATACGCGCAAAACCAAAAAAGGGCACCCACTGGGCGCCCTTTTCTGTCACATAAACGGTGTTGCCACCGCTCCATGCGTCTCCGCGTATTAACGCTTGGAGAACTGGAAGCGACGACGTGCCTTGCGGCGACCGTATTTCTTGCGCTCTACCACGCGGCTATCGCGGGTGAGGAACCCACCACGACGCAGCACAGTGTGGAAGTTTTCGGGATCGTAATTATCCAGCGCCTTGCTGATGCCGTGGCGCACTGCACCTGCCTGACCGGAAAGACCACCGCCTTCCACAGTTGCATAGACATCAAACTTGCCCAGACGATCCACCGCCGCGAACGGCTGGTTAACAATCATCTCCAGCACCGGACGGGCAAAATAGCTCTTCACATCGCGGCCATTCACCTCAATCTTACCGGTACCCGGCTTAATCCATACACGGGCGGTAGCCACTTTACGACGACCGTTCGCATAAGCACGTCCCAGGTTATCCACCTGTGGTTTGCGCACTTCCTGAGTTGCAACTACTTCAGTCATCGGAACTACCTCTTGTTCTTCGCGTTCATTGCGGCCATATCCAACACCACAGGCTGTTGCGCCTCGTGTGGGTGGTTAGCGCCGCCATAGACTTTCAGGTTACCAAACTGGCGACGACCCAACGGCCCACGTGGCAGCATGCGCTGCACCGCTTTTTCAATCACCCGCTCAGGGAAACGGCCTTCCAGCAGTTTGCCAGCCGTTACTTCTTTAATCCCACCCGGGTGGCCAGTATGACGATAATAGACTTTATCGGCATGTTTGTTACCGGTCAGTTTCACTTTTTCAGCGTTGATGATAATCACATGGTCACCACAAGGCTGGAAAGGTGTATAGGTAGGTTTGTGTTTGCCGCGCAGGATTTTTGCTACTTCCGCAGCGAGACGGCCAAGAACCACCTCTTCTGCATCAATAACATACCAGCGGCTTTCCAAATCATTTTGTTTCAAAAATGAGGTCGTCATAGCGCGCCTTCGTGTTTTGAAAGGTTACATTTACACCCCATAGCATGTGCTTGTCGCATATACACCACTCTTCGGCACACACACAGCAAACCCACCCCACAGAATGCGGAAAGGTTACGGTGTGTACGCCTCTCCCCCGCCCTTGTCAACCAATAATTCCCCTTATTTCCGCCACTTCTCTCTCCTGTTGGACACCACCTACCGCCCCTATGCATCTGACGCATACCCTGACTTCTCTATATACTGTGGGCACACCGTCTCTTACCCGCTGCATATAGTGTTGTATGCAGTAGCCTTGACCTCACCGGCACATGCTCTACCATGAGAGACATCGGTTTTTGCCTCCATGTACGAAAAGAGATGACCATGCAACAGGCTCCGCACCCTGCTACCAACACACCACAGGCGGATTTACGTCACCAATTGTCGCAACTGGCTGCCCAGTCACGCCGCGCCTATCAACAACTGGCCACCAGCACGCTGGATGCCCGCAACAAAGCCCTCCGTTCCGCCGCACAGAACCTGCGCGAGCAAGCCACCTTGCTGCTGGACGCCAACCAGAAAGACCTGTCGCTGGCCAGACAACAAGGCATGTCCGGCGCCATGCTGGATCGCCTGAGCTTAAACCCAAGCCGTATCGAAGCCATGGCCAAAGGGTTGGAAACCGTCGCCAATTTGCCGGATCCCCTCGCCCGCAAACTGGCAGAGTGGGACGCTCCCAGCGGCCTGCATATCATTCGCCAGCCTGTACCGTTGGGCGTTATCGGCATTATTTACGAATCCCGCCCCAATGTCACCGCGGATGCCGCAGGTCTGTGCATCAAATCCGGCAATGCCGCTATCTTGCGTGGCGGCTCGGATAGCTATTATTCCTCGCAGGCTATTTTACGCATTATGCAGCGCGGCCTGCAACAGGCAGGCTTACCCATTGAGGCGGTACAAAGCCTCCCCACACAAGACCGCGAAGCGGTTGGCCACATGCTGCAAATGGTGGGAGAAATTGATGTCATCATTCCCCGTGGTGGCCTGTCGCTTACCCAGCGCATCCAGCAGGAAAGCCGCGTCCCCACCCTGCTGCATCTGGAAGGCAATTGCCACCTCTACATCCATGCACAAGCCAACCCGGCAATGGCACTGGCCATTGTCGAAAACGCCAAAATGCGCCGCACGGGTATTTGCGGCGCCACGGAATCGCTGGTAATGGACAGAAGCCTTGCCCCAACCCTGCTCCCCGCTATCACAGAACAACTGACCGCCCGTCACTGCGAAGTACGTGGCGAAGCAGAGGCCATCGCGCTGGATCATCGCATTCAACCCGCCACCGAAGCAGACTGGAGTACCGAATATCTGGACGCCATTCTCTCGGTCAAACTGGTCGATGGGCTGGAAGAGGCCATTGAGCACATCAATCACTACAGCTCCCACCATACGGATGCCATTGTCACCGATGACAAAACGGCCGCCAAACGCTTTCTGCAACAGATAGATAGCGCCATCGTCATGCATAATGCTTCCACCCAGTTTGCAGATGGCGGAGAATTCGGCATGGGAGCAGAAATCGGCATTGCCACCGGTCGGCTGCACGCCCGCGGCCCGGTCGGAGCCGCAGAACTCACCACCTACAAATACGTAGTGCTGGGCAACGGGCATACCCGTCCGGCGTAAGGCACCATGTCCCCATCTCACCCTCTCCCACCCTCGACCGCTGTATCGCCCCTGTCGCTACCACCGCTTCCCCCACGTCACCGTTGGCGGGGTAAGGTGGTCGGTCTGCTGGGCGGCTCATTCAACCCACCGCATGCAGGACATGTGCATATTAGTCGACAAGCCCTGAAATACTTGCCGTTGGACGCCCTCTGGTGGCTGGTCAGCCCACAAAACCCGCTCAAATCCCATGCCACACCCCTTCCCGTCCGCCTGCGACAGTGCCGCCGCCTGACGCACCATATCCCGAAGCTGCACCTGACCGCCGCTGAACAGCATCTGCATACCCGCTTCACCGTAGATAGCCTGCGCGCCTTACAAAGGCGCTATCCACAAACACGTTTCGTTTGGATAATGGGTGAGGACAATATTCAACAATTTCATCTATGGAATGACTGGCAAACCATTGCCGCCACCGTCCCAATGGTGGTGCTGGCACGCGGTGGCTACCATGCGCGGGATAGCCTGTCCAGTCCGGCGGCCCGCAACCTGCATGCTCATCGCCTGCCCCTGCCCCTGTTCCGACAGCAACTCACCTTGTCCAGCCCCCTGCCTTTACCCTTGTGGTGCTGGCTTCCCATTCAACGCCATGGTGCATCCAGCAGTGCTTTACGCCTGTCTTCAGACCCGCATACGGCTAAACACACACCGCCTTTGTGAAAAAAAGATGCATAATCCCGATAATCACCCTATAATGAAGCATAAAGTTCCACATGTTTATGGAGGCCACCATTTCCAGCCCGTCCCATCTCGAAGACGCCATTCGTCAACAGGAAATCATTCTGAAAACGCTAGATGATAATAAAGCGGAAGATATCATCACCATTGACCTGCGCGGCAAGTCCGATATTGCAGATTTTATGGTCATCGCTTCCGGTCGTTCGCAGCGGCACGTGGGGGCGCTGGCCAGCCATGTGGAAGGCGAACTGGCCAAAGCCGGATTTTTGGATGTCTCTATTCAGGGCAAAGAACAATGTGACTGGGTGCTGGTTGATAGCCTCTATGTCATCGTCCACCTGTTCCGCCCGGAAGTGCGCCAGTTCTATAATCTGGAAAAAATGTGGGACGTCCCGGCTCCTACCCCAAAATCGGAAACCCTCGCCCACGCCTGACCAGAACCGTTGTAGTGGCACCATCCCAACATAACACCCACCCTTGTCATTCCGGGCTTGACCCGGAATCCATCTCTCCTTTTGCTCTGGCTCCACTCGGCTTGCTAGCCTCATTCCGCGTCGGGGCTAAAGCCCCTCTCGCTATCGCTTAGCTCAAAGGGTTCGGACTCCTGTCCTCACGTCTTGTTCCACGCTCGCCTCAAAAACAACGTCATGCCTGCGTAGGCAGGCATCCACGGGAAAACTTTCCTTTGGCTCCATTCGGCTTACTAGCCTCATTCCGCGTCGGCACTGCGTGCCTCTCACTTCGTTCGCTAAAGGGTTCGGACTCCTGTCCTCACGTCTTGTCCCTCGCATGGGGCATCAATCCCCGTCATGCCTGCCAAAGCATGCCTCTTTTCTCAAGCTTATGCCCATTGGCCGGTGGCATCTTCCGTGGTAGCGGTCAGCCCCGCCCGCAGCTCCAGTGATATACGCACCTGTGCAATTTCAACCTCTACCTCATCAGGCTGCATAGAGCGTCCGGTCAACCGTTCGCGTTCCTCACGGTACATCCGTAGCATTTCTTCAAGCGTGGTCGGTTTATAGCTACGGGTCGACTGCATCGCCATCAATTTAGCCACACCAACAATCTGCCGCATCAACCGTGGGCTACCCCCCGCAAACTCATCGACAATCGCGACCAGCCGTGCCAATGTCCGTTTTTGTGCTGGCGATAACGCCGTAGACCCCCCAATCGCGTTCAACGCCCACAACCCCGCACGGGATATTTGCATCCCCTCGCGACGTTGCAATACCATCTTGTTTTGAGAAATCTCTACCCGGAACTCAGCCAGAACAGACTGCCCGCCCATCTGTGACCCACCCATTTGTGGGGATACCGCCACAGAATCTATACCCGTGTGTCCGCTCGTCTTCATGACGACTCTCCTTGTGCTACTTGCACTCACGGATATTATAGAACAACCCAACTTTTAGTGCAACCATGCTGTCCATTGTACAATTTTGACACAATTCTCATCTTGGCAAGCCTGGTACCCCACTACTTCATGGCTTCCAAATCTATTTATTAAGATTCTGCCTCTAAACTGAACGGATATATCTTTATCATCCCCTTGCTGCCTATGGAAAAATCTCTGGAATCCCCCCTCCCTCTTCCCCGCCATGTATCTTCTGATGCCTCGGTACGTCAGTTAGATGTACGTGCGTTGTTACAGCGTTTTGGTCT
>CAZIGK010000033.1:7007-19666 GCA_964538615.1 uncultured Rickettsiales bacterium | reverse complement strand
AGTCGGCACTGCGTGCCTCTCGCTATCGCTCGCTGAAGACGGCGAGCCTCCTTGCTGCCGTTCTTGTCCCCATAACACAACACCCCCCCTAACCTTTTTTACCCATTTGTCACAAAAACTTCATTTGCCTCTCTCTCTCTCTCTCTCTAATATCGGAAGCGTTCTCTTATTCATCTTTTGCTTGCATCAGATGGATTACGAGAACGCTGGGGAGCGGTTCGTTTGTCGGTGTTCTCTCTCTATTGCCGTATCGCAAGGTGCGGCTACCCAATCGGAAAGGTTGGTGTGACATGACGAAGGACTTTAACCTGTACGTGTCCATGCTGGTTCGCGAGGCGGACAAGGTTCAGCGGCAGTACGCTCAGGATCGGCTGTTCATCAAGCGCAGCGATGCGCTGGCGATCGCCACCATGAACATGCTGGTCGTCATCCGTGCGGATCAGGCTCGTGATAACAGCGAGAAGGATCAGGCCGCGAGTGATGACTGGCTCGCCGGTCTCTTTGCTATCGGCAATCGGGCGTGGAACGGCGGGATTTATCTTGCCTTCATCACCCGTGCTCAGGAGATGATCGACGAGGCGCGGCAGTACGAGGACTAGGTTTTTCGTGTAACGGACGGCTTGCGTGGGGGGAGATTTCCTCCCACGCACGCTGGCTGCATGTTTTCAAACCCTTTCCCATAGTACGCATCTCTAAATAATACTCATAGACAGATATAGTTTCATGACACCATCACCTGATACGCTGACACCGGCTCAAACTTCACATTCCCGTGAGAATGAGCGGGCGTATTTTAATCGCGTATTGGCAGAGTGGAAACAAAACCAGATAGGGGAGTATGCCGTACCGGAAGATGTGCAAATTTCTCTCGATACTACTCGAACGGACTTAGGCGGTGGAGCGGCTGCCTTTAGGGCAGAGCGCAAGATTCTGGTGGCATCCAGCTTTGTGCGGGAATGTCAGGATATGGGTCAAACGGGGGAATTGTTGATGAAGCAAGTGCTTGGGCACGAGCTAAATCATATATTGCATACTAAGCATCGCCCGGAAGATGAGGTATTATCATATGGGTTTGGTGCCGTGGTAGGATTGGCCGGAAGTTTTTTGGCTAGCCTCCTGCCGATCAAAGATAAAATGTTTGCTATTGCTGTTGGGGCCATTATGGGTGTTGGTTCTTACGCCTTTAAAAGGACGCACCGTAGTAGGCAGGCGGAGTATGCGGCGGATTTAGAAGGAATTGAACGGTTAATAGTGGGTATGGATAAGGAACAGGCAATTCAGGCCTTGACCTCTATTAAACAACCAATTTATGACCGTTACACACAATTTGAAACTGGCTTTTATGGCCCTTTCACAGATATTGCTGGAAGGTTAGGTACGCTCGGCTCCAGACCTTCAGTTCGTGCAGAGCAGGTTCAGCGGGTTATTGATAAATTGCAAACCGCCCAAAGTACAGATGCCGCAAGCCTACAGCAGGAAATGCAACCCTTCTTTCAAGGCATCTATCAGGAGCATGAGCGCGCCAGTGGCCTGCAGGGGCTGTTTGCCGGTAAGTGAACGTCGCATTAACTCCGATAATCCGCATTAATGCGCACATATTCATGGCCTAAATCACAGGTCCAGACGTAGGCGCGTCCCTTGCCAACGCCTACCCCAATATGAATATGCAGTTCGGGTTCTTCAAAATAGGCGGCACCTTCCGCTTCCTGATACTGCGGGTGAACCGCGCCCTCTTCCGCCACCATCATATCCCCAAACCGAATCCATATCAGGTCACGTTCTGCCCGTTGTCCGGCTTTGCCAATGGCGGCCACAATGCGTCCCCAATTGGGGTCACAACCCGCCAGAGCCGTTTTGACGAGAGGGGAGTTAGCGACCGCCTTCGCAATGATATGTGCCGCCGCATCACTTTCTGCTTCTTCTACGGTAATTTGTACCAGCTTGGTGGCGCCTTCGCCGTCTGCCACAATGCGTTTGGCCAAATCCAGCATCAGGTCAAACAGGGCATCTACAAAAGGTCGTAGTCGCATATCCTGCCAATCATCCATGCCTTTTCCGGCTGGGATGGCGTGGGTTGCGGCCAATAACACCGTATCGCTGGTGGAGGTATCGCCATCCACCGTAATGGCATTGAAACTATGCGCGGTGGCTGCCTGTAACATCGGTTGCAGCACGTCATGCGGTAGAGATATATCCGTCACGATATAGGCCAGCATGGTCGCCATATCCGGCGCGATCATGCCTGCCCCTTTCGCGATACCCTGTAGAGTGACGGGTTGCCCCTGCACCACACACTGGCGGATAGTGTATTTCGGGTAGGCGTCGGTGGTCATAATGGCTTTGGCGGCGGCTTCCCAGCCATCCGCATGGGCATTGGCAACCAGTTGCGGTAAGACGGCTTTGATTTTTTCTGCAGGCAGAGGCACCCCAATGACCCCTGTGGAGGAAGGAAACACCTCGCAATCCAGACAACCGACCGCCTGTGCTGTGTCTTCTACCGTGTGCGTGACCGCATGTTCGCCCACCCGTCCGGTAAACGCATTCGCATTACCGGAATTCACCAGAATCGCCCGTACGCGGCCATGGTGTAGGTGCCGGCGGCAACGATCCACCGCAGCGGAAGCCGTAAGTGAACGGGTGAAAACTCCAGCAATGCTGGCAGGTTGATCAAACAGCATCAGCATCACGTCATCCCGCCCGGCATATTTAATGCCTGCCTGTGCGGTGGCAAGCTTCACCCCCGCCAGTGGCGGCATCACGGGTAATAAAAAGGATAAAGACATGCGGCAGGCTCCTTCATTTGTCATGCAAACCATGTGATTGCATTCTGTGCAATCCATGCCGTTTTTTCATGAAAGGTGCAAGCGGACGATGCACGTGACGGATTTTTTGCGTAGGACGAATGCCTCAGGCAGCTATGCCGTGCGGTTTGGAGCAAAGCGTAAAGAGGATACTTCTGTGCGTATGGACCCATGGATGATAGCATCTGCGGCTACTTGTGCCAAACTCAACGCCGTTGTGGCCGCCGTGGCCAGTGAGGCGTTCTCACGATGAGGGGCTTGAGCCTGCAACATCATGCGCCCGTTTTCGCCAACCGCTACCTGATAGAGATGATTGTCCACGGCCACTTCATGCATGTAGGGCCGTGCAGTGGCAGAGGGTGAGAACAGACTGTCCAGAGCTTTCATCACGTCTACCGGATGGCGAAGCCCGAACATCAGCTTTTTTGTATCCAGTGGAATGCCAATACTGTCCAGGGCATAAAGAGAGTATTCCACACAATTCAGACCGCCAGAGCGTACAAAGGTATAACGTGTGTTCGCAATGGCTAATTCGTCTAACGCAATATCCGCTTTCAATAGTTCATACTGATGCTCGGTGATGGGTAACATCACGGCCTTGGCAAAACGCGCATTGGTTGAATGATCTTTCAGTGTGGCAGGTACTCCCAGCATTTTTCGTCCGGCACGAAGAACCGGGTTCAATAGGGGAAGGGGCTCTAGCGTAATGGCCTTTAGGGCATCAGCATCAAGCGAAAAGTGTACTTCCCTTGCTTCCTTCTTACCGGGGTGAAACATGCCAAGAAACACATGGCCAAAATCTGCGAATTTTCCGGGTACCGGACGCCGCGTAGCCAGTGCAATATAAGAGGTATTTTCCCCATCTCCCAACTGGGATAAAAACGCCTCATCACGCTGCCAGCGTGGAATATACGGGTACCCGCCTGCTGTGAGAAGTTGGCCGTTCTCCCCGTGTTGTAACACGGAAGAAAGAGCCTCTGCTCCCTTACCCTGACGGAAACTGTCTAACAGCCAGTACTGCGCATGGTCTGCGGACGTGAGAGGAAATTTAGCCATATTATTCTGCACCGGATATTGACCCCAACGTGCAGCATAGTGCCTAAAAGTTGCATTATCATGACGGAATCATGACGCATTGATGACAACTTAGGTGTGGAAACATCACGTTCCGGCTAGATTATGGCTGCTTGCTGCTTTCGCCCGTTGCGGCGGTCAGCGGAAGCACCTCCATCGTGGTTTTTTCCATCTCACTGCGCACAAACTCCATCCACAGTTGGTTGTCCAACATTTGTAACGCTTCGTTTTTACGGCCTTCGCTCAGTTCGGCTGTTGTCTCGCGCACATCCAGCACGCCAAATATTTCCCAGCCATAGCCTGCATCCACGGCCTGTGTGACCTGTCCGGGTTTGATATCCTTAAAGGCGGGAATGACCGTGTCTGGCAGTTGGTGCAGTGTCACCCACCCCATATTCGATGCCAACCCCATGTTGTATTTCGGGCCAGCGTCTTTCTCCCCCGCTTTTTCCTGAAGGGCTTTCACCGTATCAATGCCTTTGGCGAAGGCTTTGGCATCATCTCCGTGTTCAAACTGCACGACAAAGATTTCATATTGCTTGCCTTGTTGCTCTTTTTGCATTTTTTTTGCTGCATCGAGCGCCTTTGCTTCGGCCTCTGGTGTTTTTAGCTCGGCAATCAGGTCTTTGCGCAGTTGCTCAACAGCGGCATTCTGGCGCACGTAGTCTTTATACTCCGCAGGTGCTTCTTTCACCATCTTCTCGATGATGGCTTGCACTTCACGGTTATTTTCATAACGCTTCATGGCCAGATGGGATAAGTGTAAGTGGGTGGCCAGCGATTGCAAAATACGCTCCTGAAACATGGGCGGTATATTGGCCAGGGTTTGGCCTTCCGGCATTTGCAGGCGTTTGGCCACTTCATCAGCGGTGACTTCCATGCCATCTACTTTTAATACCACGGGGGAGGCAGCAAAGGCCTGTCCTGCACCCATGGCAGCCATGGTTAACGCAAACATGAGGGAATGTTTAAAGCGCATCACAGAATCCTCCTGTAGAAGCTAAAGCGCATGATTGCCGCATAGGATGCTTCAAGCGACGCGGGCTTGCAATGTTTTTGTTGCGAAATGTTGATTTGCCAATGCCGCTACCTATGTCTATAGATAATAACCCTCAAGCGATGATGGATAGAAAGAGACCCGATGTTACGACTTGCGCAACGACTGTTTGGCAGTGCCAATGACCGTATTGTGAAAAAGCTACAGGCGCAGGTTGGGCGCATCAATGCGCTGGAAGAGACCATGCAGGCGCTCTCCGATAGTGAACTTCGCGCCAAAACAGAACATTATCGTCACCGCCTGACAGAGGGCGAGACATTGGATTCCCTGTTGCCGGAGGCTTTCGCCACCGTGCGGGAAGCGGGTAGGCGCGTGTTGGGAATGCGCCATTTTGATGTGCAGATGGTCGGTGGTCTGGCGTTGCATAAAGGCATGATCGCTGAAATGCGCACCGGAGAAGGAAAAACACTGGTCTGTACGCTGGCAGCCTATTTGAATGCACTGCCGGGCAAAGGGGTGCATGTGGTGACGGTGAATGATTATCTGGCGCATCGCGATGCGGAATGGATGGGTAATCTGCATCGGTTTCTGGGCTTGAGTGTCGGGTGTATTGTGCACGGCCTGACGGATGAAGAACGTCGTCATGCCTATAGCTGTGACATCACCTATGGCACCAACAATGAGTTCGGTTTTGACTTCCTGCGGGACAATATGAAATTTTCTCTGGAAGACCGTGTCCAGCGTGACCCCTATTATGCCATTATTGACGAAGTAGATAGCATTCTGGTGGACGAGGCACGCACACCGCTGATTATTTCCGGCCCGACGGAAGATAATTCCGAGCTCTATACGCTGGTGGATGCCCTTATTCCTCTTCTGGTGGAAGGTGATTTTGAAAAAGATGAAAAACACCGTACTGTCACCCTGACGGAAATTGGTACCGAGCATGTTGAAAACCTGCTTCGGGAAAAAGGAATGTTGCAGGAAGGGGCATCCCTCTACGACATAGAGAACATCTCTCTGGTTCATCACGTGAATCAGGCGCTCCGCGCCCATCAGTTGTTCACGCGTGACGTTGACTACATGGTCAAGGACAACAAAGTGGTCATTATTGACGAGTTCACCGGACGCATGATGGAAGGTCGCCGTTACTCCGATGGTCTGCATCAGGCATTGGAAGCAAAGGAGCGGGTGCATATTCAAAACGAAAACCAAACCCTTGCCTCTGTCACGTTCCAGAATTATTTCCGCATGTACCCTAAACTTTCCGGCATGACCGGTACCGCCATGACCGAAGCCGGGGAGTTTAAAGATATCTATAATCTGGATGTACTGGCCATTCCCACGCATCGTCCCGTTTCCCGGCAGGATTTTGACGATCAGGTCTATCGGACAGAAGCGGAAAAACTGAATGCGATTTTGGCTAAAATTGAAGAATGCCACGCCAAAGGGCAGCCGGTGCTGGTGGGTACGGTTAGCATCGAAAAATCGGAAACTCTCTCAAAACTGTTGAAAAAACACAAAATCAAGCATCAGGTACTAAACGCGAAATACCACGAGCAGGAAGCAATGATTATTGCTCAGGCGGGTCGCAAAGGCGCCGTGACTATCGCCACCAACATGGCAGGCCGGGGAACGGATATTATGTTGGGAGGAAATGCGGAGATGCGCATTCTGGCAGAAACCGCAGATCTGACCGATGAGCATAAAAAACTCGCCGCCGTAGAAAAAATCCGCAAAGAAGTGGAAGCGGAAAAACAAGCGGTACTGGAAGCCGGTGGCTTGTTTGTCATGGGAACAGAACGTCATGAAAGCCGCCGCATCGACAATCAGTTGCGGGGTCGTTCCGGTCGTCAGGGAGATCCGGGTGCGTCTTTGTTCTATCTCTCCCTGCAAGATGACCTGATGCGCATTTTCGGCTCTGAGCGGATGGATTTCATGCTGCGTAAACTGGGGTTGCAGGAAGGGGAGGCCATTGTCCACCCGCTGCTCAGCCGCACGCTGGAAAAAGCCCAACAGAAAGTGGAAAACCGCAACTACGATATACGTAAAACCCTGCTGAAATATGATGACGTGATGAACGACCAGCGCAAGGTGGTCTATAGTCAGCGAAAGGATATTCTGGAGTCAGATGATGTGGGGGATATCCTCGCTGCCATGCGGGAAGAACTGGTCGAGCGTATCGCTTTGGAAGCGATGCCCGCGAAGGCCTACCCCGACCAGTGGGATATGCCGCATTTTGAAAATGAGGTAGCACGTATTTTCAATTTGCATCTGCCGTTGGGTGAATGGGCACAAGAAGAAGGTATTGCTGACCGGGAAGTAGTGGAGCGCGTTATGCAGGCTGTGGAAAACCACTACCAGCAGCGGGTGGAGGGGTTTGGCGCAGAGATTATGGCGCTGGCAGAAAAGCGTATGCTGCTCATGTGCTTTGATCAATTGTGGAAAGACCACCTGCATCGGCTGGATCATCTGCGGCAGGGAATTAACCTGCGTGCCTATGCGCAACGTGACCCGCTGAATGAATATAAGCAGGAAGCCTTTACCATGTTTGAGGTAATGCTGGATACCCTGAAGGAAGAAGTCTGCGCCCGGATGTCGCGTCTGGAAATAACGGTCAGTGATCGCGCTGCGACGGAAGAGCGCCTAACCCGCGCACCGCAGGCACCGCATATGCATGAATCCCGTCAGGAACCGTTGGACGAAGAAACCGCAAGCAATGTACGCGCCTTGCCAAAACGTAGCAAAGCTGCCCCCCTGCCTATGGATCCCAACCAGCCGGAAAGCTGGGGAAAAACACGCCGTAACGACCCGTGCCCCTGCGGTTCAGGCAAAAAATACAAACATTGCCATGGTGCGGTGGAAGTGCATCAGGTGAATGGATAACGGGCAGGGTATCTCAGGCGGCCAGACAGCCCTCAGCCTGAAGCAAGCGTTTTTTGGTAGGCAAACCCCAGCCATAGCCATGTAAGCCGCCACTGCTACCAATCACCCGGTGGCAGGGCACAAACAGGGTGATCGGGTTTGCTCCGACCGCCGTTCCAACCGCACGCACCGCTTTCGGGTTGCCAATTTTTTGCGCCACATCGCGGTAACTCACGACGGAACCTAACGGAATTTCCAGCAATGCCCGCCAGACCTTCTGCTGAAAATCGGTGCCGTATAGCACCATTTCTGGCAAAGCCACAGGCTCACCCCGGCAAAAAGCCAGAGCCGCCCGCGCTATTTGCGCATGCTGGGGGAGATTATCCTTGTAGGCAATCTGAAAGGGGGCTGCCGGACGCAACACTTTGCGCAACCAGACTTCCGCTGCATGGGCATTTTCGGCCATACCCAGTGCGCATAATTTCTCCCCTTCCGTTGCAATCACCAGCTTTCCAATGGGTGAGTCACTCATGCTAAAATACATCACACGCATCTTGTGTTCCTTTCAAATAGGTCTTATTTTTTCACCGCTATGGTCAAGCCTTCACTGGTGGTTAGCAGCAACGTATCATAGCGGCGGGCATCTGCCAATCGGCGGTTGATTTCCTGCATGCCCTGCAATGTGCTTAATCGCACCGCAGCACCTTCTTCTGGCCTTTCCCGCCACACCTGCCCAAACAACAGGCTGTTATCTGCCACAATCACGCTGCCGGAACGCGTATGTGCCTCTGCCCAGTCCAGATATTGCGGGTAGTGGTTTTTATTGGCATCCAGAAACACCATGTCAAACTCGCCCGCCAGGGTCGGCAATATCTCCAGCGCATCTCCCCGCATCAGGGTGATTTTATGCCCATCGGCACTGGCCGCAAAATGCTTTGCGGCCAAATCCGCATGCTCCGGGTTAATCTCCATGGTCACCAGCCGTCCATCTTCCGGCAATGCCGCGGCCATCCATAAGGCGGAATAGCCGACAAAACAGCCAATCTCGACAATGGTTTTGACCTTCAGGTTCCGCACCAGCCATTGCAGAATGCGCGCTTCTTCCGCCCCCATTTGAATATGTGGCCATTGTGTGGCGCTGGCAGCCTCCCGCACCTGCTGCAACAGATCGCTTTCCGGGGCAAATAACTCCCGAATATAAGGCAGGGCAGGGTGCAGGGCGGTGGTGCGGGTCATCGGTTACAAAGCCTCCAGTTCATCCATGGTAATGCCCAGTGCTGCCGCCATGCCACGGGCTTTGGTCATGGTTTCCTGCCACTCTGCCAGCGGCTCGGAATCTGCGACAATCCCCCCACCCACCTGAAATTCAAAGCGCGTGCCACGCAGAATAATAGTACGAATCACGACGGATAAATCTGCGCTGCCATCTCCGCCAAACCAGCCGATGGCACCACTATAAATCCCACGTTTTAACCGCTCCAACTCACTGCAAAGCTGCATGGCATGCATCTTGGGGGCACCCGTCATGGAACCGGGGGGGAAACATCGCATCACCGCTTCAAGAGGAGAAACATCCTCCCTGCGCTTACCATAAATGGTAGAGGCCATGTGATGCACCGTTTGATAGCTTTGCACGTGGAATAATTGCTGCACCCCAACCGAGCCAGCCACACAGCTACGCGCCAGATCATTGCGCATCAAATCCACAATCATCAGGTTTTCTGCGCGGTCTTTAATGCTTTGCTCCAGCGCGCTACGCACAGCGGCGTCTGCTTCTGCTTCTTCCAATCGCCGGGCGGTTCCCTTGATGGGGCGGCTTTCCATAAAACCTTCCCGGCTCAGGGTGAGAAACCGCTCCGGACTGGAAGATACCACCTGCACATCCTGCCAGTGTAAATAGGCACTATATGTTCCGGGGCTTGCTTGCGCTAAACGGGTAAACAAGGCCAACGCATCCGGTTGCTTGGCAAATTCCCCCACAAATTTCCGCGTGATATTAGCCTGGTACAGCTCCCCGGCATGAATATCCCGCACCACATGTTCTATATGCCGCAAATACTCCGATTTGCTCATGGGAGAGGTGATATCCACAATGGCGTCTGGTTCTCCGGTTGCAATCGGCAGAGCATCTGGCACCTGCGCTGCGCCGCCGGCATAAAAATCCATACGACCCGCCGCATGGTCAAAGCAGAGAATGGCACGTGGTCTGACCATGCGCATATCCGGCAGGGTGCTGGCAGGGCTGGCAAGCTCATCCACCCGATCCCTGTGCAGGCGTGGTTCCAGAGTGTTTTTTAAACCATACCCTAAATACCCTGCCCATAGCTGGCTATACCAGGGCTGGTCCGTCATCAGTTTGGGGTATAAAACCGCCGGGTCGTCCCCCTCTACGGTTTCCGCAAAATCCCATAATAAAAAGGAGCGGTTACCGCTGTAGGCCGTGCGCATGCCGGAATAAAATAACAAAAAATCTTCTCCGGCCACCTGCAATCTGCGCGCCAGTTCCAGAGGGTTCTGCCAACTCAGGTCTTTTTCAAAACGCCAGCTATCAAACGCCATAGGGTCAGTCTGCATGTCCTGCCTTCCTATCGGCCGCAAGGGCTGCCTGTAGTGACAATATCAGGGGATGCTCCGCACTGCGCCATCCCCAGTCATGCGGTTGCAGGCGTGCCACGGGCAAAATGCCCCAGCTTGTATTGGTGAGAAACACCCCTTCCGCTTCCCGTAACGCATCGGGTCTCATCAATCGCTCCTCTACATCTGCCAGCCGCATCACGGCATGCCGTGTACTTCCCGCCAATGCTCCTGTGCTCAGGGGCGGTGTGAACAGCCGCCCTTCCTCTATCCAGAATAAATTGGCGGAAGATGCTTCGGCCATATCTCCCTCTACTGAGAGCATCAATGCTTCAAAGCATCCGTTTTTCTGTGCTTCCATGCGTGCCAGCATGCTGTTGCAGCCCTGTGCCAGTTTGTAGGCGGTTGGCAGGCAGGCAGGGGGCATTTTTCGCCAATGGCTAAGATAAAGCGCCACGTCTTTTGGTATGGGCGCGGCTGGGGTGCATTCCATCACCCAATTCGGGCGTGCGGTATCGGTGGGCACGTATCCCTGACTGCCACTGCCCCGGCTGATACTGACGCGTAAACTGCCATCCCGTATCCCGCAACGTTCAATCAGTGCCATGGCCGTAGGTTTGAGGGGGTCTACCTCCAACCGGTAGGAAAATGCCAGAGCTTGCATTCCCTCCTGCAATTGTTTCACGTGAAACATCCACTGGTAGGGTTTGCCCTCACACACGGCTATGGTGGCAAACACCCCATCTCCCAACCGGAAACCCCGGTCAGTCACGGCCAGCCGTGCTTCGGCTTGCGGCAGAAACTCGCCATTTACAACAACGACAGGCTCGCTATGGTGCATACATATTCCAAGGCCGTTTGTGGGGCGCATATGCTACCCCGCCTACCCGTAAATGCAAAGATTATTAAGGATACCCTCCATGCAAAAAACCGTCTATCTGGGCCTGGGCTGTAATGTGGGTGACCGTATTGTGCAAATACGCAATGCCTTGTTATGTCTACATCGGGCTGAGGTGGATGGGTGCCCTGCCTTGCAGCAGATGGTGATATCCTCCCTCTACGAAAACCCGGCATGGCTACCGGAAGGTGCTCCCAAAGAATGGGATATGCCGTTTCTGAATCTGGTGGTGCGTGCGGAAACGGCTCTCCCTCCGGAAACCCTGCTTCAGGTGACGCAAGCAGCAGAGAAAGCCTGTGGACGTGTTCACCGTGGCACCTGGGGGCCACGGGAGATGGATGTGGATATTCTGGATATGACAGGAGAAAGCCGACAGACCGAGCTTCTCACCTTACCTCATCCCGGCCTGAGCCTGCGCCCGTTTGTGCTGGTACCTCTGGCAGAGATTGCACCTGACTGGCGCCATGCGAATGGCCAGAGTGCGACAGAACTTTTACGTGCCGTGGACAGTTCTCAGACGGAGCGTTTTTGCGCCCCGATATCGGTTGCTTCCATTGCGAATGACCGGGGGTGATGTAGCATGACGCAACTGGTAGGGGTGGTTAACATCACGCCGGATTCTTTTTCAGATGGCGGGCATTATTGGGATATAGAAGCCGCTGTCAATCATGTGGATGCTATGCTGGATGAGGGGGTGGATGTGCTGGATATCGGCGCGGAATCCACCCGCCCCAATGCCACCCCGATTACCGCTGACGAAGAATGGTTGCGCCTGCAACCCATTCTTGCCTACACGCAGGAGCGGTTGCGGCAACTCCGGCGATCCGAGGGGCGGTATATCCCTATCAGCATAGATACACGTCATGCCTCGACTGCGGCACATGCCGTGGCTGCGGGTGTGGACTGGATTAATGATGTGACAGGTTTTCGGGATGAAGCCATGTTGCGTGCCGTACAGCACAGCCATGTGCGGCTGGTGGTCATGCATAGCCTGACCGTACCTGCCAATCCGCTGGTGAAATGGCCTGAAGATGTGGATGTACTGGCAGAAATCACCGCATGGCAGCAGGCCACACGCCGACGTTTAAGGGCAGCGGGTATATGTTCTGAACGCATCATTTGGGATGTTGGGTTAGGTTTTGGCAAAACGACGGAACAAAACTGGGAATTACTGCGCCGCATGCCCACCCTGATGCAAGGGGCAGAAACGGGAGAAGCGTGGTTGGTTGGGCATTCCCGCAAACGTTTTTTTGAAGCGGTAACGCCACTGCCTCCGCAGGAGCGGGATGTGGAAACCCTGAGTGCCTCGCTCTGGTTGGCGCAGCATGGAGTGGATTATGTACGGGTACATCAGATTCCCATGCATCGCCGGGCGCTGGCGGTGTTGCGCCAATTAGAGAGTGCCGCCACGAGCCGTGTAACGACCTGCCAGTAAGCGTTTTCTGCGCTT
>CAZIGK010000033.1:0-6986 GCA_964538615.1 uncultured Rickettsiales bacterium | reverse complement strand
CGGTTCTTGAAGGCGGTCATTTTCGGTAAGTTTTCTTTCTTGTGACGATGCGAGTTACACAAGATTGTGTAAAAAATCCTGCATGATGCGGGTGGTTTGTTCCGGTTGTTCCAGAGGAGGTAAATGGCCACATGCGGGCAGAATATGCAGATGCGCGTTTGGCAAAAGCTGGTGCATCTCCCGCGAGCATTCCGGTGGCGTGCGTTGGTCGCTATCCCCACAGAGGATAAGGGTGGGGCAGGGAATGTGGGCCAGGATATCCAACTGACTGCGACGGTTCATCACGGCTCGTTCCTGTCGCATGAAAACCGACTGCCCCAGATCTTCTGCCATGCCCATGACCAGGGTGGCCAGCTCTTCGCACTCTACGCGGGAGGGGTGAATCAGGGTGGGAAGTAATTTCGGGGTCACGCCTTTGAAGCGGCCTTTTTCTGCCAGTTGCAGTAGCCCTTTGCGCGTGCGGTATTGCTCCGGTGTGTCAGCGCGGGCAGAGGTGGCTATCAGTATCAGCGCACGCAACCGATGCCATTGCCCGCGTTCGCACAATAGTCGGCATGCTTCCAGCGCGGTATAGCCCCCCCATGGAGAGACCACACAGCACAAAGGGTTTATCGTGCGGCAAGCTTTGTAACAGGTCATCTGCCATACGATGCAGGTTATCGCAGGTATCCAGCCGAATATGTTGATAGGGCATCAGCGCATGCAGAGCGGGTACCTGATGCTGCCACAAACGCTGATCGGTCAGCATGCCGGGAAGATAGAGTAACATGGATGCGACCTGACCTAGGCTGCGAGCAACGAATGACGCGGCAGAATGGCCGGAGGCTGACGTACCAAAAACACATCCAACTGACCGGTATTGCCGAAACGTTTGCGGTTTAATACGGGGGAAATATGCACCGCATGAAAGCCAATGTTATGCAAATAGTCCAGCATATCCAGATAATGTGTATCGCCGTCATACATTGGGAGTAGGCTGACTTCGATAAAAATGGCGGAAACATGTGGTAACAGACGCGTTGCGCCGCGTAATACCTGTGGTTCAAACCCCTGCACATCCAGCTTGAGCAGGGTGTGTCCGGGAAGAATGGTGTGTGCGGTGACAATCTGATCAAGCCGCTTCAGGGGAACCTGTTCCGTGCCTGCGCTGGCCATGCTGCGTTGCAATTGCTCAGTGGGATGTAAAATGGAAGCAACGCTGCTGTCACTAAAGCGGTTCATGGTGACGGTGCCTTCGGCATCTCCCAGTGCAATACGCTCGGCGATGTTCCAGTGCGCATCTTTTTCACTTTTACGAATGAGCAGTGCATGCTCTTTCGCCTGCGGTTCAAAGGAGAGGATGGAGCCTTGCCATTTTGCGGAGCGAATTTTCTCCACAAACTGTCCCTGATTGGCTCCAATATCCAGAACGCACTGAATATCGTAATGTTGCATCAGCCAGACCAATTGCCGGGTTTCATAGGCCGGGAACCACTTGCGCCATGTTTTGCGGCGAGGAAAGGGTATCAGGCGGCGCAGGGTTTGACGAAAGGGTTTAGGAGGCATGGTACATCAGGGAATATGAAATAACGTCAGACCTTGTACCACGGGTTGCGGCTAGACGTTAGTGGAAAATCGCACGGTTTTATCTGAAAATACGGGCTAAAACTGATACGTATAGAGTTCGTGCCCGTGGTTGCGTAGCCAGCGGCGGGCGTGGGGAACGGACGAAGGGGTTAAAGACTGGGTGAGTTTCCAGAACTCTGGCCCATGGTTCAGGTGCCTGAGGTGCGCCACTTCATGTGCCAGCACATAATGTAGAATAGCGGGTGGCGCAAAAGCCAGCCGCCAATTCAGGCGGATATGGTTGCGATGTGGGGAGCAGCTACCCCAGCGGCTATGCATTTCCGGTGTGGCGCATTTGGGGGGAGGCTGATGCTGAATCTGTTGGCATAGGGTTGCGAGCTCTGGCTGTATCCATTGATGTAACTGATGCTGAATATAGCGGCGTAGCCGTGCCGGAGCATGATGTGCCCCACCCCCGATATGGAGGATATGCTCATTGTGCAGATGGGGTAATTGCCGCATATCGTCATGAATATGCAGTTGGTACTGGCGTCCTAAAATAGACAACAGACACCCTGTCTCAGGTCTTTTGGGGGGGACAACGCACGCCAGTTTTTCTTGCAGCCATGCTTGTTGCAGGGACAGAAAGCGCTCAATGCCGCGCTGACTGGTGCGAGGAGGAAACCGTAGTCTAACCAGCAGCCGATTGGCATCCACGGTGATGCGTAGCTTGCGTGATTGTGAAGAGGCTGCGCTGTCCCACTGCCAGGGGTGCGGGAGGGGAGGGAGGCTGGGTATAGGGTGTGTGTACAGCATCAGGCTGCGTGACGACCGGGCAATGTTCCGTTAATGGGTTTTTTCTCGTGACGATGAATAAACTCCAGAATAACGGGGCGTATTTCCTCCCGGAAGCGGCGGCCGTTAAAGGTGCCGTAATGACCGACGTTCTTTTGCAGGTGATGGTGCCGGTTTTCCTCTGGCAGGTGAGTGCACAGGCGATGCGCGGCCTCGGTTTGGCCAACACCGGAAATATCATCTTTCTCGCCTTCAATGGTCAGCAGGGCGGTACGGGTGATTTTGGAGCAATCCACACGCCGATCCCCGGACATCATGATGCCTTTGGGCAGGGCATGTTCCTGAAACACGGTGCGCACTGTTTGCAGGTAAAACTCAGCAGGCAGATCCAGTACAGAAAGATATTCATTGTAGAACTTGCGGTGAGCCTCAGCACTTTCGCCATCTCCTTCCACCAAATGCTGAAAGAGTTTCAAATGCTCACCAATATGGCGTTCCAGATTCATCTGCATGAAGCCGGTGAGCTGCAAAAATCCTGGATATACCCGCCGCATGAAGCCCGGATAATTGGGGGGAACGCGGGTAATGACATGTTGTTCAAACCATTCCAGCGGGCGCTCTGTTGCCAGTTTGTTCACCACCGTTGGGTTGACCCTTGTATCAATGGGGCCACCGATCAGTGTCATTGAGCGGGGGGTGGAGGTATTGCTATCTGCTGACATCAGCGCCACACCCGCCAACACAGGAACCGCTGGCTGGCACACGGCCATCACATGGGTTTCCGGCCCTAGAAGTTCCAGAAACTGAATGACGTAGTGAATATAATCATCCAGTGTGAAGTTGCCTTCATACAGGGGGACATCCCGTGCATCTGCCCAATCTGTGATAAAGACTTCACAGTAGGGGAGCAAATCTTCCACGGTACCACGCAGCAGGGTGGCAAAATGCCCGGAAAGAGGGGCAACAATGAGCAGGCGCGGAAGATCCCGACTGACGGAAGTGGAAAACTTGATCAGGTTCCCGAAGGGGCGACTGAGAATGATTTTTTCCTGCACTTTGTAGGTGCGGCCATTGATGACGGTTTCTGTCAGATCAAATTGGGGTTTGGTGTAGCGTTTGGTCATACGTCCCAAGACTTCAAACCCGGCGGCCATGTGGCTGCTGAGGGGCAGGTAAGACATAGGGCTTAAGGGATGGGAATAGAGTTGCTTACCGACATTCGCCAGAATATTGACCGGAGATACGGCGGCACGTTGTAGCTCGTGCAGGTAATAGAGGGCGCTATTATGTTCGAGTACCATGACGTATCTCCGGGGTTTGGTGCGGCTGCGTAAATGCTGGGTAGTGTAGTCACAAGATGTTTAAGGATCTGCAAACTGCCGGTTTCCGGGGTCGTTTCCGGGGTCGGTTACCTGTCTGTCGTTGTTCATATCCGTTCATGTGGCTGTATTCCGGTGAAACGGTGCTGACAATGACCTGAAAACTGCGCATGGTTTATTCCGTTGGTCTGCATACCAAATTGCGTGGCACATATTTCAGTTTGTGACGACCGTATCCGAGTCCTTTATGGGGACACGGAGGGAGACGCGGGGGTTTCCTGTGATGGGGGTGGGGTATCCATCATGCTTTTCAGTTTATCTTTGTCTGCCTCCTGCAGGGTGTGGGGTTTTTTGTCCGCGTTGAAGGCGGGGGTGTGTTCGTGCTCTGATGGAGACACGGGTTTTACGGTAGATTCTGACGCGGGGGTGTCTGTCGCCTGCGCCGGTGCTGTGACAGGAGCCTGCTCCATTACCGGAACCGCCAGAGTAATAACCCCTGTATCAAAAGTGAATACAAGCGTGATAATATCTTCTACTGCGAGAGGTTTTTTCAGACCTATCAGCATGATATGGTTGCCACCGCGCTCCATGGTGAAGGTTTGCCCCGGTTGCAGTTGCAAAGGAGTTTCACGCATTTTCATCACGCCGTTTTCTTCATAACTTTCATGCAATTCAACCTTTTCTGCAATGTCCGCTGCGGTGATTTTTTGCAAGGTCGCGGTTTCTTTACCGGTATGTTTGAAGGTGACAAATGCAGCGGAGGTTTCACCGTTGCTGGGACGTGCCCATGGGTTTTGAATGACAATCTCTGTCAGGGCTTTAGGGGCTGGTGTGGTGGTTTCGGCCATGGCTTCCTCGGAAGGGGCTGCGGTGGCTTCAGCCGTTGCTGTGGTTGGTACGCTTTCAGTTGTTGCTACCGTTTCTGCGGCGGTATCCGGATTTTCGGCAGGTGTATTGGTTTCTGTGCTGACCGCAGTGGTGGCCTCTTGAGTGCTGGTGGCATCGGCCGGAGCGGTTGCTTCCGCCTGTTGGCGGGTGCGTACCATATTTTCTTCCGCCTGTTGGTAAATATAATAGCAAAGAAGGGCAAAAATGCCTGCAATACCAAGGAAAGACACAAGGCGCATGGTAATTCACTCCTGTTCGGTCAGGGGGGTTGATTGACGAGCGAGTTCTACAGTAACGGCTTTTACTATCTCGTCAACCGGGGTGTCGTGGCGAAAGTGTTTCAGGTAATGTCCGTCTGGCGACATGAAGTAGATGTAAGAGGAGTGATCCATCAGATAGTGCTCGGCATTTGGGGCAGTGCTGCTGCTTCTGGCATAGTACACCTTATACGCTTTAGCGGCTTGCGATATGGCATCATCGGAGCCACTAAGCGCCACAAAACGTGGGTGAAAGTTTTGCATGTAACTTTGCAAATGATCCGGTGTGTCGCGTGCGGGGTCAATCGTGATAAATACGGGCGTAACGCGCGCTGCGTCATCCCCCAATGCGTGCAGGGTATCGGTGATGGTGAGTAAACCTGTGGGGCAGATATCCGGGCAGAAGCTGTAGCCAAAGTAAACCAGTTGATAGCTACCCTGCAAATCAGCGGACGTGAACGTCTGCCCCTCTTGATTCACCAATGCATATTCTCCGCCAATCGAAGCGGATTGACTGTTTTGTAAGGTATGGCTGCGTATTGCGGGTGTTTGCTGCCACAGAATAATGGCCACTAAGACCAGTAGGAAAGCGATTGCGAGAGGAAGAAGCCAGCGCCACATGATGATAGAGTTCCTTGCAGAAAATATTTTTTACAATAGTTTAGCCGAGTATTTAGTGCGAACGAGGGGCAAGCAGGCCTTATTTCCCATACCGGTACCTATTGGTGACAGGTTGCATCAGGTCTGGGGAAGCTGATGGTTTCCCTTGATGGGCAAGGGTAGCGAAGAACGGCGTTTTTGCAAGAGGGTGTATCAGTAGAAAATCCTGTTGGCGTAAAAAGAGGAATGATGCTTGTGTTAGGGCTTAACATTTAGAAAAACAGGGTGTTTCATGGTCTGATTTCTTGACGGATCGGTTGAATTGGTTTAATATAGTATTAACATCAACAATTTGGCTTAAAATGTTTTCGCTCCCGGTTTTACCCACGTCTGCTCCGTTTGCGCCCTTGCAATCTTTGCAAGGGGCGGTGAAGGAATATGCGCCTGTAACCGCAGGTATGATTGCGCTGAGTGGAGTGGTGGAAAGTCAGGCTCCCAGACAAGAGAGGGCGCAGACCGGTGGCGACAGCGAGGGGCGTTTTTCGCTGATTTCTCGTGTATTTTCTGAAGTTTCTGGCGAGACGGGTGCATCGGTTGCTGCACAAAAAGCGGTACGCTACAGTGGTGCTCTGCCCGTGGATTCTGGTGCCGTATATGGCAATGCGGGTTTCTATGCACAGTTAGCCGCGCAGCAGGAAAGTGACCTGCCGGAAGTGGATATGGACGCATATGAACCGCGCTATCGTCCGTTAGTCGATGCAAATGTGACTTCCGCTGTAAGGGGGGGCGAGCTGGTGAACGTGTTAACCTACAATGCCCCCCCTTATCAGGCGATGCTGGAGCAGGGGCTATCCATGCCTGCGGTGTTTGGGCAGGTGGCAGGCGCTTATCAAAAGGCAGCATCTCTGCCGTCTGTCTCTTTCCTGTTTTAGGTTCAGGCACGCTTTTGGCCTCGCATCTTTCGCTTCTGATGGATTGTGAGGGCTGGCTTTCTGCGCTTCCGGTTTTTATGTGCTGGTTGTGTCATGGGGGCGCGCCTGTCGTCTTGTGCTACGTTCTCTCCTGTATGGTGACGACACTTGGAGATGTTTTGATGGCAGATGAGCTTTTTACATGCAGGGTAAGATTGCGCTTAGGTGGGTTGGTTGCGCTTAAATTGCGCTGAGGCGGGCAGGTTTGTGAGATTATGTGCAAGGCATTGTAGATGCTGCGCGTGTTTTTTTTCGTATCGAAAAGTCTTGGTAACAATGGCTTATAAGGCAGCGGTGAGAAAAAATAAAAAAAATGCATTTTGTCGCTTGACCAGTGCTGCGTGCTGGACTATAACCCAAATCCCTCAGCAATGAGGCGCCGAAAGCGGAAACGAAGACGGCAAGCTGTTTGACAATTTGGTAGAAGAGAGAATGTGAAGAGTGATGGGGTGGACCCAGCAAGACTTTTCGGAGTTTTGTGACGTTCACTGGAATCACTTTTCAGTGGTTTCTGTGATTCAATTGAGTGTTGATTTTTGAATCGGCACAGGATTTAAACTTGAGAGTTTGATCCTGGCTCAGAACGAACGCTGGCGGCAGGCCTAACACAT
>CAZIGK010000032.1:0-21935 GCA_964538615.1 uncultured Rickettsiales bacterium | reverse complement strand
TTGCGAGCAGCAGAGTGAGCGTACATCGTGGTACGTGACATGAGCAGCGTAGTAGAACTGCCATTTGCAGCACGTAATAGTAGAATTTAGTGACGCTATCTAGCAGAAGGGGTGAGATGGTTGAATATCTCACCCCTTCTTCTTATGTATCAGACAGATGCTACTAGGATTTCAGGGTTGCATCCAGCTCGGTCAAAAAGCCAGAGACCTGCTGCCCCAATGCTTCTGCCTGTTGCAGTAAGTGCCCGGCAGCAGTACCGACATGGTTGCTTTTTTCCCGTGATTGCACGGACGCCTGCTGCACTTCCTGCATGTTACGGTGAATATCCTGCACAGAACTGGCAGCATATTGCATATTGCGGGAAATATCATTGGTCACGCTGGATTGCTCTTCAATGGCCGCCGCCATGCTGCCGGAAAGTTCATTCACTTTGCCAATGGTATGCTGAATAGCGCCCATCACCTGCACAACCTGTGCGGCAATACCTTTAATCTGTTCAATTTGGCTGGCGATATCCTCGGTAGCGCGGGTGGTTTCCTGCGCGAGGGATTTCACTTCCGATGCCACCACCGCAAAGCCTTTACCATATTCTCCGGCGCGTGCGGCTTCAATGGTGGCATTCAGCGCCAGTAGGTTAATCTGGTTCGCAATATCCTGAATAGTGGTAACAATAACGCCAATACTCTGTGTCACGCTGCTGAGTTGCTGACTGACGGTATCGGCGGTACGCGCATCTGCCACGGCTTTATCCACCGCTTCGGTTGCCAGATTCACTTTGGATGATATTTCATGAATAGAGGCAGACATTTCTTCCACAGCAGCAGCAACGGCCTGTACGTTCTGGCTGGCAGAGCCGGATAAATCGGTCACAGAAGAAGACTGACGCTCCGTAACATTGGCTGTGCTTTCCATGGATTGCGCATCATGCTGCAATTCCTGAGATGCATTGTGTACATGAGAGATAATGGTTTTGATCTGTGCATTAAAATCGGTCACCAATTCTGCCGCTTTTTCCTGCTTTTTCAGCTTCATTTCCTGCTCTTTAAGCTGTTCTTTCTGCATGGATTCATTATGTTCCAGCACATCGCGGAAATAACGTAGCACGGCGGCAATACGGCCAAACTCGTTGCTTGCGTCTTCACCGGGAATCGGGCTTTCCTTATCGCCATCTGCCAATCGTTGCATCCGTTGGCTGGTTTGCACAATCGCACTGCGGATGTAGCGCGCAATGAAGGCAAACAGCACCACGCCTACAAGCAGGCAAAACACAGCGGTCAGTAGCTTGATTTGCCGTTCCTGTTCATAGGCGTGGATACGCGCCACCAGTGCATGCTCCAATTCCAAGGACACCTGTTGCCATAAGGCCAATGCACGATCCATGCTACCTGACAAGGATTCTGTATCACGTGCTGATAGGGTCAATGTTTCCCGTGCCAGACGTGATTCCAGAGCCGCTATGTAACGTTGCATGTCGGTTTCTGTTTGTTGCAGTATGGGGAGAAGATGTGCTTCCAGTTCCGGTAAAGCCCCATAGAAATTTGCATCTTCATTGATTGCCGTTTCCAATGAGCCGCGAACACGCGGCAAATCCGTCTGCCGGAGCGTATAGAGGGTGAACAGGATATCCTGCCGATGGGCGGCAGTATCCTGATGGCGCAGAAGGGCTAATTGATCCGACAGGCTGCGCTGTTGTTTCATCACTTGTGGAATGGCCAGCAAGCTTCCGTCCATCAGGTAATAACTATCCAGATCCGGATTTAAAATCAGGTTGGATGTATCCCCCAGATGGGTGATAACCCCATAGAGTTTGTCGCTGAAGCTGCGTAAGTCAGAGAGATGTGCGGTCGGACTGGATGCCAAGGCTTCCCGCAATTCTTGCCAGTCCCGCTGGAGTGTTTCCGGTGCCAGATGTCCACGGTTGCGTGTATTTAGACCGTTGGTGGTAAATTGTAGCGCGTCACGGTACTCCGGCAGAGCCTTCAAAAGCAGAGAGACAGCCTGATCTGCCTGCTTAACCGCACTGGGTAGGCTTCCGTTATGACGCAAGGCCAGTTCCAGCTTCTGCACATGATGCAACGCCTCCATCACCTTGGCTTGTAGCTGATTGCCCAGCCTTTCCTGTTCGGCAAACTGAATATTCTGATTAATGACTCCGACCAGTAGCCATGTCACAACAGCCATGGGCAGTGCCAGCGAAATAACCAGAACGAAGAGCTGTGCGCCAATGGAGAGGCGCTGTAAAATGGATGTCATAGGGCGTACTCAGTGTATAGAACTATCTATCCCAAGCTAGCGCCTTGAAGATTACTTTCGTGTTAAAATATATCAGTAAATACTGTTATTTTTTGCTGGCGGAACCCGCTGATTGTTCTGTTTGTGTAGATGCGCCATTCGGGGTTGCGTTTTGAGCCGTATCTTCCGTGGTCGTGTTGACAGAACCTGCGGCAGGGGTCAGGCCGTCCAGTTGTGCATCGGTCAGGGCATCCTGCTGTGCCTGCTCTTGTTTCAGGCGTGCTTGCTCCAACAGTTTGTGGCGGGTGGCATTGACATCCAGTGCGCTGGCAGGGGTGCTAGCCAATGCAGCCAGAGCCAGTAAAGAAAAACCAGCCATACGAGAACGAAGAAACAGCATGTGAAACCTCCTGAAGTGATCTACGCACGAAAATGAAGTAGGAAAGATGCAGTAAATATGCCTAATGGTTCTTACAGTTTTATGACAATAGGGCATAAAAAGTAAAGCGGGATAGGTGAGCATGCTGAATCTGGAAGAGCGACTACTCTACAGGGATGGATTAATTCTGGTGATTGATAAGCCTGCGGGCATACCCGTGCATGCTGGCCCCAAAGGAGGCGAAAATCTGGAGCAATATTTGCACCAGCTTTGTTTTGGGCTGCCCCGATTGCCGCATCTGGCGCACCGGCTGGACAGGGATACCAGTGGCTGTTTGGTGTTGGGGCGTCACCGCAAGGCGTTGCGTAAAATGGGGACCCTGTTTGCGCAGGGGAAAGTGAAAAAAACCTACTGGGCACTGGTACAGGGCGCTCCAGCGGAAGCAAACGGTACCCTTGATTTGCCGTTAAAAAAACGCAATGAAAAGCGCGGCTGGTGGATGGAAGTTGCCGAAGATGGCCAGCCCTCGGTGACCGAGTATCAGGTGCTAGGGCAGGGGGATGGCTATAGCTGGGTGGAGTTTCGTCCCCACACGGGACGTACGCATCAGATACGGGTTCATGCCAAAGCACTGGGGTGTCCCTTGGTGGGGGATCCTGTCTATGGGGATGCCAGTCGTGACCCTGCACCCAACCTGCCCATGCAATTGCATGCCCGCTCGCTGGTCATTCCACTGTCCGGTCATAAGCCGCCCATTCAGGTGTCTGCCCCTGTGCCTGCACATATGCTGACACTCTTGGAAAAAGCGGGATATGGTGACCCTGTGCCGGAATAACTATCCATGGTTGTGGCTTTAATACAACTTTAAGGGGTATTATCGCATTATCCTCTGCATAAACTGATCGGCATTGCGAGGGGGGGGAAACCATGCAGGCCATACATCTCTGGGCAGAGCAGCAGGCTTATCCAACCCTGCCGTCGCAATTGCGGGAAGTGATCGATGCGCTGGCGCAACGCCTGCACATACTAGACTCGCATACTTTTGCACTGGAAATATGCGCGGGTAGTGTGGAAGAACCCCTGTCGGCTGAGCAGGTGGAAGTCTACCTGCAACACGCCGATGTACTGGTACAGTTTATTCCAGCGGGAGATACGACCAACCTCACATGGCCTGTACCCATGGTGCGCTGTTACAGCCGCATTTTGCCGACTGTCGAGGTCACGGTGAGTTTGTTGGCCATGTTGCTGCCTCCCATGGTGGATCAGTCACTTTTATCCCCCTTGCTGACGGCGTTGCACGAGGTGCTATGCAATGCATTTTTGCATGGAAATGCAGGGTTGGTCAGTGACTACACCACGATGGAGGAAATGGAGCAGTTTCAGCAGTTGGTGACAGAGCACTTGCAACGGCCTGCCTGTTACTGCCAGCCAGTCACCCTTTCTCTGACACAGGACGAGGATGGGATGGTCTGGCTACGGGTGAGCGATCAGGGGCGGGGCTTTATGCTCGGCCGGCAGACAGAAATATCCGGCATCTCTATGCATGGCCAGGGACTTGCCATTGCCCGGCAGTTGATGGATGACGTACGCTGTGAAGATGAGGGGCGAACCATCGCCCTGCATCATCGCCGCCTTCAGGACGCCTATCGGCGCTTGCACCAACGGGGAAATAACTGCCTGACATTCGGTTATCTGCAGCGCACCCGCATTCTGGTGGTTGATGACCACGAGTTCAATCGGCTATTGATTACGCGTATTCTGGCAGAGCGGGGTTTCCAGCATATCCGCTATGCCACCAATGGTCAGGAAGCACTGGATATTACACGGGAGTGGCAGCCGGATATTGTGTATCTGGATCTCGTGATGCCGATCATGGATGGCTATGCTTATTGCCGTCAGGCACGGATGCTGGAAGCCAGTGCTGATATTCCCATTATTGTACAAACCGCTATGGATTCCCCCAAAGAACGGGCGGAAGCGTTTAGTGCCGGAGCCACAGACCTGATTATCAAACCCATTCATGGGGAAGAATTGATTTTGCGTACGCTGGTGCATCTGGAAAAACGCTTTTTACTGGAAGAAATGCGCAGTTATTACCGCCGTATGGAGCGCGAGTTGCAGGCCTCGCGTGAGATGCAATTGGCTCTGTTGCCATCGGCGAACCATCTGACAGCTTTGGGAGCGCATTATGGTTTATCCATTGCCAGCGCATTTCACCCTTCGCATAGTCTGGGTGGGGATATCTGGGGGGTACGAGAGATTTCTGAGGATACGTTGGCCTTCTACATGGCGGATTTTTCGGGACATGACGTCTCCGCGGCACTAAACACCTTTCGTTTGCACGCGATGATACAAAATCTGCCGGATGCGGATCAACCCGCCTTGTTTCTGGAGCGGTTGAACCGCGAACTGGTGGGTTTTTTGCCAATCGGACAATTTGCCACCTGCTTCTACATGGTTTTTGACCGGCAACAACAGCAACTCACCTATAGTGCAGCCGGTTCTCCACCGCCATTTATTAGTCGAAAAGAACAGGGCGAATGGCTGGACAGCACGGGGTTTGTGCTGGGGCATCAGGTGGACGCATCCTTTGCAAGCCACACTGTGTCTCTGGGGGCGGGGGAAAGTGTCTTTCTCTACAGTGATGCCCTGATAGAAACCGCCAGTTATCAGGGCGATTTTCTGGAAGAGGGCTATTGGTTGCAAATGGTGCATCCTCTGGCGGGGCAACCAGCAAAACAGATTATTGCACAGGTTGAAACAGCGTATCGTAGCCACTGCGGTGATTATCAGCGGGATGATCTGACCCTTCTCTGTATCAGTGTCAATGCCTGATTGTTTTGCCTTCCTTCACAGTCTTTTCGTCCGCTTCTACACCCCCACATGCCAATAAACCAATAAGTGCAAAAAATATAACAAAGCAATTAATAGTTGCTTCATCTTTCGATGGTTGTATAAGTTTTATGTAAACTACTTTATGGTGCATTTATGGCGGGTAATAGACACACATCACGTGAACCGAAAGCCAGCAACGTACCGTCATCTTCTATGGCTGAAGAGTCAGCCTATCATGTAACGCTGCCAGCGGTGTGCGATATCACGCAGGTGGAAACGCTCTATCAGACAGTGAGTGCGCAAGGTTTGCACAAGCAAGTGGATGTGCAGGCTGATGCGGTAGAGCGCATGACCACGCCCGTTCTGCAGTTGTTACTGGTCTGGCGGCAGCAGGCTCAGGCAGAGGGAAAAGGGTGGCATTTGCGCTCTCCCTCTGTCGCGGTTCAACAGGCGATCGAGGATCTGGGGTTGGGTGCGTTATTGCTGCATCCCGCCCCAACAGACGTTAACCGATAAAGGGATAGGGTGAGGAGGAGGAATCATATGACAAAACGCGCATTAACCGTGGATGATTCGAAAACCATGCGGGATATGGTGAGCTTTACGCTCAAGAACGCGGGTTTTGATGTGATGGAGGCAGAAGACGGCCAGCATGCGATTTCTGTGCTGGGCAGTCAACCGGTCGATGTCATTATTACCGATCTGAACATGCCGAATATGGATGGCCTACAACTGATACGCATGTTGCGAACCCGGCCGGAATATCGCTTCACTCCCATCCTGATGCTGACAACCGAGGCCGAGGGTACCAAAAAGCAAGAAGGCCGCGATGCTGGTGCAACCGGCTGGATTGTCAAGCCATTCAACCCGGAAAAACTGGTGGAAACCGTCAGGCGCGTTTGCCCCTGACGCTCGTGAAGACCTGATTTTCGTCATAAAATGGCCGGAAGGAGCCTGACTCCCATGTTTGCGCTGGATCAGTTTCGACAAACCTATATCGCAGAATGCGAAGAGCTGCTGGTGCAGATGGAAGCGCATTTGGCGCGTATGGAGCAAGGGGAGTGTGATACCGAATTATTGAACGCTATTTTCCGCTGTGCCCATTCCATTAAGGGAGGTGCCGGAGCCTTTGACCTGCATGCGATTGTGCGATTTACCCATGTGCTGGAAAATCTGTTGGATGTGATGCGCGCTGGTGTCGTACCGCCGACTCACGAGCTGGCGGGTTTACTCTTAGAAGCGGCGGATATCCTCAACCAGATGGTGGCGGATGCCAAAGCAGGCATAACAACCGATGGCACGTACGGTCAACATGTATTGGTGCGACTGAACGGTTATTTAGAGACGGAGGAAGGGAGCCATGGTGCTTCCGGGGTGGAGCCGGCTGCGGGGGAGGCAGCCGGAAATGAAGCGGGTTCGTCAGTGTCTGACAAGCAGCATTGGCGAATCCGTTTTGTTCCCCATGAAACACTTTTTATGTCAGGTAATGACCCCCTGTTGATTTTACGAGAACTGGCGCAACTGGGGGCATTGACCCTCCAACCGGACATGTCCCGTATGCCTACATGGGATGAACTGGTCGCGGTGCATGCTTATCTGGCGTGGGATATCACGCTGGAAACCACCGCTACGGAATCTGATATTCGCGATGTGTTTGCCTTTGTGGATGGCCTGTGCGACCTGCATATCCAATCGCAACCGCAGGAACAAACGGCGCGCAAAACAACCCATGCTTCGGTTGGGCAGGATAGCAATAAACCCTCAGTCGTGCAGGAGACTTCGCCTGCTATCCGCACCGAGCCAGGCGGCAGTATCCGCGTGGATCTGGAAAAAATTGACCGTCTGGTCAATATGGTGGGGGAACTCGTCATCACACAGGCAATGTTGCAGGCGCAGACGCGTGATCTCTCCTTTGACCAGTACGCCGGCATCCTCAGCGGTGTGGAGGAATTGTCTCAGCACACGCGGGAACTGCAAGAAGCTGTCATGGCAGTGCGCATGCAGCCGGTTAAATCCATCTTTTCCCGTATGCCGCGACTGCTGCGGGATATAGCGCGGCAATTGGGAAAAGATATCCGGCTTGTCACCAGTGGTGAAGAAACGGAAGTGGATAAAACAGTTATCGAGCAATTGACCGATCCCCTGACGCATATGATTCGTAATGCGGCGGATCATGGGGTCGAAATGCCGGAGGTGAGGATAGAAAAAGGCAAACCGGCGCAAGGCACGGTGCATTTATCTGCCTACCATCAGGGAGGGCGCATGTTTATTGAACTGCGGGATGATGGTGCCGGCATCAACCGGGAGCGCATTCTGCAAAAAGCCAAAGAAAAGGGCATTCTTTCGGCCGATGCAACCCTGCGCGATGATGAAATAGATAATCTGATTTTTCACCCCGGTTTTTCTACAGCAGAAGCGGTCACCAACATCTCCGGTCGGGGCGTTGGCATGGATGTGGTGAAGCGTAATATCGAGGCCATGGGCGGCTATGTCAGCCTGCATTCGCAACCGGGGCAGGGCAGTTGCTTCACCATTTCTCTACCCCTGACCCTCGCCATACTGGATGGCATGATTGTGCGTATCGGACAGGAATTTTATATCATTCCCATCACGCATATCTTGGAAACACTCAGGCCACAGGCCGGGCAGGTGCGCACCATTCCGGATGGACAGGACGTACTGAATGTTCGCGGGGTGTTTGTACCCATGCTCTACCTACACCGTCTGTTTCACATTACGCAGGCCGAGCAGCAGCCGGATAAAGCACTGATTGTGCTGGTAGAGGCCGGGCGGGAAACCTTAGGTCTGGTAGTGGATGAGCTGGTGGGGCAGCAGCAGGTTGTGATTAAGTCGCTGGAGACCAATGCAGATCCCGTCACGGGTATCTCCGGTGCCACCATTCTGGGAGACGGCAAAGTTTCCCTGATTCTGGATATTCCGGCGCTGGTGTCTCTGCAACATCGGTATCTGGTGCAGCATCGGCACCGGGAACATCAGTCCATTACCTGTTAACAAAATGCCTATGGAGGGGGAAACACATGAGTTGGATAGATCAAACGGCCACAAGCCTGACCGAGCCTGAGGGAGAGCTTCGCCAGTTCCTGACCTTTACCGTCGGCGGTAGTGAGTTTGGCGTGAATATTATGGATGTACGGGAAATTCGTGGCTGGGTGGATATTACCCGGCTACCCAACACACCGGATTATATGCGTGGAGTGATGAATCTGCGTGGCAGCATTATTCCCATTTTTGATGTGCGGCAACGTTTTGGCCAGGGCATGACCGAGACAACCCCCAAGCATGTGATTGTTATTCTGGCCGTCGGTCGGCGCAATATCGGCCTGCTGGTGGATGCGGTTTCGGATATTTTGAATGTCTCCGAAAGCCAGATACGTCCGGCACCGGATGAAGGCGATACCCACGCACAGGAAGCCTATGTGGAAGGCCTCATTTCGTTGGAGGAACGCATGGTGGTGCTGTTAACCGTCGCTCACCTGTTTGCGGAGACCCGACAGAATATGCCGTTGGATATCCCAGCAGCCGCGCCTGCGACCGACAGCGGCGCAGATGCGGTACTGCATTCTGCGGCCTGACCTCATCTTTCCTCATTTCCTATTTCGCTCTATCACCCGTTCTACAGAAGGAACCATCACCATGCTAACGCTTGTATCCAAGTCACATTACCAGCAAGCACAACAACAGTTGCAGCAGGAGGCGCAACAACATGCCGAAGCTCTGCGCGATTTGCAAAAAACGCATCAATTGATTCTTCAGGCGTTAGAGCATAGCACCAGTAACATCATGATTGCGGATGCAAACTTCAATATCATTTACCTGAATGCGGCCGTGAAGGCATTTCTATCGGAAGCCGAAGCGGATATTCGGAAAGAACTGCCTAACTTCTCGGTGGCAAACCTGCAAGGTGCCAATATTGACATTTTCCATAAAAACCCTGCCCATCAGCGTAACATGCTGGCACAGCTTACAACACCTTACCAGACCTCTATTATGGTGGGTGGTCGTTCGTTTAACCTGAATGCCCTACCGATATTTGATGCATCCGGCCAGAAAATCGGGGTGTCTGTCGAGTGGCAGGACGGTGCCGCCAAAGGCATTATGGATGCCCTTTCCCGCTCGCAGGCGATGATTGAATTCGCGCTGGATGGCACCATTTTGCATGCCAATGAAAACTTCTTACGCGCCATGGGCTATAGCCTCTCCGATATTGTCGGACGCCACCACAGTATGTTTGTTTCGTCTGATTACCGCAATAGTTCGGAATATAGGGATTTCTGGCCAAGCCTTGCCCGTGGGGAGTTCAAGCAAGGAGAGTTCTGCCGCTACGGTAAAGATCAGAAAGAAATCTGGATTCAGGCCAGCTATAACCCCATTCTGGATCGTAAAGGCAAACCGGTCAAAGTGGTAAAAACCGCAAGCGATATTACGGACATGGTACGCATTCGTACCGAAAATGAACGTGGCGTGAAAGAGGCCATGACCGTCCTGGGCGCTATGTCCGAAGGGAATCTGCAACTGCGCATGGAAGAGCAATATCACGGCGCTTTTGCAGACATTAAGCAGGCCGTCAACCGCACGCTGGATACGCTGGTGGAAACCGTGATGCAAATTAAACAAGCAGCAGAATCCGTGAATGTCGCTGCCAGTGAAATTTCAGCAGGAACGGCAGATCTCTCTATCCGAACCGAGGAACAGGCTTCCAGTCTGGAAGAAACGGCCGCCTCCATGGAACAAATGACCGGTGCCGTCAAACAAAACTCTGATAACGCCAATCATGGCCGGGAACTGGCGACGCAGGCCAGCGATGTGGCGGAAAAAGGAGGACAAGTGGTGCATCAGGCGGTGCAGGCCATGTCCGGTATCGAGCGGGCATCCCAAAAAATTGCCGATATTATCAGCGTGATTGATGAAATTGCCTTCCAGACCAACCTGCTGGCGCTCAATGCGGCGGTGGAAGCCGCCAGAGCCGGAGAAGCAGGTAAAGGCTTTGCCGTCGTTGCGCAGGAAGTGCGGTCACTGGCCGGGCGTTCTGCTTCTGCATCCAAGGAAATCAAAGCCCTGATTCAGGATAGTGTCGGGCAGGTGAAAGATGGCGCAGAGTTGGTGAACCGTACCGGTACCAGCCTGAATGATATTGTGGAGGCAATCCGTAAAGTGAACGGTATTATGAACGATATCGCCAATGCCAGTATCGAACAATCCAGTGGGATCAACGAAATCAATACCGCCATTGCCCAGATGGATGAAGTCACCCAGCAAAACGCGGCACTGGTGGAAGAAAACTCCGCTGCTGCGCAAGCTTTGGTGGATCAGGCAAACCAATTGGAGCGGCTGATGCGCTTCTTTCAGGTAGATGACAGTCAGGCACAAGCCTTGCCCTCTCTTCCTTTAGCCAGCGCGAAAAAAACCACCGCTAAAGAGAAAAAGCCGCGTCCCGCCGCCGGACGAGCCACCCCCATCCTGCTGCCCGGTGCAACAAAAGGCAATGGGCATGCGAAAGCGGATGGTAACTATGGCGCAGGCGATGGCTGGGAGAGCTTTTAATGGCATCAACCTATACCCAAGATCGCTTTGAAGAGAAAGAATATCCTTTCACGGAACGCGATTTCACCCGTATTGCCCATATGGTCAAGCAGCATGCCGGTATTTACCTGTCGGAACAAAAACGTCCGATGGTCTATTCCCGGCTGGTACGAAGGCTACGGGCATTGGCCATGGATAGCTTTGAAGAATATCTGGCCTATCTGGCCACGGAGGAAGGAGAAGACGAATTTCCGGAACTAGTGAATGCCATTACCACCAACCTGACGCATTTTTTCCGGGAAGAGCACCACTTTCAGCATTTGCAAAACCTGCTACTGGAGCGGATGGGACAGCGTAAACCCATTCGCATCTGGTCTGCCGGTTGTTCCAGTGGCATGGAGCCATACAGCATTGCCATGACAGTACAGCATAGTCTTGGGCTGTATCGCAGCAAGCATCCTGGTGCATCTCCGGCGGCGGATATTCGTATTCTGGCCACGGATATTGATACCCACATGCTGGCGAAAGCAGAAGCCGGTATCTACCCGGCGGATGAATACCATCGCCTGCCGCCGATGATGCGTACCTACGCCAAGTTGAATACGGATGATGAAACCATGCACATTCAACCGACTGTGCGACAATTGGTAGTTTATAAGCCTCTGAATCTCATGCAGACATCATGGCCGATGAAAGGGCTGTTTGATGTGGTGTTCTGCCGTAATGTGGTCATCTATTTTGATAAAGATACCCAGCGGCAGCTCTTTGCCCGCATTGCCCGCCAGATGCAGCCGGATGGCTGGTTGTATATCGGCCATTCCGAAAGCCTGAATCAGGTTAGTGATGCGTTTGAGTTGAAAGGCCGCACCATGTACCAACGCACAGGAGGGCGTCATGGTGCATAGCCGACGACTGGATAAGGAAAAATATCAGGCGGGTGATTATTACGATGGGGTGCGCCGTTATTTTGATCATCTGAACGAATATACTGTGGTGAAAATATTTTCCGGGGATTGCTATACCACCCGCAACCGTGGGGAAATGCTGGTCACCATTTTGGGTTCCTGCGTGGCAGCCTGTATCCGCGATCCGGTAGCAGGAGTCGGCGGCATGAACCATTTTCTGCTGCCGGGTACACAACAGGCGGGCAGCGACCCGAAAGCAGCCGTGCTGGATAGTTCTGCGCGCTATGGTGCCTACGCGATGGAGCAACTTATCAACCAGATTTTGCGACAGGGCGGTGTGAAACAGCGGCTGGAGGTCAAACTGTTCGGTGGTGGAGATATGCAGGGTCATGGCAATCTGATTGGCAGCCGTAATGCAGAATTTGCCCGCCATTATATCCAGCAGGAGGGGCTGACGATTAAGGCCAGTGATCTGGGGGGGACAACGCCACGTAGGGTGCATTATTTTCCCGATACGGGCGAAGTGAAGTTACGCCGCCTGCAACGCAGGGAAGATTTGCGCATTGTGGAAGTGGAAGACCGCTTTGCGAATCAACTACGCCAGCAACAGCCGGAAGGCGATATTGATCTGTTCGATTAAGAATAGAACAAAGGGAGGGGGATAGATATGCAACAACCCATTCGGGTGATGATTGTGGATGATTCTGCGCTGATGCGGGAAATGCTATCTGCCTGTATTGCCATGGATCCGGAATTGGAAGTGATTGCCATGGCGGAACATCCACTGGAAGCGCGGGAGAAAATCCGTCAACTTTCACCGGATGTACTGACATTGGATGTGGAAATGCCGCATATGGACGGCATCTCTTTTCTGGAAAAAATTATGCGCCTGCGCCCCATGCCCGTGGTGATGGTTTCCACCCTTACCACTCGCGGCGCGCAAACCACGCTGGATGCGCTGGAACTGGGGGCGGTGGATTATATCGCAAAACCTCAGGGTGCGTTGGCAACGTCACAACAACAGGCGTTTGCACAAGAGCTATGCCAGAAATTAAAGGCGGCTGCCAAAGCACGGTTACGCCCCTTCGCCGTATCTGTGCCGACTGTGCGCTCTGCTCCCCCCGCCATGCGCCGTGCGAGCACCCTTCGGCTGGTAGCGATAGGGGCTTCCACTGGCGGGGTGGAGGCGCTGCGCGCTATCCTTTCGCAACTGCCAGCCGGGTTGCCGCCGCTGGTGATAACGCAGCACATGCCTGCCAGTTTCACTGCTAGTTTCGCTCAGCGCTTAAGTCAAATCGCACCCTTTCCGGTGGTAGAAGCAACCGACCAGCACATACTGCAACCCGGCCATGGGTATCTGGCGCCCGGTGGGTTGCAGATGCGCGTGGTGCGTCATGCCAGTGGCCTGATGCTGCGGGTACAGCCGGGGGAGCCGGTTTCCGGCCATTGTCCGTCTGTGGATGTGCTGTTCCACTCCGTGGCGCAGTCCGTTGGTAAGCAGGCCTTGGGGGTCATTCTGACTGGCATGGGCAAAGATGGTGCCGCCGGGCTACTGGCCATGCGGCAACAAGAGGCACCAACATTGGGGCAAGATGAAGCAAGCTGCGTTGTCTATGGCATGCCGCAGGTCGCCTGGAAACTGGGGGCGGTGCAAAAGCAAATTTCTCTGCAAGAAATGCCGAAGGCCATGATGGAGGCTCTCTACCCAATCCATTCACCGGCAACCAGAACACCGTATTGAGAGGAAGGAAGACCTATGGCTACCCCATATTCTGTACCTGTAGACGGCTTGCGATCAGACGCCACGCACTCTTTGAAGGATCATCCGCAAAAAGAGGCATTTTTGTTTGCCTGCCTGAACCTGTGCCAACAGGTCATGCCGGATGTTTCCTCTCTGGTAGAGGAGAATGCCGGCAAGCTTTCCAGCCATTTTCAGTCATTGGCGGGTCAGTCTATGGAGCAGGGACAGGCCATGCAGGCGATGATGGCGGTGATGAATCAGTTGGAGTATGAAGGCAGCGGCGTCAGCCTGCAGGAGTTCATCCACCTGTTTCAAACCTCCCTCAGTGAGACAATGCAAAAGATATTGTTCATTTCGCAAAAAGCCATGGCGATGGTCTATGCGATGGATGATACCATGCAGCAGTTACAACAGGTGGAAAGCCTGCTTTCCCGTATTCGCAAAATTACCCGACAAACCAAATTTTTAGCACTGAATGCGTCCATTGAGGCTGGACGCCATAGCGACATCAGTCAGGGTTTTGGAGTGGTCGCGGATGAGGTGCGGGATGTTGCTCATGCGATTGAAAACCTGTCCGATGATATGACCGATAAAATCACGATGATTGGGCAAAGTATACGCCACAGCTATGCCACATTGCAGGATGTTGCAACCACCGATATGAGCGGGCATATTCACTCTCGCGAGAAATTGGATGTGCTGATGCAGTCTCTTATGCGACAAAACCAGCGTACCCATCAGGTCATGGCGGAGTCTGCCGCCATTGCGGATCAAATCGCGCATACCATCAGCGGTATGACGATGCAACTTCAGTTTCAGGATCGCACCACACAGCTTTTGCAAAACCTGTGTGAGCTATTATCGGGTGTGCAGCAACTCTATACGGATATACCTGCGCAATCCACAGAAGACACCGCTTCCGGTTTGCTGGGGCGTTTAAAGCTGGGCGATTTACGACAGCAACTCACCCGACTTCTGGAAGCGGAGGGGATAGACGCTGGCTATCATCGGACGACTTCCGCACCGCAAAAGGAAGAAGAGGATATTGAGTTGTTTTAAGTGCCACACAGCGCGCGCCAATCACATCGTCTATCTATCACCAGCAGCATTTGAGGAGCCTAGACCATGCAGCTTTCTATTCAGCGGGAAGATAAACCAAACGCCGTCCTGTTTCGTATGAGCGGGCATTTCACCTTCCATGATAATCCGTTATTCCGCCAGGTCATGGACACCATTACCAGTGCAAGCTATCCAGAGGTGATGTTGGATGTCGCCGGTATTGGCTTCATGGATTCTGCCGGGCTGGGAATGCTGCTGCTGGCACGGGAGGAAGCGCGAAAAACCGGCCATACCCGCCTGACCGTTAGCGGAGCCAATGGGCAGGTGCATAAATTGTTTGAAATCACACGATTTTATGAAATGTAAGAGCCTGCCCCGCCCGAAACATATGCCAGCCTGTATGAGTATCAAGACCTATCATCAAGAATGTATACGGATTTTTATCGCAGCAGAAGGCGTTCTCTACATTCCCCTTGCAGGAAGCAAGCGCGGGACAGATAATGCCGCGTATCCATTCCTGTTTCAGTGGTGGTTCCTCTTCCTGTCTGACGGTTATTCATGCCCGCGCTTCTTGTTTCAGAGCCACAGATTAGACCTGCCGAACGGCGGGATATTGAGGCATTGTGCCACATAGAGCATGCGGCGTTTTCTGCCCGGCTGTATGGCGGCGCCATGATGAGCCGACGCAGCTTCCTCCGCCATCTTTCCAGTCCAACGGCGTGCCTGCTGGTGGCGGATGTCGGGGGAGAGGTGAGGGGATATGCCCTCTTGTTTTTACACCGCGGCACCCATCATGGCCGGTTTTATTCACTGGCGGTGCATCCAGCCTCGCAAGGGGGTGGGGTAGGTCGTCATCTGTTCCGTGCCATTGAGTCCGAAGCCGTGCGTCGGCACTGCCATTCCCTGCTGCTGGAAATACGGGCAGACAATCACACGCTGTACAAACGCTATCACGCTTTAGGCTATCGGGAATATACACGCGTGCCCCATTATTACGCGGATGGCGAAGCTGCGCTAAAAATGCGCCAACCCGTGGCGGATATCGCTGCCCGTTTGCACCTGCCATCCAACGAGACACCACCATGAATGCGCCCTATCTTCTGATTGCGGATAAAGGGCGAGAGTTATTGCACCCATCCCCTCTCTATCAGGTCATTACCCCGCAGGATTATGTGGCGGCAGATAAAAAACCGGATCGTCGGCACAAAATTATCAACCTTTGTAGTGACTTCGACTACCTGAAGACCGGCTACTATTGCTCCCTGCTGGCGGAGGCACGTGGACAACGCTGTGTGCCCGCTGCATCGGATATTATTCAGTTGCACTGGAAGCGCATGTACCATTCCTCGCTGCTGGAACTATCCGAAGTGCTGAACGAGCACTATCCCGCGACAGAAAACAGCCCCTTGAAAGAAACCCATCTGGTCTGTTTTGGCCGTATGATGCACAAGGATATGGAGCCATTCGGTCGCCGACTGTTTGATCGGTTCCGGTTTCCCGTTATGGCCGTGTCTTTGGTGCGACAGCGTAAAGGCTGGCACATTGAATCCATTGAGCCGCAAGCGTTCCATACATTATTGCCAAAACAAATGGAGTTGTTGCACGCTTCACTGGCAGAGTTTACCGGTGGCAAGTGGCAAAAAAGTGGTAAAGCGGATAAAAAGGAAAAATACTGGCTGGCGATTTTGCACGACCCCAAAGAAGCCATGCCCCCTTCTAATACGGCGGCATTGCGCAAGTTTGTGTCCGTTGGAAAAAAGCTGGGCTTTTACGTAGAGTTGATTACCCGTAAGGACATGGCCAGCCTGCTGGAGTTTGATGCCCTGTTCATCCGGGAGACCACTCTCATCCAGAAGGCCAGTTACCGTATGGCGCGCAAGGCAGAGGAAGAGGGTATCCCCTGTATTGACGATACCAGTTCTATCCTGCGCTGTTCTAATAAAGTGTTTTTGCATGAACTGTTCCGCGCCCATAAAATACCCACACCCCCAACCGCTTTGCTATACCGCAAACAAAAACTCCAACTGCCAGCGGGTTTCCAGTATCCGGTAGTGGTTAAAATACCGGATGGTTCTTTCTCCCGTGGGGTGCATAAATTAGAAAATGACGCCGATTTGCAGCAGGTATGCAAGAAATTATTTGCCACCAGCGAAATGCTTTTGCTGCAAAAGTTCGTTCCGTCAGAGTTTGACTGGCGTATTGTCGTGCTGGGCGGGAAAGCACTGGTGGCGTGCCAGTATTTCATGGCACCAAACCACTGGCAGATATTGAATCATCAATCCGACAAAAAATCTCAAAAATATGGCGATTTTCGCACCTTTGCTATTGAAGATACACCCAAAGCTGTGGTGGATGTGGCGGTGAAAGCCGCCAGTCTGGTGGGGAATGGCCTGTATGGGGTGGATATGAAGCAATTTGGCCAGCAACTTTATGTCATAGAGGTGAATGACAACCCTAATCTGGACGCTGGCGTGGAAGATGCTGTGCTGGGTGATGCCCTCTATGAGCGTATTTTGCAGCATTTTGTGCGTTTGATTGAATCGTAGGGGACGGGCTTTTGAACGTCATGTTTGACCGGGCTTCTCTTTTAGCCCGTCTTAACATGTGCCGTGATGCTGCCATATCTCTATTTGAAACCGCATGCGCTATCACTGGGATCATGAGTTATGCAATCGCATAGTTTGTGTTTTTATCCATCTCAGGAGGACAATATGTCTGTAAAAGCGACCCTGTGTGCCACTGTGGCCACCGTTTGTCTGGCAACTGCCGCCCACGCGAACGATCGTAAAGGCGTAGATGCTGATGCGAACCTGTCTGTTCAGGACACCCGGATTATTCGCACTATTTCTGAACTGCCAGAAGAAGGCATGGTGGAAGTGAAAGGCGTGGTAAAAGAAGTCAATGATGCCAATGAATTTATCCTCTCTGATGGTGAAGATACGGTGGATGTGCATACCAACAGCACCGCAGGTCTGAAAGTTGGCCAGAATGTGCATGTCACAGGCGAGGTGAACGATGAATGGTATGCTGGCGTTGAAATCGTGAATGCGGAAGTCTCTCGCACGGGTCTGGTACAAGGTACCGTGGATCAATTGTCCAACAACATGACCCGCGAGCATTCTGGCGAAAAAAACGCATCCAGCCGTCGCAGCGGCAACGCCGATGCGAGCATCAATGCACAAGCCCGTATTGATCGCGCCACAGGCTCTGAAGTGGATATGCAACGCAAACCCCGTGAGCAGGAACGCAACGACAGCTTGCGTCAATATGACCGCAACCACCAGTTCAATGCGGATGTGGATGTCGATGCGGATTCCAACATGGATGCTAACCGCTAATCCATGCGAATACCAACCCACTACAGGCAGGCAGCAGAATGATTTTCTGCTGCCTGTTTGTGTAAGATGCGGTCATTCTATCCTGATGCTGGCTTCATTTTTTCGCCCATACACCTCATCGTTTCATGATGCAACCTGCGCTAGGCTTTGATGATGGCATATGTTCGCAGGAAGGAGGCGCTCATGACCAGTCTTCATCTCTACAGCCTCTATGGACGGGGAATGGTTGCCGTGTTAGTGATCGCAGGGTTTACGGCATTCATCCCCATTCTTCCCTCGCAGGCAGAGCGTCTGCAACCCCAGCATGTGGTAGCTTTGTACGCCCCCACTCTTCGCCATGTGGAGGCACTACCAAAGGAGGGGGTGGCAAAATTGGTGGGTGTGGTCAGTACAACCGATGCCGATAGCGCGACACTCACGGTAAGAGATGCCGCAGGTGAACATTTGCAGGTGCAAACGGAAGTGATTACACCTGTTCAATCAGGAGATGAAGTGACCATTCTAGGCCAGTTGCAAACCAACTGGCTAGGGCAAAAAGATATGGTGAATGCCCGCGTACTACGCACGGTGGATCATCTATCCGCTGGCCGTCCATAACCTTGAGTCCAGATGCGAACTAGAACTCCCAAAACAGCGGAATAATCGCGGTACTGACGATGGCCATCAGCAGGTTCATCGGGGTGCCGATAATCATAAAATCCCGGAACCGATAATTTCCCGCATTAAACACATAGGTATTGGTTTGATAACCAATGGGAGTGGCAAAACTGGCAGAGGCCGCAAACATCACCGCCACCACAAACGGGCGGGCATCCACCCCCAGACTGGCCGCCACCCCAATCGCAATAGGGGTGAGTAATACGGCGGTTGCGTTATTGCTCATAAACTCCGTCAAGGCAGACGTCACGACATAAAATACCGCCAGCACAGCCCATGGTCCCATCCCCATATGGGTCACCGCATCTGCCACTATTTGCACAATCCACCGGATAACACCGGTTTGTTCCAGACCCAAACTGACTCCCAGCATGCCAAAAATCAGCAGCAGAATGCGCCATTCAATAGCCTGATACGCCTGCTCCGGCTTCACGCAGCCACTCAGCATGACAAACATAGCCCCCATGAGGGATAAGCCGGCAATCGGCATCACATCCAGACTGGCCAGCACCACGACCGCTAACAGGGTAGCAATGGCGATCGGGGCTTTTTTACGATCCAGTTGCCGTTTACGAAACTGCGTCAGGCTAAGTATCTCCTGATGCTCAAACAGACGCTCCAATTCTTCCGCCGGCCCCTCAATGAGCAAGGCATCACCATAGCGCAGCACCAGATCTTCAAAATTGCCAGTAATATTCTGATGATCCCGGTGTACCGCCAGAATATAGCAGCCGTAACGCCTGCGCATACGAATTTCGCTGACTTTGCGGCCAATGAACGGGCAGTTTGGGCCAATAATTCCTTCCACCACCTGCACTTCCTGCATGCTCATCGGTTCTGCGATGGTGCCGTTCTCTCCTGCATCCGCCGAGATCATGCCAAACGCCTGCTTCAGTTCCAGCAGTTCCTGTTTGTTGGTTTTGAACACCAGCCGATCACCTGCCCGCAATTTAATATCCCGCAGGGTAGAGCGTGGTCTGCCTGCCGTGGCGCCGGCGTCTTCCAGTGCCTCCTTAAAACGGGTGATAAAGGCGCCAAAGGCGGTGCGGGAACCCATGTCATTACGAATCAGATCCAACACTTCGTAATGCTCATCCCCTTTGTAAAATTCGTTCAGGGTTTTGCCAATCAAAGGGGAGAGGTGGGGAATCATCAATTCTGCGGTAAAACGCATGCGTTTTTGTTCATTCACCAGTTCGGCATCCAGCAGTTCCCGGTTAGGCAATAGTTTTCGCCCAAAGGCTGCCATATATACGGCTCCTACCAGTGCCATAATGATACCCGCACCACTGATTTCAAACATGCTGAACGGTGTCTGCCCCAGCTGTTGGGCAATACCATCCACCAGAATATTGGTAGATGTTCCAATCAGGGTACAGGTGCCTCCCAGTATCGCAGCATAGGAGAGGGGAATCAGGTATTGCGAAGGGTAATCCTGCAATTTTCGCGCCATGGCAATGACCACCGGTGCCAGAATAATCACTACGGGCGTGTTATTCATGAAGGCGGAAATAAACATCACTCCCAGCAGCAGGCAACCTAAGGCCAGCCAGCGGTTTCGTTCCGCTGCGGCAATGGCATAGCTACCCATCTGGTCAATGACGCCGGTGCGCTCCAGTGCTGCACTGAGGACAAACATGCAGGCAACCGTTATGGGTGCGGAATTACTAAAGACGGATAATGCCTGATCCGTATCCAGTATGCCCAGACCCAACATACAGGCCATGGCAGTCATGGCCGTGATGTGGGCAGGCACCCATTCTCGTACAAAACACACCATAATCCCCAACAGTAGGGCGGCGCTGACAATCATGGCGAGTGTTTCATTCAGCATAGTATCCGGCGTATCTCATAGCGTTATCATGCTCCAGTATCTACCCGATGAATAGCGGCACCGACAAGTGAATTATGTGCTCTCTGCATGAGGGTAGTGGTCAAAGAGGCGGAAATAGACTACACCCGTCCTGTCATCCTTTTTCTTGTCCAGTCATTCGGTGTTGCCCTATGCAAGAAGCCTTAAGCGCAGTCATTCCCGTCTTTCTGGTCATTGCGCTGGGGCGTTGGTTCCGCCATATCCACATGCCGGGGGATGATTTTTGGCCGAAGGCGGAAAAAATCACGTACCATGTGTTCCTGCCGCTGCTGTTCTTCGTGACTATTGCCAAAGGCAACTATGATGCCATTCCCCATATCCGCGAATTATTGGCGGCCATTGCCGGTGCCATGCTGGGCAATGCACTGCTAAGCTGGCTGGCTGGGCGCTGGATTTTGAAGATGGACGGCAAAAGCTATTCCTGCCTGTTGCAAGGTTCGGTACGGTTTAATAATTATGTGGGTATTCCCGTCATTCTCAGCGCGTTCGGGCAGGAAGGACTGGTCACCTACGCGGCCGTGATTGCGCTGGCCATTCCCTTATCTACCTTTATCAGCGTGTGGGGTTTTTGCCATTACGCCAGTCACGAGCCGGTGAATCTGCGTAAACTTTTTCGTTCCATCATGACCAACCCCCTCATTGTCGCCTCGTTGCTTGGGTTGGTCGTCAACCGACTCCAGATACCGCTACCATGGGTGATGGATTCCTTCGAGATGATGGCCAAAGCCTCAGTCGCGCTGGGGTTGTTGACGGTTGGAGTTGCCATGGATGGCAAAACCCTCATCCACGCACGCAGGGATTTACTGGTCATCTGCCTGCTGAAACAACTCTGCCACCCTGCACTCATGTGGCTGTTGGGCACCTGGCTTGGCCTGCCACCGCTGTTACTGGGGGTGGCGATTGTGTATGCAGCCTTACCTTCCGCTGCTTCCTGCTATGTGCTGGCTCGTCAGTTTCACGCCAACGCACCCCTCATGGCCGCTATGATTGTGGCCACCACGCTGGCCAGCCTGTTTGCACTTTCGGGTTTAATTTACCTTTGGGGTTAAGGGGGGGAGTTTTTGCTTGGCTCCGCTCAGCCTCCTTGCTTCGCTTCGCAGTCGGCACTACGTGCCTCTCGCTATCGCTCGCTGAAGACGGCGGCCTCCTTGCCGCCGTTCTCGTTCCCATAACACGACAAAACCCCGTCATGCCTGCGCAGGCAGGCATCCACGGAACAAAAAAAATCCTTATGTCCTTCCGTACCGCGAACAAGAGTGAGCGTGATACGGAATCCACCCCTCACACCAGTGACTTTTGCTTTGGCTCCGCTCAGCCTACTTGCTTCGCTTCGCAGTCGGCACTACGTGCCTCTCGCTATCGCTCGCTGAAGAC
>CAZIGK010000031.1:0-22088 GCA_964538615.1 uncultured Rickettsiales bacterium | reverse complement strand
GAGAGGGGCTTTAGCCCCGACGCGTAGCGAGGCTAGCAAGCCGAGCGAAGCCAAGAGAAAGATTACACCGGGCAGAGGGCAACAGCTTCGCGGGCGAGTTTGGAAATGGCGTCCCATTGGCCTTCAGCGATCAGATTTTTGGGGGTGAGCCAGGAGCCACCAATCATGCTGACATTGGGACATTTCCAATAATCTGGCACCTGTTTGGGGCTGATACCGCCTGTGGGACAGAAATGCACATCCGGGAAGAGGGTGGCATATAGTTTCAGGCGTTCAGCACCGCCGGAGGGTTCCGCAGGGAAGAACTTTAGCAGGCTGAAGCCCGCATTGCGTGCCTGCATGACTTCGCTGGGGGTGACCACGCCGGGCAGATAGGCGGTGGTGTGTGTTTTGATGCCAGCGGCAAGTGTTGGGCAGAAGCCAGGGCTGATGAGGAAGCTGGAGCCTGCATGGATGGCGGCTTCCGCCTGTTGCACAGAGCTGATGGTTCCTGCCCCTAGTATCATCTCCGGTACCGCGTGGCGAATGGTGCGTATGGCTTCAATCGCGATGGGGGTGCGAAGTGTAATCTCCATAATTGGCATACCACCTTGCAGCAGGGCTTTAGCCAGCGGAATGGCATCTTCCACGTTTTCAATGGTAATGACGGGGATGATGCGGCAAGGGTGGGCTTCGCGCAGGGTCGGCAGATGTTGCATAGGGTCTGGTTCCGTCAGATGGGCATATGAAGGGGGTTGGCGAGTGCAGGGGATGGTATCAGGCATCGTAACAATGGGGATCTGGTACCGGGATAGTGGTGGCACCGCGGTTGGCGGGGGTTACCATTTGGCGGAAGCCTGCAAAGAGTTCCCGCCCGACACCTGTTTGGTAATCTTTTAAGGAAGGACGCATAGGACGGGTAGAGAGGTCATGCCCCAGTGTTTGCATGCTTAAAGCGCCGCTTTCCACATCCAGCAAAATAACATCGCCCGTTTGGATTTTGGCAATGGCTCCACCGTCCAGTGCCTCTGGCGAGACGTGAATGGCGGCAGGGACTTTGCCGGAGGCGCCGGATAGGCGACCATCTGTGACCAGTGCAATTTTATAGCCAGCATCCTGCAAATTACCGAGGACGGGCATAAGTTTGTGCAGTTCCGGCATGCCATTGGCTTTGGGCCCCTGATAGCGCACAACAACGACACAGTCTTTATTCAGTTCCCCTCTTTTATAGGCGTCCTGCACGGCTTGTTGGCTGGAAAACACAACGGCGGGGGCTTCAATGCGCTGATGTTCTTTGGCGACTGCGGATGATTTAATGACAGCACGCCCCAGATTGCCACGCAAACGGCGAATACCACCGGTATGCTGGAACGGATGGGAGATGGGGCGCAGGATATCATCGTCCAATGATTGGGCGGGAGCAGGTACCCAATGCAGGGCACTGTCTTTTAGCTCTGGTTGCAGGTGGTAGCAGTCTGCCAGTGGCTTGCCGCCAAAGACGGTTGGGATATCCCCATGCAATAGCCCGGCGGAAAGCAGTTCCCGGATGAAGAAGCCCATGCCCCCGGCGCGATGGAAGTCGTTGACATCGGCAGAGCCGTTGGGATAGAGGCGGCACAACAGGGGAACGACTTTCGAGAGGTCGTCCATATCTTTCCAGGTGGTGAACAATCCGGCAATGCGCCCTATGGCGATAAGGTGAATGGTATGGTTGGTGGAGCCACCACTTGCCAGTAGCCCGACGATGGCATTGACGAGGGTTTTTTCCGTAAATTGTTTGTAGAGAGGCAGCGGTGCCCCAGATTCTGGCCGGGTAAGGGCATGGAGCTGATGCACGGCTTCTGCGGTGACGGCTTCCCGCAGAGGGGTGTAGGGATGGACAAAGGAACTGCCGGGTAGTTGCAGCCCCATGCATTCCAGCAAAAGCTGGTTGCTGTTGGCCGTGCCATAGAATGTACACGTGCCCTGAGAGTGGTAGGATTTGGCTTCGGCTTCCAGCAGGGCGTCATCGCCCACCTCGCCACGGGCGTATTTTTGACGAATGGCGGCTTTTTCCTTGTTTGGCAGGCCGGATGGCATGGGGCCGGAAGGCACAAAGATAGCGGGCAGATGCCCAAACGACAGTGCCCCCATAAGCAGGCCGGGGACGATCTTATCGCAGATGCCGAGGTACAAGGCGCCGTCAAACATTTGATGCGACAGGGCAATAGCGGTGGATTGGGCGATGACATCTCGGCTGAAGAGGGACAGTTCCATACCGGGCATGCCCTGCGTGACGCCATCACACATGGCGGGTGTGCCGCCAGCAACCTGTGCCGTGGCGCCCAGTTTACGAGCGGTTTCTTTCAAAAACTCCGGGTAGCGATAGTAGGGCGCATGGGCGGAAAGCATGTCATTGTAGGCAGTGACGATGCCGTAATTGGCGGCAACACCGTTGCGGATGGCTATTTTATCGCCTTCATCATGGCAACCGGCAAACCCGTGCGCAAAGTTGCCGCAAGGCAGGCGATTGCCGCGGATGCCTTGGGTTTCCGCCTGTTGCATGCGGAAAATATAATCTTGTCGGTAGGGTTGGCTGCGACGGAGAATGCGCTGGGTGACTTTTTCAATAACCGCATGAACCATAGAGCTTTTTCCCATTTTTTGTAGTGGCAGCAGATACAGAGTGCGCATGATAGCAGAGATTGCTGGCAAGTGCTACGGGTGGATTCATAAAAACGTCATCTGATGTCGATATAGTATGGCAGGTGTACAGCAGTAAGAAAGGATTTTGCATGTCGCGCAGGGAGCGTCGTAGAGAGTCTCGTGATGAGCGTTACCGTGAGCGCGATACGGAAAGGCGCAGGGAGCGTCGTAGAGAGTCTCGTGATGAGCGGGGGCAATCCGCACGCGATGAACGTCAGGCAGCACGTCGTTTGGGGATTGATGGGTTGATTGCGCGTGATGAGTTGCACAAGCATGATCAGGGAAAGGCGGTATTGACATTACTGGATAGGCTGGAACGCTATGCTGAGCGGTCTGATGCCTATGCGTTGAAGCAAATGGGGGCAACGCAAGGGGAGGTGTCTGCATTTTTACAGAAGTTGGATACGGGAAAGGTGTTGTTTGCGTTTACCCGTGTGAATGAGCCGTATGTGATGCATAAAGACGGCTATCACGTGTTGTGTCTGCCCCAAGGGTTGGAAGGCAACCGGAATATTAGCGACAAAGCCATGATGAAACTGGTGGCGCATGAGCTGGGGCACATGGTGCTGGAAGATGCAACGATGGCAAATGTCAGGCATGACCTGATGCGATTTGCAAAAATGGTGAAATTTCCACCTTTTCTAGACTCTGGCACAGGAGTGGTGGCTGCAACGGCACGAGCTTTGATGGGAGCGTTTGGGCAGGCGGCGGTCACGATGGCGGGAACCCCTATTCGGTTTGCCGAATACAGGGCAGATAGGTTTGCGGATGGTCTGGTAACGGATATGACCATAGGAAAGGCTTTGGAAGAATTGTCAGTGGCTTTACCTGACCGTAGAGGAGAAGCCCCGCTAACCATTGACCGGGGGAATGCGCTGACACGCAGTATGGAGATTGTACGCTATGCGCTGATGGGCGCAACGCATCCACCTGCATCGGTGCGCGCAGCGGAAAGTGAGGCGCGATTGCCAGAGGCAGCACAGCGTGAACAGGTGAGAGCCGAGAGAGAGGCAGCACGTGTGCGGTAAAGCCTGTCTGATTATTGCGTGAGACCTGTTTTAGGGTAGCGGTTGAGAAAGTCTCTGGCGAAAGAGGCGTAGCGGCCTTCCGCAATCGCATCGCGGATGGATTGCATGAGCATCTGGTAGTAATGCAGGTTATGCTGGGTCATGAGAATGGAGCCGAGCATTTCATCGCATTTCAGCAGGTGATGCACATAGCCACGGCTGTAGTTCTGGCAGGTGTTGCAGGTGCAGCGGGGATCAATGGGGGTGTCATCTTCCGCATGTTTGGCATTTTTCATGTTAATGGGGCCTTCATGGGTCCATGCGCGGCCAAAGCGGGCGGAACGGGTGGGGATGACGCAATCGAACATATCCACCCCGCGCAGGACGGCACCGACAATATCTCCCGGCGTGCCAACTCCCATTAAATAACGTGGCTTATCCTGTGGGAGGGCGGGAGCCGTATAATCCAGCACATCGAACATCACCTGTTGGCCTTCTCCGACAGCTAAGCCACCAATGGCATAGCCGGGGAAATCAATATCCGTCAGGGCGGCGATGGATTCCGCCCGCAGGTGGGGGTAGGTACTGCCTTGTACGATGCCGAACAGGGCATAACCATCCCGCTGTACGAAGGCGTTTTTTGAGCGTTTGGCCCAACGCATGGACAAGCGCATGGAATGGGCGGCGGTTGGTTCATCCGCCGGGTAGGGGGTACATTCATCGAAGGCCATGGTGATGGTACTGCCCAGCAAGTGCTGGATTTCCATCGAGCGTTCCGGGGTGAGGTGATGCTTGCTGCCATCTATGTGAGACTGGAACACCACCCCTTCTTCTGACATTTTGCGAAGACCCGACAAAGACATGACCTGAAAGCCGCCGGAGTCCGTCAGGATAGGTTTGTGCCAGTTCATGAAACGGTGCAGGCCGCCCAGTTTGGCGACGCGTTCTGCTGTGGGGCGCAGCATAAGGTGGTAGGTGTTGCCCAACAGAATATCGGCTCCGGTAGCGGCGACTTGCTCTGGCAGCAGGCCTTTGACGGTGCCAGCGGTGCCAACAGGCATGAAAGCGGGGGTGCGGATGGTACCATGGGCGGTGTGGACGATACCGGTGCGGGCATGGCCATCAGTTGCATGAATATCAAAATAAAAGGCGGTCATGGTGGATGGCTACAGACTTTTGTGGATGCAGGGAAAAAAAGGATCATGCAGGGTGGCTAACGCTTTTGAGCGAAACTCCCGCCGGTAGATGACCCAAATGACCAATGTGGTGGCCACCATGAAGACCAGACCGTTCATGAACCAGCTTAAGCTTACCAGCGCATAATAATAGGCGCGTAGACCGCTGTTAAAATGCCGGGCGCCATTGGTGGTGAGTGTGGCGGCACGCAGGGCATAATCTGCATGGGTTTCAGGGCGTTCGTGGTGCAGGGGAGCCGCCGCAATCATGATATTGGCATAATTGTGCGTACGCATGGCCCAGGTGAACTTGAAGAAGCCGTAGATGAAAATAATGATCAGATTAAGGATTTTGATGTCATAGAGCATGGGTGACATTTGTGCCGCGAAAGGCAGGTGGGAGAGAATATCAATCGCTTTCATACGGTAGCTGAGCAGGGTGGAAAGCCCTGCGATAATCAGCATGGAGGTGGAGGCAAGAAAAATGATGCTTTGTTGCAGGTTGCGCAGGGCAGAGGTATCTACCATGCGGTTGTCTCTTTTGAGCATTTGGGTCATCCAGCGCAGGCGATATTGATCCATCGCGCCCATGATGCTGCGGCTGCGTACGGTGAGAAGGCTGGCATAGTGGCCATAGCCGATAATGGCGATGAGAAACCAGACAAGGGCGATCTGGTCTAGCAGTGGGAAGGCGCCAGCGGTCAGAGATTGCCAGAAAGCATGCATCATGCGGCGCTCTCCCCCTGTAGAAGCTGGCGGGTGGCTCGTTGAATATCCGCCTGTTTCATGAGGGATTCCCCCACCAGAAAACAATGCATGCCGTGCTGTTGCATATGCAAAATATCCGCATGGGAATAGATGCCGCTTTCGCAGACAAGGGTATAATCATCCGGCACTAAATGGCGTAGGTGGACGCTGGTTTGCAGGGAAATATCCAGCGTTTTGAGATTGCGGTTATTGATGCCCAGCAACCGGCTTTTCAGTTTCAGTGCGCGGTGTAGCTCTGCTTCATCATGCACTTCAATCAGCACATCCATGCCCAGTTGATGCGCCAGTGCTTCCAGCTCTGCGGCCTGAGCATCATCCAGACAGGCCATGATGAGCAGAATGCAATCTGCCCCCATGCTGCGGGCTTCCCACACCTGATAGGGGGTGAGCATGAAGTCTTTGCGTAAAACAGGCAGATTGCAAGCTGCGCGTGCGGCGATGAGGTAGGCATCTTCCCCCTGAAAGTAGGGGGAGTCTGTGAGGATGGACAGGCAGGTGGCACCGGCGGCGGCATAATCTTTCGCATGTTGGGCGGGGTTGAAATCTGCCCGGATGAGGCCGCGGCTGGGAGAGGCTTTTTTAATTTCCGCGATTAACCCGGTATCGCCGGAGGCGACTTTTTGTTGCAAGGCACGGTGAAAGCCGCGTGGGGCGGGGGCGCAGGCGGCCATATCCCGCAGGGTGGAGAGAGGTGTACGAGCCTCGCAAGACGTGACATATTCACGTTTGGTGGCGCAAATCTCGGCGAGGATGTCTTTCACGCGGGGGAGTCTTTCGTCAGCTGGGGGTATGGGTCAGGGTGATAAGTTGTTCCAGCACCGCGAAGGCGCGGCCAGAATCTATGGCATCGGTTGCAAGCTTTAGGGCTTCCGGCAGGTTGTGGGCTTTGTCGGCCACCACCAATGCCGCGGCACTATTGAGCAGCACAATATCCCGATAGGCACCGGGTTTGCCTTGCAGCACTTCCCGCAGAGCGTGAGCATTCTCTTCCGCATCGCCGCCGCGCAGATCACTCTCCCGCGAGAGTTTCATGCCGAATGCACGAGGGTCGATGGTGAATTGGCGCACGCCACCATGCTCCAGTGCCAGAACGTGGGTCAGGCCCGTGGTGGTGATTTCATCCATACCGTCTTCGCCATGGACGACCCATAGACGCTCGGTGCCCAGAGCTTGTGCGACCTCGATGAAGGGGCGCATCCAGCGTTTATCGAACACGCCGATGAGCTGGCGCTTGACCGATGCCGGGTTGCATAAAGGGCCAATGAGATTGAAAATACTGCGAATACCCAGTTCTTTGCGTACTTCTGCCACATGCTTCATGGCGGGATGATAAACAGGAGCCATGAGGAAGCCGACCCCACATTCCGCAATGGCTTGTTGCATGATGTGGCTTTCCGCATCCACTTTGACGCCCAGCGCCGCCAGTACATCCGATGAGCCGGAACGGGATGAAACGGCACGGTTGCCGTGTTTCGCCACGGGTACACCACAGGCGGCGACCACAAAAGCACAGGTGGTGGAGATATTGTACGTAGAAGCACCGTCTGCCCCCGTGCCGCAGGTATCTATGGTGTTGGCGGGAACATTGAAGGGGGTGGCGCGGGTGCGCAGGGCGGATGCGGCACCGATCAATTCTTCTGCCGTCTCCCCCTTCATGGCCAGCGCGGTCAGGGTTGCGCCCATTTGAGCCGGGGTGAGATCTCCGTTCATCATATGCTGGAACAGGTATTCTGCCTCCAGACGGGTGAGGGATTGACCCGCAACCAACTGGCGCAGCGTCACACGAAAATCCAGTGTCATGCAGCATTCTCCTTTTGCGCGTTGCGGCACATGCTGAGAAAGTTGCGGATGAGCTGGTGGCCATGCTCACTGGCGATACTCTCCGGATGGAACTGTACACCATGAATCGCATAATCTTTATGTTGCAAGCCCATGATGGCACCGTCGTCTGTCTCGGCGGTGATGGTGAGGCATGCGGGAAGGGATGCACGCTCTACCACCAGTGAGTGATAGCGGGTGGCGCGGAAGGGGGATGGAATACCCGTAAATACGCCTTGTCCATTATGGGTGACCATACTGGTTTTGCCGTGCATAGGTTTATCCCCCCGAATGACTTTGCCGCCAAATACTTGTCCGATGGTTTGGTGGCCAAGGCACACACCCATGAGGGGAACACGACCTGCGGCCGCGAGGGTGATGTCTTTACAGATGCCCGCATGGTCAGGATCGGAGGGGCCAGGGGAAAGCATGATACCTTCCGGCTGCATGGCCAGAGCTTGCTCGGCGGTCAGTTCATCGTTGCGTTTTACTACGACCTCTGCCCCCGCTTCTGCCATATAATGCAAAAGGTTATAGGTAAAGCTATCGTAGTTGTCGATGAGGAGGATCATGATTGCGGTTCCCGTCGGGCGAAATATCGCAGTTTTTATAGCCTACGAAGGCTATTTTGTATAGAGAGGTATGCGCCCGTGAGAGGTATTTTCTTGCGCGGTCATTTGATGGGAAGAAAGTTTTTTGCGTGCTTGTACTTGGCATTGAGACCAGTTGTGATGAAACTGCCGCAGCCATTGTAGATGGTGGTGGCTATGTATTGGCGCAGGCGCTCTATTCCCAGATTAAGGCGCATGAAGCCTATGGAGGCGTGGTGCCGGAAATTGCATCACGCGAGCATTTGCGCCTGCTGAGCCTGCTGGTGCAACAGTGCCTAAAAGACGCAGGTGTGACGCTGGACGCATTGGACGGGATTGCCGTGACGGCAGGGCCGGGGTTGATTGGTGGCGTGATTGTGGGGCTGATGCAGGCAAAAGGGCTGGCGGCGGTGGTCGGTAAACCGCTGATTGCGGTGAATCATTTGGAAGCGCACGCGCTGACGGTACGCATGCTGCCGCTGGAAGAACTTTTAGGCAAACGCGATGAAGGTAAAACGGCTGGGGACGGGAAGCGAGGACAGGAGTCCGAGCCCTTTGAGCTAAGCGCGAACGAGAGGCGCCATTTTTCGGGGTGCAGTGAGGCTGATAAGCCGGGTGAAGTCAGAGAAAGGGTTTCATTTCCTTATCTTATGCTGCTTCTTTCTGGTGGGCATTGCCAGTTTTTAGTGGTGGAAGGGGTGGGGAGATATCATCTGCTGGGGCAAACCATTGACGACGCCTTGGGAGAGGCGTTTGATAAGGTGGCGAAGATGATGGGGTTGCCATACCCCGGTGGGCCGCAGGTGGAAGCGATGGCGCGGCAAGGAGATGAGCAGCGTTTTTCTCTGCCGAAGCCTTTGTGTGGCAAGCCGGGGGGAGATGTCTCCTTCTCCGGTTTGAAGACCGCCGTATTGCGGCAGTTGGAGTTGTTGAAAAAAGAGCAGGGGGTGATAACCGATCAGGATCGGGCGGATATGTGCGCCTGTTTTCAGGCAACGGCGGCGGCGATTTTGCAGAATCGGCTGGAGTATCTCTATGCGCGCTGTCGGGAAGAATGGCCGGAGATTCAGCACGTGGTGCTGGCGGGAGGGGTGGCGGCAAATGTGGGCATTCGGCAGCGGTTGGAAGGGCAGGCGCAGGCTGTAGGCTACAGGCTTGTCGCGCCGCCCATGGCCTTATGTACGGATAATGCCGCGATGATTGCATGGGCAGGGGTGGAGCGATTGCGGTTGGGGCTGGTGGATGGGCTGGAGGTGGCGCCCAAAGCGCGCTGGCCGTTGGCGGATGCACAAAGATAAGCAAATGGGTTCAAAATGGGCGGCTGTAACGTTAAACCGAAGATTTATTCCAGCGATATGCCGTTGTTTCTCGCATCTTCCTGATAGCTCGTGGAGACGGTTACGTCCATCGGAATGTTCTGGCGTTTTTCCAGCTCAATGCCCAGCATCTCGCATGCCTGTTGATAGGTTATGCGCTCAATCGTAAGATTTGGATTTCTTGGCTTTGACTCGTCTCTGTTCCCGATCATGCCTCTCGCGCTTTCGGGGTCGTCAAGACCGTAGATTTGATCGACCTGACTGCCAATGGGGACGTAAATTTTGCCACGAATGCCAGAACTTTCAAAAGCCATGTATTCAGTGACGATGACTGTGCCGACGTCAGCGTCCGCACGACCTGCCAGATAGCCTCCTGCCATAGCATTTTTGCAGACGATGGTGAGTGAAGGATCCGTTGTGCCGCCGTTTTTTACAGAATGTTCGGGTTTGACAACGATGTTTCCAGCGGTCTTTTTCTGATAGCCTCCAACAAAATCTTCGAACGCGTTGCGATAATCCTGTTCTGTGTGCATGTTTGACCTCTGGATTCATGAACTTCACCAGATATATATAATAGCAATTTGTGACCGTTTTTTGACGGTTGCGTTTTTAGGCGTATGGCCTAAGGTGCGGGGATCAAGGTGTGATAAATAGAGGAAATGATCATGCAGCCTGCGATGAAAGCCGGATTTACCGATTTTAAAGTGAAAGATATCAACCTCGCGGAGTGGGGTCGGCGGGAAATTATTATTGCCGAGAATGAAATGCCCGGCCTGATGGCATTGCGCGAAGAGTTTGGCGCGTCTCAGCCCTTGAAAGGCGCACGCATTGCCGGTTGTCTGCACATGACCATTCAAACCGCCGTATTGATTGAGACGCTGGTGTTTTTGGGAGCGGAAGTGCGTTGGTCTTCCTGCAATATTTATTCCACGCAGGATCAGGCGGCGGCGGCTATTGCTGCGGCGGGGATTCCTGTATTCGCCTGGAAAGGGGAAACCGAAGAAGAATACGAATGGTGTATTGAGCAGACCATTCACGGGCCAAATGGCTGGGTGCCAAACATGATTCTGGATGATGGCGGTGATTTGACCGTGATTATGCACGATAAATACCCGCAGTTGCTGAAGGATGTGAAAGGTATTTCTGAGGAGACCACCACTGGGGTGGCGCGTCTGTACCAGATGATGAAAGAAGGCACGTTGCAGTGTCCGGCCATTAACGTGAATGATTCTGTCACCAAGTCGAAGTTTGACAACCTCTATGGCTGCCGGGAATCGCTGGTGGATGGTATTAAACGTGCCACCGATGTGATGGTGGCCAGCAAAGTTGCCGTGGTATGCGGTTTTGGTGATGTGGGCAAGGGCTGTGCGCAAGCATTGCGTGGCCATGGTGCCCGCGTTCTGGTGACGGAGATTGACCCGATTTGTGCCCTGCAAGCAGCCATGGATGGCTATGAAGTGGTGACCATGGATGAAGCGGCCAGCATCGGGGATATTTTTGTGACCGCAACCGGTAACAAAGATGTGATTACGCTGGAGCATATGCGTCAGATGAAGCATTACTCCGTGGTGTGCAATATTGGTCACTTTGATAGTGAAATTCAGGTTGCGGCGTTGCAGAATTTCAAATGGACGGAAATTAAGCCACAGGTAGATGAAGTGGAGTTTCCGGATGGCAAGCGCATTATTGTGCTGGCTCGTGGGCGGTTGGTAAACCTTGGTTGCGCGACCGGGCACCCCAGTCTGGTGATGAGTTTCTCTTTCACCAATCAGGTATTGGCACAGATAGAACTGTGGCAGCACCATGCGAAATATGACAAAAAAGTCTATATGCTGCCACGTGTATTGGATGAAAAAGTGGCGCGCCTGCACATTGAAAAACTGGGCGTGAAGCTGACCCAGCTTTCTGAAGAGCAGGCGAAATACATTGCGGTGCCGGTGCAAGGGCCGTTTAAGCCAGAGCATTACCGCTACTAAGTTTCCATTCTACTAGTGAGAGCTGCAAACGCCCTCTTCATGCGCTTCCGGTGCTCATGTACTCTACGTACACAGCGCTCCGGTTCTATGAAGAGGGTATTTTCGCTGTCTCCCTAGCGAATGGGGGAGTTGGCTGAGCATGGTTCTGGCGGTTTGTACCTAAACAGCAAAGGCTGCTGTGAAAACAGGAGCCTTTTTTACGAATATGCCGTGGGAATGTTGGTAGATTGTCAATCATTCCGCGATATGGTCAAACCGTTTTCAGTATGCCTGACAAGAGAAGGGGGCGGTTCATTTGCCTATCCTGCCAATATTTCATCATTCTCATAAGCTATGGCTGGGGCTTGCGGTGACCGTGGGGCTGGTGCTGGCGTTTCCTTTGTTCGCCAGTGCCGAGGTGGAGGCGGTGGAGCCGCAGCCTTACGATAGTTATATTTATGCCGCGTTAGCATTTGTGGGGGGGCTGTTATGTGGGCTTGGGATACTGGTTTTATTCCGTCACCGCATTGACCGGCTGCTGAACTTATTATCTCGCAGCACGGGGCACTCCGCGCCGGTGAGTTACCATAAGGACTCCATTGCGGAGCGGGTGTACGGCTATTTTATTTGGAATCGGGATGATGGGTTGGAATGGTATTCCCCCTATTTGCGGGATTTGCTGCTGCTGGATGAGACCGTGCAGGGGCTGGAGGGGATGCGGCGCTGCCTGACGAAAGAGGATTTTGAGGCGATTCGGGATGCGGCACGCGAGTTTAAGGAAGGCTACCGCGAGCATTTTGAGCGGATTGTGCGGGTGCCACGGGTGGATAGGTACCTGGAGTGTATTGGAGTGCAGCGGCATCCTCCGCGGGAGGAGCCGGGATTTACGTTCTGGTTTAGGGATGTGACGCAAACAAGCCGTCTGATGCGGGAAAAAGAGCAGGAACGGGAAGAAACCGAACGCACGCTGCAACTGATGGAAAGCATGTTGGCGGCGGTGGAGTTTCCGTTATGGAAGCGGGATGCAGAATTGCGCATTGTATATGGAAACCCTGCCTACCGAACCATGGTGGGAGCCAACACTCAGCAAGTATTGGAGGGTAACCTGCCGGAACTGGATGCCAGAGTACGCCAACTGGCACGCAAGGCGCAAAGTGAAAGCGCCATGCAAACCGATGAAATGCCCATTATTACCCAAGGGGAGCGCAAGCTTTTTCACGTGGTGGAACTGCCGTTGGTGCAGGAAGGCGGGGGGGTGACGTTTCTGGGGTATGCGTTTGATGCATCCCGGCAACAGGAAGCAGAGGATGAGCGTAAACGCTATGCTTCCGCCATGGGGGATTTGCTGGAAAGTTCCGCCAGCGCTATGGCAATCTATGCGAAAGACCAGCGGTTGGTGAGTTATAACAATGCTTTTTTGCGCCTATGGAAGCTGGAAGAGGAGTGGCTGGATGACAGCCCCACGTATGGCGAAGTGTTGGATAGGCTGCGGGATAAGCGACTGCTGCCGGAGCAGGCGAACTTCACGGCATTTAAAAAAGAAAATATCGAGTGGTTTACCCGCTTGCTGGAACCACATGAGGAGTTTTACTATCTGCCGGATGGCCGTGTGTTGCGGGTGATTATGATTCCGCATGCGTTGGGTGGCTTGTTGATTAGTTATGAAGATGTGACGGACAGGCTGGCGTTGGAGCGGCAATATAACACCATGCTGGCAGTGCAGCGTGCGACGCTGGATCACCTGCATGAGGCAATTGTTTTATTTGGTGAAAACCGAAGAATTAAGCTCTATAACCCGGAATATATGCACCTATGGGGGCTGGAAAAAGCGTTTCTGGATACGGAGCCGCATGTGGCAGATGTGCAGGCGCGTTGTGCTGCAGCGGTTGAAGAAGGGCAGCAACACGAGGTGAAACAGCACATGCTGCATATGCATGCGGCGGCAGGCATTACACAGGGGCGGTTGCGCCTGAAGAACGGGCATGTGGTGAAATGGCGTAACAGTGCCTTGCCGGATGGCGCTAATCTGATTGCCTATTCGGATGTGACGGATTCTATTGTGTTGGAGCAATCCCTGCGGGAACGGAACCTTGCACTGGAAGAGGCCGATAAGGTGAAGACAGATTTTTTGGCCAATATGTCCTATGAATTGCGTTCTCCACTGACCAGTATTATGGGGTTTTCTGAGGCGTTGATTAGTGACTATTTTGGTGAACTGAACGGTAAGCAGCGGGAATATGTGGATGCGATCAATCAGGCATCGCATAAACTCATGTCCCTGATTAATGATATTCTGGATCTGACCACCATTGCTGCGGGGCAAATGTCATTGGATATGACAGAATTTTCCGTGCGGGATATGCTGGAAGAAGTGATGCTGATGCTGGGGCAACGTGCGAAGGAGCAGCAACAGCGCGTGCAGCTGGTTTTGGCCGATGATGATTTACGCATGCGTGCGGATGATGCGCGGGTAAAGCAGGTCTTGTTTAATCTTCTCCATAACGCATTGAAATTTTCTCCCACAGGGGCGGTCGTGGAGATGGGCGCACGCGCAACCCATATGACCACAGCAGATGGTGATGTGGAGGCGATTGAACTGTGGGTGCGTGATGAAGGAAAAGGGATTGCTGCCGAAGAGCATGGACGGGTGTTTGAGCGGTTCTTTACATCGCTTTATGCAACGGATGCGGAGGCCGGTGCAGGGTTGGGCTTAGCCATGGTGAAGCGCTTTACGGAATTGCACGGTGGACAGGTGTTGCTGGTATCTGAAGAAGGGAAGGGCACCTGTGTGCGCTGCCTCTACCCTATGGGGATGACCACGATTTCTGGACAGGCATCATGATACCGGGCGACGCGATGCGGGAAATGCGGTTGCTGGTGGAGAATGAACAGGCGATGCAGGCATTGGCCGCACGCTTTGCAGAGGCATGGCAACAAACGGGGTGTCCATGTGGGCTGGTGGCGCTGATAGGAGACGTGGGGGCGGGAAAATCGACCTTTAGTCGTGCGTTTATCCGTCGGTTGATGCAATGTGATACCTATCCTGTGCCTAGCCCGACATTTACGCTGGTGCAGCCTTATCAGCCGGAAGGAACACCCGAGGTATGGCATGTGGATCTATACCGTTTGGAGAGTGAAGACGAATGTTATGAACTGGGGATGGATGAAGCCTTTGCCACACATTTGCTATTGGTAGAATGGCCGGAAAAAATTCTATCCATTGCCCCGTTGGATATGCTAACAATCAGGCTGGAGACAGTTGCAGGCGGCGAGGCCATGCAGCGGCAACTGATGATTCACGCGACAGGAGCGATGCGGCAATGGTTTCAGCAGGTGATGTAGCCATGGTGATGGACGAAGTGCGAAACCACAATAGCGTGGCCGATGCAAACCCACGAGAGACGTTGTTGCAGGCGTTTTTGGCACAGCAGCCGAATGCTCCGTTTGAGCGTACCCCGATTGCAGGGGATGCGTCCTTTCGTCGGTATGAGCGGCTGGTGGATAAGGAGGGGCGGCGCTGGATATTGATGGATGCTCCACCTCCCCAAGAAGACGTGCAGCCATTTATTGTAATTGCGCGCTACCTGAAAGACCGGGGGTTAAGTGCACCTTCGATTATTGCTGCGGATATTAGCCACGGTTTTTTGCTGCTGGAAGATTTGGGGCAGGGATTGATTCGGGTTTTGCTGGATCATTTGCCTGCAAAGGAGCTGGCTTATTATCGGCAGGCGGTGGATGTGCTGTTATCCCTGAGGGATGCGCAGAATCTGGCCGATGTGGCAGCGTATGATGCTGAAGCGTATCTGCGTGAATTGCGGATTTTGCTGGATTGGTTTGCGCCGCATGTAGGAGTGAACCTGAGTGATGCGGATAAGCAGGCTTTTCTGAACCTATGGCAGGAGCCGTTAGCGCATGTGATGCAGCATAGCCCGCAAACGCTGGTGCTGAGAGACTATCATGCGGAAAATTTGTTGTGGTTGCCAGAGCGGGAAGGCAATGCGCGGCTGGGTCTGCTGGATTTTCAGGATGCCCTGTGGGGTAGTGCGGCTTATGACTTGGTATCCCTACTGGAGGATGCGCGGCGGGATGTCTGCCCGGAGGTGGCGGCCGATATGCTGAATTATTATATTGCCGAGCGTTTTGGTAAAGATGAGAAGGCGGGGCGTGCTTTCCGTGATGCGTATGCGATTTTGGGGGCGCAGCGTAACCTGAAGATTGTTGGGGTGTTTGCACGGTTATGTGAACGCGATGGTAAACGCCGTTACTTGCAGTATTTACCCCGTGTGTGGGGCTATGTGTGGCGTGACTTGCAGCACCCGATGCTGACGCCGGTTGCCGCATGGTTGCGCCAGCATTTCCCTGCGGATGTGATGGGGAAGGCGTGATGCAACAACCGGTACGGATACCTCAAACCGCCATGGTGTTTGCGGCAGGGCTTGGAACGCGGATGCGAAGCCACCGCGATGATATTCCCAAGCCGCTGGTGCCGGTGGCTGGCCGTACCCTGATAGACCGGGTGTTGGATAAGCTGGTGCAGGCGGGAATAGAGCGGGTGGTGATGAATGCCAGTTACCGCGCTGACCAACTGATTGCCCATGTGGAGCAACGAAAAGATGTGGAGGTGGTGTTCTCCCGCGAGGAGGTGCCATTGGAAACCGGCGGGGGATTGCTGAAAGCATTGCCTCATCTGGGAGATGACCTGTTTTATGTCGTTAATTCGGATATTACCTGGGTGGATGGAGCAGAGCTTGCCTTGCATCGGCTGGCCGCACGCTTTGCCATGCGAGAGGAATGTCATTGCCTGCTACTCATGGCTGACCCTGCGCAGAGCCTTGGTTATGAGGGAAAAGGTGATTTTGTGTTGGATGCGGATGGGATGATTCATTTGCCGGATGCGACTCACCCGCCAACCCATGTATTTGCCGGAGTGCAATTGATGGATCCGACCATGCTGAAACCTTATCTTCAGCAATGGCAGCGCGAGGGAGATATTCCTGTTTTTTCATTGGGTACGATGTTTCGTCAGGCTCTGGCTGACGAACGGCAGCATCCGGTACAAGGTTTGGCACATGATAACCTGTGGCTACATATTGGCGATGGTGGCGGGGTTGCCCAAGCGGAGGAATATTACCGCGTCGTGGTGTGAGTGATCGGGTTTGTCAGTGTCTATGGCAGAGTATGACCATTCATTGCGCATCATGGGGGAGGGGGCTGGCGCCCCCTCTTTTTTTCGTTCTGCCTGAAGGCAGATGGCGTCCTGTCCTTAATTTGCAGGTGGTGGGGGAGTGTTGTCTAACACCGCATTCCACATGAAGGCGATTTTGTTAATCGGTACACAGGTGCGGATGCAGCTTTTGGCAAAGCTATCCGTGACCTGATAGCAATTGGTGACATCCCACTGTTGGCTGCCGAGGGAGGTACACTCTCCTTTCAGCCAGTTGGAAGACGCAATGTTTACGCATTGCTGGTACGGGTTGACCCCGGTGACGATGCCTGCCTGACCACGGAAATACTTATCCGACACCATGACGGCAACGGTCTTGCCAATTTGGATATTTTGCCAGACACTGGTGTTAATGTCGTAGATATCGTCATCCTGATTGTATTTGTTCCATAGCCAGATCAATCGGTTGACATCACCGGAGCCACTGGGGCAACTGCGATCCCCCAGCATCCAGCAGGTTTCACCGGAAAGATGCTGAATCCATTCAATAGGGGTGCGCTTCAGCATAATTTGCGACCACATGTTGGCTTTAGGGTTTTCCTCCGCATTCAGGAAGCCTTGCGTTTGCAGGTAGTCCACCACAAAATCATTGCTGTAGCCACGGTTACGGTAGAGCGAGGTGCGTGGATCATCTGCCAGCATGCGGTCTGACGTGTAGTGCCATTCATTCAGCTTGCAGGTTTTGCGCTGGAATCCCCACGCATCGCAGCGTCCCCATTCCGGGTAGATGAAGCAGAAAGGGGCATCCTTGCAGCTATCCAATACGGGAATGGTGCACAGGGGTTTGACCAAAGGATTGCGATCTTCCGGGAAGCGGGCAGGGTCAATTTCCGGTGGGAGACCAGCTAGCGTGATACCGCCATAGGAGGTGTTGCCACGGATACCTTCCGTAATATCCAACAGGCTGTAGAACAGGTCATCGAAGGCGTCTACAAACGGACCGCTACAGGTGGTATTGATATCTGCCCAGTCTGTCGAGACTTTATCACAATCGGCATCGGTTCCGCCGCCACCGCCACCGCCGCCGGGACTGCCAGGACTGCCAGGGCTGCCAGGGCTGCCGGGAGTGCCAGGACTGCCGGGGCTGCCTGAACCACTGCCAGGGCCGCCAACACCCGGATACTCGCCGGGGCCACCGCTGCCCATACCGTTATTGAACTCTGGTGGGCGAGCTTGTTCAGTCGGGTTGATGTCCTGCGAAACGGGGATAATACCTGTGCCTTCCGGATCGTTCGCCTCATTTGGCGTAATCATGGTCGTGAACAGAATGGAACCAACCGGTGGGCCGGGAATGCGTCGCAAGCCTGTTGGCGGGTCGCAGCCTGCATCACGGTCACGCATGGCTTTTTCAAACATTTCTCCCGCAGCAAAATCGGATGGGTTGAGGTTGTTCAGTTCTTCATAGCACTGGGTGGGGGCAGTGGTGGCATGCTCCTCCTCTTCTTCATTTTCTTCCTCCTCCTCTTCTTCTTCAGGAGGGGTAATGCCACAACGGGAGGCGTCTGGCTCGTTACCACGAGCGAAATCCATATAATCCCTCATGAATTGGATATATTGGGCTTCGTCATTGCCGTCCGATGCAGGGGCATAGATGGGCGCAATGGTTTCCGGTGTGGTGCGACCAGCATCCGCATAAATACCACGGGTGGTCATGGTTAAGATCCATCCACGCACACTGGCGGTATAACTTGGGTAGCTGCTGAAGTCGTTGCGAGTGGGGCAAATGCCGCCGCCATCATAATCATTGGGGCGCACACCGTGGATGTTATGACAGGGTGGACGGCCAATGCCTGTGGCGCCACATTGGCTTTCTTTGCCGCACTGCGCCAGCCAGAAGGTTGGATCAATACCCGCTTGCGTTAGCATGTTCCATATTTGCGCTGCCTCATCGGGGGGGATATTGGAACCCATGCGTTGTAGCAGGCGTGCCATGGTATCCGGACAGACGGATGGCCCGTTGATGATAGAATATTCTCCACCGGATACGAGGCTGTTATAGGGTATGACCTCTGCTTCCGTTTGTTCCGGTATGTCATGGATGCTTGGGCGGTTAGGAACTTTACCTTCTGTTGGTTTGTAGCTGCTGCGCCGGACATCTTTCAACGGGTGATAGACCTCCACCTTATCCCACAGGTCTTCATTACACTCGGTCAGAGCGGGATCCTGACAGGAGAGGGTGGGGTTGTGTTGTTTGACATCCGCCGGGAAGGGACGCGGTTTGCGGTGGCCGTTATATTCAAAATATTGCGGCATGTTTTTCCATAGGGTGCGGCGGGTTTCAATGCCCCAGCGGTCGGTATTGCCACACTGATCCGGGAACTTGCCGTAATTATATTCTGACACGATGATGTAATAGTTAGGGTTATCCCCGCTACAGGATTCTGATGGGCCGGCACCGGGTGCGGTGTAGGCATTCTCGCAGGTTTTTTTGGTGTGGGCATATTCCACGTAGGCCACATGCGGCAGACGATAGCTATCCGGCATATTGCCATCATTTTCCATGTATGAATGGTAGATGATGATATCCCCCGGCATGGCATTATCCAGCCCGGTATCAATGGCGCTTTTCACGGTTTCGTAGTGACCGTTCGCGTAGGGGAAGCGCAGCGGTGGGCGACCATCGCGGATGGCCTGTTCCGGATCTTGTGGCTCACTGATGTAGCCTCTCCAGCTTAAAGGCCAGATACGGGAAGCCTGACGGGTCACCTTGCTGCTGCTATAGTCGGTTGCGCCTTTGATCATACTGACGCCTGCGCGCATGAGGACATATTCTTCGGCAGAGCCGATCTTGAAGGTTTTTTCATAGTCGCACAGGCAGTGAATGCCAAAGAAGGTAAAGCAGCGTGCCTGATAGAGCTTCATTTCTTCAAAACCGCCGATATTGCATTGGCGTGTCGGTTCGCCAATGCCTTTAATCATGTCAAAGTCCCCTTTACATTGTGGGCGCCCCTGAGTGTGATCATACCATTGCATGTAAGGCTTGACCGTGCGTGGTTCATCGTCACCGGGGGTGAGTTCCGGCACTTTGGAAATGGGGGAGCGGAACATGTTGTTAAAGTAATTGGACAGGTGATCCCACTCAGCCGGGCTTCTGAAGAGGATATTGGTGCTATCCCATATGTAGGGGAAGGCATCGTAGTCATTGTTCCCATCTTTTGCGGGGGAATGTTCCCACAGATCTACGGCTCCTTCGGCTTCGTAGCCCAGATCCCGCCAAACACTGGAATTGATGTAGGCATTGCTTTTCTTCTGACGCCACAGCAACATATTATCCGGCACGACCTGATAGCGAAGAATATTACAGCAGATGCCAACTGTTTGCATGGAGACGTCTGTATAACCGTCCCGGATGCCGTCATGCTGGCTGCATTGCGGCCACCAGAAGGGGTTGCAGTTCAGGTTACAGGTGTAGCAGCGTGGTTCTTGCAGGCGGGATGAGACGCTATCGCAATCGGCATCTTCCCAGTCATCGCGATTACTAAATTGAGACTCCCCGAAGCTTGTGGCTTTTTTGCCTTTGCAAATTTCGCAGGCTTCAAAGGCTTTGCGGCGATCCATGCCTGTTTCGCACAGGGTATCTTTGACAATGGGGATGATTTGTCCGGAGCGTGGATCCTGACAGGTTTCTGTGGTTTTGGGATAGCCAAATGTCGGGCCTGCATAGGTTTGCAGGTGGGCATCGTCCCGTGGGGCGAAGGGGTGATTGTGGTTATAGATGCGTTCGTATGGTTCGTGGCCTTCAGGGTTGCAGCCACGGATTTGCGGAATTTTGCGGCAGAGATTTTCATGAATGCCCAGCGGTGCGCTCAAGCCCAGAGATTCAGCTACAATTTCATGGTCTTTGTGCTTTTCAATATGTTCGTTGACACATTCTTCCAGTTTCTTTTTATTTTCCTTGGCGGGTAGCCCCGGCTGTGGGCCGGAGGGGGAGTCTCCGTTTTTGCAGGCGAGTGAGAAGTAGTCATCGTAAATATCGCTGGAAGCTCCCTGAATATGCTCACACGCCATGAGCTGTGATTTCAGGTCAGCGAGCTGTCGGTTTAATTCACCGATTTCCACTGTATCTGAAGCGGAGGCGGCAATTTCGCCGCTGGCGATGCGCCCGGTGGAATAGGTATCGTATTTGGCGCGGTAATATTTTTTCAGGGCGTTTTGAATTTGTTCTTGCAGCCCTTTGATGGCGGGGTTGAGTTTCTGGCGAAGCCCATAACATTCCGGCAGGTAATAATACGCGTATTCGGTGCGGTCTTTACCGGGGGTTTGGGGCGGTGGGTTTTCCGGATAGACATATTCCTGCTGGAAGAAGAACTTCATGGTGCGGGTTTTGCGGGTTTCATTGCAGGGACGCAAAGAACTGGCAAAATGGGGCAGGGCGCCCGGTACGCCCGTAAAGACGCCATCTGTGAAGATGCGATAGTCTGCTTCTGTGTAACGGCAGGGATTAATGCCGTCTCCTGTCAGGCAGTTATGAGGCGGTTTGGGGGGTAAAAAGCTAAAGTTGCATTGATCACTGACGACATCCCCCGGACATAACTCGCTTGGTTGAGGGCCGGCATTACCGCTGTTGGGGCCCAATTCCCACCAGAGTAGTAGTCCGTCGCCTTCTTTTGTGGGGAATTGCCATGCGAAAAGACCGGTAGGGCCACTGGCACCCCCAACCATGGTACCAGCGGGGCATATGTCTCCAGAGGCGGCAGCCACTTTCGCCTGATCAATGACGGGTTCGCCCAAATCATCCATTTCGCATTGGGGGAGTACATCATAGGTGCCAGTGTAGCCGTTATCCAGAAAGGCGATACCCGGTTGTACCAAGACTTGTCGAACCCCGGCATTACTGTCCGGTGGCATGCCGCTGTAATTGATGGTGGTGGATTCCCAGAAATAGGGGGTGCCATCTTCTGTACAGCCACCGAACCACAATACGTGATCCAGTGAGCCATTGCCTGAAAAGTCAATGGTGTAGGCGTCCCCAATTTCAAACACGCCAGCGCCGCATTCACCAGTGGTGTTGTTCAGAAGGTCTGCGATGCGGGCTTCTTTACGCTGACCAGAGTTACGGAAAGATGCCACATTGCCTGATAAAGGAACACCGCAGGCATTGGCTGCCCAGATGCCCAGACCAGAGCAATCTACCCCTTGCAGCGAAGGGTCGCCTGTACGTCCCCCTCCCCAACTGTAACACATGCGGGCGGCGGCGGCCTCTGCCATGCGGTTCATAATGCATTCACAGACATCTTCTGCCTGAGCGGGGGTGGGTTTCAGGAGGAAGCCGAGAGTCAATAGCACGGTGGCAAGCAGGTAGATACCCTGCGTGGTATGCAGTCTAAAATCACGAAAAAGTGACGTTAAAACAATCTTTTTACTGTGTGCGGGGCCTGTATCTTCCCGTCTTTTGTGCATGATTTCACCCTGATTGCGTGATGGACAAAGGCTCAAAGAACTATAAAAGCACTTGCCTTCTCTGTCCAAACATATTATCTCCGCTTTGTTTCCGTTTTGTGGCAGCGTAGCTCAGCGGTAGAGCAGGGGAATCATAATCCCTTGGTCGGGGGTTCAAATCCCTCCGCTGCT
>CAZIGK010000030.1:20408-22745 GCA_964538615.1 uncultured Rickettsiales bacterium | reverse complement strand
GTGGCTTTTTTGTTGGTCAGATGTTGGGTGTCAGAAGCCACGAAGTGGGTTCACAATACGCTTAGCGTTGCAAGGGCAACGCCAGAAGCAACGCTTAGTCTTTGCCGCGCAGCCAGCATCACCGATGCTGTGCGAGCATAATCCCGCCACCTTCGCCCTTTCTCTTCACCTTTTCAGGTGGCTTTTTTGTTGGTCAGATGTTGGGTGTCAGAAGCCACGAAGTGGGTTCACCATACGCCTATCGCTGCAAGGGCAACGCCCGATATACCCGTGTGCGCCATCGCACGTATCGGCTTCCGCATGCAATCCACGTTGGCTTCAGGAAAAAAACACCACCTATTCATGATTGATAAACGTGCAGACGCTATACTGTTGTTCTTAATTTGGAATAAAAACTGTGGTCGCCCCCTATGCCTACCCACACCCCGCAGGGACGTATTCCCGAAATCAAGGTCATCGCCATGCCGGCAGATGCCAATGCCGATGGCGATATTTTCGGCGGCTGGATTTTAAGTCAGATGGATCTGGCAGGCGGTATCGTTGCCCGTGACCGGGCGCGATGCCGGGTAGTAACAGTGGCCGTTGAAAATATGACCTTCCACCTACCGGTCTATATTGGCGATTGCGTCGAGTGCTACGGCGAGATTGTACGTATCGGACGCACCAGCATCCGGGTCAGAATCGAAACATGGGTCGAACGCCGTTGCCGCCAACCGAACGCGGCCACTCTGAGAGAGAAAGTGACCGAAGGCGAGTTTATCTATGTCGCCATCAACGAGGATCGCAAAGCAGTGGTCATCGAGGCGTAAGCCAATTGTCATAAAAATTTCATGGTATCTTCATGGAAGCGTCAACGGTTGCGCATAACCTCACAATGGCAGCAGTAGGTTTTGGAGTGCTTTTGTGGACAATCGTCTGCGAGAATTGATTGGTGGAACGGACGAGCAAATGGCCGTCTGGCTGGACGAAAACCGTCTATTGCATCCCAATGACCCAATTCGACTAGAGTTCCAGCAAGAAATGGAAGCGTTGGTTCGCCCAATGCTGGAGAAAGCCACACCTGTCATTCGTGCCTTTCTTAGCGATGAAGGCTATAACCCCCTCGATCAGGAATTGCATTACGTCATTCAGGATAGCACCCAGCCCAACGCCTCCATGCAATATCATCGTCAGCGGGATGCCGGTCTTCTCACCCTGACCCGCGGCATGATGGAAAACCTGCATTACCAGTCAGAAAAGCCTCTGGAGGCTCCCTTACCCCGCCGGGTTGTCATGCATCTGGTCGCACATGAGCTGGCACATTTATTTATTCGCCGAAAATTTGGCGATGTTCGCTATGGCAAACCTGAAGAAGTGATGGCAGAGCAACTGGCACTGCAAATCGTACATGCCGCCGGAGAAGATATACACGGTATGATCGACTGGTACCGACACTTCGGTTATGGAGAGGAAAGCCGTAAAACAGATAAGGCACCCAAAATTGGCTTCTGGGAAGGACTGAGTATTATCGCGTCCACCCATCCATCCGATCCCGTTGGCTATCGCATGGCGGAAGATACGTTCACAGCGATGGACAGCAAGGGTTATGAACGGACAGTCGATCACCGTGACGCACCGGCATTCCTCATGCGGCTGGGGCAACAGGTGCGGGTTCCACGTCGTTTTGAAACCGAAATGGAAGATCGTTTCGCTGCGTTGGCTACCGCCTATCCTGATCCGGCGGAGCGCATGTTAGCCTGTTATGAGGCATTACTGGAACTGCTGCGACAACAGACCGATCCCGTATACAGGACGCAGCGTGAGACGGAACTGGGACATTCCATCCGCAGAATCGAGTCGTACGAAGAACCGGTGCTGCAACAGTATTTCACCGCAGTTTCTCGTCTCTATCAACGGCTTGCCCAAGAGGTTGAGGAAGGCATAAACCCACAGAATAATGTATCCGGTCGTCAGGATTCCAATGTTCTGAAAATCTTCCCCAATGCGTTGCCGGATCACCTGCAGGACAGAGCCCATCAAGTTCATCTACACATGGTTCGTCACTTAACAGCATTGCAGGTTGCACAGTCAGCCAACTCTCCTCTACAACCTCTGGGATCGAACGTGTTTTATGGCATTTACCAATCGGTCGCCAGATTGGAAAATCAGTTTTCATTGAAAGACGAATATATACCACCGCTTGGCCCGTACCGTTTGCTGGACGAAGCCGCACGCGTTTTCTCACATGCCACAACGGATGAAGAAGCTATCCGTTCAGCGCGTGAAATTCATCGCTTGTTGCAGGTGTATGCCGATGACATGCGTCTGTTGCCTGCCATGCAGCAACGTGATCTCTCC
>CAZIGK010000030.1:0-20398 GCA_964538615.1 uncultured Rickettsiales bacterium | reverse complement strand
GCGCACGGTACGTTTCCATGATGGGTTCAAGCCCCTAACCCCCACGCCGGCGCAGGTGAGTCACACACAGCAACAAGCCTATAACGCACTGGATGCACTCCCAGAACAAGCAGATGCAGAGCAAATACAGACAGCACTAAATAACGCAGCAGCAACAGCACCCGTTCTGCCATGGATGCGCGTAAAAAAGCTCACGGATGCCATGCGCACCGCACTCGGCTTGCTAGGCGTCAGTGGTCACTTGCTTGAACAGTCTGGAGATAACCCACCACAGCCGCCCGTCATTGCCACGCCCGGCATCCGTTCCCTGCATGATTACATTGTGACCCCAGAAGGCGCACTACTAGGGTATCGGCAACTGCCTCGCAACCGTTATGATCAGCGTCTGGGCTGGTTCAGCGGCCAGTTCCAATGGCTGGAAAGCCACTTGCATGGGGATGACCCTGACTTAATGGCATATGCGGATGATCATGTGCAAGAAACCAGTCGCATGCTGGATGAAATTCTACGTGAATCCGAGGGGAAGATTCAGGCATTTTTCCCCGAAGAGCGCCGTCAGGCAACCTTCGAATGGCTCAGCTACCCCTTCCGCCTTTATGCCGAGCATGAGGAGCGTATCTGGATCAAGCATTCCCATTACAATAGCCTGCTGCAATCGAACAACGCCGACTGGAGCCGGATTGCCGAAGAAGATGGCAAAGGCTTACAGCAATTCCTGACCGACTACCGCACGGCATTGATGGTTCCACTCAGTTTCCTGCCGGATGTTTCGCATCCCTCCAGCGAAAAACTGGCGGCAGAGATCGAGAAACTTCTCCAATCAGACCCCGACCACTGGAAGCCGATTATCTACCGGGCTTTCTTCCCCTTGCATCACCCAGATTTTGGGGCGGCAAAAGGCTTTGCAGAACAACCCCAATCGCTGGTCAGTTTATTATGTGGTGATGGTTTTCTGCGCGATGAAACCTGGCTTGGACAAGTGGGTGCAAGCCTGCAACACCCGCTGGTACGGCTGGTTCTGGAAGACCCCTATCACATGTTTACCAAACATGACCGCCTGCTCACCCTGATGCAATGCCGTCATCTGGAGCTTGATCCGCAACGGCATCCCTATGAAGCATCGCAACGCCCTGTGATCTCTCTCCAGACAGTTCTTGGCTACGACAATGTGGCAAACCTGTCGGACTTGCTCCCCTTCATCCAGCAAATCTATGGCGAAACCTACAGTGTCCTGCGCGTGCTTCAGCAGAAAGCGCCACAAACGTTGGATTCCTCTCTGCCAGCAGATAAACTGGATCAGGATATCCGCTGGTCCATCGGGCACCATGCCTGCCAGCTGTTTGCCCATGCCGTAGCAGAACAAATGCGCCATGCGCTTGAGCAATCGCCAAAGGAATTCATCCCTCCGTCAGAGATCAAACGGCTGGAACAATATGCCTATGCCTGCATGAATGTGGATCATACGCTGGACAAGCTGCTGGTCGAACGGTTACCAACGCAGGTCGTCTGGCATCTGCACCACGAAACAGAACCAGCCGCCATGCTGGAAGCCATCCAAACCTATACCTCGCATCCCTATTACCTTTTGTCTTACTACCCTGAACTTCAGGAACAAATGGAAACCCGACTCACGGATCTGGCTCTCGCCATTTCTGATCCGCAGGCACGCCTACAGGCGTTGCAGTCTATCATGCGGCAGCTCAAGCTCGGCAACCCCGACAACCGCGACCGCATCATCAATGGTTGGGTGTCCATCCATGCCGAGCGGTTGGGTGTGGATCCCATGACAGCAGAGTGGGACCAACAGTATCAGCAGATTTTGCATGACTCATGGATGCTGCAACAGGACAACAAAGGGAAGGATATACCACAATTTCAGGAATCGGTTGGTCTTTACGCTCCTGCACTTTTCGCACGTCTGGCAGAAGCAACGGAAACCCAGCGCACCAATAGTTTCGTCACCCGCGACCGGCTGGGAGCGTTGGGTGGAATGTCTTTGCTGCATAAACATCTGGAAGCTTCCATCACAGACCTCGGCCTGAATCTGGCCGGGGATGACCCCGAACGCGCCAAAGCGGTGGCTGATTTTCTCTGTGGTGCAGCGACTGACCAGAATTGCCAATTATTGCTAGACCGGCTGGATGTCACTTCCGCGCACGGAAACTCCTATCAAAACCATATCCGCAGCAAGCATTGGCGGCTGGATAATGAGGGTCTCTATGCGGTGATGAAAAACCTGCACCGCAATTTTTGGGTCGGCTCTCAGGATGTACAGAGCATCATGATTTCGCAAATGCTCTTTCCGCCCAGCCGCAATACGCAAACCCTGTTACCACAGGTGATGGAGCATGTGCTGATGCGGGCGCTACCTGAAGGTGAGCCGCACGCAGAAGACATCAAAATGCTGGTGCGCTGTTATATGGATAGCGTTGATAGCGATTCGGAAAAACGTATACTGCTCGGCGGACTCATGGTCGCAGCGGGCGCGCGCGATGTGGAAGAAAGTCGGGGTATTCATCGTCAAAAAGGTATCGGCGCAACCGCCATGCGGGTACTCAGCGCTTTGGGGCCAGCCGGCTATACTTTCGCACAGGCTATTCATGGCCACCCTTCAACGCCCGAAGATGTGCGCAGGGATATGGAAGGCTCCAAAAGCCAGGTGGATTTACCGCTACGCTGGAATATTTTTGAGCGTATGGATGAAGCCATGATTGATGACCCGGTTCGCGGCAATGGAGTAGAAACGCGGCAACAGCTCGGTCGTATCGGAAAATTATTGGGCGGTGGACGTTATCAATATGCCGTCTCCACCGATGCCGGAGTACTGACGCTGAAGCGCAAAAACATTGAGACCATCGCCCGCAGACAATTTGGTATCATCATTGAAACACTGAATAAATTTATTCCTCTACGACCAGAGTTTGAACCTGTGCGTGACATGGCACAATATGCCATGCGGATGTCCAGAGTCGAAACCGATTACGACCTGCTGAAAGAACAGTCAGCTATCCAGACCCGTAATTTCGATGGCCTGCGCATCAAAATCGGCAATCATCGTACCGTGCATTTTCACGTTGTCGAATGGCGTGACCACGGACAGGACTGGAAACTCAACAGTCAGGCACCGGGCATTCATTTCAATGCTATACCCGTTGATGTACCGGGTGGGCAAAAACGTAGAGAAGATATCGCTCTGGGTCTGGAAGCAGCAGAAAATTATCAGACCTTGCGCGGAGAATTACAGGATCTTGATCGTCATGGACGCAACATGAATATCGAGATTATTCCTTCGCACCGTGGAGAAGAAATCCATATCTACATGTACGATATCGCCGCAATCCACTCCCTGTTCCATGAGAACGGCACCATTTCCTTCGTCCCCCCCACGCCAGCGCAAAAAGAAGTGCTTGGCGCACTGATGGGCAAAATTATTATTCGTACACAACAGGATAAAAACCTTGGCCCGGATGTTATTAGCACCGTCATCCGCGAAGAACTTGCCGCTCTGAACCAGCACCCAACCCACCCGGATTACGAGATGAAAAAAGATTATCTGGTTGCCATGATGCGGGGTTTAGTGGGTCGGGGCGATGCCATGACCACCCTGAAAGCGCAACCGCAAAAACATATCGAGAGTCTATTTGCCGCCTTCCGTACCGGAGAAGTTGACCGGACAGTACTCTATGGTCTGCTAACGACCGTTGCCGGAAAAGGCACCCCGCTCCGGCAGGATGAAGGTTTGCTCGCCAGTTCACTAAAACTACCGGGCATGCTGCATAAGGCGTTTGAAACGATCATCGGTCTGGCACGGCGGCAAAACCAGCCTGATCTGGTGATCCTGCATCCTGAGCGCCCAGTTCACGTCCAGCAGGAAGCCATGCGGGGGAAAGTGCTGCAAGCCCAGCGGGAACGCCCCCCCAATATCGCCGAGAGTATCGCTCTGCCGCTGATCGAAAAGCTATACCAACAATTTGTCGAACAGGGGCGTAAAGCCAATCAATCCAGAGGTAGCGGTCGGGGCTAACCCGCTCAGCATACTCCTTCGTAAAACATCATGCCCGTGGATGCGCAGACTGATACAGGTGCAGCATATGCTCGGTCTCCACCTGCGTATATCGCTGGGTAGTCGCCAGTGTTTCATGACCCAGCAATTCCTGAATTTCGCGCAAATCGCCCCCACTGGCCAATAAATGCGTCGCAAAAGAATGACGGAACGCATGTGCAGTCATATGTTCCGGCAAGCCCATCGCACGCCTCAGCACTATCAAGCGCCGCGCCATCACAGCCGCCTGTAGCGGCTTTCCCTGCACCCCGACAAACACCAGCTCCTCTGCCAAGGGTGGAAAGGGACATTGCCTGACATATTCTTCCATCGCCCGGTTAATAAGCGAAAGTAGCGGCACCATACGTTGCTTGCCGCCTTTACCGCGCACACGCAACTGGCCGCCTTGCCAGTCACTCAGGCGTATGGCCAGTACTTCTCCCATACGCAACCCGGCGCCATATAGCAGGAGTAATATGGCTTTGTCGCGGCTGGCTTCCCAATCCTGCGCCGCCAGAGTCTCTATCTCCTCTACCGCCGCTTTTGCCTGCCCTACGCTTAGGGCACGTGGCAGGGGAGGACGCACTTTCGGCATCACCACATGCATAATGGCGGCATTGGTCACATGGTGCCGTTTGGCCAACCAGTCAAACCACTGCCGTACGGCAGAAAGTGCGCGGCGCGTAGATGCTGATGTATATTCAGCTTGGTGCCGTGCTGCCAACCATTGCCGAAACTGCATCAGCGTCCACGCCTGCAGACCATCGGCATGAAAATCCTGTGGATGCAATGGCCGCATCGCCTGCAACAAATGCAATAGATCCCCCGCATAGGCAATCACTGTCTTAGGAGAGCGGTTTTTCTCTACCAACAGATAGTCCAGCCACCCCAGCACCAGAGGCTGTAAATTGCTGCCTTTGGTGATCTCTGCCAATGCCAGACGCGCATGCTCCAATCCTACGGCATCGCTCCGCTGGCTGGCCGTCGTCCCACGCGAAAGAGATAGATGCGCCTGTTGCTTCGGCATCGGCATATTTCCTGTTTTCCGCTGATTCACTGCTGGTAACCGCGCACTAGGTTTCCCAGTGTTTCGTCAGCAATTCCGCCACCACCTTACCCAGAAAACGTAAAATATCGGTTCCCTGCCCCTCTTCAAAACATTCCGCATCCCGCGTGGCAAATAACAGCGCCCGCGCATAGCCCTGCGCGCTTTCCCCCGCATCCACCAGAGCATAACTGGCAATCATCGGGCTGCTACCCCCACATAGACGGCTGGCCAGCTCCGTTTCCACATCCTCTAACAACCCCAGCCGTACATCTCCGTGTCCCAACAAAGGCTTCAACGTCCCCACCGGAACCGTCATCATACCTTCCGGATCATCCAGATTCCCCTGTTGCAATACATCTGCCTCGGTCAGCAGGCGCACCACATCCACCCGAAACCACTGCGGAAACTGCTCATGAATCACCGCTAACAGTGCGTTACGGCTGGTGCAGGGTAAAAGCTGCAAACAGGCATGATGCACTTGCTGTAACGCTGTCTGATTATCGCGAGCATAGGCCAGCATTTGCCGAAACTGCCCCTGCAATAAATCAATCTGACTACGCAGTTTTTCCACCATAAAACGCTGCATATCCAGCACCGTCTCTCCGGCACGGTACGCAGGGGGGGTCAGCAGTGCCACCAGCTCCGGGTGGTCTTCCAGAAAATTTGGGTGCGCTTTCAGATAAGCGATGACATCACTTGCCTGCATGGTTCTATTCCATCACCTGTTTGAAGGATTCCACCAGTGACCCCGCCACCATATACCATCCATCCACCATCACAAAAAAGATGAGCTTAAACGGTAGAGAAATGAGCACCGGCGGCAACATCATCATCCCCATGGACATCAACGTGGAAGCCACAAACATGTCAATAATGAGAAAGGGAATGAACAACAAAAACCCAATCTCAAATGCCCGCTTCAATTCGCTAATCATAAAAGCGGGAATCAGTACCCGAAGATCCGTATCTTCGGGTGTATCGTAAGTTTTATTGGCCATATCCATGAATAATTGAAGGTCTTTTTGCCGGACATTTTTCATCATGAATGCATGAAACGGCTCCACAATCCGCTCATAGGCCTGTTGTTCGGTAATTTCCTCCTCAATCAGCGGCAATACCCCATCTTCATAGGCTTTTTGAAAGGTCGGCTGCATGACAAAAAAGGTCAAAAATAATGCCAGAGAGATAATCACCGGGTTAGGCGGGGTTTGCTGCACCCCCAGAGCGGTACGCAATAAGGCCAGTACCACCACTATCCGTATAAAGGCCGTCACCATCATCAACAGAGACGGCGCCAGAGAAATCACCGTCAGTAAGGCAACAATCTGAATAATACGCGCGCTGGAAGACCCGCCATCGCCCAAATCCAAATTCAGGCTTTGCGCCCAGGCATTGCCCATACCCCCAAGCCACAACAGCCCTGCCACAATGGCCAGACCCATTGCGCATCGCATCTGTCGGCAACTCCAGAACCTACGCATGTTTGGCTCCTTTTCGAGTATTGACAGACGGTGCGGATACAGGAGTGGGGGTGGGCGTTGACGTTAGAGTGGCCACTTCCCGTGCCCGGCTTTCCATCACAATCGCTCCGGCTGCCCCCAATAGCAGCACATGCTCCCGTTCACCATCCGCAATGCGTACCACCCGGTTACGGGTATCCAACGCCAGTGTTTCCAACAGCTGCAAGCGTCGAGCCTCCGGCTGGCGACGTCCGTGCAACCAGTGGCTACCAAACCGCCGCAGTAAATACCCTGCCAGCGCCACCAAGCCAAGCACCAATGCCAGCGCCGCCACAAACCGAATATATTGAATATCCTGCATTCTACCTCTCATCACATGCGGTCGTTCATGCACCCATGACAGCGTTAGTCCGGCATAGCGTCTGTTTTTTTATACGCCAGATGCGCTTTTTTCTGCACGTTCAAACTTTCCAACTGACGACGCACAGCTTCCTGCTGTGGCCGCATATACTGGCTCAGTATCTCCAAATGCTTTACCAGATTCTCCAGCCGCTGACGGGCTACCGTGGTTTCGCCCAACGGCAACGCCAGAATCTGCTCGCACACTGCGTCCACTTCCGCATCCAGCCCACGTAATTCCACAGCCACACCGTCCTGCACCTGCTGTAAGGCATCTGCCACAAACTGCTCAATGACCTCTAGCCGCGCTTCCCATGGTTGCTCTGTCATCTGGCTGCTCCTTCCCTATCCACTTGTCATCTCGCGCTAGACCGTATTTCCGGCGTCCTTACCGGCATCTTGTTGCGCGGCCTGCGCTGCTTTTGTCTCCCGCTGTTCGGCGGTTGCTCCGGCACGGTACACGTAGGCGAGTATTTCCGCAACGACCAGATAGGCTTCCACCGGAATCGGCATCTCCACTTCCAGTGCGGAAAGTAACTCTACCAAATCGGCATCCTGACGCACTTTCACGCCATGTTCAAAAGCCAAGGCCAGTATTTTTTCTGCAATGGCTCCCCGCCCCATGGCCGTAATGACCGGCGTTTTCTCCTCGCCCTGCATCTGCAAAGCCACGGCTTTGGTGGGATTGGTCAACGGTTCAGCCGGACTGTGGCTTTCTATATCCAGCCGACTTCCGGGCTTAAGCGTTGTGTCATCACGCCCGTTGGATGCAGCGTTCATGGCGCATCCGTCACATCGACCTCCACAAACAGCGAGGCAAAATCTTCCGCCCCCCCGCTGGAAGCATCCTTATTCGCGGATGTCACTTTATCATACAGTTCTTTGCGTAAAATACTGGCATCCGGCGGGAAATTAAACCCCAGCTTAGCACTTTTGCCTTTCACCTCCACCACCGTCAATTCAATGGAATTATTGATGATGATGGATTCCCCCACCTTACGTACCAGATACAACATAACAACTACCTGTCGTGTTTGTGTGATTGTTCGATTCACAATATATAGTTTCCATGCTACCATACAAGGGTTTAATATTCCCTAACCACGCCCTAACGCGGCCTCATTACAGGCAGCATGGCTTCCTGTTCTGGCACGCAACTTGCAATTCTTTCTTTCACAACACAGGTACATACACCGCATCCCGACCAAAAACACCTGAGGCACCCCATGGATTTCACGCAAATCAAAATCATGAAGATGATGCAGGCAAAAATGGCCTACCATAGTGAACGTCAGGACGTGCTGTCGCAGAATATCGCCAACGTAGATACCCCCGGCTACCGCCCACGGGATGTCGCAGAACCCGATTTTGAAAAAGAACTCCGCCTCAACACCCCACGCCTGCAAATGCGCCGCACCTCGGAAATTCATAGCGTGGGCATGCATTTCAAACAACCGGACTTCAAAAGCGAAATGCAGAAAAAAACATTTGAAATCAAGCCCGTGAACAACGCCGTAAACGTGGAAGAAGAAATGACCAAAATGTCCCACAACGCCTTTGATTTTCAAACCACCACCACCCTGTACCAAAAAACTGCCGGGCTGTTCCGCACAGCCATTGGCAACAACCAGTAAGTAAACGGGAGTCCCCACCATGGATCTAGTGAATTCCCTCCACATCGCATCTTCAGGCATGGGCGCACAGTCCGAACGCCTGAAAATCATCGCGCAGAACATCGCCAACGCGGATAACGTGGGCAACTCACCGGACGACGAACCCTACCGCCGCAAAGTCATCAGCTTTCGCAACCACTTCGACCGGGAACTGGGAGCAGACCGTGTGGAAGTCTACCGCATCGGCGTACAGAAAGGCGAACTCCCCAAAAAATACGATCCCAACCACCCCGCCGCCGATCCGGATGGCTATATCACCATGCCCAATGTCAATCCGCTCATTGAAATGTCGGATCTGCGGGAAGCGCAACGCTCCTATGAAGCCAATGTCAATGTGGTAGAAGTCACTAAACGTATGCTGCAACAAACCATCGGTATTCTCAGCTCTTCTGTCTAATAGCTTCCTAAGCCTTTTACTGTTATACTCACTTATTATCAGATTCCCACGCAGGGTCGCACCATGAGTTCTATCTACAACAATGCCATCAGCGCGTATAAGCAAGCCTCCAATTACAGCGCAAAACTGGCCAAAAACCCGGAAGCACAGGCCGCCCTTCAGGAACCGAGGCTAAATAAACAAGGTTTGGTCATTCCCTCTGGTGCGGAAAACACCCCTCTCAAACCCGCCTTCGACCAACTGGTGGCCGAATCCCTGAATAAATCCATGAAAACCGAGTATGGTGGGGAAGCAACCAGCATCAAAACTCTGGTTAAAAAAGCGGAACTGCATGAGATGGTCACCGCCGTCACCAATGCGGAACTCACCTTGAAAAGCGTGGTCGCCGTGCGGGATAAGGTCATCGGCGCCTATCAGGAAATTCTGCGCATGCAAATCTGATTCGGGATAGGAAGCCCCACCCCATGGAACCATTGGAAGTCCTTGATATTTCGCGCGATGCCCTGTGGGTGCTGATTAAAATATCCATGCCCTTACTGATGACCGCCTTGATTGTGGGTCTGATTATTTCCCTGTTTCAGGCTCTTACCCAGATTCAGGAAATGACCCTCACTTTCGTGCCCAAAATGCTGGCCATGTTCTTTGCCCTCATGATATTTGCGCCGTTTATTTCGTCCGAACTGGCCGATTATTATGAAGAACTAAACGAATATATTATCAAGCTTCACCATCAGGATAATGATGTCGCTAACACTTCAGAACTTACTGGTGGATGAAATTTTCCATTGGCTGCTGGTGTTCGCCCGTGTGGGCACCGCACTCACTGCATTGCCAGGCGTGGGACACCCCGCTGTGCCCATGCGTATCCGGCTCTTGTTTGCATTAGCCACCAGTTACGTCATTTCCATCGCTCTCTATCAGCAACTCCCCTCTCCTCCCGACTCTCCGCTCACCATGTTCGTCATGATCGGAGCAGAAATTTTCATCGGCGCACTGTTTGCAACCGTAGCGCGCCTGTTGCTTAGCACCCTGCATTCACTGGGCATGGTCATTGCCATGCAGAGTTCATTGGCTTCCGCCATGTTCTTTGACCCCGGCGCTGGCGGTCAGAGTGCAGCCCCCAGTATTTTCATGGTTCTGGTCGGCACCGTACTTATTATGGCGATGGATTTACACCATGTCATGTTGGCAGGGTTTGTTCGCAGTTATCAATTATGGCCAGCCGCCCATTTTCCCAATGTGGGGGATAGTGCTCTCTACCTCGCCTCCCTGTTCAGCCATGCCTTTACCATCGCCATCCAAATCAGCGCGCCGTTTCTCTTTGGCAGTCTGTTCGCCTATCTGGTTGCGGGTATTATGGGACGGGTAATGCCCACATTTCAGGCTTTCTTCGTGATGATGCCACTGCAAATTCTTGGCGGCTTCGCACTCATGGCACTGACATTGCATGCGATTATGCTGTGGTACAGCCAATATGTCCGTGAAGTAGCAGAAGGCACGTGGCTACCCTAAGATATGTCCTCACAAACTGAAATTCACAAAATACCTACATTAACGGGCCGTTATGTTGTTCAAGACGACATAGTCTAGGCCATAGTCGCTGTCCATGCTATAATCTGCTTTTGCTCCTAACCACCCGGCGTAAGAACCTATGTCCGAAGAAACACAGGACGACTCCCAGAAAACGGAAGACCCCACCCAGAAGCGCATTGAAGATGCGCGGAAAAAAGGACAGGTCATTCAATCGCGGGAGGTCACCACCTTCATCATGATGCTGGCGTTTACGGCAACTTTGCTAATTCTTCTTCCCTTCATGATGGAAGAAACCTACCAACGCCTTGCCCATTTTATTACCCAGCCCGATGATTACCTTATGCCCGGTCGGTCGCTGCGGGATCTGGCCGCCGAGCTGGGCTGGCTAACCCTGATTGTCCTCTCTGCTCCCCTGCTACTCACCATCATTGCCGCCTTTGTGGGCAATATCCTCACGCACGGCTGGGTAATGTCCGCTGAATCCATGAAACCGAAGCTGGACAAAATCTCTCCTCTCAAAGGCCTGCAACGCATGTTTTCCATGAAATCCATCATGGAGTTCATCAAAGGGATTCTAAAAATCACCCTAATTGCCTTTGCCGGTTGGTATGCCCTGAATCCTTATATTCCACAGCTGGAACTCATGCCCGGCATGGATCTGTTAGAAACCGGCCACCTGATGTTCAGCATTCTTAGCCGCCTCATGCTGGCCATTATGGTGGTTCTCGCCCTCGTTGCGGTGCTGGATTACAGCTACCAGCGGCACGATTATATCAAAAACCTGCGCATGTCCCGTCAGGATTTGAAAGACGAATACAAACAAAGCGAGGGGGATCCGCAAGTCAAAGCCAAATTGAAACAACTCCGGCGGGAAAAAGCCAACAAACGCATGATGGCCAATGTCCCACAGGCAGATGTGATTATTACCAACCCGACCCACTACGCCGTTGCCCTGAAGTACGAACAAGGCAGCATGGCCGCACCGCTTTGTGTCGCCAAAGGACTGGATAATATCGCCTTGAAAATTCGGGAAATTGCCAAAGAAAACAAAATCCCCATCGTAGAAAACCCACCCCTTGCACGCGCCCTGTTTGCGGAAGTTGAAGTGGACGAGGAAATACCCGTTAATCATTACAAAGCCGTGGCAGAAGTGATTAGCTATATCTTCCGTACCCGTAAAAATAAACCCAAACCACGTAAACCGCGTCAGTGGTAACCAAGCATTAACAGCAAGCGGTTACACCTGAACTATCGCTCTTTCTCTAAGCTGAAGGAAATACCGTGGGCAATTACTACCGCCGCTATGCAGATGTCACGTCCGTCTCGCACGTTGCATCCGTGACCAATGATTTCGTAGTACGCCGCCGAAAACCCGGCGTCTGGGTGATCGCCCTGCTCTACATGGCCAGCTTTGCCGCCCTGCTATTGTTGGCGCGCCATATTGCAGACATTGGCGGCTATGCCGTGTTTGCCGCAATTGGGGTGGTGGTGATGGCTTTCACCACATGGTTTGCCATTTTTATCACCCAAAACACACGGGATCTGGCCTTGTCTGCGGAGTTTCAGAATGCGCTGTTCTCTTCCATCGCTAACGAAAATAATCTCTTTCTGCTGATCGTGAAATCCAATGGCACCATCGTGTACCATTCCAGCAGCTATGATCAGGTTTTCGCCGCCGCCAAAAAGCGTGGCCTCGGCTCTATTGATTCCCTATTGGAAAGTCCCGGCATCTCTGAAGAGAATGAACTGAAAATCCGCAATGCACTGGCGGAAGGACGCATGGAGACGGTAACCGCCGTGCTGCGCAATCATGAGGGCAAAGACCTGCCTGTACGCCTGATTATTAAACCCATCGCCCGTCCAAAAGGCTTTTTCACCATTACCTGCGCCCCATTGCAACGCCGTGCCGCAGACCAGCGTAACGAGGTGACCATTCAGGGCGGCCATGCGGTGGCAGCCATACCCGTCACTATCTTCCAGCAAGCCCTGCAAGAACTTCCCACTGGCATGTGCATCTTCGATGCGCAAGGTAAAACCCTGTTTATCCATCAGGATATCGAGGAATGGCTGGGCTATGACAACGGCGAAATTATGGCGCAGAACATCCGCCTGCTCAACCTGCTGGATGTCCCTCCCGGTACCAGCGATTCAGATCTGGAACTGGATAATTACGATGGTGATATCCGCTTCCGTTCCAAAATCGGAACCCTGCTCACCGCTCAGGTCGTGCAACGCACCTTCCAAAATAGCGATGGTAAAATCGGCGGCTGCTTCACCCTCATCCGGCCAGATGGTGTGTATCGTCCGGCTGGCACAGCCACGCCTCTGGTTAAAAAAAAACCTTAAACCAATGGCTTGATTCCGCTCCATTCGGCATTGCCTTTCTGGATGCCTCCTCGCAGGTCATTCGCCATAATGCCACCCTCAGCCATATGGCGGGTCAATCTGCCAGCCATATTCTCAACCAATCCTTCCTGCCCTTGCTAGCGGAAGAATACCGGGATGAAGTGCAGGCACGCATCCAACAATTACTGGTCAGCAAACGCCAGGTACCCGACAGCGCTCCCCTCTCCGTGACCTTCACCCATCAACCGGAAACAAGCGCCTCCCTATCGCTGGCCTATCTTCCTCAGGCGGATGACAGCGCCGCTATCGTGGTACATCTCATTGATACCTCCGAGCAAAAAGCACTGGAAGAAAAATACGCCCACTCCCAGAAAATGCATGCCGTCGGGCAGTTAGCGGGCGGTATCGCCCATGACTTTAACAACCTGCTCACCGCAATGATCGGCTTCTGCGACCTCCTGCTCATGCGACACCCGGCAGGAGACCCCTCTTTTGCAGATATTATGCAAATCAAACAAAACGCTAACCGTGCAGCGAATCTGGTGCGGCAATTGCTGGCCTTCTCCCGTCGCCAGACCCTGCAACCGAAAGAATTGAACATTACCGATGTACTGGCGGAACTCTCCAACCTCATTCGCCGCCTTATTGGTGAACATATCGAGTTAAATATCCAGCATGGACGCGATCTCTGGCCCATGATGGCAGATCACGGCCAACTGGAACAGGTCGTCATCAATCTGGCTGTGAATGCAAGGGATGCCATGGCCAACGGTGGTCAACTCACCATTCGCACCAGTAATGTCAGCCTGCGCTACACAAACGATATTCCGCGCAGTTTTATCAAACCTTCCGGTGATGAACCCATCGCCCGTGGGGATTATATCCTGCTGGAAGTCATGGATACCGGCACCGGCATTCCCCGTCATATCATGGATAATATTTTTGAACCGTTCTTCTCCACCAAAGAGGTCGGGCATGGCACCGGACTGGGGCTTTCTACCGTATATGGTATCATCCGACAAACCGGCGGCCATATTTTTGTGGAAAGTGAAGAAGGCAAAGGCACACGTTTCGCGCTCTATTTCCGCCGTGTCGAGAAAGACCCCTCCGCAGCAGATACACCCGCAGCGGAACAGGAAGACGCCCATACCCACACCAATCTGGCAGATCTGACAGGCAAATCCACCATACTCCTGGTGGAAGATGAAGGGCCGGTTCGCATTTTCAGTGCCCGTGCGCTTCGCAACAAAGGCTACACCGTGCTGGAGGCCGATTCTGCGGAACCCGCCCTTACCCTCATGCAACAACAAGGCGGAGATATTGATCTGGTCATCAGTGATGTCATTATGCCCGGCATGGACGGCCCCAGCATGGTCAAAAAAATCTGGGAATCCTACCCGGAAATGAAGGTTATTTTCATCTCTGGCTACGCCGAAGATGCCCTGGTCAAAATGGAAGGTAGCGAAAAGCATTATCACTTCCTTGGCAAACCCTTCACCTTAAAACAACTGGCTCAGAAAGTGAAAGAGGTGACAGGATAAGCGCGTTCTCACCCGCAAAGCCTCTTGCATCCATTCCCTCAGCGTGTAGAGTCATGAAAACTCACATTCGTCGTTAAGGGGTGCCACATGCAATCAACCGATAAACAAAAAGCCTTGGAAACCGCGCTCAGCCAAATTGAGCGTTCCTTCGGCAAAGGTTCCATCATGAAGCTGGGGCAACGCCCTGCCGTTCAGGTAGATGCCATTTCCACCGGTTCTCTGGGGCTGGACTTAGCCTTAGGCATCGGCGGCCTGCCCCGTGGCCGCATCATCGAAATCTACGGGCCGGAAAGCTCCGGTAAGACCACTCTCACGTTACATGTGATTGCGGAAGCGCAAAAAACCACCCGTGGCACCTGCGCCTTCATTGACGCGGAACATGCGTTGGATCCCGCTTACGCCAAAAAATTGGGCGTCAATATTGATGAACTGATTATCTCTCAACCCGATACGGGGGAACAAGCACTGGAAATCGCGGATACGCTGGTACGCTCCGGCGCTATTGACGTGATTGTCATTGACTCCGTGGCGGCACTGGTACCGAAAGCGGAGCTGGAAGGTGAAATGGGCGATGCCACCATGGGGCAACAAGCCCGCCTGATGAGTCAGGCATTGCGCAAACTCACCGCCTCTATCTCCCGCACCAATTGTACCGTGGTCTTCATCAACCAGATTCGTCAAAAAATCGGCGTGATGTTCGGTAACCCGGAAACCACCACCGGCGGTAACGCCCTGAAGTTCTATGCGTCCGTGCGTATTGATATCCGCCGCATCGGCAGTATTAAAGACAAAGAAGAAGTCGTAGGCAACCAGACCCGTGTCAAAATCGTGAAAAACAAGGTGGCTCCTCCCTTCCGTCAGGTAGAGTTTGACATCATGTACGGGGAAGGCATCTCCAAAACCGGAGAACTGCTGGATCTGGGCGTGAAAGCCAATATCGTGGAAAAATCCGGTGCATGGTTCTCTTATGATTCCACCCGCATCGGGCAGGGACGTGAAAACGCCAAGCAATACCTGCGGGATAACCCTCAGGTTGCCAACGACATCGAGCAAAAAATCCGTGCACAATCCGGTATTCTGGATGCAGCCCTGAAAGGCGATCCGGAAGCAGATGCAGACGGCACAGATCCAGAAGCGGATGCAGCATAATCTTACACAACGAAAATAGACGAGAGAGGCTTGTATAAGCCTCTCTTTGGTTTTTTCCTTGTCGGCTTGTGCCCATTCCGCCCCATCCTCACCCCTTTTCCACTCCCAGCTACACACTCCACAGGAACCTCCCATGCCATACTACACCCTGATTGGCCGCGATGGCACAGACTCGCAAGCTCCGGAACGCCGCCAACATGCGCGTACCGCCCATTTAGAAGGTATGAAAGCTCTGAAAGCCGCCGGACACTTGCTCATGGCCGCTGCCCTCACCAACGAGGCAGGTGCCATGGTTGGCTCCGTTCTGACCCTCTCTTTTCCGGATGAAGCGGCTCTCAATGACTGGCTGGAAACCGAACCCTACCTGCTGGATGATGTCTGGAAATCCGTAGAGGTCATGCACTGTCAGGTGGCTCCCCTCTTCCTAAACCCATAACCTGCGCTATGCCGTCATTCACATGTCCCGCCCCTTTCTCCTTGGTCTGACTGGCTCTATCGCCATGGGCAAAAGCACCGTGGCGAAGCAATTTGCGGCGCAGGGCATCCCCTCCCTTCATTCAGATGAGGTGGTGCACCGCCTCTATGCCCATGGCGGCAAAGCAGTTGACCCCATTCGCCAACTCATCCCTTCCGCCATTGTGAATGGCTCAGTCAGCCGCCCCCTGCTATCACAGGCATTGCTGGCCAACCCTTCGCTGTTTGCTGCACTGGAGCCCATTGTCCACCCCCTGGTGCAGGCGGAAGAAGAAGCCTATGCGCACCGTATGGCGCGTCTGGGTCACCGCTTGCTGGTCTTCGATATCCCTTTGCTGTATGAAACCGGCGCGGATGCCCGCATGGATGCTGTGGCAGTGGTCACCGCCCCTGCCTTCATCCAGAAACAGCGCGCAATGCGCCGCCCCGGTATGACAGAGGAAAAATTGCGCTCCATCCTGAATCGCCAACTGCCGGATGTCGAAAAACGCCTGCGGGCAGATTTCATCATTCCGACCAGTCTCGGCAAAGCTTATAGTTGGCGCATCGTGCAACAGATTATTCAACAGATTCACCGCCATGACGCATAACAACGCCACATCCCCAGCCCATGAACCTTTACGCACCATCGCGCTGGATACAGAAACCACCGGCTTCGACCCGGAAGAAGGCCACCGTCTGGTGGAAATCGGATGCGTGGAAATGCTGGATATGGTGGCCACCGGCAATAGCTACCATGTCTATATCAACCCGCAGCGGGATGTGCCGGAATCTGCGTATAAGGTTCACGGTCTCAGCACCGAGTTCCTGCGGGATAAACCCCTCTTCTCCGCCGTCGCGCAGGATTTTCTGGACTTCATTGCAGATGCCCCACTGGTCATCCATAATGCCGCGTTCGATATGAAGTTCCTCAACCATGAACTCAAACGCATTGGCAAACCGGCACTGGAAATGGAACGCGCCATTGATACCGTTCTCATCGCCCGTCGCCTGTTCCCCGGCTCTCCCGTGAATCTGGATGCCCTGTGCCGCCGCTTTTCCATCGACCTCTCCCGACGCACCTTTCACGGTGCCTTACTGGATGCGGAGCTACTGGCAGAAGTCTATCTGGAATTGCATGGTGGCCGCCAAACCACCCTCCTCGGTGCAGAACCAACCTCACAAAACCGTAAAGTCGTGGAGTATGAAGCGTTTGACCCCGCTTTACTACAAACAGCGGAACGGCATTTTGCCCCCACAGAAGCAGAGCTGGAGGCGCATCAAACCTTCCTGAAAAAACTCAAAAACCCCCTCTGGCAGCAGTATTTTGCAGAGTAACACATCACCCCTGCGGCTATATTGACTCTGGCATCTCTGCCAGGCCACATCAACCCTGCCTTGATACCCCTCTCCCACTCACCCTATCGCAACTTTAGGCCACACCCTCTACGGTGATGATTCAGTATCATTTTACAGGAGGCAACCATGGCCTTGTCACGCATCACAACCGCAACCATTACCCAAACCATTCTTTGGAGTACAGCGGTCGTCTCCATCCCCGTTGCCGCAGCGGAGTATCATCCGACAACCCCTTATACCCACTCTCCCGCTCCCTATCAGGCACCCCAATATCAGGCCGCGCAACAACCGTTAGTCACCCCACCGGAAGGACAGCTCTATTATGACCCAGCCACTGACCACGCCCGTATCAGATCCTCTGCACAGGAACAATCCTTCCATCCTGCTGCCGTTACACCCGTACCCACTCCCGATACGGAATATCAATCCACGCAACCCTATACATCTTCCTATAACATGGCCTCCAGCGATGCCTATCGCTCCTATCAATCTCCCTCCAGCCTGAATGAAATTCGTCAGGGAGAAGCCCGCTTCATTACCGGTGGCATTGGGGATGGAGAAACCGCGCAACTTCGCTCCCGTGCGGGGGAATATAATACCCACATCACCAATGCGGAAGCCAACGGTGCCTATGTCGGTGAAGTGATGCTGCAACTTACCGACCAACAAGGACAAGAAGTGATTGGTACCAATGCCGGCCCTCTGTTCTACGCAGAACTTCCGAAAGGCACCTACAACCTGACCGCCAGCTATCAGGGTCAAACCCAAACCAAACGCTTTACGGTCGGCCAGAATACATCTGCCAACGTGATGCTACGCTGGTAACCATTCCATTCAGGTTGGTGCCTTTCCTCGCAGGGCGGCTTATGCCGCCCTGACTGTTTGTGCAGCCTGTACTTGCTGCTCCTGTGCAGCAACATTTGCCACAGGTTTATCCGCAGCCGCCATCTGGTTGCGTTGACGGTAATAGCTATCTGCATGCCAATCCAACTGGCTCATCATCCATGCCAAAGCCGCATTCTGCTCTATGCCGGAGGCTTCAAAACTGTTGTAAGTGGTTCGATCCGCTCTCGCTAAATCGCGTATATGCTGACGCATATACATTTGCTCCAACTCATTGGGGTTGGTTGCCAGCCACGCATCCAAATGTGCAATGGTAGCCTCGGCCAGCACACGGGTATTCTGCGTCTCACCAGCATGCCCACGGTTGGCTTGATAGGCGGTCAGTGCTTCACCGGAAATAGACTCACGCTCCTCTCCCAAAAAAGGCAGCATATTATAATCCAACTGCGCCAGTTCTTTCATGCCTCCCATAAAATGATCCGCCTCAAAACGCACCTCATAACGCATCACCTCCGGAGAAACAAAACCGGATGCCACAGCCTTACGCAACGCATCCTCCATGCTCGCTGGCAGCACCCCGTCCCACAGGTTCTGAATCACGCCATTCTCTGCATAACCTCCGGAGTTACGGATAGCCTGAAACGCCATAGGATATTGTTGCGCCACACTCGCCATATAGACCACCCCTTCCGGGCTTGCTGTCTGCCGCCATACCATCAAATGCTTCAATAAGCCCTGATCCTGCGCCAATATCTCGCTTAACGTAGGGAAGTTCCCTTGCGCTCTGGCATTGACCTGCCCTAGAAAATACTCAATAGATTCCCGTTCCGCAGCCGCAGGCAATGCCTGCACCTGCGCAGACGCATGGGCGTGGGCAGGCGCTGCCCCTGCAACGGCAACAGGCGAAGCACCTGCATCAGCCGCTTGCGCCACAGGTTCCCCCAAAACAGCCTGCGCCACCAGAGTCGCTGCCAAAACGAGTGCGCCAATCGTTCGCGCCGCGTGTAAAACTTGTCGATCCGCCATTTGCTACTCCCTATCTTTTTCATGCAATATGCAGTATGCATAGCCCGCTTGCTCTGGCATGACAATATGCAGCGCAACAACTCCCTACGGTCCTTTGATACGCCACCGGATAACCCACCCATGCAACTGACCCTGTTTTTATCCATATTCACCACCGTTTTTTTGGCCGAACTGGGAGATAAAACCCAGCTTGCCACCGTCCTCTTCGCCAGCGAAGAAGGCTCAAGCCCGTGGCTGGTCTTTGCGGCGGCGGCTGCCGCACTGGTTGCCTCCACCGCCGTTGCTGTATTGCTGGGAAAGGCAGGTAATGCCTATCTTTCCGCCGTACCGTTAAAATTAATTGCAGGCATCGGATTTATCCTGATTGGCCTGTGGACCGTGTGGGATTACCTGCACAGCGCCTAAAAACACAACATCCGCGCCATATGTGGGGTCTGGTAGGTACTGTCAGCCATTTTTTCTACATCTGGTAGCTGCTTGGAAACCCTATCTTAAACATTTTCCATATACTGTAGCATCTGCAATGCGCCACTACCACGCCTAGCAGCTCTTGCCGGTACCGGGTAGCCGCACCACAAAAACAGTTGATGGAAGAGACTTATGCGATGCCCCTTCTGCGGTAACCGCGATACCCAGGTAAAAGATTCCCGCCCCAGCGAAGATGGCATGGCCATCCGCCGCCGCCGCTTCTGTCCTGCCTGTGATTCACGTTTCACCACCTTCGAGCGCGTACAAATACGCGAACTCACGGTCATTAAAAGCAATGGTGAGAAAAAACCCTTCGACCGGGACAAAATTACCCGTTCCATCAGCATTGCATGCCGCAAACGCCCCATTTCCACAGAGCATATTGAACAACTGGTCAACAACATTGTCCGCAAACTGGAAAGCACAGGCGAAACCGAGATTGAAACGGAAAACATTGGCCGCCTGATTATGGACGGCCTGCGAGAGCTGGATAAAGTGGCTTATATTCGCTTTGCCTCCGTCTACCGCAACTTCAGCGAAGCCAAAGACTTTGAGGATTTTGTAGATTCTCTGGTGCAGCAGTAGTTCAACTTTTCTTTGGCTTCACTCGGCTTGCTAGCCTCGCTGCGCGTCGGCACTGCGTGCCTCTCGTTTCACTCGC
>CAZIGK010000029.1:0-23517 GCA_964538615.1 uncultured Rickettsiales bacterium | reverse complement strand
AACGCAGTGAGAGGGGCGAAGCCACACCAACGGTTGTGTCATGCGCAGGCAAGCAGGCCTGCGCCAGCCTTGAGCTGCCCTCATTTGCGAGACAGGAGTCGAGCAAGGAGGGAATAAAATAACCGAGCGAAGCCACACCAACGGTTGTGTCAGGTGAGGGCTAGTAAGCCCGAACCAGCCCTGAGCCGCCCTCATTTGCGAGACAGGAGTCGAGCAAGGAGGGAATAAAATAACCGAGCGGAGCCAGAACAAGGGGAAAGATGGATTCCGGGTCAAGCCCGGAATGACAAGTGTTGGCATCTGCCTACGCAGGCATGAGGGTTTTTCTCACTTACAGGCTCAGAATGAAGGCCTTAATGGCTTCCGGGTCGTTGGCGATGGTGTGCATGCGCTCTGGACGTTCAAACAGGTCAGCCATGGCCGGGGGCAGGGCAGGGTGCTGGTGGGTGGCGGCTTCTACCGCAGCGGGAAACTTGGCCGGATGCGCCGTGGCCAGACAGACCATGGGAACATGGGGTTTGCTCATGAAGCTTTTGGCCGCTTTGACACCTATGGCCGTGTGCGGATCCAGCAGTTCGCCCGTCGCGAGGTGGTAATCTGCCATGGTTTGATGGGTGGCTTCTTCGCTGATTTGCAGGCCATCAAACAAGCGGCGGATATTGTGCAGATGCGCGGGTTTGACGGTGAAAGAACCGCTGGCACGGAACGATTGCATCCAGCTATGGATGCGGTTGGCATCGCGGTCGCAGGCATCAAACAGCAGGCGTTCAAAATTGCTGGAAACCTGGATATCCATGCTTGGGCTGATGGTGGGGTGGACATCCGCTGCTTGATAGGTGCCAGACTGCATGAAGCGAGCCAGAATATCGTTGCGGTTGGTGGCAACGACCAGACGCTCAATAGGTAAGCCCATACGTGCGGCGACGTAACCGGCGTAAATATCCCCAAAATTGCCGGTTGGAACGCAAAAAGATACGGCGCGGGAGGGAGCGCCCAATGCGACGGCTGCATAAAAATAATACACAATTTGCGCCATGATGCGCGCCCAATTGATGGAATTGACCGCGCCCAGTTTGATGCGCTGGCGGAAGGGGGCGTCATTAAACAGTTGTTTCACAATGGCCTGAGCGTCATCGAACGTGCCTTGCAGAGCAAGATTATGCACATTGTGATCCAGAATAGTGGTCATTTGGCGGCGTTGTACATCACTGACGCGGCCATGGGGGTGCATGATGACGATTTCCACCCCTTTGCGACCGCGTAGGCCTTCAATGGCGGCGGAGCCGGTATCCCCCGATGTGGCGCCTAGTACCACCAGTTGTTCCCCACGGTGAAGGAGCAACCATTCCATCAGGCGACCCAGCAATTGCAGGGCGAAATCTTTGAAGGCGAGGGTGGGGCCGTGAAACAGTTCCAGTAGCCAGAGGTTTGGCTCCAGTTGTTTCAGTGGAGCGACGGCGCGGTGACGGAAGCTGGCATAGGTTTCCCGTACCATGGCGGGGAAGTCCAGTCCCGGAATATCTCCCACGAAAGGGTGCATGATGCGAATGGCGACTTCATCGTAGGGGAGGCCTGCGAGTGCGGCGATCTCTGCGGGGGAGAACTGGGGGAAGCTTTCCGGTACGTAGAGGCCACCATCGCTGGCGAGACCGGTGAGGACGACATCGGAAAAATCAAGAGCGGGCGCTTGTCCGCGGGTGCTGATGTATTTCATGGCAGGTAACGATTGCGAAGGTGGGTGAGATAGGCGGTGCTGCCAAGTGGCGCGCCGGTGGCCTGTTCTAGCAGATTGTCTGCTGTTAGCCTACTGCCGAATTGATGCACATGCTGGCGCAGCCAATGACGAATGGCGCTCCAGTCGCCTAGTGCGAGCTGTTCTTCCCAGTCGGGAAGGGTTTGCTCCATCGCCATGCGTAATTGTGCGGCGGCCATGGCTCCCAGAGAATAGGTGGGGAAGTAACCGAAGCTGCCGTCTGTCCAGTGGATATCCTGTAGGCAGCCGTGTTTGGCATCCGGCGGGGTGATGCCCAAAAGCTGTTGCATGGAGGTATTCCACGCATCGGGCAGGTCATCCAGATGCAGAGAGCCGTCCAGCAACTGCTGTTCCAGCCGGGTACGCAGGATGATGTGCATGGGGTAGGTGAGTTCATCCGCATCCACGCGGATGAAGCTGCGTTCTACGCGGGTGGCGTGGGCGTAGAGGACATCCGCCTGCACGGTTTCTGGCCAATGATTGGCCAGATACCGCATGAAGCCCCGGCTGCGGCAGAATTGCATTTCGATGATGAGCGACTGGCTTTCATGCAGGGTCATGCCCATGGCTTCCCCCAATGGCTGGCCGAACCAGTCTGCGGGCAGCCCTTGTTCATAGAGGGCGTGACCGGTTTCATGCAGGACACCCATGAGAGAATTGATGGGGTCTTCCGCATGGTAGCGGGCGGTGATGCGGACATCACCGGGTAAGCCGCCGCAGAATGGATGGGTGCTGACATCCATGCGGCCTGCGGAAAGGTCAAAACCCAGAGTGTGTGCCAGATGGCGCCCCAGTTGTTGTTGATCTGAAACAGAGAGGTGTAGTGCGGGTGGGGCATCCCCCTGACGTTCCAGCCTTTGCTGGATGAGGGAGGGAATCTCTGTGGCTAACTGATGGAACAGAGGGGTAATCTGTGCCATGCGGCGTCCGGTATCATAGCCATCCAACAGGGCATCATAGGGGGCGAGGTTCAGGGCTTCTGCTTTGGACTGTGCTTTTTGTCGCACCAGTGCCAGTACGGGGGCAAAGTGACGGGCGAAGGCGGAAAAATCGCTATTCTGGCGCGCTTCCCGCCATGCGTATTCACACGCTGAGCCTTTTTCTACCAGTTCGGTGGCCAGTGCCTCTGGTACGGCGGTGGTATGCGCATGGATATGCTGCATGCGTCGCAGGTTGGCCACCTGATCCGTGGTCAGGCTATGCAGGTGTTGTTCTGCTTCAAGCAGCCAGTCCTGTACTTCCGGTGCGGTGAGAAGCTGGTGGCTTTGTTGTTCCAGCAGGCTGAGTTGCTCCCCACGTAAGGGAACACCGCCGGGAGGAAGCTGGGTGGCACTATCCCAATGCAGGGTGCTGCTGATGCTGCCCAGCAGATGTAGGTGGCGAAAGCGTTGTTCCAGTTGGTGGTAGGCGGTACTCATGCCTTATCTTTCCGGTAGGGTTGGTGATAGACCACATAAATAACCAGTAAAGCTAAAGCAAAGCTAAACCATGTGATGGCGTACATCAGGTGATCGTTACGTAGCTCAACATGTTTGCGGGCAGGTTTGGGGCTGACGGGAGCGCCGTCACCTTCAATGACATCCAGCACCAGATCTGGCATATTCTGTCCCGTGAATTGGCGCATGGCGGGCATATCATACCAGAACCAGATATTTTCCTGCGGGTCGTTATCCGGTGCGAAGAGGCGTTTTTTTTCCACGCGGTGTGCCATGGCAGCAAAACGTTGAATGCCTGCGGGTTGGGTATCCGGGCGGCTTTGTGGTTTGCGCTCCAGCACGCCTACCCAGCCACGATTGACCAGAAACACCCGACCATCGGTCAGGCGGAATGGGGTGAGCAGATGGTACCCCATGGTATTTTGGTAATAGCGGCCTGCCATGGGCATTTCCGCCTCATGGAGGTACTCACCCTCCAGCCAGACATGCCGATAGCCGGACGGAGGCAGGGTAAACGGATCGGCCATGGGTTGCGGGGCGGTGGCGACCTCTGTGGCCAGTGTGCGCATGAGGGTTTCTTTCCATTCCAGCCGATGCAGTTGCCAGAAGCCAAGGCTTAGCACGGTGGCCAGCATGACGAGAGTCATGAGGGTGGGCACGAGCTGGGGGCGGAAGTGGAAGATACGAACGCAGGTGGGCATGGGTTGACTCTGTGTTGGGGGCAATAAGCGGAAATCATGTGGAGTGGGAGGGGAGGCTATGGTCAGGGCTTATGGTGTAGTTTGTATTTGCTATGAAACAGCAGAGCCTTACCGTAGCGAATCCCTGCGATAGTACCAAGCAGAATGACGGGAGTCCAGAGCAGGGCATGTAGCCAGAGGGGTGGGCTGAAAGTGAACTCTACCCAGATACCGAGCAGGCTGACAACCAGACTTAAGATCATGACCATGAAATAGGCGGGGCCGTCCCCTGCGTCATGCTCAGAAAAATGGTGCCCACAGTGGGAGCAGTGGTCGTGAAACTGGATAAGACCGTTGAACAGGGCACCTCTGCCGCAGGCTGGGCAATGGGTCAGGCGATGGAGGCTTGGCATGGTGGGTTTCTTCCGATAGTTATTTAGGAAAGGCAGGAGAAATACAAAAGGCACCCGCAGGTGCCTTTTGGTTATATTGTCTGTGATGTCTGTTATCTAAGCGCCCCAGACATAGACAAAGGCAAAGAGGAACAGCCACACCACATCCACAAAGTGCCAGTACCATGCGGCAAATTCAAAGCCGAGGTGGTGTTCTTCTGTAAACTGGTTTTTCTGAGCCCGTACCAGACAGACCGCCAGAAACGCCGTGCCGATCATGACGTGCAGGCCATGGAAGCCGGTAGCCAGATAGAAGGTGGAGGGGTAGATGCCGTCCGCCATACCGAAGGCGGCATGGCCATATTCCACGGCTTGCAGCGTGGTGAAGCTGACGCCCAGCAGAACTGTCAGCAGCAGACCGTTAACCAGCGATTTTTTATCCCCATGCAGGAGGCCATGGTGCGCCCAGGTCACTGTAGTGCCGGAGAGAAGCAGAATAAGCGTGTTCAGGAAGGGGAGATCCCATGGGTCAAAGGTTTGCACACCTTTGGGAGGCCAGACGCCTTCCGCCATTGCCCAGATATCTTCCAGCGGAATTTTGGGCAGCAGGGCAGAATAGAAATAGGCCCAGAAAAATGCGAAGAAGAACATAATTTCCGAGACGATGAACAGTCCCATGCCCAGACGCAGCCCTTGCCGCACAACCGGAGTGTGAGCGTGGTCATGCAGGCCTTCCCGCACAACATCGCGCCACCAGCTATAGGCACCGAGTAACACCACCAGTACCCCTGCGCTGAAGACCATGGGGCCAATGGCTATACCGCCTAACATAATATCGTGCATCCACATCGCGGCGCCACCGGTGAAGGCCAGCAACGCAAAGCCGACCACTAATGGCCACGGGCTTGGGTTGACCAAATGGTAATCGTGGTTGGGCTTGGTGTGTGCCATAGGGCAGGCTCCTTGCTACGAACTATTTTCTCTATTGTGCTATAGCCGACATCGGGGCTTTAGCCAACCTAGTTTTGCGGGAAAAACTGATAAGAAAGCGTTATCGTGGTGACATCTTGCAGATCAGGGGCAGTGAGAATGGCGGGATCCACGAAGAAGCTGACCGGCATATCGACCCGTTGCTTAGGTTGCAGGGTTTGCTGTTCAAAGCAGAAGCAGGCAATTTTGTGAAAATACGGCCCGGCTTTGTGTGGAGTGACGTTGTAGACGGCCATACCGGAGACAGGGTGGTTCGAGCGGTTATAGGCTTCGTAAAAGGCCAGGGCTTCTTCCCCCGGTGTGACGTGTAGTTCCTGCTGTTGGGGGTGGAAGTCCCATGGGAGGGCGGGGTCTGTGTCTGCATTAAAGCGAATCGTGATGAGGCGGCTGCCCGATACGGCGCCGGGCGCCTGTGCCACTTGTTGCGTGGCGCCTCCGAAGCCGGTGATTTGGCAAAAGACCCGGTACAGCGGCACACTGGCGAAGGCCAGCAGTATCATGCCAAGCGCCAGTGCGGCAAGCGACAGCGCCAGTTGTCGGTTCCGATGGGAGGAGGGGCGGGGTGAGGGGGTCGTCATGCGCCGAAAAATTGCCCGAATTTAGACAAATCGAACTTTACCAGAGTAATGAGATAGAACAAAAAGCATAAGCCGAGCAGTGCCAGAGCAAGCGCAAGGTTTTTGCTTTTTTGTTTGTCGTGGCGAGGGGCGTGCGGCATGACATGACCTCAGCGGTGAATATTATGCGAACCAGTGATCCAGCAGCATGGCGGAAAATAGCACGAATAAATACAGAATGGAGTAAAAAAACAAGCTGCGAGGTTGTTGGTCGGCCTGAGGCTGGTGGTCGCCAGCATCCGGGCCGTAGGCATTGTGGCCATCCCGAAGCAGGCGGAGGGCTTTCCAGAGAAACAGACTGCCCAGTAAGCAGGCAATGAGTGCATAGGGCAGACCCAACCCCTGAGGCAGGAAGGCAGGAAGCAGGCTGAGGGTGACCATCAGCAGGCTGTAGAGCAGAATGTAACGCTTGGTATGGGAGGCGCCTTTGACCACGGGGAGCATCGGAATGCCAGCTTTAGCGTAATCGGCATTTTTATAGAGTGCGAGTGCCCAGAAATGGGGAGGAGTCCAAAGAAAAATAATGCCAAACAGTACCCACGCCATCAGCGGAGTCTGCCCCGTCACGGCTGCCCAGCCAATGAGTGGGGGGAAGGCGCCCGCTGCGCCGCCAATGACAATATTTTGCGGGCTGCGGCGTTTCAGCCAGAAGGTATAAATGCCCAGATAGACTGCAATGGCCATGAGTAGCCAGAAGGCCGCCAGCCAGTTGGTGGCCAACCCCAAAACCGCCACGGAAAAAAAGCACAGAATGCTACCCAGCGCCAGTGCGTTGGATGGGTGCATGCGACCTGCCGGAATGGGGCGGTTGCGGGTGCGCTGCATTTGGGCATCCAGATCACTTTCGTACCACATATTAATGGCACCGCTGGCGCCCGTTGCCAGAGCAATGCACAGAACCGTGATGAGTTGTAAGGCGGGATGCAAATGGCCGGGGGCGAGCAACATGCCAATGCCGCCGCAAAAGACCACCAGAGACATCACCCTTGGTTTCAGCAGGGCGATAAAATCTGCCACCGTGGAATTGGGATATTCCATTTCGGTAGGGCTTAACGCGTGTTCGAGGAGTTCGGTGGCGGACATGTGAGGAAAGGGCTGAGGTGAAAAAGCCTCTCCCCTTGTCATGCCGGAACGCCAGCCTTGGCAAGGGGAGAATGTGTGGATGGACTGAAAAGTGAGGTTATTTCACTTTGGGCAGGTCATCAAAGCAATGGAATGGAGGGGGAGAAGGCAGTGTCCATTCCAGCGTTTTGGCGTAGGGCCCCCATGGGTTGCCCGCCGCTTTGCGCTTGGCGATAAAGGCTTGCGCCACGACCAGCAGGAAGAAGACTGCACCACCGAAGGCAATGTAGGAGCCGATGGAGGAGATGTAGTTCCAGCCAGCATAGGCATCCGGATAGTCGGGAATGCGGCGAGGCATGCCTGCCAGACCCAGAAAATGCTGCGGGAAGAAGGTGATGTTCACGCCCGCGAACATGATGATGAAGTGCAGCTTGCCCATCCATTCAGAATATTCGTAGCCGGACATTTTGCTGAACCAGTAGTAGAAGGCGGCAAACATAGCGAACATGGAACCCATGGCCATGGTGTAGTGGAAATGCGCAACCACGTAATAGGTATCGTGCATGCTGATATCCACTGCGGAATTGGCCAGCACGACCCCGGTTACCCCACCAACCGTGAATAGGAAGATGAAGCCCAGTGCGAACAGCATGGGGGTTTTGAACTGGATGGAACCGCCCCACATGGTGGCAATCCAGCTAAAGATTTTAATACCGGTGGGTACGGCAATTGCCATGGTGGCGATGGTGAAGTAAGCGCGGGTATTGACCTCTAGCCCCACGGTAAACATATGGTGTGCCCACACAATGAAGCCGAGGATACCGATGCTGGCCATGGCATAGACCATGCCCAGATAACCGAAGATGGGTTTTTTGGAGAAGGTGGATACAATTTCCGAGATAATGCCGAAGCCGGGCAGGATGAGGATATAGACTTCCGGATGGCCGAAAAACCAGAACAGGTGTTGGAACAGGATTGGATCGCCCCCGCCTGCTGGACTGAAGAAGCTAGTGCCGAAGTTACGGTCGGTCAGCAGCATGGTGATAGCGCCCCCCAGAACCGGAACGGCCAGTAGCAGCAGGAAGGCCGTGACCAGCATAGACCATGCAAACAGTGGCATCTTGTGTAGGGTCATGCCTGGCGCACGCATATTGAAGATGGTGACGATAAAGTTGATGGCGCCGAGAATGGAGGAAATACCTGCAAGGTGAAGGGCGAAAATTGCGAGATCCACGCCCATGCCCGGTTGTCCTTTGACCGAGAGGGGGGGATAGAGCGTCCAACCGGAGCCAACACCTTGTGGGTCACCGACAAAGGCAGACGCCAGCAGCAGAATGAAAGCGGGCACAATCAGCCAGAAGCTGATGTTGTTCATGCGGGGGAATGCCATGTCCGGCGCGCCGATCATGAGGGGGGCAAACCAGTTGCCGAAGCCACCAATCAGGCCGGGCATGACGAAGAAGAACACCATGATGACCGCATGTGCCGTGAGCATGACGTTGTAGAACTGGTAGTCCCCGTTGGTGATTTGATCCCCCGGTTGTGCCAGCTCGATACGCATGTAGATGGACATGGCGGCCCCAACGAAGGCCGCAATGATGGAGAAAATAATGTACAGCGTACCGATGTCTTTGTGGTTGGTGGAAAAGAGCCAGCGGCGAAGGCCGGTGGGGGTACCGTGATCAGCATGGGCCATGGGTCGGTCTCTCTGTTGGTTCGGTTTTGTGAGAAAAAGTGAGAAAAGTGAGAAAAAAGGAGGAGCGTTGAAAACCGTTACAGGGTGGTTGCCGGTTCATCTGCTGTGGGTTGTGCGTCCACCGGTGTATTTGCCGGGGTTTCGGTTGCTGTTGGAGCATCCAGCGCGGGTTCAACGACTTTAGCCGGGGATTCCTGCGTTGGAGCGGCGGCAGGGGGTTGGGCAGTGGTGGTAGCCGCATTAGCGACTTCTGGCATTTGGCCGCCTTTTTCCGCGACCCACTGTGCGAAACGTTCTTTGCTGACCACATCCACACGGATGGGCATGAAGCCGTGGTATTGGCCGCATAGCTCCGAGCATTGGCCATAGTAGGTGCCGATTTTGGTGGCACGGAACCAGGTTTCGTTCAGTTTGCCCGGCACGGCATCCATTTTAATGCCGAAGGAGGGCACAGCCCAGTTGTGGTTCCAGTCGGACGAAGTGATGAGCACGCGAACAGTGCTATCCACCGGGACAACAACGGGTTCATCTACGGACAGGAGGCGAGGCTGGCCGGGTTTCAGGTCTTCATCCGGAATCATGTTGCTGGCAAAATCCACCCCGTGATCCGGGTATTCGTAGCTCCAGTACCAGGCATTGCCGACAATTTTCAGGGTCATATCCGCTTCTTCTGTTTTATCCATATAATAGAGAGTGCGAAGGGTCGGGATGGAAATAATGACCAGAATGAGGGCGGGAATGGCGGTCCAGATAATCTCGATGAGGGTATTATGGCTGGTTTTGCTGGGTACCGGATTGGCTTTTTCGTTAAAGCGCAGGCAGACATAGGCCAGCAGCAGAAGCACCAGTACGGATATGGCAGTGATCAGCACCAGCAGGCCATCATGCATATCCGTGAGGTGTTGCATGACCGGGGTCACGGCTTCCTGAAAATTCAATTGCCATGGCTTGGCGATACCAATCACGGGTAGTTCTTCCTGCGCGGAAGCCGGCTGGGAGGCGAGTAGGGCACAGGTGGCCATAGCAGTGAAAATATGGCGGAACATCAAAGGGACTCCTGACTATGCGATTCGGTGTCAATGCCTAATATCAAGTGACATAAAACACTTCACAACAGGTAAAGACAGGGCAGCATTATTCTTTTTTTATGCCTTGGCGCAAGTCTTAGGTGAGAAAAATCACAGCAACCCGGACTGGCAGGGATAAACTTTCGCCGCGGCAGCGGTATATGACGTGGATGGGCATCGGGGCGGAGGTCGGTTGGGAGCCGATGGACAGCGGTTAGGATGCGCGGGTTTGCAATAGATCCCTGATTTCGGTGAGGAGTTGTACTTCTGCTGAAGGGATGGCGGGAGCTGCGGCCTGCTGTTCCTGCTTTTTTTCGAGCGAGGCTTTCAGGCGGTTCAGTGTTTTCACCACCATGAAAATGCTGAAGGCGATGATGGTGAAATCTACCAAAGTCTGAAGGAACAGGCCATAATTAAGGCTGACGGCCTCGGTTGTGGCGGTGGCGTCTTTGAGAATGAGCTTCAGGTTGCTGAAATCCACACCGCCGATGAGCAGGCCGATTGGGGGCATGATGACATTATCAACCAACGAACTGACAATTTTACCGAAGGCGGCGCCAATGACGATACCTACCGCCATATCGATCATATTGCCTTTGATGGCAAAGGTTTTGAATTCGGACATGAGGCTCATGGGGGTCTCCTGAAGCAATGGGGATGACGGTTATTGACGATGACTATGACGTATGGTGATGGCACAAAACCACACCATAGAGTGTTTATTCGGGGGGTGCCATGGTTAAACGGATGTCAGAAGCAGGGGGAGGCGTGAGAAGCAGGGATACCTCGGTTGTGGTGAGTTGCCGGAAGTGTCCTTCCGGCAGATCTCCGAGTTCAAGCGCACCTGTATGGCTGCGATGCAGAGCTGTGACCTGATTGCCAAGCGTTTGAAACATCCGGCGAATTTGATGAAAACGGCCTTCACTCAGGCGCATGACACCGCCATGGGAGCCGGTGGGTTGCCAGTCTGCGGGTTTGAGGGGTTTGTCATCCCCCCGCATGAGGAAGTTGCCGCTGGCAAAGAGGGAGGTTTCGTCACCCTGTAACGGGTCTGCCAATGTGACCTGATAGGTTTTGATGGCATGGCTGCGCGGGTGGATAATTTTATGCAGGAGTTGACCATCATCTGTGATGATGAGTTGGCCGGTACTTTCTTTATCCAGCCGACCGGCGATGGACAGTGCGGGTTTGCGGCAGCGCCAGCGGTGCGGCAGCAGGTCATAGGCCAGTAATCCCTGTTCATCATGCGAGCAAATATAGCCCTGCGGTTTATGCAGCATCACCACCATGGGCGTCGGGGGATCCAATGGTTCGTCATGCAGTTGCCAGCGGCCTTGCCGCACTTCTTCCAGCGGCACCCGCATATCCGCTTTGGTGATGGGTTGACGGTCGCGGGTAATCAGCCCTTCCGCGACCCAGCGTTGTGCGTCCTTCCGGCTACCGTAGCCGAGGTTGGAGAGAAGGCGGTCGAGGCGGAGATGCTGGGTCATGGCTTTTTCTGTGTGGCCTTAGGGGAGGTTGGTTTGCGGGTGGTGAGGATTTTGAAGGCACCTTCCGCGCTGAGTTGTTGGGTGTCCGGCACAAGCTGTTCGTAGGGCAGGTGCCGGTTGGCGACCCAGTACAATCTGCCACCGGGGCTGAGCGCAGACCATGCTTTGTGGATGAAGGCCTGACCGAGGGTGATGTCTTCCTGTTTGCCCTGATGGAAGGGGGGGTTCATCACAATCGTATCGTAATGTCGGCTGGGGTGCCATGTCGTGATATCCTGCCAGAGGGTGTGGGTTTTAGGGTGAAAGCTTGCGGGGATGTTGTGTTGGGTGCAGTGGATAGCGCGGCTATCTACATCCAGCGCATCCAACTGTGTGATGGCGGGGTATTGTTGCAGCAGATGGCGTGAGAGGTAGCCATAGCCGCAGCCAAGATCTGCCACCCGGCCAGTGATTGGGGTTGCTGACGATTGTAGGGTTTGCAGCAGGAGCTGACTGCCTGCGTCTATTTGGTTCCAGCCGAATAATCCCGGCTGGGTGAGCCATGATTCACCTGCCAGAGGGATGGCGCGAGGGCTGAGATGCAGGAGTTGTGGGGGCAGGAGGGAAGTATCCGTCCTGGGTGCAGACTCCGTCCAGACGATGCGGCATTTATGCTTGGCGAGGCTGTCATACGGGAGACCATACGCTGCGAACATGTTAGGCAGGCGTTTGCCACCGGCATCATTGGCGGCGACGGCTATCACCCAACTGCGGGAGGTTTGCAGCGCGAGTGCCAGCAGGCCGGAGGCTTCCTCCTGTTGTTTGGGGGCAGTGAGGATAACACAATCGAAGCTGTGGGGTGGAATATCCGTGATATGCGTGAGGGTTTGGCCACCCTGCGCCTGCCATGCGCTGAGGGCATGCTGGTGGGGGTGATAGAGCGTATCCTGCGGTTGGGTGGGGGAGCCATAGAGCCACAGGCGGGATGTGCCGGGCGGAGCAAGGGCATCCAGTGCGTAGGTGATGGCGGCAGATTCCGGCGTGGTCATGGAGTGTCCTTGTGGGTACGGTCGGCGGTTTTTGTCATCGCTCTGTTGTTGGGGGGATTCGCCTAGCGGCCACGGAACATGCCACCCGAGGTGGCGGTCATGGTCCAGCGGTTGAGGGCTTCCTGTTTACGGTGGCGGGTTTTTTCCCGCTGGGTCATGCTGCGTAATTTCCAGAGCTGTTCTTCCTGCGCGGTGTGTTTGAGCCGTTTGTCCGGGCTGCCACGTTCTCGTGTGCGGGCACGACCCCGGCTGCGGGCACCTGCGCGGAGGTTGTCATCTGCTGCGCGGCGGCGTGCGGTTTCCTTTTTGTGGGAGAGCATGTGCGCCAGAATAATATACAGCTTACGCCGTTTGCGTAGCTTGTCTTTTTTCTTTTGTTTTTTCTTGAGCCGCTTCAGCTTGGCTTTCAGCAGGGCTTTGGTATCTGCGAACCAGGCCAAGGGTTACTCCTCTGTTGCGGGGGGAGGAGGGGTGGCACTGCTGCTCTGCTTGCGCCGTTGCAGGTTGGCGCGCAGGGCTTCTGCTTTACGCTTTTCCGCCGTTTCGCGTTGCGCGCTTGTTTTGCGTGCTGGTAGGGATTTGGCTTTGGTGGGAGTAAGCGTTTTTTGCATCATGCGGGCTGCGAATGGTGGGGGTGAACGAAAAGGCATATATGAGGTGAAGAAAAGGGATTCTATAGCGTAAACCATGCTTGCATAGCAATACGACAGTTTTGTGAAAAAAATATTGTCAAAGGCAGGAAGCTGTGGCATGTATGCGGCCTCTGCTGTGCCGGGTGTGCATGATTGCCCCGGTTTTATGGTTTGATGAGCCGCTGTAGCTCAGTGGCAGAGCGCGTCATTGGTAATGACGAGGTCGGCAGTTCAATCCTGCCCAGCGGCACCATGTTTTTGGGTTTTATGTGCGCGCCTATGCGGGCATGATTTGGTTTTTTTCAGGTTATCGGGGCAAGACGTGAGGACAGCAGTCCGAACCCTTTGAGCCGCACGTAGTGAGAGGGGCACTGCCACACCAATGGTTGTGTAATGCGCAGGCAAGCAGGCCTGCGCCAGCCTTGAGCTGCCCTCATTTGCGAGACAGGAGTCGAGCAAGGAGGGAATAAAATAACCGAGCGGAGCCAAGGATAACCCCTACCCCACAAAGGCTTTTTCAATCACATAATGGGCGGGGTTGTTGTTGTTGCCCATGGTGAAGCCCAGAGCTTCCAGCAGGTCTTTCAGTTCCAGATTCATTTCGTGGGAACCGCAGATCATGACGCGGTCATGTTCCGGGTTGAGGGGAGGGACATCCAGTGCGGTAAACAGGCGGCCATCGCGGATGAGATCGGTCACGCGTCCGGTGCGGGGGTAGTCTTCCCGCGTGACGCTATCGAAATAGGTGAGTTTTCCACGTGCCATATCCCCCAGAAATTCGTGGTTGAGGGTATCGGTGACGGTTTTCTGGCTGTAGCCCAGTTCTTTGACCTGACGGCAGGTATGGGTGACGATGATATGCTCGAAGCGGTCGTAGGTTTCCAGATCGCGGATGATGCTGGCAAAGGGGGCAAAGCCCGTGCCGGTTGACAATAAATACAGCCGTTTGCCGGGGAGCAACGCATCGGCAATGAGGGTACCGGTGGTTTTTCGGCCCAGGAGGATTTTATCCCCCGGCTGGATATGTTGCAGGCGTGAGGTGAGCGGGCCATTTGGTACTTTGATGGAATAGAACTCCAGTTCTTCATCCCACGCAGGGCTGGCCATGGAATAGGCGCGCAGGAGGGGTTTGCCGGAATCCTGCATCAGGCCGAGCATAATGAATTCCCCGGAGCGGAAGCGGAAACTTTCCGGGCGCGTGATGCGAAAAGAAAACAGGCTGTCGGTCCAGTGGGTGACGGAGAGGACGGTTTCTTCTGTCGGGGCGTTGGGGTTAACCTGATATACAAGCGATTGCGGTGAAAGGCTGGTCATGGTGAATACCGGCATGCAGGGTGATAACAACGAATACGAACCTTCGCAGTATAACGGCTGATAGACTGCGAAAACAGGATAAAGGTCACACATAGCGTGTATGTCTTGGCTGCGTCAATGCAGGAAGCACCTCTTTTGCTTTGCTTCGGGCAGGAAAGCTATGCTATGGGCTTGAGGGATATAGCCAGAGAATGCGAGCGGCACAATGCACGGCCTGCTGCGGCATGAAAGAACATTCTAACGGATTAAGGTGCCTGATTATGCAGACAAAACAACCTCATTTGACCCTGTCACCTGATGAGATGCGCGGCTATGGCGAGAAGGTGCTGGAGACGATTTTGACCCATTTCAGCACGCTACCTCAGCAAAGCGTGACGGCACCGGCAGAAACTCCTGTACTGCGCGGAGCATTGGGAGGAGCTTTGCCACGGGCGGGTATGGCACCGGAACAAGCTCTGGGTTTGATTCAAGACCATGTGTTTGCCAATATGACGCACCCGGATCATCCCCGTAATTTTTCGTTTGTGCCAAGTCCGAGCAATTTTGTTTCCGCAATGGCGGATGCCTTGGCTTCCAGCTTTAATGTGTTTTCTGGCGGGTGGCTGGGGCCATCCGGTGTGGCGGAAGTAGAGATGGCCGCCATTGACTGGTTGCGACAGATTTTTGGTCACCCGAAGACAGGGGGTGGATTATTTGTCAGCGGGGGGTCTATGGCCAGCCTGACCGCCTTGATTTGTGCGCGGCATGTGAAGCTGAAAAATAATATTGCCAATGCGACGGTGTATTTTTCGGATCAGACCCATTCATCGGTACCGAAAGGATTGAAGATTTTGGGCTTTCGGGCGTATCAGGCACGGAAGATCCCTGCGGGAGCAGATTTTCGGCTGAATGTGGAGGATTTGCGCAAGCGGCTGGATGAAGACCGCAGCCGGGGGATGAACCCGTTTTGTGTCATTGCCAATGCCGGAACCACCAATGTTGGCGCGGTGGACCCGTTGGATGAGCTGGCGGATTTTTGTCAGCAGGAAGATTTATGGTTGCATGTCGATGCTGCCTACGGTGGAGGCGCGATGCTGACCGAGCGTGGCAAAAACCTGATGCGCGGGATTGAGCGGGCGGATTCTGTAACGGTGGATCCGCATAAATGGTTCTTTCAACCCTATGAGATTGGGTGCGTGTTGGTGAAAGACCGCGAATTGCTGAAAGATACCTTCCGGGTGAGTGCGGAATATCTGGAGATTTTGGAAAACGACCAGCAAAGCACCTTGCAGGATAACCCGCAGATTAATTTTTATGATTATGGGGTGCAACTGACCCGTAGTTTCCGTGCTCTGAAGCTGTGGATGAGCATGAAAGTCTTTGGGCTGGATGCCATGGCGGAAGCGGTAGAACACGGCAACTGGTGTGCGGATTATATTCAGACACAGGTGGATGCGCATGACTATTGGCAGACGATTGCGCCAGCGGGGATTGGGATTGTGAATTTCCGCTACGTGCAGCCGGGTATGGATGAAGAGCAACTGAACGCACTGAACCTGTGGGTAGCGAAGCAAACCATTCACCGGGGGTATGCATTGATTGCGCCGACGACGATTCGGGGAACGGTATCCCTGCGCATGTGCTGCACCAACCCTCGCACCACCCGTGAAGATTTGGATGGTACGCTGGCGCATTTGAAAGGGTTGGCGGAAGAGTATCTGGCGCAGTAGATTGAGTTGCTACAGTTCTAATATACAGGCAATGAGCTGCTTGATGTGTTGAATTTCCTGCCTCGAGGCCGTGGACTTGTATATCGCTCCACGTGCCTTCCAGTCGAGGCATTTGAGTTGATCCGCCAATGCAACAGACGGAGTGCTGTTTCCAGCAATGGACACTTCAAACGGATAGCCTTTGATTTTGGTGGTCAGAGGACAACAAAACATGCGGCTGGTTTTGGCATTGTAAGCCTGCGGGCTGAGTACGATGGCTGGCCGATGGCCTGCTTGTTCGTGGCCAGCTTGCGGGTCGAACTGTAGCCACACAATATGCCCGGTATCCGGGATATATTTTTTCTTGCTACCTACCATTGCTCTGCGCCTTGCGGCGAGCCAGTGTTAACGTCTTCATGTTGATTGTCGGGTGTGATGCGCGACAAGAGTGCTTGCAGGGTAGGGGGAGAATCCGGGGCGGATTCAATGATAATGCGCCCATCTTCCACGCGCAGTTGAACCATGTCTTCCAGCTTCAAATGTGCAGCAGTCAATAGGTGTTTTGGGATGCGTACCCCAGCACTATTACCCCATTTACTAATCTGTTGAGCGTCCATGATGGTACTCTCTGTCTTGATTGTATATACATTATATATACATTGTGTCGTGCGAAAAAGCAAGGCATGACGGCGAAGAGTGAATTAGCCCCGGCCACGGTAGGGGGGGACGCCTTGATCTGGTACCCAGATGCCTTTGGGGACATCACCTGTCTGGTAGAAAATATCAATGGGAATGCCGCCGCGTGGGTACCAGTAACCGCCGATGCGTAGCCACATGGGTTTGAGGAACTCTTCCAGCTTTTTGGCAATGCGTATGGTGCAGGCCTCGTGAAAATCGCCATGGTTGCGGAAGGAATGCAGGTAAAGCTTCAGGGATTTGCTTTCCACCAGAAAGTCATTGGGCACATAATCAATCATCAGATGGGCAAAGTCCGGCTGGCCGGTGATGGGGCAAAGCGATGTGAACTCTGGGCAGGTGAAGCGCACCAGATAGCGCGCACCGGGATGTGGGTTGGAGACGCGCTCCAGTTTGGCATCTTCCGGGTTGGTAGGCAGCGGGGTGTGGCTGCCCAGTTGCGTGAGGGGGGCGTAGAGGTTGGTTTCGATGTTGTGGGTCATGGGTGATTCTCCGTCTGTTCGGATGATGGGCTGTAGGGAGCGGGGTCTTGCAGACCCGCCTGCGCGAAGCCTTGCAGCCTGAGCTGGCAACTGTCGCAATGGCCGCAGGCTTTACCGTCTGGGGTGGGGTCGTAGCAACTGAGGGTCAGGGCGTAATCTACCCCCGCTTGCGTGCCTTGTCGAATAATCTCGGCTTTGGTAAGGTGAATGAGTGGGGTATGGATGGTGAACTGTCCGGCGGTAATATGGCCGCTACCACCGGTGCCTGCCGCTGTTGCCAGATTGGCCAGCGTTTGGAAAGCGGCGATATATTCGGGTCGGCAATCCGGGTAGCCGCTGTAATCCACAGCATTAACGCCGATGAAAAGATCGAACGCACCCAGCACTTCTGCCCAGCCGAGCGCATAGGAGAGGAAGATGGTATTGCGGGCAGGGACGTAGGTGACGGGGACACCGTGGCCGATGTCCTCTTCTTTGCGGTCTTTCGGCACGGCGATATCTGAGGTGAGGGCAGAGCCACCGAACAGCCGTAAATCCACATCGGCGATGCGATGATCTGCGAAGCCTAAATGCCGGGCAATTTTGGCAGCGCATTGCAGCTCAACGGCATGGCGCTGGCCATAACGAAAGCTGAGGCCATACAGCTCGTATCCCTGTTGTTTGGCAAGGGCGGCTGTGGTGGCTGAGTCTAGCCCGCCGCTGAGCAGGACAATGGCTTTTGGGTGTGGCATGACACTACCTTAGAGAACGAGAGACAAGAAGCGAGGACAGGAGTCCGAGTCCTTTAGCGAGCGATAGCGAGAGGCACGTAGTGCCGACTGCGTAGCGAGGCAAGCAGGCCGAGCGGAGCCAAGGGAAGGGCAGAGATGGATTCCGGGTCAAGCCCGGAATGACCCGGATGGGTCTGGTGCGAGGGACAAGAAGCGAGGACAGGAGTCCTCGCCCTTTAGCGAGCGATAGCGAGAGGCACGTAGTGCCGACTGCGTAGCGAGGCAAGCAGGCCGAGCGGAGCCAAGGGAATACCCCCATCTTTAAAAAATCTTGTACTATTATCAACATTTTACCATTGCTCTTTACTGGCATCGAATTCATAAGCGCGTTCCACAATGGCGACGCGCACGGCGTAATAGTGGAACCAGCTTTTTTTGCCAAAGGTTTGTGCCTGTTGGTGTTCTTGCTGCTGTTTCCAGGCTTTGATGGCGGCTTCGGATGTCCAGTAGGAGATGGTGAGTTCCCGTCCATCCGGTTGTAATAAAGATTCATGCCCAAGATACCCGTTCTGTTGGCTGGCCAGTTGCGACAGAGCAGCGCCGATGGAGGGGTAATCTGTCATGGCATGCGCGTTCAGGCGGGCGCTGAAAATGACGGCATAATAGGGAGGGGGGGGTAAATCTGGGAAGGACATGGGAAAAATGGCTTACGGGATGCTTAAAAACTTGTGGAGTTGTAATGACAAACGATAACCATGTTTTTCGGCTAGTTGCAAGGCAAGCTGCTGATTGGCATGGTTTTGGGCAGCGTCATATTCATCCATTGGCTGGACATAGATGGGAAGTTGGGGATGTTGGTTTTGTCCGACCTCCGGTACGGTGTCGTAGCCGGGTTGTCGGGTGGAGATAATGAACTTCAGGGCAGTGGCGTGCGCCAATGCATCCGGACGTAAGGGGTGGTACTGGCCATTGCTTTGTTTGGGGGAGAGGATGACATCCACGGGGTCAGGCAGGGGGCGCCAGAGGGTGCCGTTACTTTCTATCTGTACGGCAAAACCCGCCTGCAACAGGGAGTGGCAGAGCGGGGCGATGGGTTGGCGCAGAGGCTCCCCGCCGGTGATGACAATGAGATGTCGGGTGCGCTGGCCTTGTGGATTGCAGGCCTGTACCCCGACATGTTGCAGGATATGGGCGAGAGGCTGCGGGGTATAGCTTTCAAACTCCGTATCGCAAAAGGCGCAGGCCAGATTGCAACCGCCCAGACGAATAAATACCGCAGGCCAGCCGGCGTAGGGGCCTTCACCCTGGAGGGTGGGGAATATTTCCTGAATATCGAGGCTTTGACCATCCCCTTGCGTTGGGGGGCGTTTCGGGTTGTTGCCGAACATGGGTTTTTACACTATCTATTGCGTTTCAACTTTTGCCCTATAGCACAAAAAACCATGGCTGACATTCGCTTTTACCATTTGACCCAGACCCCGTTGGATGTGGGATTGTACCAGTTGATGCAGCGAACCCTTGCTGCCGGAATGAAAGCACTGGTGCGGTGCCGCACGCAGGAGTGCATGGAGCATTTGAACCAGCGGTTATGGATGGTGGATGAGGCGGGGTTTTTGCCTCATGGCAGTGATGCCGAGCCAAGACCTGAAAGGCAGCCCGTGTTTTTAACCACGGGTGAGAGCAATCCCAATGCGGCCACGCTTCTGGCGGTGGTGGAGGATGCCCCTATGCCGGATAAGGAGGCTTTCGCAAGGGTGTTATATCTGTTTGAAGAGCAGGACAGCGAACGATTGCAAAAGGCGCGTGAACGTTGGAAAGAGCTGAAAGCGGGTGGCGAGGGGCTGAGCTACTGGCAGCAGGGGGCAAACGGGGGATGGCAGCAAAAAGCCTAGATTCCATGAGGAGGATCCATCATGGTCACAGCAACGGTGATTGAACCCGCAAGATACGGCTTTCGTCATCGGGCATTAATTCAGGATATGTGTATATGTTGCGTTTAAGTGAGATCAAATTACCCATTGACCATGCCCCGGAGGCGATTGAGGCGGCGGTGTTGGCACGGTTGGGGATTCGGGCAGAGGATATGCTGTCCTGCCGTATCTTCAAGCGGGGCAATGATGCGCGCAAAAAACATGCGATTTTGTTGGTCTATACATTGGATGTGGAGGTGCGTGGTGAAGCGGCTCTGCTGAAAAAATATGCCAAAGACCCGAATATTCGTCCCGCACCGGACATGACGTATCATCATGTGGCCAAAGCGCCGGAAGGTTTCGGAGTGACGCAGGGCAGGCGACCTGTAGTGGTTGGGGCAGGCCCCTGCGGATTGTTTGCCGGACTGATACTGGCGCAGATGGGATTTAAGCCCATTATTCTGGAGCGTGGCAAGGTGGTGCGGGAACGCACAAAAGATACGTGGGGGCTGTGGCGGCGATCGGAATTGCAGGCAGAATCCAATGTGCAGTTTGGAGAGGGTGGGGCGGGCACTTTCTCGGATGGGAAATTATACAGCCAGATTAAAGACCCTCGGTTTTTGGGGCGAAAGGTACTGGAAGAGTTTGTGAAGGCGGAAGCGCCTGAGGAGATTTTGACGGAGGCGCATCCGCATATTGGGACGTTCCGGCTGGTGAAAATGGTGGAAAACATGCGCCGCACCATTGAGGAGCTGGGTGGAGAATATCGGTTTCAGAGCCGGGTGGTGGATGTGGAGGTGGAAACCCGCGCCGATGGAACGCGTCAGGTGCGCGGTGTGGTGCTGGAAGGGGGCGAGCGTATGGCAACCGACCATGTCGTGATGGCGGTGGGGCATAGCTCCCGCGATACGTTTCAGATGCTCTATGACCGTGGAGTCTATGTGGAAGCCAAACCATTTGCGGTGGGTTTTCGCATTGAGCACCCGCAGTCTTTGATTGATCAGGCGCGATTTGGGCCGTTTGCAGGACACCCGATATTGGGGGCGGCGGATTATAAGCTGGTGTATCACGCCAGTAACGGGCGCAGTGTGTATAGTTTTTGCATGTGCCCCGGCGGAACCGTGGTGGCCGCGACTTCGGAAGAAGGGCGGGTGGTGACCAACGGCATGAGCCAGTACTCCCGCGCAGAGCGGAACGCCAATTCCGGCATTGTGGTGGGTATTACGCCGGAGGATTATCCGGGGCATCCACTGGCGGGGATTGATTTTCAGCGACAGTGGGAAAGCGCGGCGTTTGTGGCCGGAGGCGGCCATTATTTTGCCCCGGCGCAACGGGTGGGGGATTTTATTCGCGGGGTTGCCTCGACCCATCTGGGCGAGGTGGTGCCGTCCTACAAGCCGGGTGTGACGCCAACGGACTTATCCACCTGCCTGCCGGATTATGCGATTGCAGCGATTCGGGAGGCGTTAACGCCATTTGGCAGGCAAATAGCCGGTTATGATATGGAAGATGCGGTGTTGACCGGGGTGGAGACGCGCACATCATCCCCCATTCGGATGAAGCGGGATGAGAGTTTTCAGAGCATCAACACCCTTGGGTTATATCCCGCCGGTGAAGGAGCAGGCTATGCTGGAGGCATTTTGTCCGCAGGGGTGGATGGCATTAAAGTGGCGGAAGCGGTGGCGAAGAGTTTGGTTGGGGAGTGAGGCAAAGCAGCCGTAGGATGTTTTTTCTGGTGACAGGGACGGCGGCGGCGGCTAGTTAGGTGGGTGGTTTATAGATTACAGCGACGCACGAGGCCGTATATGCCCATCATGCCAGATCATTGGATTCGCCAGCAGGCGCAGGACAAAGGAATGATTGAACCGTTTCATGAGAAACTGGCGCGTGAGGGGGTTATTTCCTATGGCTTGTCTTCTTATGGCTATGATGCGCGGGTAGCGGATGAGTTTAAGATTTTCACCAACGTGGATAGTGCGGTGGTGGATCCGAAGGATTTTTCCGACAAAGGGTTTGTGGATCGGCAGACGGACGTGTGTGTGATTCCGCCCAATAGTTTTGTGCTGGCGCGTACGGTGGAATATTTTCGGATTCCCCGCGATGTGCTGGTGGTGTGTGTGGGAAAATCGACCTATGCCCGTTGTGGCATTATTGTGAATGTGACGCCATTGGAGCCGGAATGGGAAGGGCATGTGACGCTGGAGTTTTCCAACACCACGCCACTACCGGCGAAAATTTATGCCAATGAGGGGGCGTGTCAATTTTTGTTCCTGAAGGCGGATTCTGTCTGCGAGACATCCTATGGGGATCGTAGCGGGAAATATATGGGACAACGTGGAGTGACCCTGCCACGGGTAGAACAACTGCTGAACCGGAAGGCATGATACGCCGGTATGGATAAGCTACGCATCATTGGGGGAAAGCCGCTGCATGGCACGGTCGCGATTAGTGGGGCAAAGAACGCCGCCCTACCGTTGATGACCGCCTGTTTGCTTTCTGATAAGCCCTTAACGTTAGCAAACCTGCCGCATTTGGCGGATATTACTACGCTGGCGACCCTATTGGGGCACCATGGGGTGCGCCTAACCATGGAGGGGCATGCCGAGGGGGGGCACACTGGCCATGTCATGACATTGGATGCCAGTGGAGTGGATAATTTGACGGCTCCCTATGAGTTGGTGCGGAAGATGCGGGCATCTGTACTGGTATTGGGGCCGCTGCTGGCGCGTTTTGGTGAGGCGATTGTCTCCCTGCCCGGTGGTTGCGCCATTGGTACCCGCCCCATTGACCTTCACCTGAAAGCCATGCAGGAATTGGGAGCCACCATTACGCTGGATCAGGGGTATGTGCATGCGAAAGTGGATGGGCGGCTGAAAGGTGCGGAAATTCAGTTTGATAAGGTTTCTGTCGGAGCGACAGAAAATGCGTTGATGGCCGCAACGCTGGCGAAGGGACGAACGATTCTACGCAATGCCGCCCGTGAGCCGGAAATCACGGATTTGGCACATTGCCTGCAAGCCATGGGTGCCAGGATTGAAGGGGTGGGCACGGATAGGCTGGTGATTGATGGGGTGGAGAGATTGCAGGCAGCGCGGCATGCTGTGGTGGCAGACCGCATTGAAGCGGGAAGTTTTGCCGTGGCCGCAGCCATTACGGGTGGAGATGTGGTTTTACAGGGGGTGCAACCGCAGTTGATGCGTGCCGTCATGGATAAATTGCGCCATGCCGGAGTGGGTGTGGAAGACGTGGACGGGGGCATTAGGGTCTATCGGGATGGTACCGTGCCGTTGCTGGCGCAGGATATGGAGACACAGCCGTTTCCTGGATTTCCGACCGATATGCAGGCACAATGGATGGCGCTGATGACTATCGCGGAAGGAGCCTCTGCCATTGATGAGACGATTTTTGAAAATCGCTTCATGCATGTGCCGGAATTGGGGCGCATGGGGGCGAATATTACCCTGAAAGGTCATACGGCGATTGTGCGTGGGGTGGAAAAGCTGCGTGGAGCACCGGTGATGGCAACGGATTTGCGGGCGTCTATCTCTCTGGTGCTGGCGGCACTGGCTGCGGAGGGGGAGACAGAAATTAGCCGTATTTACCATCTTGACCGTGGTTATGAACGGGTGGAAGAAAAATTATCCAACCTTGGGGCTTCTATTGCCCGTGTTGCCGGATGAAACCAGAGACAAGAGAGATGGATTCCGGGTCAAGCCCGGAATGACAAGGGCGGGTGTTGTGTATAGGGGACAAGAACGGCGGCAAGCAGGCCGCCGTCTTTAGCGAGCGTTAGCGAGAGGGGCTTTAGCCCCGACGCGTAGCGAGGCTAGCAAGCCGAGCGGAGTCAGAGAAGGCTTTCCGTGGATGCCTGCCT
>CAZIGK010000028.1:0-26562 GCA_964538615.1 uncultured Rickettsiales bacterium | reverse complement strand
GGCCGCGACGCTTTCACTGCGTGCAGCTATTACATAACGCCGCCACCCCGACGCAATGATGCGTAGGGTGACTGAGAGGGATGACGACAGAGCCACGCTGCCGCTAACTGAAGGGTTGTCGCGCCCCGGAACGGATGTTCCATTGCGTTTGTAGCATGCGTTGGTGATTTCGTCATGTGGAAGTTTGGGTGCGCGGGGTGAGGCTAGCAAGCCGAGCGGAGCCAAGGAAAGGTTTTGCGTGGAACAAGAACGGCGGCAAGGAGGCCGCCGTCTTTAGCGAACGCAGTGAGAGGGGCGAAGCCACGCCAACGGTTGTGTCATGCGCAGGCAAGCAGGCCTGCGCCAGCCCTGAGCTTGCTTCATGGCGAGGCAAGTAGGCCGAGCCGGAAGCTAAGAAAAAACAGCCGAGCGGAGCCAAGGGAAGGTTTTGCGAGGGACAAGAACGGCGGCAAGCAGGCCGCCGCCTTTAGCGAACGCAGTGAGAGGGGCTTTAGCCCCGACGCGTAGCGAGGCTAGTAAGCCGAGCGGAGCCAGAGCAAAAAACGCAAAGGACAAGAAGTGAGGACAGCAGTCCGAACCAGCCCTGAGCTACCCTCATTTGCGAGACAGGAGTCGAGCAAGGAGGGAATAAAACAACCGAGTGGAGCTAAGGGTAATGCCGTTCGGCTTCAACGGAGACGGTTGCGGTTTCTTGCACAACGCCGGGTTTGTCAATGGTGATGCGTGCGAAGGAGACCAAGGGGAATGCCTGACCAATGGCATTCAGCAGATGGTGCACCAGTGCTTCCAGCAACATGAAGTGTTTTTCAGCCATGGCGTGACGCAGGACATCGGCCAGTTGGTCGTAATTGACCGTATCCTCAATCTGATCCGTTTCGATGCCGGGGCAGCTTTGAAGCTGGAGGGTGAGGTGGAGAATGAGATCACGCGGGGTATTGCGTTCCCAGCTATAGACGCCGATGATGGTGGGGAGAGTGAGGTTTTTGATGTGGATTTTCATAAAGACGAAGCGAAGTGGTTGGTAGGGTTAGGGGAGTAGATGCTGTCCTGCATCCAGAATGAGGTGTTGCCCGACCATGTAGGGGGATTCTATGCAGGATTGGATGGCATGGGCGACTTCCTGCGGGGTGCAAATGCGACGCAGCGGGTTGGTTTGCTGGCATTTTTGTACATAGGCGGTATCGCTGCCATTCTCGAAGGGGATGACCACGCCGGGGAGTACCGCATTGCAACGGAAGGCGGGAGCAAGTTCTACGGCAAGCATATCCATGAGGCTGAGGAGTGTTTTTTTCGAGAGAAGGTATGGAAAGTATGGGGTTTGGTTTTGCTTTACGTGACTATCCACGATGGCAGTAATGGTGCCTTTCTGTGCGACGGCTGCAAAAGCTTGAGACAGAAAATAAGGGACTTCGGCATGGATGGCTATGTTCCCCTGAAAGTCTGCCAAGGCGCTCTCCATAAAACGGGTGCGGGTAATGGAGGAGGCATTATGGATAAGATGGCGCAACGGCGGCATGCCGGCGGAGGCTTGCTGTAGCCACGGAATAAAGCGTTGGGTCAGGTGTTCCAGTGCGCCAGCGGCGAGGGTGCATTGGCGGCCGAGTTGATGAATTTCCGCTTGTAGTTGTAAGGCATCTGCCTCTGAGTGGCGGTAATGCAGCAGGATATCGTACCCTTGATGCGCCAGATGCAGAGCGATGATGCGCCCTACGCGTCGGGCGGCACCGGTGATGAGGACGGTTTCTCCCTTGGCGGGGGAGGGCGGGGGAGGGGGAGGGGGAGACTGGTCAGGCAGTGAAGGCATGGGCGGGGTGCTCCGGTATGGCGATGAGATGGCTCAGCCGCTCGATGATGCGGTCGAACATAGCATAGGTGAGGCGGCCTGTGTTGATATTATAGCGACTGGTATGGTAGCTGTTGACCAGCGTATAGCGGCGGCCTGTCTGGGGATCGGTGATTTGGTGTTCCGCAGCGTGGGCGAAAGGGTGAGCCGCTTTTTTGGCGCCGAATGCTGTGAGAATGGCGCCATGCGAGACATTGCCCAGTGCTAGCAGGGTTGTCAGGTTTGGCATGGCCAGTATTTCCTGCCGGAGGAAAGGGTTGCATTGTTTTATCTCGGTGGTTTCTGGTTTATTTTCCGGTGGCAGGCAACGCACCGCATTGGTGATGCGCACGGTTAGCAGTTCTGTATTATCGTTGGGATCGGCCTGATAGTTTCCACGAGCCAGCCCAAAGCGAATGAGAGCAGGGTAGAGGACGATACCGGCATAATCCCCCGTGAAGGGGCGGCCTGTTGCGTTGGCGCCTTTGAGCCCCGGTGCCAGACCCACCACCAGAAGTGGCGCCTGTAGCGAGCCAAACGAGGGAACAGGGTTGTTGAAAAATGCAGGATATTCCTGCCGGTTATGGTTTCGGAATGTCACCAGACGCGGGCATAACGGGCAATCCAGCGGGGGTTGATGGGAACAGGAGTATGCCGGGGAAGGATGGGAGGCCATGGGGATATCAGCGGAAGCAAAGGTGAGCGTAACGTTGTGTTCTGTGGTTTGGGTAGGAAAAGCCTTGCCAGTCAAACCGTATCTGGTGTATATAGCATCCCTTCATCAAATACTAGGGATAGGTTGCGCCCATGGCTCGCGTTACTGTCGAAGATTGCATTGAAAAAGTTGAAAACCGCTATGAATTAGTGGTGGTGGCTGCTCGCCGTGCGAAAGATATTTCTGCGGGTTCACCGCTGACGGTACACCGGGATAATGATAAGGATTCTGTTGTGTCTTTGCGCGAAATTGCCGAAGGTACGGTGCAGGTGCCGGATTTGCGCGAAGGCGTTATCACCAGTTTTCAACAGCGGCATCAGGCAGAGCGTTTTGCAAAGGTGGAAGTTGCGGCTCCAAAAGATGCCAAAACCATTACGGAACAGGCTGAACAATTATTTGCGGAAGAAGCCGCAGTGCAACGTCCGGTGCTGACCGACAAGAATGGCATGTCCTTTGCGGATGATGTGGTGGATGTAGAAGACTAGAGACGTGTCGTTGTCCGCTGTTCATGGCCTGTAAATGGCTGTTTACGGTGCTACTTAGGTATGGATAAAAAGCCCGCAAGAACATGCTTGCGGGCTTTTTTTGGGCTGCGGTTTCTTTGCGGTTTTTAGGGTGAACAGGTGGGTGTAGTTTGCGTGAAGCCGGTTCCAATGCAAGCGAACCTTTGCTTTTGGAACGGCGATTGCACCCGATCCAACACTCGCTAAGTCTTATGGGGTGTGGTCATGGTGACGGTTCACCCGCCAATTTTCTTCTACTGCGAGAAGGGAAATGCCCGCGCCCGTAAGTGCTGTAAGGCCGCCAAGCCATTGTATAGCGGTACGAAGCATGCCCTTTGGCTTGCCTTCTTCTGTACGGCCAGCAAACCAGAAAACCGCACTTCCTACGACTGCGCCCAGCCATGCCAGAGCATGCTGTGTGGTATCCAGTGCAATAATAGGCTCCGGTCTGGTGGCGGGGGGACTTTCTAATGTTTGAGAAGGAGCAGCGGGTCGCAGAGAAGGGTGAAGGGGGATGCTTCTGTCTTGCCATGTGCCGACAACATCATTCCAGGCGATGCGTCCCTTATCTGTGGTGAAGAAGCGAGAACTGTCTGCACCGTTCTGTGCCTCTGTGATGCTGGTGTACGCGGGTAGATGCTGCGCGTTACCTTGCCGCACCTTCTCGATATGTTGATAATATGCATGCCCGTTGGGGATGAGGGTGTAGGATTCTGCCACAAGATTGGTTTCTTTCCCATCCTGTATCGTCACGGTATCAATACGGCGAATTTCAAAATCTTTTTTATCTCCGTCGCCAGCTTCCCGAATCCAGCCGACAATCGTCTCTGTGCCCTGATCTGTGTGTAGCGGGATGCGGTCAGCACGCATCACCTGACTGGTAATCTGGGGTAGCGATTCTTTATTACCTGGTTGAAGGGATTGAACCCATTGGATGTGGGATTGTAGCGTGGATTCGATAGCGGATAACAGAGGGTCCGATGGAGGAGGCGCATCGGTCGCAGGTTGCGAAAGCGTACCCGTGGTAATCCGCGTAGGTTCATCGGTGTAAATCAGGCGTGATTGCTCTGTTTGTAGTTTGCCGTCCTTCGATATGGGGGTTGCGGTGATGTCTGAAAATAATGCTTCTTCAGCCATGGTATCGTTCGGTTGTGAACGGCGATGCCCTTCAATGAGATAAGCCTGTTGTTCTACAATAATCGCAAACGGAGCGGATACACGCCGTAAGCCCCAAATAGGTGAGGGTTTCAGGGCTTCTTTGATATGGGGCGGGATGGGAGGTTTGGTAGGAGAGGGCATAGGTTCCGCTGTAAACAGGAAGAGAATATTATTTATAGGCTAAGGGTATTTCATGGCGATTTTATGACATGCAGCGTGTTTTTGAGGCATTTTTACCTCAATGAGCGTGATCGTGAGTGCAGTGATGGTCGCAGGTATGGTCTTCTTGCGTGGCGGTGTGGGCGAGGGTTTGTTCCGTTTTGCCAAGCAATTGACGGGTTTCATGGCGTGCGGTGGATGTCAGGCGGTCGGCCAGCCATTTATGGCCTGCGGCTATGACAGCCGAGACGCCTTCGTGGGCTACGGCAGCCCCTAAAATAGGCAGTTTGGTAATGCCCATGGCCTGCGCCACGGTGGTAAGCCCTGTGTAGAGCACGGAAAAAGCCAATGTGATACCGGAGAGGTGGGTTACTTTGGCGGCTTGTTTTTGGTGAGGTAAAATACCAGCTACGGAGGAGATAATGAAATCTGCACTGCTGGAGCTGGCGCGAGCCGCAGTATCCGCCAGAATATAGCTGCTATTGGCCTGTTGCAGGGCGGGAGCGTCATTGACTCCATCCCCCACCATGGTCACGGTTTTGCCTGCCTGCTGTTGTTGCTGGATGAAAATTTGCTTATCCGTATGGGTCATGCTGAGATGTACCCTGTCCGGAGGGATGCCTAATGCCGTTGTTTGTTTCAGGATGTAGTCACGGTTGCTGTCTCCCGTCAGGATATGTACCTGCTTTCCCGCTGCGTGCAGCGCCTGAATGGTGGGAATGATTTCCGGTCGCAGGGTATCGTGAAAGCGTGCCACTCCCCAATGATCCCCATGGCGGATATAGGTGAGGCTTTGACCGTCCGTAGCGAGAGCCTCGAAGCGGGCTTTGACCTCCGCAGGAACCTCTGTATCCGTAAGAAAGCTTTGGCGACCAACCCGGATGTCCTGTCCATGAAATTGACCGCGCACCCCCTGGCTGGGCACTTCTTCCGCACTGTCCATGCTCTCCAGTTGTTGGCGAAGCTCATCGGCCGTGCGGGTGGAGAGAAGTTCCCGGCGCATGGCTTTTTGCATGAGGTGCTGGGCATCGGCTTTCATGCCGACCAGTGTGGCTTGTTCAAATAATGTTTGCGAGGTGGCAGCATCCAGCGCGGTGCCTGTGGCATCAAAAAACTGGACATCCGCAAATTGTTGGCCAAGGCTACAGGTGCCTGTGAAATCAAGGCAATAGATGTCCGTTGGTTTGGCTTTGCTGATGTCTCCCTTTTGGGTGGGGATAACCCCTTCCGCAATCATGTTGCGGTTATAGAAGCTTTCAACGGCGGTGGAGACTAAAATATTGCAGGGGCTGGAGAGGGTGGCCATGCTGGCGGTCTGGTCGATCATATCCCCCAGATGGATGCCTTCTTTTTTGAAGACACGTTGCAGCAGGTAGTTGATGGGGGTGAGCAGGGAGACGGCCAACGTGCCCCATACCCAGCCATTGCCAATGCGTTTGGCCAATGATTGTTGTTGGGTCGGGGTATAATGGATTTGTTGTTCGTAGCGTTGCATCAGGGTGGATTCAGCATGTGAGGCTATAACCTCAGCCTCGATGGTGATACCGTCATCCAGCGGGACGGTGCCTTGTGCCAGTGTTTCGCTGAGGCCAACCCGTTGTTTCGCTTGTCCGTGTGACCAGTAGGTATCTGCATCCAGTGTGGTGAGGCTTTGGCCTTGTGCGTCTGTAATGCGGAGGATTTTGACGTCTACCGGAACCTGTACTCCGGCGGTGAGGTGAATACGATCACCGGGACGCAGATCTTGTACAGCGGTGGCATCTGTATGGTCACCATGCTGTTTTTCTGCCTGTGTGGGGAGGCCTTGCACCATGCTTTCCAGTGCGCCCAGTGCTGCCTGAGTAGCATCCGTTTGCACATTGCCGATGACTTTCAGCAGTGCCGCCATGACATGTGCCGCCATGAGGGTATGCCCGCCATCGCGCTGGAAAATGCCGAGCACCTGCATGAGGGTAATGAGGGATTGTTTGACGGCATCCTGTAGGTTTTGGCCTTCCTGAACATGGGCGAAGGCATGTTCCAGATCGCCCGCGACGAGGGAGTTGTAGAGAGGCCATGCCCCCCCGGCTTTAATGGCGACTTCCACTGCGTAGGGGAGTTCCATGGCATCGGTCAGGTAGGCACTGCCTGCTGCGACCGCAAGGACAGCGGCAATTTCCGTCCAGTCTTCACCGGGGTGGATGTGCAGGCCGGTTTGTAGTTCCATGTCATCCGCGCCCAGTTTGGGCTTGCGGGAATCACGGTAGAGGTGGGTGGGTTTTTGCCGGTTGAACAAATGCTCCAGCAGGCGCCCCAGATCATCGTAATGGTTGCCCAGTGATCGTACGGCCTGTGCCAGCCCAAGGGTGCCCTTGCGCATCAGGTCATCGGCCTGTGCATCCTCACGTAGAGGGGTGAGGGGTTGTGTCAGTTGTTGCGCGGCTTGCCCGATGATGCCCGGCTGGAAGCCGGGGGCAGGTATGTCGGTTGCTTGTTGCTGCTTGAGATGTTGCTGTAGGTAGCTGGCGGCGGCCAGCACATCCTCCGGCTTGAGTTGCTGGAGGGGGCGGAGGTCGGTATGACCGATGCCGCCTTCATAGAGGGCGTTGAAACGATGAGGCTGTTGTTGCGCAAAGTAAAACAGCCATGCACCGGTGCTTTGTTCTGCCTTGCCATGGGCTTGCGTGTGCTGCTTCAGAAGCTGGTAGGCCGCAGTGAGAGCCTGTGGTGTGTTTTTCGGGATGGAATGCGCGATGGGAGCGTGGCCATGGTCATCGTGGTCATGGTCATCGTGGCCATGTTCGTCTTCATGCTCTGCCGTATGATCTGTGGCATGGGCATCGTGAGGCTCATGATGAGATGAATGAGGTTGGCTTTCATGAGAGGATGCGTGCGGATGGTGAGGCATAAGAGGCGTGATTTCCGGTTGGTGGACTGATCCGATGCGCAAACTGTGGGATGATAACAATCTTTTGTGACATTTCTGTGACATTGCGCCATTAGGCAAAATACGTTATAGACGGCCTTCTTCGCAAGCGTTTAGGTTATTTTTTGAACAAGGGTTTGAGTCTATGTATGCAGCCTCCCGTGCGCCATTCACCCTGGGGGTGATTCAGATGCAAATGAGCGATGTGCCGGAAGAAAATCTGGCAACCGCGATTCGGCTATTGAAAGAAGCTGCGGCGAAAGGGGTGCAGGTGGCGCTACTGCCGGAATTGTTCATGGGATATTATTTCTGTCAGGAAGAAAACCACGCGTATTTTGACCGGGCGGAGACGATTCCCGGCCCGACGACCGACGCCTTGTCCAAGGTGGCGAAAGAGTGCAACATGGTGATTATTGCCAGCCTGTTTGAGCGGCGGATGGCTGGCATGTACCACAACACTGTAGCAGTGCTGGATGCGGATGGATCGCTGGCGGGGATTTACCGTAAAATGCACATTCCGGATGATCCCTTATATTACGAGAAATTTTATTTCACGCCTGGGGATTTGGGCTTCAAGGTGTTTGAGACGAAATATGGCCGTGTTGGAACCTTGATTTGCTGGGATCAGTGGTTTCCGGAAGCGGCACGTTTGACCGCCCTGCAAGGGGCTGATGTGCTGGTGTACCCGACCGCGATTGGTTGGCACCCGGCAGAGAAAGACGAATTTGGACAGGCGCAGGCAGATGCATGGCAGGCTGTGCAGCGTGGTCATGCCGTGGCCAATGGGGTGTATGTGGCAGCAGCGAACCGCTTTGGTCATGAAGTGATTGTGGGGGAAGGGATTGAATTTTTTGGTCATTCCTTCATTTTTGATCCCTATGGCCGGGTATTGGCGCGGGCAGGGCATGCGGCGGAAGAGATTCTGCTGGCGACCATTGATCCGGCGCATCAGGAAACCACCCGCAGGCATTGGCCATTTTTCCGTGATCGGCGGATTGAGCATTACGGAGGGTTGACGGGGCATCCCAAAGTGACGGGATGACTGTAGGCACCTTATATTGCGGTAACATAGGATGAAGCATTGTATGACCCCGACCCCTCATTCCCCTGCGGCGCAGGGTTTTCGGATGCCTGCCGAATGGGAGCGCCAAACGGCTATCTGGCTGGCATGGCCGCATAATAAAGCAGACTGGCCGGATAAATATGCTCCGATTCCGTGGGTCTATGCGGAAATTATTCGCCATATTACGCAGGGGCAGCGGGTTTGTCTGCTGGTGCGGGATGAAAAAATGGAAGAAACCGCCGCCGCCATTCTTGACCGGGCGGGTGTGGATACCACGCAGGTGGATATGTACCACATACCAACCAATCGGGTATGGACGCGGGATTCTGGGCCAACTTTTCTGGTAAAAGGCGAAGGAAAAACGCGTGAGCATTTGCTGCTGGACTGGAAGTTTAATGCCTGGGCGAAATATCCCAATCATAAGCTGGATGATGCGATCCCCGCCCGCATGGCAGAGGCATTGAAATTGCCGAGACTGCAACCGACGGTTCATAAAGCGGGCAAAGCCATGCGGGTGGTGTTGGAAGGTGGTGCCATTGATGTGAATGGTCAGGGCTGTATTTTAACCACTGAAGAATGCATGCTGAGCGATGTGCAGGCACGCAACCCCGCACTAACCCGCGAAGAGTTGGAGCAGGTATTTGCAGATTATCTGGGTGCAACACAAACCATCTGGCTGGGCAAGGGCATTCATGGGGATGACACGCATGGGCATGTGGATGATATCACCCGTTTTGTGGCAGCGGATACGATTGTGACCGCTTTTGAGGATAATCATCATGATAGCAATTATGCGCTGTTGCAGGAGAATTATAAGCGCCTGAAAGCCGCCCGTGATGCCGCAGGCAAGCCGTTTAAGGTGGTGAAATTGCCCATGCCATCCCCCGTTTTTTTTGAGGGGGAGCAGTTGCCCGCAAGCTATGCGAATTTTCTGATAACCAACCGGGCGGTACTGGTGCCGACCTTTAATGATGTGAATGATCGCAAGGCTTTGAATATTCTGGCGGAGTTATTTCCGGATAGGGATGTGGTAGGCATTCACTGCGTGGATTTTGTGTGGGGATTGGGAACCATTCATTGCGCCAGCCAGCAGCAGCCTTATTAAACAGACCCCCAATGGCTTGAGAGGCACCGTATGACCCGTTTGGCAGTCGATATTCAGCACGTGGAAAAGACCTATCAGGCAGGCAAAGGCAAGCAGGCCAAGCAAGCCCTGAAGGGGGTGAGTCTGGAAGTGCCGGAAGGGGCTTTTTTTGGTTTGCTGGGGCCGAATGGGGCTGGAAAATCCACCCTGATTAACATTATGGCCGGGCTGGTGGTGAAGTCATCCGGCGTGGTGCGCATTTGCGGACATGACATTGATAGCCAGACGCGGGCGGCACGGTTAGCGTTGGGCGTAGTGCCACAGGAATTGATTGTGGATACGTTTTTTACGGTGCGGGAGGCGTTGGAGATTCACGCTGGATATTACGGTGTGACCAAAGAAAAACGCCGCACACAGGAAATTATTGACGCACTGGGGCTAACCCAACAGGCAGATGTGCCTTCGCGCAGGCTTTCCGGGGGGATGCGCCGCCGACTGCTGATTGGTAAAGCGCTGGTGCATCAGCCGAAGGTATTGATTTTGGATGAGCCGACGGCCGGCGTGGATGTGGAGTTGCGCGATCAGTTATGGAATTACGTGACGCGGTTGAACAAAGAGCAGGGCACAACCATTGTATTGACGACGCATTATCTGGAAGAAGCGCAGGCGTTGTGCGATGAAATTGCCATTTTGAATCATGGGCAGATTATTGCGCGGGACAGCAAGAAAAAGCTGATGCAACAGATGGATGATAAACGGCTGGTCTGTTCATTCCAGCAGCCGTTACAGGCGGTGCCGACGCAACTGCCAGCGTGGATGCAGACCAGCCTGAACGAAGAAGGGGCGCTGGTGATTCAGTTTCGTCCCAGTGAGCATGCCACCGGACAGGTGTTGAGCGAAGTGCAAAAGCTGGGACTGGAGATACGCGACCTTTCCACCTGTGAACCTGAACTGGAAGATGTGTTCCGGCGGTTGGTGGCGTAGTGGGTTTATGATCCAACAGGCTGATGATTCAGTGTATTTGGTTGCGTTCCGTTAGGGGGATCTTCGTTCTTAGGGGGGCAGGGCTTTTAAGGGTGGGGCTGACTCTGGTTTGCGGGCAGATGAATGCTGAAGCAGGCTCCCTGTTGTGTACTGGGGTGGTAATGGATGCTGGATTGATAGGTGGCGAGGAGGGACTGTATAATAACCAGACCGAGTCCAGTGCCGCCCTGATGTCGCTTGGTGGTGAAGAAGGGGGTGAAAAGCTTGTCGGCATTGGCGGAAGAAATACCTGTGCCGTTATCCTGTAAGCGGAGCTGAACCGAGTTATCTGCCGGAGAAGTGTGAACATGTAACGCTACGCGGGTTGCATCATGTTGTAGGCTGTTATCCAGCAGGGTAGTCAAGAGCGTTTCTGATATATCAGGTGGAAGAGAGATATGGGGCGGTAACATGGAAGAGGCTTCCAGTGTCAGGCCTTTCGGTTGGTAATGCTGTGTCAGACGGTTCCACATGTCTGGAAAAGGGGTGGTACCTGCCCGGGCAGGTTGCATGTCTGCTTTAGCAAGGGTGAGTAAGCGCGACACGAGTAAATTCAGGTGTTCAGCATCCTTCTGGATGTTGCTTAAAAACTGCTGCCGTTGCTTAGGAGGCATGGGATGCGTATCGTTCACATCATCCAGCAGAAGCTCTACTGCACCGCGAATCGCGGTGAGAGGAGTTTTGAATTCATGCGAGACATGCGTTGTAAATTGTCGGATATACTCCGTACGTTCGGCCAGTGTGTTGGCCATGTGGGTGAGATGCTGCGAAAGGGTTGCGACCTCCTGCGTGACGGGGTGTGATAATACCGGGAGGTGTTTTTCTCCCTGAGCGTAGCGTTCGGTTTGTTGTACCAGTGCCGCCAATGGGCGGCTGATGGCGTAGGCAGTTAGCCAGACAAGCAGCAAGGCGGTGGCTAGTAACAGTATGAGCATAAGGTAAACAGTAGAACGGTGATCGTACAGGCCTTTCAGGATGTTGCGTGGCGAGCGTGAGAGCAGAACGGCTCCGTGAATTTTTTTCTCGACAACAATAGGGTAGGCGATAAAAACCCGTATGCCGGTGCCACGGCTGATGGAGGCGAGTGGTGGCGGGGGGGTATCCGAAACACGTTGGCGAAGGGTTGCCTGATAGCGTCCTTGCAGTGCAAATTGTAGCTCTGAAACGTGGGCAAGGGTCATTTGCATTTCGTTACGGCCAGCGACCACTATACCCTGTGCATCCGTAACACGAATGCCAGCAAGCGTTGTACGGCTGGCATCCAGTAGCATAGGGAGGAGTTGTTGGCCTATCTGTAGCATATGGGGAGTGGGGGATAGGTTGACAGGTTGTGCGTCTGGCCGAGGTGGCAGGATAGGGGTACGAGACAAATCCAGTATGGGGGTGATGGGATGGTAGGTGGTATCTAAAGGGTTTTGGGGGGTAATGGCATGTCGGAAGGCGGCGGCAATAAAAGCACCTTGAGCAATTAATTCGCTTTCTGTTTGACGGATAAGTTCATTTTCATAGAGGCGAAAGCCGTACACACAGGCAATAGGCGCAACGAGTAATAATAAAGCCATACAAAGTAGGATGGTGCGAAGGCGTAAACGTGGGAGTGGTGGACTGCGTTTGAGAAGGCGTGGGAGAAGAGTTGGGCATTTCATGATTGGCTGCTCTGGGATGGGGAGGTGCAATTGCCCAGTTTATAGCCGATACCATGAAGGGTTTCGATGATGGTGTCGGCTCCGATGGAGGCAAACTTATGCCGGATACGCCGGATATGGCTGTCTATTGTACGGTCGCTAACCGTGATATGATGGCCATAGGCATGGTTCATTAATTCATCGCGCGAGAAAACTTTATGCGGCTGCTGCATCAGGCTGCTGAGCAGTGCGAATTCTGTGGAGGTTAAGGGAATAGCGTGCTGTTGCCAATGTGCGCGGTAGGTTTCTGTATTCAGATGCAGTTGCTGATACTGACGCAGGACAGGTGGAGGAGATGCAGCAACGGATTGTACGGCGGGGTTGGAAGACGTTTTGGGTTGGGTACGTCTTAGGATGGCCTGAATTCGAACCACCAGCTCGCGTGGACTAAACGGCTTGGTTAGGTAATCATCGCCTCCAATTTCGAAACCAATGATGCGGTCTATTTCATCATCACGGGAGGAAAGGAACAGAATCGGGGAATCGGATGTTTTGCGGAACTGGCGACAAAACTCCAGCCCATCCATTTCCGGCATCGTAATATCAAGCACAATAGCTGTGAAATCTTGCTGTTGTGTTTGTTGCAGGGCGTCTTGACCATCTGACGCTATGGCGGTGAGGAAGCCATGTTTTTCTAGTGCGAACTGCACGACATCCCGAATGTGGGGGTCATCATCCACAATGAGAATGGACTGGCGCATGGATTGGAGCTCCTCACCTGATAGCGTGTGTTGTGGCAATTATTATTGATGGTTTCGCTGGTAAAGTCCAGACAGGTGGGCTGGATATTCCGGCGCATTATGCAATGCCCATTGCAGGCGCATGCGGAGAAGGCTTTTAGAGCGCCAGTTCGCATTATATTTTACCAGTCGTTGTTGTAAATTTTCGCGAGCCCGATAGATATCGCCAATACGGGGGTGAGTGCTGTGATGGCGCTCGAACCAGATTAATGCCGGAATGGCAGCCTCGCCGATACTGGATTGCAGGTAATAGGTATCAAGGCGAGCACCTTGGCCTGTGACTTCATTGCAGTGGCGGACATTGTATTCTGCAATGAGACCCCCCAGATTGATGAAGCAGCAGAGATAAAGTGTGGCATAGAGAATCTGCAAATTATGGCGCAGCAGCCAGGCATTATCCTTATGTAGGAAAACGCGTGCCAAAATGAGCAACAGACCCACGGCAATCAGAACCATCCATAGGACAGCAGAGAGCCGCCAATAGGTCAGGCTATAGGCCTGAATATAGAGAGAAAGGCGTAGGATGGCAGAGGCGAGTAGAAAGATTGTCTGTCCAACCCAGAGCGTTAGGAGGACAAGTGAAGGCAGGTGGCGTTCTGTGCTGCCGCCGGACTGCATGGCGAAGAGAATGAAGGCACCGACCAGCAAGGCGCTTTCCAGCAGCGAATAAGCGCCGGATTGTGCGTAAGTTGCAAAGCTGATACCGGCTGGAATGGTGTGCTGTTGCCAGAGAAAAGAGATATCCAGCCCGTTTTGTACCAGAAAGAGACTATTGCATATGAGCAGGCTTATAAAGACAGAGGACTGGTTAAGAAATAGATGATGAAACATGAGGAAGCGGTGTGTTTTTGGCGATGATGTGCGCAATTGGCGGGAAGAGAAGCGCGGGCGCAGTATGGCCCAGAACAGGAAGGCGCAGCCCAGCCAGTAGCAGACACGCGCCAGATCGAATACTTCCCGCGCAGGGAAAAAGAGCAGCGGCTTGAGCAATGCTGCAAATATGGGGTTTGCGGAGGCAAACAGTGCAGTAAAAGAGGCGCCGAGTAGAACGGGAACCAGAAGTGTAAAAAAAAGACGGTGTTTTTGCAGATGTTTGCGCTGTTTCGCAACGTGGTTTGCGGAGGCAATATCACATAGTAAGCGGCAGCTCGATGTGAGAGAGTAGCGTAGCGCCAGAGAGGCAAAGAGGCGTGGCGCGTTTGCCTTGCCTGCAAGCTTGGGGTACAGCAGACAGGCTAGCAATGTGATGCTGTAGAGTATGAGGGGGAGCGAAGATGGGGTTTCCATCAGGGCAAAGCACAATGTGACAGCCAGCAGATAGCCGAAGCGGTGTAGCCGTGATGATGCGAGTGGGCGATTAAATGCGCTGCTGCAGGCGAGGAGTAGTAGGCAAAAAAGACCGGTATTGATGCCTGTAGGTTGCCCGTAAAAAAAGATATCCGCCGTGATGACCAGCATCAGGCAGAGCAGATATTTACTGGATAGGCGCGCCAATAAGGGGGGGAAATGCCGGGTGGGAGCAGGGGATGCGTGTGTGGAGGGAGGAAGGGAAAGTGAGTGCATAGGAGAGACCTCTGTGTCTATCAGTGGCATGGAATGTCAATGACACCAATATGCAGAGGAACTGTGGCGGTAGGATGGCAGAGATGTGCCGACAAAGAGGAGGTTTTGTGCAACATCTGTGCAGGGCGGGTTGGATAGGGCGAGTGGTTGGAGTGGGTTATAGGTTGGGGGTGCCGTAGAGAGTTTCCGCACGCTGGCGGAAGGCGTGGGCGAGTTGCTGAAAAGCCATACTGAAGACAGTGCCGAGTAGTTTTTGCAGCATGGTCGAATGGAAGTGAAAGTCTAGTTGCAGTTGGATGAGGCAGCCGCCCTGAGGGGTGGGGGTGAGGGTCCAGATGTTTTCCAGATGTTTGAAGGGCCCGCGTTCCAGTTGGGCGATGACCCGGCAGGGAGTGTTCTCCCCCGCTGGGGGTTCAAAGGTCACACGGGAGACATAGCTGCCGCGAAAGATTTTGAAATGGATACCGAGTTCCGCCAGTTGTTGGCCGCCTTCCTGTATTTCTCTTGACCCTCCTTGCAGGATGCGGGCCTGATCACACCAGGGTAGAAATTGCGGATAGGAAGCGATGTCTGCCACCAGTTGGTAAATCTGGCGGCAGCTATGGGGGGAGGATTCGGTTTCCTGTATGAAGCTCATAGGGCTATGTGTGGGGGGGCTATGCGTGGGGTTATGAGGCGGCTGTTAGCTGGTCTTTGCTAATTGAGCCTCGCGGTTGGCACGCATTTGCGCAAAATCATCCCCCGCATGGTAGGAGGAACGGGTGAGAGGGCTGCTGGCAACCATGAGGAAGCCTTTGGCCTGCGCGTTACGTTTGTAAAAGTCAAACTCGGCCGGAGTGACAAACCGCTGTACCTGCGCATGTTTGGGGGTGGGTTGCAGATATTGGCCGATGGTAATGAAATCCACGTCCGCGGCACGCATATCATCCATTAACTGGATCACATCGTCCTTCTCTTCCCCCAAACCGACCATCAGGCCGGATTTGGTGAAGATGGAGGGATCCAGTTGTTTGACTTTCCACAGCAGATTCAGAGAGGCAAACAGGCGGGCGCCAGGGCGGATGGTGCGGTAGAGTTTGGCGACCGTTTCTACGTTATGGTTGAACACATCCGGCTTGGCTTCCACCACGATCTCAATAGCGCCGGGTTTGCGTTGAAAATCCGGGGTGAGAATCTCGATGGTGGTATCGGGCGACATGGCACGGATGGCGCGGATGGTGTTGGCAAAATGGCGGGCACCGCCGTCAGGCAAATCATCCCGATCAACGGAGGTGACCACCACATGTTTGAGACCCATTTGTGCCACGGCTTCTGCGCTATGTTGTGGTTCCAGTGGGTCGAGAGGGCGTGGGACACCGGTTTTGATATTACAGAAGGCACAGGCACGGGTGCAGGTGTCTCCCATAATCATGATGGTGGCGTGCTTATGCTGCCAGCATTCCCCAATATTGGGGCAGGCTGCTTCTTCGCAGACGGTGTGGAGGTTTTTCTCCCGCAGCAGCTTATGGGTTTCCTGATAGCCTTTGGAGGTAGGGGCTTTGACACGCAGCCATTCGGGTTTACGTTTGACAACGCCGCCTTCCGCCGCCTGTTGCTCTGCCAGTTTGGCATAGAGCGCCGGGTTGCCGGAGCGACGTTCCTGCTTTTGTTGTTCGCGCTTGACTTGTTGGTCTACCAGCGGGGAGGCGTTTTCCTGATACATGGCAGCAATACCTGCATAAAGGCGTTAGAGAAGCTAAGGGTGGCGGAAAATAGCATGGTTTAGCTGGAAAACCAAGCAGTATGGGTGTTTTCATGGTGATAAGCGGCAAGTGTCGAAAGGGGAGTGGGCAGGAAAATAATGTTAGCCATAGCCAAAGAAGGTGGGATGCGGTAAGCTAATGGTTCACATATACTATATATAGTGTTTACACAGATATTTGCCCCCAGATACCATGCGCCAATTACACCATTTTCCTCTCTGCCCCTATTCCCGCAAGGTGCGGTTGTTACTGCGTGAGAAAAATCTGGATGTGCAGTTGATAGAGGAAAAACCGTGGCAACGGCGGGAGGAGTTTATGCAACTTAACCCCGCTGTGGAAGTGCCGGTATTGATTGAACAGGACGGAACCGTGTTGGCGGATAGTACGGTGATCTGTGAATGGATATCCGAAACGTATTCTGACGAGCCGAATTTTTTAGGTAATACCCGTCGCTTGCGCGCAGAAGTGCGCCGGTTGCAGCAATGGTTTGACATTAAGTTCTTCCGTGAAGTGACGCGTAACCTGCTGGTGGAAAAATATTTCAAAAAGCAGGCAGGATTGGGCGGGCCGGCATCTGATGCGATTCGGGCAGGGAAAATTAATATTACCTACCATTTGGATTATATTGGATTTTTGTTGCAGACGCGTAACTGGCTGGCGGGTGACCAACTGACGTTGGCAGATTTTGCCGCCGCTGCCCATTTGAGTGCGTTGGATTATTTTGGGGATGTTCCGTGGGAGCATAATAAAGCCGCTAAGGAATGGTATGCGCTGATTAAGTCGCGGCCATCGTTTAGGCCTTTACTGGCGGATCGGGTGCCGGGCTTTAAGCCGCCAGAGCATTATGAGGATCTGGACTTCTAAAAATTGCATGACAGCTGCGCGATTTTTGCATAGGATTTACCAGTCGCTAATCTGTCAGTTACGGATGGCTGTTCAACCATGCAAAACAGGAAGCCACCTTTGTGCAGACCAAGGCGCTACCCATTGCTGATCCTGGGCGTATTATCAAAGAGTTGGAGGGATTGAACCCGACCAGTCTTGTGGCATTACGGCAGCAATGGCCTGACATTGAGCAGCGTTTGCGCGGGTTGTTGCAGCAACAGATGCTAGGTTTTTCGCAGTGCCAGCAGCATTGGCGATCCCAATGGTTGCAGCAGGGAATGCACAAAGAAGAGGTGGTGCGCTGGCAGCAGGAAGCACTGAGTTATACCAGTGGTATGGCTGCCGTCAGGAGTGCGCTGAACTTTTACGGAGAGCGGTTTCGTCAGGTAAAGGACGTATCGGATGTGGCGTCAGAAGCTACGATAGAGTCTGTACGGCGCGTTCGGTTGGAGCTGGGTGAGGTTGCGAGCCGAGAATTATCCGCTGCGTATCAGGCCATGGATAGGCTGTTACTGGAGGTCTTGCAAAACAGGCCGGAGGCCTTGGTTCAGATGCAGGCGTGGCATGACGATCCAGCATTGGGATGGAGAATGCAGCGAGTCCTACAACAATCGAAGCAGCCCGCCATGGCAACGGAGCAACAGGCGATAGAGGGGATACTGGCGGAGAAAGAAGCATTGCTGCGGCAGAGATTGCGACAACAGGCGGATAGTCTGGAGAATCGGCAGGATGCGGAGGGAGTGGAAAGATTCTTGGCGGCGGGTGCGCAAACAATGCAGCAGCTATTGCCGCTACGTTTGCAGAGAATGCAGGGAGCAGCGGACGGTTGGAAGCAATGGTTGCAGGCCAATGGTATTGGGGATGCGGTAGCAGCCGAACAAAGCCTGGCTGCATGGTTTGAGGTTGCCAAGCAGGTAGATGTGGCACGTGGTGCGCAGGAAGAGACGTGGAACCTTATCATCGCGGCGGCTCCTCCCGTGCCATGGGAGCAAGCGAAGGGGTGGTTGGAGGATTTTGCGACCACATTGGGCGAACCCATGCAGGGGTGGCTGCATACCGCCATGCAGGATGGATTGCTGGAGGTGGCGCCTTTGGGGTATCGGCCTGAGCGAGCGATCAGCAGTTATTGGTGGTCGGACGCTGAAGGAAAGGTACTGCCTTTCGTGCATATGGCTTATACGGGCGATGTGCGTCACTTGGCGACGTTGGTGCATGAATTGGGGCATTCCGCCATGCAGTTGGCCAGTGGTGGCGTGCCGGGGATGGCCGTGAATGAGGGGATAGCCATTGTCATGGAGCAATGGTTCAGCCATTACCTGAGCCAGCGGGATGATGTGCCGCAAGCGGTGAAAGAAGCGATGCAGCTTTCGGTGACGAAGAATCACTGGTCATTGATGGCACGCTACAGTGGCTATGCCGAATTCGAGGCACGTTTATACCGTTATGTGGAAGCGCATGGGACGAATGGACTGGATGTGGCGGCGCTGGACGCTCTTTATCAGCCGATTGCTGAACGGATTGGTAAGCCACGTTACCGAGCAGATGAAAAACCGGCCATGACCGACCTGCATCACCAGCATGGGTGGTTGTATCTGGCGCGGGACTGGGTGATGGCAGACCATTACAATGCGGCGTATTTATTAGCGATGCAACTGGCGCAAACGGCGTGCCTGCCTCAAAACGCGCAAGAGTGGCGTGAGCGAGGAAAGGCGATAGGAGAGGTGCTGCCTAAGGGGAGTGATTTGCATTATGATGTGCTGCTGCAAGCGGTGGGAGCGCCTGCGCTGGCAGAGGTAGAGCATAAGGCGTTGCAGCAAACATTGGTACAGCAGTTGCAGGCGCATGGCAGGAAGGTAGAAGGGGATGCCGCACTACTGCATGTTGCCAAGCAATGTGGCTGCGGCGAAGTGGCTGTTTTGGTGGCCTAGCGTGTGACGCGGCCTTGTCCCTATGCAGGCAGGCAGATGTTGGCGGAGAGGAAAAGGCTGGGGTTCTGGCACCATGAAGCATGAATTGGACTGCAAAGACGACATTTCCACGCTAGCGGTTCCCAGAGTACAGCCTTTTCATGACATGCTCTACCAAAGAGTGATGCAGCCTAGCGGATACAACGGACGAAGTAATTGACCGAGACATCTGCGCTCAGGTTCCAGCGGAAGCTGATAGGGTTCATGCTGAGGCCTGTGATATCGGTGACGGTGAGGCCGCAAGCTTCCGCTGCGATGGTGAGTTCCGCCGGGGTGATGAATTTCTGCCAGTGGTGGGTGCCACGGGGTAGCCAACGCAACAGATACTCTGCGCCAATAATGGCTTTCAGGTAAGATTGTGGCGTGCGATTGAGGGTAGAAAAGAGGACAATGCCTCCCGGTTTGCACAGGGTGGCGACCTCTTGCAGGAATTGCGGTACATCCGCGACATGTTCCAGCACTTCCAGTGCGAGTACGACATCAAATTGTGCTTTTTCTGCCACCAGTTGATCGGTGGTGGTGTGGCGGTAGGTGATTTCCAGTTGTTGTTGCCGGGCGTGGAGGGAGGCGGTTTTGATGTTTTTTTCGGTGGCATCAATGCCGGTGACCGTTGCGCCCAGACGGGTCATGGGTTCGGCTATCAGGCCACCACCGCAGCCGACATCTAACAAGGTGAGACCGGTGAGGGCAGAGGGAGAAGAGGTGTCTCGCTGATAATGCTGGCATATCTGCTGCTTAACGTAATGCAGCCGATGCGGTGCAATGCGATGCAGCGGGGCAAACTTACCGTTTGGATTCCACCAGTCTTCCGCCATTTTGCTGAAATGCTCAATTTCTGCCGGGTCAACGGTTTGTGCGGTCATGGATGAAGGCTCCGTGAGGGTGGGGGGCGCAAGGGGGCGCGGTCTGTTTGGCCAGAGGCAAATACGAAGTATATCATAAACTATTTTCGCGATATACTGCAACCGACCCATCAGACAAGCAAAAGGACTGCCCCATATGCTGATGAAAGCCTGGAAAAAGCGCAAAGTCTGGCGCCAGAGACGCTATGAACAGCAGGAGCGTGTTCTGTACGGCGGCATGGTCACCCTGAGTGATCTGTTGGCACTGGGGCGCGATACGCTGATAGAATGGTGGCGGAATATTCCTGAATTGCAACGGCGGATGCAGGATTTGCCGGAGACGAATCTGGAAGTAGGGGCAGCACATTTTGCGAAAGGCAATTATGCGGATGCATTGCTGCGTTATAAGTTTATTTTGAAACTGGAACCGAACCATGTGGAAGCGTGGTATCGGCAGGGGCGTTGCCAGCAGGCGATGGGGCAAACAGCCGAGGCGGTGATGTCGTATCGAAAAGTATTGCAACTGAAGCCGGATCACAGCGAAACGCGCTTTATGCTGGCTGTATTGGGAGAGCCGGGCGAAGCGGTTACGCGGACGCCCTATGGTCTGGTGCGTGAGCAATTTGATCTGTTGGCACCGGTCTATGACTCTATTTACGTGGATACCATGCAGTATCAGGGAGCAGGAGAGATTGGGATTGCTCTGAAACAGTGGTTTGAAGTGACCTATGGCGCGAATGAACCAAGTGCCAGCCGCTTTAGCATATTGGATGCAGGCTGTGGTACGGGGCAGACAGGGCGTAAAATTCGCTATATTGCGCGGCGACTGGTAGGGGTGGATATCAGCGAGCGGATGATGCAGATGCAGCCGCGATTGAAGGCAGAGGATAAGCCATTATATGATGCGTTGGTGCTGCGCGAGGCAGTGGATTATATGGCATCGCTGGAGCCAAGGTCTCTGGATGTGGTGACGGCGGGGGGAGTGCTGAATTATAATGCGGCACTGGAGGGTTGGTTTCAGGCAGTGGCGGCGGTGCTGGCACCAAAAGGTGCTTTCGCCTTCACGATTGAGGTGCTGGACGAAACAGCCGTAGAGCCGATGCAACTGGTGCAGGGTAGCGGAAGGTTTCGCCATAAACCCTCGTATGTCAAGGCTCTGGCAGAGGCACAGGGGTTACGGTTGTTCCGGCAGCAGGAGATGATGTTGTATAAGGACGTGCCGGGGATGGTATGCGTCTTCACCCGCGATTGATACGGGCTGCAGGAGAGAAGGAGGCCGTTGCTCACCGGGCGGAATGGTTGCATGGGCAGTTGTTTCCGGATGGGGGGTGGTCTGCCAGAGAGTGGATGGCTTTGTGCCATAACCCTGTCACGGAGCTTTATTGGTGGGGTGAGCCGGAAAGTGACGCCTTGCCATTGGGGATGGTGCTGTTGCAGAGGGTTGGGGATGAGGCCGAAATTCTGACATTGGGGATACAGCCAGCATACCGTGGATGCGGGCAGGGGTTGGCCATGTTGCAGGCATTACAGCGTATGTTGCAACACCAAGCGGTGGCTTGCTTATTTTTGGAAGTGGATGTGGAAAACACTGCAGCGTTACGGCTGTATGAACGGGCAGGTTTTCAGAATGTAGGAAAGCGTGCGCATTATTACACCCACCCGGATGGGCATTGCAGTGATGCGAGAGTCTTGCGTTGGAACGTAGACGGTATGGCAGATGTTTTGACGACTACCCCTAGATAGGGTCGTCAAATTCTACTAATTACATGCTACAAATGGCCGTTTTACTACGCTGCTCATGTCACGTACCACGATGTACGCTCACTCTGCTGCTCGCAAAACAGCCATTTTCGCCGTGTACTAGCGAATTTGACGACACCATCTAAGGGGCTGGAATCATCTCATCGGGCATGTGCTTAGAGACCCCGGTAGGTTTCACGTTCACGCAGGACGATAGGAAAATCCACACGGTAGTCACCGCTTACGGTTTGGGGAGGATAGAGCGGGCGAATGAGCTGAGTTTTGGCTTTATCGCTTAGGCGTCGGATATTTACAGCTTTTTCATTGGCGGGATCATAGGCAAAGAACAAGTCTGTCTGAATGGTTTGGTAGCCGGATTTGCGTACCATGAAGTGAATGTGGGGCGCTAGGTTGTTATACCCACGCGGGTAGATGCTGTAGAAGGCGTAGCGCCCCTGATTATCGGTGGTGGTTTGTCCTGCGCCCAGAAACTGCTTTTGCCCGTAGGTCGTGGGTTTACCGGCCACGTATTTTCCTTCGCTGTTGGTTTGCCAGATTTCGATAATAGCGCCTTCTACAGGGACGCAATCTTTATCCAGAACCTGACCAGTGATCAGCAGGGGAAAACCATCCGCCGCCAGCAGAGAGCCGGGTTTGCCACGCAGGTTGTTGGTGGTGGGAATCTTGTCTTTACCCGGATATTCGCCGCTCTTGAGGGTGGTAATGGTAGGTTCGCAGCGGGAGGTTGGGTTGTGAGTGGGTTGGGCTTGTGCCCACGCAGCGGATGTGGCGAACAAAAACAGACAGCAGAGCCATAGCAAGTGTCTTTGGCATCGGTTAGGTGCGGTATTGTGTTTCATTCAATTCTCCTTCCGCCTGATCGACCAGCAGGGATACGGTCAGGTCACCCATGACATTGACCGTGGTGCGTAGCATATCCATGATGCGTTCGACAGCAAGAATCAGCACCATGCCTTCCATTGGTAAGCGTGTAATGCTTAAAATTAGGATAAACCCAAGCCCTGCAACACCGGGAACCCCGGTGGCGCCAATGGAAATACCCATCGCGCAGCCGATAATAAGTAGCCATTCCTGTAGGTGCAGGGTGATGTGGGCGGCCTGCGCCACAAACCCTGCGGCCAGTGCCAGATGCAGGGCGGAGCCGTCCATGTTCAGGGTCATGCCGAGCGGGAGAACGACACCGCTGGTTTGGCGGGAAATGCCTAGTTTTTCCTGAGCAACCTTGAGGGTGACAGGTAAGGTGGCGGCACTGGAGGAGGTGGAAAAAGCCAGCCAGAAGGCTTCTTGCCCTTTGCGGAGTAGGGGAAGCAGCGGTAGGTGGGCGCGAAAGCGCAGCAGGCCGCCATAGGTGAAGACCACCTGCAACAGACAGGCCAGCAGGCCACAGCCCATGAAATAAAACAGCGATTGGGCAGTTTGCAGACCTTGTTCTGCTGTCATGTGCCATAGCAAGGCCAATACCCCCAGAGGTGCCAGCCATAAAATCATCTGGATAAGCTGTTGGAAAATGGCGAACAGGGAAGCGATGGCATCCACCCAGAAGCGGGCTTCTCCCCCTGTGCGGCGCATGGCAATGCCCAACAGTATCGTCAGGACGATAATGGGAAGTAACTGGCCTTCTGCCAAAGCCTGAAAGGGATTGGCGGGAAGCAGTTGTTGAATGAATCCCTGCGCAGTAGGATTTTGTAAGACCGTGGGCAGAGGTGGTAGCGAAGCGGTAGACGTGGGCAAGGTGGCATGCGCCCCCGGCTGTAGCAGTAATGCGGTCCCTACCCCAATCAGAGAGGCGATGAGAGTGGTGACAAGGAACAGGAATAATGCGCGTCCTCCTACCCGGCCAAGTGCCGTACCGCTGGGTAGGTGGGTGATGCCATACAGCAGGCTGAGAATGACCAGCGGTAGCACCAGCATGCGGATGGCCTGTAAAAATAACAGGCCAAACGGATGCAGGAAAGAAGCGGCCTCTGGCCAGAGTAGTCCTCCAAGCATGCCTGTGAGGGCGGCCAGCGGTAACCACGCCGCCCGTAACTGGGGAGAGCTAAAAAACGTTAGCCGCACAGTTCCACAGCCTGAGAAATGCATTTATCAATTCCCATGGCGATATCCGCTAGCGGGTCTTCCCGCATGTAGGCGGAGCAACTGACGATTTTATGGGTGACATCAATGCAGATCTGGTCGCTATCGCAGGACTGGTGGGTGCTGCCCATGCGGCGAATAGCGGCAGCGGTCTCAGGATCATCCCCTATGGTGACGGTGATTTCTTTTTCTCCCTTGACTGCGGCGGCCAGAACTGCCGGAGCAATACAGATGGCGGCGATGGGTTTTTTCTGACGCAGGAAACCCCCGACAGCAGCCTTAAACGCTGGAAGTACCGTTGCATCCGCCCCTTTGGTGGCGAAGTCAGACAGGTTTTTGGCAACGCCATAACCACCGGGGATGACCAGCAGGTCAAACTGACTGGGGTTTAAATCTTTCAGGTCTTTGACCTCTCCACGGGCAATACGAGCGGCTTCGATACGTATATTGCGGGTTTCCTGCATCACTTCACCGGTGAGGTGATTAACGACGTGATGTTGGTCTATATCCGGAGCAAAGCAGGTGACTGTTGCGTTCATATCTGAGAGAACCAGCAGGCTGATGACGGCTTCGCGAATTTCCGCGCCATCTAAAAAACCGCAACCGGAAAGAATGACGGCTGCCTTGCGCGGAGGGAGTTCTTCGTAATCTTCTTCTTCATCGAAATCCAATTCGTCTTCACCGATATCCAGATCGTCATTATCGTTCATGAGAGCCTCCTTTACGGGTGGTACTACGCGCTATTCAGGTGCCTGTTGTAGCATTCCTGTTCATGAATGCAATCCGGTAGCGTTGGAGACGTGCAAACGGTGAAGGAGGATTGGGCGGCATCTGTTGTCTTTACCGGAGCATGTATCGTGCTATTCTGCTTGCGAGTTGATGCAAACTATGGTTTTGTGCGGCCTCAAACCCGTAACATCGTGTATGGGAACACGCTTTTTTTGCGAAACACCTAATTATTGTTTAATGACTGTTTAATTATTGCGACACATCTATCGTGGGGTATCGTCCATGCAAGTGACTGAACTGAGCGCAGAAGGTCTGCGCCGTGAATATCAAGTAACTGTCCCTGCTGCTGAACTGGCAGTGCAAAAAGAAGCCAAGCTGAAAGCGGTTGGCCAGCGGGCAAAAGTGCCGGGTTTTCGTCCGGGCAAGATTCCGACCAAAATTCTGGAACAGCGTTATGGCCAGTCTGTGATGGGTGAATTGCTGGAAGAGGCTGTGAACCGTTCCAGCCAGAAATTGATGCAGGAAAAAGGGTACCGTCTGGCGACGCAGCCGAAGTTTGAAGTGGTGTCGTTTGATGCAGGTAAAGACCTGCAATACAAGGTGACGCTGGAATTGTTCCCGGAGATTCCGGAGATGGATTTTGCAGACCTGAAGATTGAGCGTTTGGCCTACAGCATTGACGATAAAGAATTGACCGAAGGGTTAGAGCGCATTGCACAGCATAACCGTGATAACCAGCCAGTAGAAAAACCGCGCAAAGCCAAGCAGGGTGATATTGCGGTGATTGATTTTCTGGGCAAGCTGGATGGTGTGCCATTTGATGGCGGCAAGGGCGAACAGTTTCATTTGGAACTGGGTTCTGGTTCTTTCATTCCCGGTTTTGAAGAGCAAATAGAGGGCATGAAGCCGGGCGAAGAAAAAACCATCACCGTTACGTTCCCAGCGGATTACCATTCCGAGCAGCTGAAAGGCAAAGAAACCACCTTCGACGTGACACTGCACGAGTTGCGCGAAGTGAAAACCCCGGATGTGGATGAAGATTTTGCCAAGAAGCTGGGGTTTGACTCTCTGGAGAAGCTGAAAGAAGCGGTCACCGAGCGTATGCGCAAGGATTATGACGTGCTGGTGCGCAACGAGTTGAAGCGCGAGTTGTTTGACGCGCTGGAGCCAAAGTGTGACTTTCCGCTGCCGCAGACCATGGTGGAGCAGGAGTTCCAGTCTGTGTGGGAAAAAGTATCCCGTGCGAAGGCTCAGGGCGATGCGTCTCTGGATAAGCCGGAGGATGAACTGAAAGCGGAATATCGCAAAGTGGCAGAGCGCCGTGTCAAGCTGGGGCTGTTGCTGGCAGAAGTGAGCAACAAGAACAACCTGCAAATCACGCAGGATGACGTGCGCAAAGCGGTGTTTGAGCAGGCGCGTATGTTCCCTGGTCAGGAAGAGAAAGTGCTGCAATTCTATCAGCAACACCCGGATCAACTGCAACAACTGACCGGCCCATTGTTGGAAGAAAAGGCGGTGGATTTTGTGCTGACGAAAGTATCCTTCAAGGATAAAAACGTGACCACCGAAGAGCTGGTGAAGCTGACGCAGGAAGAAGACGCCCCGAAAGCGGCGAAGAAGGCTCCTGCGAAGAAGAAAGCAGCGAAAGCGGAGGAGGATGATGCTGCTGAAATGGCTGAAGAGAAGCCTAAAGCGAAAAAAGCAGCGGCGAAAAAATCGGCCTAAACTGTCAGGCTGCATGGCCTCTTGTTGACGAATGAAAAGCCTCACCTTTTAGGTGGGGCTTTTTTGTTGGCAGGGCAGGTGAGGCGAGCGGAGCCAAGGAAAAGTTTATGCGAGGGACAAGAAGCGAGCACAGGAGTGCGAGCCTTTGAGCCGAGCGTCAGCGAGAGGCACGAAGCTACGCCAACGGTTGTGTCAGGTGAGGGCTAGCAAGCCCGAACCAGCCCTGAGCTACCCTCATTTGCGAGACAGCAGTCGAGCAACGAGGGAATAAAACAACCAAGCGGAGCCAAGGAAAAGTTTCTCGTGGATGCCTGCCTGCGCAGGCATGACGAGATGTATTTAGGTCATTGGGGCGGGAATGGCGGCAAGCAGGCCGCCGCCTTTAGCGAACGCAGTGAGAGGGGCTTTAGCCCCG
>CAZIGK010000027.1:0-26844 GCA_964538615.1 uncultured Rickettsiales bacterium | reverse complement strand
AAAGAATCGCCGAAGGGAAAACTGCCGAGCACTTCAAAAAATGTGTGGTGGCGTGCGGTATAGCCGACATTATCCAGATCATTATGTTTGCCACCGGCACGTACCGATTTCTGAGCGGTGGTAGCACGGCTGTATGCGCCTGTCTCTGTACCGGTGAAACGGTTTTTGAACTGCACCATGCCGGAGTTGGTGAACATTAGCGTGGGGTCGTTGTGCGGTACCAGCGGGCTGGACGGCACAATGGTATGGCCGTGGCTGGCAAAATACGACAGGAACGCAGAGCGAAGATCTTTCAGAGAGAGGGTCATAAGGGGGGTCATTCTGCTTAACGATGACAAGAAAAAAACTTCCATCAGCCATAGAGGAAATAGCAGGGAATGGCTAGTGATTTTGGCGTAAACAGCAGGAAAATACCTGTATGCGCAGGCGTATTCTATGGCACCTGCCATGCTATCTGTGCTTGAAACCTGAGAGGCGGGTGGATAGGCTGCCTATCAGGTCAACATTCCGGTTCAGGGGTTGACGCCATTTTTTCAGCGATAAGGGACAGGCATGATTCAGACCGCGCAGGCAGGCATTGCAGATAACGCGTTACCCACATGGGATCTGACGGATTTTTACCCCTCCTTTCAACATGCCACTGTGCAGGCAGATGTGAACCGGGCACAACAGTTGACCGAGCAATTTAGTAAAACCTATCAGGGTGGCTTGTTGCGCTTGCCGGCGGCAGCACTGGCCACCGCCATCCGTGAATATGAAATCATTCAGGAATTGCTGGGCAAACTGGGCAGCTACGCCCAGCTTTTATTTTCTCAGGATATGCAAAATGCAGATATTACTGCATTTTACCAGAATATGTCCGAGACATTGAATGATATTTCCGGTGCATTGTTGTTCTTTACGCTGGAGATTAACCAGATAACAGATGAAGCACTGGAGTTGGCGTACCAGGAATCCGCTGCATTGTTGCATTATGCGCCGTGGCTGCGGGAGGTGCGGCAGTTCCGCCCTTACCAACTGTCGCAGGAAGCAGAAAAACTGCTGCATGACAAGTCTATCACCAGTCAGTCCGCATGGATGCGCCTGTTTGATGAAACGCTCTCCGGTCTGGTATTTCATCTGGAAGGGGAGGAGATGACCTCCGAACAGGCGTTGCACCGCCTGTCGGATAAAGACCCGGCAACGCGCAAGGCCGCAGCAAAAGAAATTGGCCGGGTACTGGGAGAAAACCGCAAATTATTTGCCCTCATTACCAATACACTGGCCAAGGATAAGGAGATTGAGGATCATTGGCGTAAGCTGCCCACCGCCATGTCTGCCCGTAATCTGGCTAACGCTGTGGAAGATGACGTGGTGGATGCCCTGATGCAGGCCGTGCGGGATGCTGCCCCCAGACTCGCCCACCGCTATTACCGCATGAAAGCGCGCTGGCTGCATGGTAAGGACAGCATGGACTATTGGGATAGAAATGCCCCTTTGCCGGAATCCGCTGACAAGACCTTTAGCTGGGACGAAGCCAAAGCCATTGTGCTGGAAGCTTACGGCGATTTTCACCCCAGAATGCGAGAGTTGGGACAGGTATTTTTTGACAAGCCATGGATTGATGTGCCCACGCGGGCAGGCAAGGCATCCGGTGCTTTTGCTCACCCGACCGTGCCTTCCGTTCACCCTTACCTGTTGCTGAACTTTCAGGGCAAGCAGCGTGATGTGATGACGCTGGCGCATGAATTGGGGCATGGGGTGCATCAGGTGCTTTCCGCGAAACAAGGGGCGCTGATGTGTGATACCCCGCTGACGCTGGCGGAAACGGCTTCCGTCTTTGGGGAGCAACTGACCTTTCAAAAATTGCTGAAACAGGCAACAGACCCCAAAATGCGCAAGGTCATGCTGGCAAGCAAAGTGGAAGATATGCTGAACACGGTGGTACGGCAGGTGGCTTTTTGCCAGTTTGAGCAAAAACTGCATCTGGCACGCCGGGAACAGGGAGAGCTCACCCCGGAACATATTGGAGAGCTATGGTTACAGGTGCAGACAGAAAGCCTGGGGCCTGCCATTGTTACCCACCCGGAATATGCCCATTACTGGTCGTATATTCCGCATTTTGTGCATACGCCTTTCTATGTGTATGCCTACGCCTTTGGTGATTGTCTGGTAAACGCGCTCTACACGGTGTATCAGGAGCAGCCGGAAGGATTTGCCGATAAATATTTCACCATGCTGGAAGCCGGAGGTACCCTGCGCCATAAAGAACTGCTGGCACCTTTTGGGTTAGATGCCAGCCAGCCGGAGTTTTGGGGTAAGGGGCTGCGCGTGATTGAGCAGATGATTGAGACGCTGGAGGCGTTGGGGTAGAGCGGACGATTGGGTGGGCTTTGCAGCCTGTTGGGTGCAGGTGAACACCGCCAAAGCTTTTTACCCCACAAAGCTACCGCCAGCTATCTCCCCCGCATGGGCGACGCCTGTTGGCGGGGAGAGGTATGCCATGCAGTCTGCGGATAAGCTGGGAAAACGTGGACGAAAGCGAACGAATATCAGGCAAATGAACCGCAGGCAAATGAACCACAGGGTGCGCGTTGTATCACCCGCACCCGTGAGGTCATGAGAATGCTTAACGCTGGTTGACCGGCTTGAATTCGCGGTGACTTTCACCCGTATAGAGTTGGCGAGGACGGCCAATTTTCTGGTTGGGGTCTTCAATCATTTCTTTCCATTGGGCAATCCAACCCACAGCGCGGGCGATAGCGAACATGACCGTGAACATCTGGGTGGGGATGCCCAGAGCGCGGTAGATGATGCCGGAATAGAAATCCACGTTCGGGTAGAGTTTGCGTTGGACGAAATAATCATCTTCCAGCGCGATTTGCTCTAGCTTCATGGCGATTTTTAGCAGAGGTTCATCGGCCATGCCAAAGGCTTCCAGCACTTCGTGGCAGGATTCCCGCAGGACTTTGGCGCGAGGATCGTAATTTTTGTATACACGGTGGCCAAAGCCCATCAGACGGAAGGGGTCGTCTTTGTCTTTGGCGCGGGCAATGAACTCACCGATTTTGTCGGCATCTGAAATTTCTTCCAGCATTTTGATAACCGCTTCGTTGGCGCCGCCATGCGCAGGCCCCCACAGCGAGGCAATGCCTGCACCAATGCAGGTGAAGGGATTGGCGCCGGATGAACCCGCCAGACGCACCGTGGAGGTGGAGGCGTTCTGTTCGTGATCCGCATGCAGAATGAAGAGTTTATCAATGGCTTTTTTAGCCGCCGGGTGCACGGTGTATTTCTCGCATGGGGTGGCGAAGCACATGTGCAGGAAGTTCTCTGCGAAGGAGAGTGTGTTATCCGGGTAGATGAAGGGTTGGCCTATGGAATATTTGTAGGCCATGGCTGCAAGCGTTGGCATTTTGGCCAGAATACGGTGGGCGGAGAGTTGACGTTGCTCTGGGTCCAGAATGTCCAGACTATCGTGATAAAAAGCGGACAGAGACGCGACAGCACCCACCATGACGGCCATGGGATGTGCCCGGCGTGGGAAACCCCGGAACATGAATTGCAGTTGCTCATGTACCATGGTGTGCAGGGTGATGGTGCGGTCGAATTCTGCTTTTTCCTGTGCGTTGGGGAGTTCTCCGTACAGCAGCAGGTGGCTGACTTCCAGAAATTCGCAATGTTCGGCCAGTTGGTCAATATCGTAGCCACGGTAACGCAGAATCCCTTTATCTCCATCAATGAAGGTGATTTTGGATTCGCAGGCAGAGGTAGCCAAAAAGCCCGGATCATGGGTGAACATGCCGGTTTGTTTGTACAGGCTGGTAATATCAATCACATCCGGCCCTTCGGTGGGGGAGTAGATAGGGAACTCTGCTGTTGTACCATTATCAAGGGTCAGGGTTGCTTTGCGATCGCTCATGACATGCCTTTCTCTGCATGGTTTGCGGTAAATGAATCAAGCTTGTGTGCATTGCACAGCACATCAGGTTCAGCTTATAGCGCACAAAATATGAAACAAGCCTTAAAAGGTCAGGAGAAGAGTATTGGATGCTTGAAAAAAATAAAAAAATCATTGCACAATGGGGGGCGCAATGATGCATAAAGGGGTGTAGACAGGACGAATGATACATGTCGGAACATAAAAAAACGCGTTGGTTTGCCATGGATAGTGCGCTGGGGGAGGCCTCTGTCGCCTGTGACTGTGTGACTGGCGGCTACCTGCAGGAGCGGCATTTGGATAGCGGGCAGGCCGCTGAACAACTGGTGCCGACGGCGGTTGGTTTAGCCGAGGAGGTGGGGGTCTCTTTGCGCGATGCAGCAGGGCTGGTGGTAACCGTTGGGCCGGGGGGATTTACGGGTGTGCGCATTGCACTGGCTGCAGCACAGGGGATGGCTCTGGCAGCGAATTGCCCAGTGATAGGGGTGACAACCCTGCAAGCCATGGCAGGTGCCCACTGGCAGCAGGCAGAACAGGTGCAACCGCTGCTGTGCCTGCTGGATCAGGCGCGGGGGCAGGTAGCTGCGCAATGGGTTTGGCCGAACGGTTATGAGGATGGAGAGGTTCAACTGGCTACAGAAGAGGCTTTGTGGGAAGCGGTACAAACGCCGCAGGAGGCAGGATTCAGGCCTGAAAGTATAACCGGCATAGTGATTGCGCAGGCACGGTTGCGTAGCATGGCTGAGCAGAACCCCTGGGGGCAAGCCGTGCAGGAAATAGCACCTTCTGCCGTGGGGGCACTGGCCTATGTACGGGAGAAGAACCTGTGGGCACAGGCAAAAGCGCAAGCAGCCGATGTTCAGCCCTTGTATTTGCGTGCGCCAGATGCCAAACTGCCGACACGATCGGCGGATATAACGCGCTCCTGATAGGTTTAGGGTGAAAAGAGAAGAGGATGGTTCAGATGCGATATGCAGGAATAATGATGGGTTTGTGGCTGTTGGCAGGTTGTGCCGGTACACAGCAGGCACCAGCACCAACGGTGAATATGTATCAGCAGCAGCCGTTGCGTGTGACTGTAGAGCAGGTGGAAATGATGGATATGACCAATGCGGTTATGCCGGAGGCTGGCTGGGTGGATGTATCTCGTCAGGTGCAGCCGGTACCCGCAGAGTGGTTGAAGCAATGGGCAAAAGAGCGGTTGGTGCCGGTGGGGCAGGATGGATCCTTGCGGGTGATTATTCACCGTGCATCGCTGGAGCAACTGGCCGAAGCGGAAAAAAAAGACGGGTTGGACGGCTGGTTATATGAGCCGGTATCCAAACTGAAATTGCAGTGGGATGTACAGATGAAACTCTATCGTGGTGAGTCTCTGAACAGTGTGGCGGATGTGAATGTAACCGTGAAAGAGGGTATTCGCATGGAGGCGTCTGAGCCGCTGGAGGATGCGTACATGCGTCTGGTGGTGGCGGCACGTGAAAAACTGGAGGCGGAAAGCCGCAGGTTGATTGACCAATATATGCAATAACAAGGCGGTGGATGCATAGCCGATGTATATTTACCTGCCCATCGCTGAGCTTTCTGTCAACGCGCTGGTGATTTTGCTACTGGGGGCGGGAACGGGCATACTGGCCGGATTGTTTGGTGTGGGGGGAGGATTTTTGCTCACGCCGTTGCTGATTTTTATGGGGATTTCTCCCAGTGTGGCGGTAGCAAGTGCGGCGAACCAGATTATTGCTGCGTCTCTATCGGGCTTTCGCAGCCATTGGCGGCGCGGCAATGTGGATGTGCTGATGGGCGGTTTCCTGACCAGCGGAAGCCTGTTGGGGGCAGGGCTTGGGGTATGGCTGTTCACATGGCTGAAAACGCTGGGGCAGATCGATTTGGTGATTTCCCTGTGTTATGTGCTGTTTTTGGGCGGTATTGGCGGCTTGATGGCGGCGGAGAGTGTGACGGCTATTCGTCAAAAAAAGCAGGGGTATAAACCGGAAACGAAACCCGTAAGCCAATGGCAGGCGTCTTGGCCATGGCAAGTGGAGTTTGTGAAATCGGGCATTCGCATGACGGCATGGCTGCCCTTGTTGATTGGGGTTGGGGTGGGGATTTTGGTGTCCCTGATGGGGATTGGCGGTGGATTTGTGTTGATACCGGCCATGATTTATCTGCTGCGCATGCCCACTTCGGTGGTGATTGGCACATCCCTGATGCAGATTATTATCACGACTTGTGTGGTCACGGTATTGCATGCTGTGAACACGCAAACGGTGGATATTGTGTTGGCATTGTTGTTATTGGTGGGGTCGGTGACGGGTGCGCAAATGGGAACCCGGATGGGGCTGAAGCTGGCACCGGAATATTTGCGGGGTAGTCTGGCATTGTTGGTGCTGCTGGTAGCGTTGAAGTTGGGGTTTGGGTTGTTTGTGACGCCTGATGCGCTCTATACCGTACAGGTAGGGAGCAAGTGATGCGTTTTGGCACAGGATACATGGCCGGTATAGGCATGGCACTTTGTCTGCTGCTTTGGACAACGCAGGGGGTGATGGCCAAGCCGCTGGTGGCAGATATGTCGCAACATGTGATTGAAATTGATACGCGCTTTACCGGAACGGAACTGCTGATTTTTGGGGTCCGCAATGCCCCCGGTGATGTGGTGGTGATTGTACGTGGGCCAGAGAAGCATTACACGCTGCGTAAAAAAGAACGGGTGGCGGGAATGTGGGTGAACCGTGCATCGGTGGCGATGGAAGGCGTGGCGGATTTTTTCTACAGTGCATCCACCCAGCCACTGGAAACCATTGCGGATGCTGCATTACGCAAACAGCTAGGGCTGGATACGATGACGCAGGGGCGCATTGAGGAAGTGCGAGGACATGCCGATGTGAAGGCATTTGTGCAGGCGTTTATTGACGAACGCACCGCAACGGGGGTCTATGGCCATGTAGAGGGCATTGATTTTATGGGTGATTCTCTTTTCAAGGCGGTGGTTCCGTTTTCGGATCGCATCACTCGTGGTGTCTATACCGTGGAGGTGTATTTATTGTATCAGGGGCGGTTGCAGGCCAGCCAAACAACCCCACTGGTGGTGCGCAAACGAGGGCTGGACGCCCGGATTTATGATTATGCGCACCGTCACCCGCTCGCCTATGGTTTGCTTGCCGTTGCTCTGGCGTTAGGATTAGGATGGGGGATGAGTTCCCTCTTACAGCGGCGGTGATAGGGCGTGCTTTCAGCCCAGTTTTGCACCATTAGGGACAGGTTTATCCGGCACGCAGAGAATGACAGAGCCATCTTCCCGGTAAAAACCGGTAATCAGACATTCCGAACGGAAAGGGCCGATTTGCTTGGTGGGGAAGTTCACAACGCCGACCACTTGTTTGCCGACCAGTTCTTCCAATGTGTAGTGATGGGTGATTTGCACACTGGAACGCCGAATACCGATTTCCGGGCCAAAATCAACCGTGACTTTATAGGCGGGTTTACGGGCTTCCGGAAAGGCTTCTGCCTGCTGGATGGTGCCAATACGTAATTCTACCTTGCTAAAATCATCCCAGGTAATGGTTTCCATGATACAGCCTCATGATCGAGAAGAAAAAGCCTTTAAAAAAAACGGTAGCGCTTGTGCGCTACCGTTGCAAAGGTAACGGATCATGTACAAAAAACCAGTTTATTGTGCGGTTTTTACCCCACCTTTTTCATGGCAGTTTTGACCTTTACTATGGGGACAGGGCTTGTCCTGTCCTGTCTTCTGGCTGTTGCAAGGTTTGTCACAGCTTTTATGACAGCAGGTAGCCGCTGTGTTGCCGTGACACATGCGGTCACAGGAGGCTGGATGGTGCGCGCAGCCCATTACCAGCAAAGAGACACATAAAGGTGCGAGTAAACGTTTCATAGAGACATCTCCATAGATGAATAAAAATTGTCAGTCGTCATTAGGTTAGTCGTTGGAGATGTGGGGGCGGGGCGGGGGCAGGGGCAAGCGTGGTTTTTGGCTTTGCGGATACGAGGTGAGAGTGAGAGAGTGGCGATAAGCGATAAACATGGGTTGAGGTAATGCCGCCATGGATTGGAGCGTAGGTTGCACGTGACAGAAAGTGCAGTCTGCGCCCAGACAGCACTCTGCCTCTGTGGGTTGAGGGGTAGATGGAGAGAATTCCACCTGATGCGCGGGGGGTGGTGCGGACGGTTGTCCATGGCAGGGGGGGTGTGTAGCTGGTTTGAGGGTAGGAAATACAGCCTGTTGCGGTATGGCTTGTGCCCGGTTCCCCAGCAGGCAATGCGAGCAGGCAGAGGCCGTGCTGATACCTTGTGCGAACAACCATAGCAGCAGCAGTAGCCAGACCGGAGTGTGTTTTATTCTGTGAGGCATGATGGCCATACTAGCGATGAAGAAGCGACTCATGGGGTAGCGTGTGCAGCAATGCACAGATCCTAAAATGATGTAGGTGCCTGCATGCCCGTGAGTGTCAAGAGATAGTATGCTGTAAGTGGCCTAAGGAAAAGTAAAAATATCCCCGGCATTTTGAGGAAATGGAGCCTGCCCTACACTTCCACCGTCCCCCTTCAACAAAAAAAGCCACCCGTTAGGGGTGGCTTTTTTTGTTGGTCGGAGCGGAGAGATTCGAACTCCCGACCCCCTGGACCCAAACCAGGTGCGCTACCAGACTGCGCTACGCTCCGATGAGCGCATTCATAAAGAGTTTTACGGCATGTTTGCAAGTTTTTTTTTGCCTTGTCATAAAAAAGTGTTTTTTTTATGGCATAGTGGGCTACAACTGCTGGCGGGAAGAGCTAGGCAAGAGCGGCAATGCTAACGTGTTATAATGATGCGCTAACGGTAATGACCGGACGGTTTTGAAACATACGGGGCATTGGGAATAGTATGGTTAAACAATATTTTATTACGGGTTCCGGGACGGATGTTGGCAAAACCTTCATTGCTGCGGCACTGTGTCATCAATTGCGCGAAAAAAATTTGAGCGTGATACCGTTGAAGCCGGTGATTACCGGTTGGCAGGCCAACGGTGGTATGATGAAAGATTTTTTGGCGAATGACACAGAAGTGCTGCTGCATGCCAGCGGTATTGCAGCGACTCAGCAGGCCATTGAAGAAACCTCTCCCAGGCGTTTTTCCGCCCCACTGTCGCCCCATATGGCGGCAGCTAAACAAATGACGGAACTGAACCCCAAAAAAATAATAGATTTTTGTCACAAAGCGCAGCAGCGTGGCGGAGATGTGGTGCTGATTGAAGGGGCGGGTGGGGTGATGGTGCCCCTAACCCCTACCTACACCACGCTTGACCTGATGCGCGAATTGAAAATGCCAGCTATTTTGGTGGTAGGAACTTACTTAGGTGCGATTAGCCATGGCTTAACCGCCTATCACGCATTAAGGCAGGCTGGTATTGACATTCCATTGGTGGTGGTTAACGAAAGCGACGGAGGTAGCGTGGATTTGCATGAGACCGCACGTACCTTTGCGACACTGGTGCATAGTATGTTAATTACGATACCACGTTTGCCATCCGATCAGAGCTGGAAATCTGTCACACCCCTACTGTCAACGCGCCTGTTGGAGCAGGAGTTTGTCACATGAGTCAAAAAGCGCAGACAAAACGTTCCGTGAAAAAGGGGGGTAGTAATAGGAAACCACCGAAGCAGTTGACTGACCAGATAGATCATGTGGGGGGGGAGTCGTCTTCCTGCAATCCATGGCCAGAAGCGGAAGTGACGCCGATAGAAGCGTTAGATTCTGCCGGTATGGATACGGCAGAGCCGAAATCGGGAACAGAAGCTAATCTGCATGAGGTGGGGCAGTTGCCGGAGACGAATTTGCGGATTCGGTATGCGGAATATCGGCACCGTTTGCTGGCGACCACGTTGGATATTGTGGTGGCGTTTTTTATTCTGACGCCATTGGTGGTACAAGCGCGTCAAACGGTGCCTGTGCGCAATGCGGTGCTGGAAGAAGGGATGACCAGCCAGCAAATGCTGGCTGAGCTGATACAGAGTGGGCATTTGCAGCGCTTGATTGTAGACAATTTGGTGTTTGCTTTTGGTTTTGTGCTGTTGAGTCTGGTGAGCTGGATGCTGCTGGAATCCACCCCCGGTAAAATGCTGGTGGGTTTAAGGGTGGTGCGCAGCCGTGATGGGGAGGTGCCAGGTTTCTGGCAATGGGGGGTCAGAGCATTAGGTTATTTTATATCTGGTCTTCCCTTGTTGATAGGATTTTTCTGGGTAGTGGGCAACCGTCGCCGACGGGGGTGGCATGATTATCTGGCGGCGACAGTCGTGGTGGTGGATCACCGTCCGGAGCGATGGGTGGTGGCACGGTTGTTTGTGTATCTGCGTCAACGCGTAGTGCCTTGGTTGAAAAAACTGCGTAACATAGGTTAGGCTGTCTCTTCTGGTGCATTTTTTGAAAATAGATGTGGTCGTTTCACAAAATTGTCACACTGTTGGCGTAATACTGGCATTGGTACCAAAGCATAACAGACTTAGGGTCTTCCATGGCTGATAACATGAATGCCTTTGACATATTCAGGATGGCGAAAGACAGTCGCGATCTTGTCAAGGATATGACGGGATATGCAGTCGGCCCGGCGATGCGAGGGGTATCTTACCTTGTATCGCGTGTTTTTCCCCAAAAAGAACAGCCGCGCAGCCTTGCGGATCATTTGCAAACGGATCGCCTAAGAGACGCCTATGCGGATATGGCGACCTACGGATTGGTTTCAACGGTTAATAATAATGCGATTGACCAGCTGCGTGACCGATTTATTCGAACCTACCGGACCATTGCCAGCAAAGAATTGGGTATAGCGCCGGATCAACTGACCTATCAGGATTTTAAGCGCTGTAAAAATCCGCTGGTAAAATATGCATATAAAGAGCTGAATCGTTCCATTCGTATGAGCCAGTTGAGCGATGCGGCATTTTTTCTGGGGGCGCTGATTCCTTTCGGGGAAGATTTTATTGTGCGCCCCATGCTTGAACAGCGTAGTCGGAGTAGCATTAACGATAAGGCTAAAGCACTGGGGCTGAGCGTCGAGGATGTGAATGGTCTGGATGCCTGGGTACGGTTTCAGATGCAGCAGGAGCGGGAGCGCAAAAGATCTCCGCTGACAGAGGAGACGATTGGTGATGACCAGATGCGTCAGGCGTTGGGACTATCACCAAACGAAAAACTGGGAACTGCTGCACCGGTGGTGAGTGAGATGTGGCGGAAGGCCTATGAGGAGAATGCTGACGCAGCAAATGCGTTGTTAAAGTCTATTCGGGAGCAGATATCCCTTGATCTGCATGAATACAGCCCAAAAACCAAAAGCTTTGGCAATAGTTTCGGGATGGCGGCCAAGGCTATTTATTTCTTTACTGAGTCACAAAAATCCAGTGCCAGCAGTTACACGGATTTACAGAAGCTGGCGAGTGCGTGTGGTTTCCCCGGTTTTTCCGATGTGGTATCAGATGGGAGTGTGGCCACGCAGGATATGGCGATGAAGGCATCGGAATCGGTGGAGAAAATTGCCGGTAGTGTCAGCTTTTCGACTGTGGCCAATGTGTATAACCACTTTGTGGATGAATATTACCGACATCACCCGGAGAAGCGGCATGACCGTGACCGGGAAGAAGCGCGACGTGATGGTAAGCCTGAGCCAAAACAAAGCAGATGGCAGCGTTTTAAGCAATGGGTTGGAGGGCTTTTCGGTGGCAGGCACCCGGATGAAGATGGGCTGCTGTATGATGTGCCATCCCCGGTGCGAAATACGGATAAATATAGCCGCGGGGTGTTCACCCTGATGGCCGAACTGCTGGAGCGAACCTACAACGCGATTTACGAAGCGAATGGTAGCCGGATGCAGTTTCATCTGGATGATTTTATGGAGGTGATTGGGCGTGGCTGGGTGAATGTGGATCACCCGGAAATTACCGAAAATATTGTGCGGGCGATCTCCATTACCACCAATGGGGTGGAGCAGGTGCAGGCGCGGATTGATGCTCTGCGGCAAGCGAATGCCGGTAAAGTGCCATCCCCGGAGGTCATGAAGAAGGAAATGCACAAGCTGTATCAGGAGATTGTGGATACAGAACTGACGAAGCTGAATGTGCCGCCACAAGTGACCATTCAATTGGTTGAGGGGGGAGGCAAAACTCAGGATGGGCAGCAGCAACCGGTAGAACAATTTGTGATGAATACCCGGGATGCGGCGGAAATTTTGGGGCCGACGCGTTTGCTGCATTATTTGGAAGAGACCATGCGCAGTAAAAAGCAGCCTGTGGTCACCGAACATAAGACGGTTTATACCTTTACCCGCGAAGCCTGGAATACCGGACTTTGGTGGAAATTGCAGGAACGTACGGTCAAAGAGACCAACAATGATATGCTCTTGCGAGAGCCGGAAGAAGCGATTGCGATGCTGAAGGCGGCGCTGCCAGAGGTGGATATGAGTGCCCTGGCCAACATGAATGTAGGACGCGGATATAAGAACGAAACCCGTGATGGGGTGAGTGGCACGACCTTCAAACGCGCAGGGGAAAGTGGTGTTTCCGATACATCTGCTAAGGAGGCAGGGAGAACGGAGAAAAGCCGCATAAATGTCGGTGGAGATGGATTGAGCGAGCCGGTGACGCGCGAGCAGCAGGCAGCGTCTGAGCGGGCGTTGGGGATGGCGGTATCTGCTTAGGTTGTATCTGTGGTCGTATCTTGATGACGGCGTTGAAGAACCTATCTTTTTTTGACTTTGGAGAGCGTATCCGCCAGTCGTGTGGGTTCTGGCAGGCGGTAGCGTGTTATGGCCTGTTGCGTGATGTTCACGGCGGTAGCGTGGCTGATGCGGTGACCGGGAGAGATGAATAGAGGATTGCAGCGTAGTTTACTGCGCAAGACGGTGCCGATTTGCTCCCCCTGATGGAAAAGCGGCGATTGTGCGCCTTTCGTGTCCGCTAATGGGGCATAAGTACCACATAGCTTGGATTTGGCAACGCCTATGGCTGGTCGGTTCAGCCATAGGCCAAGATGGGTAGCAATACCCATGCGGCGAGGATGGGCGATGCCATGGCCATCCACCATTAGCAAGTCCGGCATTTGCTGTAATGCTTGCAATGCAAAGAGAATGGCCGGTATTTCCCGAAAGGATAACAACCCGGGGACGTAGGGGAACTGAATAGGGCTGAAGGCCTGATGTTGTTCCAGTATGCTGAGGTCTGGATAGCGTAATAAGACAATGGACGCATGGGCGCGTTGACCTGCCAGATCGTAGCCCACATCCACCCCGGCGATGCTGTGAGGGGGAGGAAAGTCATCGGACAGGTGGATCCGCTGGCGGAGCTTCTGCTGTTGCTCCTGCGCGGCGGTAATGGAAGAGGGAATAGGGAAATCCGGGAAGGATAGCATGGAAATAACCTATGGTGATATGCCCTGAATCTGTGGTTTGTGTACGGAGAATATAGGGGAAAAGAGAATCAGGGGTATATAAGTAAAATTATTGAATTATAGGTGCTTATTGAGGTGATGGGTTGTTTATATCTGGCTGGAGTGGGCGTACAGTGAATTGATTGGGGGGCTGCTAGGGTCTGTGGGCATTCAGCAAGTACATACACAAACAGTGAAGCAACTTGAGGGATGCGGAAAGCACAATCTTAACAGCAGATGAGAAGGAGGGGTTATGGCACGAGAGGCAACCCAGCGACGTCACGAACGTGATGAAGAACAGGACGATACCCGTAACAGTAGCCAGAATGACAATCAGAGCGAAGGTAGCAGCCGCCGTTCGTCCGGTCGTTCTGCTTCCTCCAATAGTCGTGGCCAAGAGCAGGCTCGGGATGAAGAGGGGCGCTTTGTGAGTGAGGATGATGATGATGAAGGCCGTTCTTCCACCCGCCGGTACAGCCGGTCCACACGGGATGATGATGAAAATGAGGGGCGTTACGCATCCAGCCGCCGTAGCCGCTCATACCGTGATGAAGACGATGACGAAGGTTACCGCTCTGCATCGCGTGGTGGACGGGGACGGTCTAACCGTTACGAAGATGACGAAGACGACCGTTCATACCGTTCAGCATCACGCGGTGGATACCGTGGACGCCATGCCGAAGAGGATGATGACGAGGGCTACCGTGGTGGACGGGGGGCGGGTCGTCGTTCCGGTCGGCAGGATGAAGGCTACGGACACGGTGGCTGGTTCGGTGACCGGGAAGGGCATGCGCAAGCGGCGCGGCGTGGTTGGGATCATCCGGATCATGGCCAAAGCGGTTGGTTTGGCGACTCTGAAGGGCATTCCCGCGCATCGCGCCGGGGATGGGATAACCCGAACCATGGGCCAAGTGGATGGTATGGGGACTCCGAGGGGCACTCCCGCGCATCGCGACGCGGATGGGACAACCCAGACCATGGTGAAAGCGGCTGGTTTGGCGACTCAGAAGGCCATGCACAGGCAGCACGTCGCGGTTGGGAGCATGGACATCGCGGCCAGCAGCGCAGTTCACGAGGCTATCGTGATGACGAGGATCGTCAGTATTCTCGCCATCGCTACAACGACTAAGCCGTAGATGCAGAGGGGGAGAGAGTCTCTCTCCCTCCCTTGTCTGCCGAGAAAGACGGCAGGTTATGACACATGCGGAAACCGGAGAGGATATACCCATGTTCAGGGATATGATTGGTGCGTTTATGCAAGGGTGGTACGCCCGCACATACAACAATGTGCAACAGAGCCATCATCAGGAAAAGCAGATGCGCAATGAATTGGAAGAGCAGCAGGTTGATCATATGGTGGAGGATAGTTTTCCCGCCAGTGACCCTCCCAGTACGTATTGAAGATGACCGTTGTGGTGTGACGCGAACAGGAGTGAACGAGATGAAGCAGATACTAATGGGCTGTTTGGCGGCAGTGGCGGTGACAGCCGTGGCAACTATGGCGCGAGCCAATGAATCGACGATGAGTTTTGTGCAAAAGGCATCTGTATCCAACATGTTTGAAGTGCAGTCCAGCAAACTGGCGTTACAAAAGGCACACAATGCCAATGTACGGGCATTGGCGGAGCAGATGATTGCAGACCATGACCAGGTTGGGGAAGAGATGCGGGAAGCTGTGGCGGAAGCCAAAGAGGAATCCGAACTAAACCTTCGCCCGGAGATGGTGCTGGATAAGCGGCATCGGCAATTGATGGAACGATTGCAGGCCGCACCGGAAGGAGAAGCCTTTGAGCGCGAGTATCTGGCAATTCAGACATTGGCACATAAACAGGCGATTGAGCTGTTTCAGGATTATGCCGAACATGGCGCCAATGACGCGATAGAGAATTTTGCGGAAGAAACTCTGCCAGATTTGAAAGAGCATCTGAAGCAGGTGCAAACACTGGCAGCGAATTATCAAGAAGGTGACTATCAATAAAGTGATTGGCGGGGTTGCAGGTATGCGGCTCGCAAACCCAAAATCCGCTAGTCGGAGCGTATGATACAGGAGACAAGAGAATGGATATTTATCATTACCTGAAACGGGATCACCAAAAGGTGAGTGATTTGATGGAGCGGGTGGTTTCTGCCCGCAGTGCGGAACGTAAAGAGGAATTATTAGCAGAGATACGGGAGGAACTGGAACTGCACGCTGATGCCGAGCAAGCAACCTTTTATGCTGCGCTGGAGCATGAGCTGGAAAGCAGTGAGCGTGTGGAAGATGCGGAAGATGACCATGATGAAGTGCGGGAGTATTTGCAGCGCCTATCCGGTATGTCGGCGGAAAGCCCTAAATGGATGGAGCTGTTTGGTGAATTGAAGCACGCAGTGGAGCGGCATGTGCGCATGGAAGAAGAACGGATGTTTGCACAGGCACGGCGTATTTTCAGCAAAGAAGATGCTGAAGGATTGGCGATGGATATGAAGCGCCTGAAAAAGGAAGCCATGCAGCAGCAGAGCCAACAGTCCTTGCGGAAAACTGAAAAAAGGGAGTCCCGCCATGCGTGACGCAATGATGAAAAACCACCCGCATGCAGCGGAAACCGCAGATAAAATGCAGCAGAATGTGCGTAACCTGCCGCTGACCAGCCTGATATTGGCGGGGATGTTAGGGGCAGGCATGGTCGCACTGGCACGTTGGTGGTGGCATGAGACGAACCGCTCGTAGAACGGGTGGTTGTACACGCATGAAGCGGAAGAAACTATATGATATTTCAACGAATTATTTTTTAATGGAAAAGGAGGGGGTCATGGTAACGGATGTACGCCATCGGCAACAGGAATATTCACGTAATGGTTACTCGCATAAGTATCGCAACCCCGGTCATCGGGGCAGTAGAACCACCCTGTGGGTTGTGGTTGTGGCACTGGTGTTGGCGACAATTGGGTATGTGAGTTATGCCATGTATCAGGATCAGGATCCTGAATTGACTATGTATAACCGTGCGGCGGTTATGAATGCACCGGATCAGCCATAGAGAGACATGGTGAGTGCATGCGGAAAGACGAGTATGTGCCCTGTTCAGTTGCGGGGCATGAATTTTCACTGACGACAGTCAAGACGTGGGTTGGCACGGGCTGCCAGCCGGAAAGAGAATTCTTATGATATTGACAAAAAAACTAGCCATGCTGAGCGTGGCAGGCATTGTGGCCGTACAAGCGCCAGCTATGGCGCAAAGCGTGGGTGTGAGCGGCGGTGCGGATGCCCATGTAGGTACGAACAAGACCGCTACGGACAGTCCAACGGGTGGGAATGCGGGCACCGGGGGATCTGCCACCCGCAGCATACAGAATACAGGAGCGAATAACCGCGTGGACTGGAACAGAGAGAATGATTATTGGCGCCAGAATTATGCTAGTCGGCCTTATTATGAGCAAGACCGTGATTATTCCGCCTATGAACCCGCGTATCGTTATGGGGTGGATACCTATCATCAGAACCCCGGTTTAACCTACGAGGATTTGGATCAGAAGGACTTGGAAAGAGGCTGGAATGCCCGTCGCGGTAACTCTGCCATGGAATGGAATGAAGCGCAGGACGCCACCCGCGATGCTTACCGACGTGCCTATGGCACGACCAATGAAGGTGCGGGCGTGAGCGGTGATACCAGTTTGGGCACTACCGGTAACTGGTCTGCGACCGCAGGGCGTATTGAGTAAGAGGTGTATATTTTCCGAGATAGATAGGACAGGAGTGTAGTATGGGGCAATCTTCCCAACAACAGCGACCCCCACAACAGCAAGGGCACCAGCCGGGACATACCGATATCATGCAACCGAAGCCCAGTGACCACATGGAGAGGTATCTGGCTGCAGGTAAGCTGGAAGGTAAAGTGGCCATTGTAACGGGGGGTGACAGCGGCATTGGCCGGGCAACGGCTATTGGCTTTGCTAAGGAAGGCGCAAACGTGGCCATTGTATTTCTGGAAGAGCAGGAAGATGCGGAAACCACCCGCAAGGCGATTGAAGATGCCGGAGCGGAATGCCTGCTGATTCAAGGAGATGTGGGCGATGCAGGTTTTTGCCACGCCGTTGTTGAACAAGTGGTCAAGCACTGGGGTAAGCTGGATATACTGGTGAATAATGCCGGAGAGCAGCATGTGCAGGAGCGGTTGCAGGATATTTCTGGTGCACAAATGGAAAAAACCTTTCGTACCAACATATTTTCCATGTTCTATTTGACACAGGCAGCATTGGAGCATTTACCGCGAGGCGGGAGAATTATCAACACGGCCTCGGTGACGGCTTATAAAGGTATGAACGTGTTGATGGATTATTCCGCCACCAAAGGAGCGGTGGTCGCATTTACCCGTTCGCTTTCGCAAACACTGGCAGAGAAAGGCATTCTGGTGAATGCTGTGGCGCCGGGCCCTATTTGGACGCCGTTGATTCCGGCAAGTTTTGATGCGTCCAGTGTCGTGGATTTTGGCAAAAACACTGCGCTTGGGCGTCCCGGTCAGCCGGATGAAGTCGCCCCTTGTTATATTTTTCTGGCTTCGGAAGATGCATCCTACATGACGGGGCAGGTATTACACCCCAATGGTGGAAGTATTGTTGGCGGATAAGCCCATTGGAGCAGCATAACAAGCGGATAGAGGAGGGGGGCATGTCTGAGGATGCGGAAGAGAAGACAAACCGTCTCAGGTGGAAGGATGAATTATCCAAAAATCCGGACTGGCAAGTGCCGGTGACGCGCCCCGGCGTGACACCGGAGCAGTACCCACAGCGTGAGGTGGCGGTGCCAACCACCAAGCAAAAGCCTAAACAGGAGAAACACCATGGTTAAACGTATTGAACAATCCTCTGCCCAATCATCCACACGGCTTCCAGGCCAAGCCGGGATAGAAGCAGACGATTACGCTGAAAACATGCTGAAAGACGGCCATAACCGAGCAGAAAAAGACCGCATTGTGCGGGAAGCACCGGATTATGAGCGTGCTGCCAAGACGGGTAAACGGGAAACAAGCCCAACGCCGGATGGCTGGCAGGCAACGGATGCACAGGTTGCGCCGGAGGAATTAGCACATCCAGCACTACCGATGCCGACAGGTTCATTGTCTAGCCGAGATGGTACCGAGGCATCCGGAGCGTATGATGAAACGGGTGGGCCGATGGGCGGGCAGGAGGAAGAGCTTGACGAGATGCAGGGAGCAACGCGCCCTGTGGATCGACATGCGCGGATGCGTAAGTAAGGTTTGATCAGGGTGAGGAGGATTTACTGCGCCCTGAGATTTAACCGAGGCGTATCCGCTGGTGGTTTGATGGGCGGACAAGCAGAATGAAGAAAGATCGCATTGCCGGAAATTGAGGGGCGGGTGAGTTGAACAGGGGCGGACTGCACATGCATGCCGAGCAAAACTTTCTGTTATAACCTGCATTTCCCGAATGGAGGCATGCGACCCACGGAGCATGAACACAGGAGATAGACATGACGACGACCGTAACGGCAACTTTTAAGACGTATAACGCGGCTGAACAGGCATTGTTAGAACTGGAGGCTATGGGTTTCGCGCAGGATAATATCAGTGTTGTTGTTGCGGACAACAGCAGCGGGCATAGTTTTAACCTGGAAACCGAGAGTAAAGCACCGGAAGGTGCCACTACCGGCGGTGTTGCTGGTGGATTGCTGGGAGGGATTGCCGCAGCATTGGCATCTACCGGTGCGATTGCCATTCCCGGTGCCAACTTGTTGGTGGCTGGCTGGTTAATTTCTGCGCTGGCAGGTGCCGGTGCCGGTGCCCTGACCGGTGGATTGCTGGGAGCATTGGTGGGGGCTGGTATTCCGGAACATGAAGCCAAGCATTATGAAAACGAGATTAAAAACGGTGCCGTACTGGTGGCCGTGGAAGCGGAAGATAAAGATAAAGAGGCTGCGGATCGGGTAAAAGAAATGCTGAAACGTCAGGATGCGTATCATATTGCTGCCTAGGCCGATGCAGTGAAAAAAGCAGGCCGTGTCCGCATGGATGACACGGACAATGCCTGTTTTTTGCTGGCTTCTGCTAGAGAGAGCCACCCCGTCAAGGGGTGGCTTTTTCTGTGGGTCGTGCGTCTTTCAGCATGAACATAATATCGCATGAGTCCTTCCGGTGTGTCCTGACTTTGGGATACTGATATTGACAGCCTGTGGGAGGGGGGAAGGTAAAAGAGGAAGGCAAAAAGAAGCGGGTGGCGTAGAGAAAAAATAAACCCTGTGCATGGCATGCTCTGGTAACATACTGGAGGTTCAGGGAGATGCGAACCGTGGATAGATATGCCCAATATCTGGAACAACATAGTATATGCCATGCTATGCTGGCGACTGTTGCGGCTTTTGCAGGTGGAGCCGGGGTCTATGGTATATACAGCGTGCTTATGCAATTAGACGGCGTTGTGCCGTTGCATTTGACCCGTAAAGACGCTGGGCTTGCGGCCAGTATATGTCTGCTGCCGATGCTGTGCTGGCTGGAGTGGCGATGTCGCCAGGCATTATACCCTGCCAAACGCACGCTTGTGGTGATGTCGGTGGTCGTGATGTTGTGGATTGTGGTCGCGAAAGAAGCGTCTGCTTTTGTGTATCAGCCCTATTTGGAGTCGAGAGGGTGGGTCTATTGCTACAGTTACCACATCGGGCGAGGGGGGTATCATCAAAGTGGTACGACATGGGAAGTATGGGCGCCGGATGTGAAGACCTGCCCGGAGCGCGGAAAAAAATTGCCGTAGCGAAACTGCTGAGGCATGCTGTGACGTTCAGGGTTGGTAAAAGGGGCAAGAAAGCCCGGCACGGAATGGAAACAACATGTCGCAACCGGGCGAAACAAAAGGGTCAATCTGGCAGCATATGCTGCGCACTGTAGGGGTGATGGTGCCTGTGGTGGTGCCTTCCTGGCGTTTTTTTGATGTGATTGCGCCTTCACCCCGTCTTGAATATCGCTGGATGCAAAACAGACAGGATGAACGGCAGCCATGGCAGGAATATCGGCCACGGCCTGCGTCTATGTCTGTTCGCCGTATGTTATGGCATCTACTATGGAATCCACGCTGGAATGAAGGGTTATTTATGGTGAGCTGCATGGAGCGCTGGATGGAGTCTGGTGATCCGGTGGCATGGCATGAAATAACGACCCGGCTGGAACAGGAAGTGCGTGCACAGCGAGCGAGAGCATCGGATATGGAGAGAGATGCGGAGGGGCAGTATTGGCAGTTCAGAATCATACTGATTCAGCGTGAGGGCGAGCAGTTATTGCGCGATGTGGTGGTGCTTTCCCCGGTATATGGGCTGGCCACCGGAGGCGTTGCATGAGTTTTGAGGTGGCGGTTCGGTTGACTGAGCTGATGTTGGGATGGTTTTTATGTCAGCAAAGCGCGGAGCATATGGCAGGATTGCGTCAGGAGGCCGGATGGTTTTTACCACGCTTTCTGGGAGCGGCAATGCTGATGCTGGGAATGGCGACTCCGGTTGTTTGTGTGCTGCTATGGTTGCACGGCTGGGCAATGCTGTATCGGTTTCAGGGGCCGTATAACGGCGGCAGTGACCGTATGGGATTGCTGATTCTGACATGTTTGACGCTGGCGCACGTATTGCCGCAGATGGCATGGCGGGAATATGCGTTGGGGTATTTGGCGATGCAATTGGTCATATCCTACTGGATGGCGGGGTGGGTGAAGCTGGTGAACCCGGATTGGCGGCGTGGCAGGGCATTGCGGGATGTGTTTCAATTTTCCACCTACCCGGTGAGCGAAGGGATACGTCGTTTTGCAGATAAGCCAAGGTTGTTATGGGGAATGTCATGGGCGGTTATGGGGTTTGAACTGGCGTTTCCGCTGGTCTTGCTGCATCCGGGGGGGATGGCGATGGGGCTGCTGATAGCAGCATGTTTTCATCTGAGTAATGCGTGTCTGTTTGGGTTGAACCGTTTTTTCTGGTGTTGGCTTGCGGCCTATCCCTCCCTTTGGTGGTTGCAGGAGCGTATAGGCAGCGGTGGATAGAAAAAAAGCGTGTGATTAGCGGGTTGCAGAAGGCTGGTAGCATGGTAGGAAAGAGGGGGTAGGTGCTCCATGGCCACCGATAGGGAGAGAGACTCGGTTTTATCGGGTGGCACAGTACGATTGTATTAAAACCAGAGATAGATTAGGTTCAGGTCTATTCCGCTTTCTATAACGATGTATGATGGAGCCTATGTCCCCTTTATCGTCAGGCTTTGCGCCGTCAGGATGGCATAATCATAGCGCGGATGCCACATTGCATGCCCTGCACAGCTCATTACATGGATTGTGTGAAGACGAGGTGCAGGAGCGTCTGCAACGCTATGGTCTTAACCGTCTTCCACAGGTTGTCCGACGGAGTGCCTTCAGGCGTTTTTTGCTGCAATTTCATAATATTTTGATTTATGTGCTGTTGGGTTCTGCCGTGATGACGGCTGGTTTGGGGCATTGGGTGGACACCGGCGTGATACTGAGCGTGGTGATGGTGAATGCCGTTATAGGGTTTATACAGGAGGGAAAAGCGGAAAGAGCGATGGATGCCATTCGGCATATGCTGGCGCCACGTGCGAATGTCATTCGGGGTGGTGAGCGGTGGAGTATTGAGGGGGAACAATTGGTTCCGGGGGATATTGTCTTGCTGGAAGCGGGGGACAAGATTCCCGCTGATTTGCGTTTGCTTGCGGCACATGGCCTGAGTGTGCAGGAAGCTATTTTGACCGGAGAGTCTGTTCCGGTGGGAAAACAGACACAACCCGTAGCGGAAACTGCCCCCTTGGGTGACCGACTCTGTATGGCGTTTTCCGGCACACTGGTCACAAGCGGACAAGGCACGGGCGTTGTTGTCGCGACAGGCGCCCAAACGGAAATTGGGCGTATTAGCGGGTTGCTTTCGGAAGTGGAGGTGCTGACCACGCCGTTGGTGCAGCAGATGCAGCGATTTGCCAAGTGGCTTACCGTGTTTATTCTGTTGATTGCCGCGCTACTGCTGGTTTTTGGTACGTTTGTAGGGCGGTATGATTTTACGGAAATGTTTATAGCAGTGGTGGGGCTTTCGGTAGCGGCCATTCCTGAGGGGTTACCTGCGGTACTCACGATCACGCTGGCGATGGGGGTACAGGCTATGGCAAAGCGGCATGCTATTGTGCGCCGGTTGCCTGCTATTGAAACGTTGGGTTCTGTTTCTGTTATCTGCACAGATAAAACCGGTACCTTGACGCATAACGAGATGATGGTGGCCACTGTTTTGACCTGTCAGCAGGCATTTACTCTGGAGGGAGAGGGGTACAGTCCCACCGGTGCGTTGAGGCTGGAGCAGGCTCTTGTTGCGCCCAGCGAACATGATGTGCTGGAAGACATGGCTCGTGCTGCTGCATTGTGTAACGATGCTACTCTGCGTCTGCATGAGGGGGTTTGGATGGTGGAGGGTGACCCGATGGAGGGTGCTCTTCTTGCGTTTGCTGGCAAAATGGATGTGGAGGTGCGCAACGAACAGGCTGTCTGGACACGAACCGATGCGATTGCCTTTGATGCCAAGCATCGGTTTATGGCAACGCTTCATCATAATCATGAGGGGCAGGCGTTTATATTTGTGAAAGGTGCGCCGGAACGTATATTGGCCATGTGTCAGAATCAACGTGCTGCCTATGGTCAAACCGCCCCTTTGGATATTGCCTATTGGAATAAAAATGCGGAAATGATTGCAGCGCGTGGTCAGCGTGTACTGGCTTTTGCGTTACGGGCTGTTCAACCCGAATATACGGTGTTGGAGCATCGTGAAATTGAAGGGACACTGACACTGCTTGGCATGGTGGGAATGATGGATCCGCCGCGTAGTGAAGTGATTGCAGCCGTGTCAGAGTGTCATGCGGCGGGTATTGGCGTCAAAATGATCACGGGGGATCATGCGCAAACCGCCGCCGCGATTGGCAGGCAGATTGGTTTGCGAAATACCGAGAGAGTATTAACGGGAACAGAGATTGACGGCATGGATGAAGCCGATTTGCGCAAGGCTGTGGTGGATTGCGATATTTTCGCACGCACCAGCCCAGAGCATAAATTGCGTCTTGTGATGGCATTGCAATCTAAAGGAATGACGGTTGCCATGACTGGTGATGGTGTGAATGACGCCCCCGCCCTGAAACGCGCAGATGCCGGTATTGCCATGGGCAAAAAAGGATCGGAGGCGGCCAAGGAAGCAGCAGCATTGGTTCTGGCGGATGATCACTTTGCCTCGATTGTTGCTGCGGTGCGGGAAGGGCGCGTTGTCTATGATAATCTTATTAAGGTGATTACTTACATGTTGCCTGTGAATGGTGGGGAAGCGATTAGCCTGATTGTTGCTCTATTGCTTGGTATTACCTTACCTATTGCTCCTACCCAGATTTTATGGGTGAATATGATTGGGTCTGTGGTGTTGGCCATTACGCTTGCTTTTGAGCCTGCTGAACCGTTGGTTATGAAACGTCCACCCCGTGATATTGCAGCGCCTATCCTGTCATCTTTTGTGATATGGAGGGTGGTGTTTGTCTCCTTGTTATTTGCTGGCGGCATATTTGGCCAGTACACACTGGCCATTGGCATGGGATACGACATGGAAACGGCACGCACCATCGCCGTTAATACACTGGTTGCGATGGAAGTTTTCTACCTCTTCAATATTCGATACCGTCACAGTGCATCCTTTACGTGGCAAGGGGTTGCGGGTACCCGTGTCGTTCTTGTGGCGCTGTCCCTTGTTGTGCTGTTTCAGCTATTGTTCACTTATGCCCCGATGATGCAGGATATTTTTGATACGCGTGCACTGGGCGTGCATCACCTGATTTTTGCGATGGGAACAGGAATGGCCGTTTTTACGGTGATTGAAGTGGAAAAAAAACTGCGCCGACTATTGCGAGATTGAACGGTGAATGGCTATTTGTCAGTGGTTAGATCAGGTTTTGTTTGCATGCTTTGCCTGTGGTTTTTTGGGGGAGGGGGATGCGAACTGATTGAGAAACGGGACGCAACGATACCCAATGTGTGTGGTTGGCGGTCATGCGCGAGGATGGAGCCTTACGCGCCTTGGCGTTTTTTACTTGCGGTCAGCCTTAAAATCCGTATCTCTATTGCCTTACTGTCCTATGAGCCATAGGCGGTGCCTTCTGGAGGTGGCCGAGTGCCAGCCCTCCGGCGATTGAGGAGACAAGCTTCAACCACGGGGCTTCCGAGATTGCTTGCAGTTAGGTTTGGAGAGGTGGCCGAGTGCCAGCCCTCCGGCGATTGAGGAGACAAGCTTCAACCACGAGGCTTCCGAGATTGCTTGCAGTTAGGTTTGGAGAGGTGGCCGAGTGGTTGAAGGCGCACGCCTGGAAAGTGTGTATACGGGGAACCGTATCGTGGGTTCGAATCCCATCCTCTCCGCCATTTGAAACAGTCGTCCATATTTTGGAACCTGTCGAATGGAAAGTTATAGGAATAACAAAGGTTTTCTCCTTTGAGCGTTAGGTTCGAAAACACGAAATTCAGCAATTCGCGTTTTTCCTCTAGGTTCGAACCCATGAACGCCTTATGCGCTCCCATAGCCACTTTCATCAGTTTTTCCATCGTACTGCCGAAAGTATTATCCGCGTCGTCATAGGCGTGAATCAGGTTCACCAAATCAATCTGACGGGCTTTGTATTGTTCCCGCTTGGCTCGATAATCATCTGGCGGCAATACCCCCTCGGCCAGCAAATCCACTAACCGATCAAGTCGCACCTGAAGGTCGGTGTGTTCCTTCTTCAGTGCGCCGACCTCACGGTTGTGAGATTCCTGTTTTGCCTTATTCGCGTCCTTCACCGCTGCGATTGCCGCAGTCATCAACTCTGGGTCTTTGATCGAGATGCGCTCAAGAGCATCTTCCACCTGCGCGGCAATACTATCTTCGCGCACCCACATCTTTTTCTTCGGATCGTCAGGCTTCCAGGTAACCAGATAGGTGAACTCTGCTATCGTGCCGTTCTTGTAGTTTTTCTTTTTGGTATCCGAAGAAATCACTCTGCCCGTGACACCACAGGTGAGCAATCCGCGGAATAAAAACTCTTTGCCCCCGTAGTGGAATGGCTTTTTGTCCCAGCCCTGCAATACGGCCTGACAATCATCCCACACGGATTTAGAAATCAATGGTTCGTGACAATGCTGCATGATCTCACCTTTTATCAGCATTTCACCGTAGTAAAAACAGTTTTGCACCATGCGATACAAAGTCGATTTGTGCAATTCGCCACCAACCTTGCTACGCAATCCCCACTCTTTGCAGCGGCGTTGCATGTCGCCGAGGGTAAAAGCCCCCGAAGCATAATCGGTGAATAATCTCATGACCAACGGTGCGCGGACGGGATCGACAACGATGACACTGTTGCCCCTATCATCACGCTGGTTCAGATAGCCGAGCGGCGCGGGTCCGTACCACTCGCCCTTTTTAATTTTGTAGTCGATGCTGCGCTTCACGTTTTCGGAAAGCTGCATGACATAGCTTTTTGCACCAAGTACGCAGAAGTCCCAGCGCATGTGATCCGATGCACTGGCTTCGCGACCGATAATCATATTTTCGCGGTAGAAGTGCAGTTCGATTTTATCCCTGCGAACGAGATCGTCGAGATACACCGAATCTTTGAAGCTGCGCTGCACGCGGTCAACGGCATCTGCGACAATTGCAATCGTGCCTTTTTGCCGCTTGGCAAACTCAATCATTTCCATGAACTTTCTACGATCACCGCGTGTCGAAGATTCGGTGATGGTGAAAATCTCAAGGATGTCAAAATTGTGTCGGGCGCAGTAGCGGATCAGGCGTTCGCGTTGTGCATCAAGCGAGTGACCGTCCTCTTGGTCTTTCGAAGATACGCGCACCAGGATAATGGCTTTTGAAACCCGAGCCGCTTCTTTAACTTCTAATTTCTGCTTTCTTCCTCTCACAAACTTACCTCCCGCCTGTAATGCGGAGGCAATCTGGTGATCGGGGAGTTAGAAAACCGTAACGAAACGGTATGATAGCCTTTAAGCCGAAGCTCTGAACATGCGCCACCATCTCCCCGACCATAGCGATAGAGGTCGAAGATACATCACTCATGGGCTGATGCACACCCTTCGTTATGGGAGTTTCTACACTCCGCGTCAGCATTCTGCCTACGCATCAAAAGATTACTATATTCCAGCTGGTTATCAAGAACTTCCTGCGGTGTTTTTGCAGCCACTCGGATCACCAATTCGCAGTAGCCCATCAGGTTACGCGCCAGGCGGTGCGCTTGCTGATCGCTAATGGGTTCGGGATGCCGTTCTTTGATTAAGTCCACCAGCTTATCGTATGATGTTTTCTCGGAGGTCATGACTGCACCTCCTGCGCGGCGAGCGTTTGGAAACGCAATGCCACGAAGAAAAATAACACCGACTTCGTAGGGAGATTTCGCAAAGTGAGAAGGTAACGTGTACGCACCTCTCGCAATTTTCTCCCTAAACATAGCGAATTCTGTTCAACGTGTTTAGTCTTTTTTTGTTC
>CAZIGK010000026.1:0-27659 GCA_964538615.1 uncultured Rickettsiales bacterium | reverse complement strand
TGTCCCTCGCACCGCACCCTCACCCGTCATGCCTGCGCAGGCAGGCATCCACGCACATGAAACCAGTTTCCTTTAAGTGATTCTAATTTGCTAATTTTTTTACAAAACCCCTTTTGGTAGAAAAATATTCAAAAATCACCATTAAAAATAGAAGCTCCATGTAAAAAAATGCTACAAGCCGCATAAAAGCTAGGGTTTCATCCATCATTATTGCTTGCTTTCGCGTAAACGCTTGCTAAGCTTGCCCCATCGTCAACCTAATCACTGAAGAGGTCTTCGCCGTGAACAAGAACGAACTCGTAGCTAAAGTAGCCGAACTGGCTGGTTTCACCAAAAATGATGCAGCAAAAGCTGTTGATGCCGTGATTGATGCCATCACCGATGCCCTGCGCACCGGCGATGAAGTCCGTCTGGTAGGCTTCGGCACCTACGCTGTTGCTGAGCGCGCTGCGACCGAAGGTCGTAACCCACGCACCGGCGAAGTGATCAAAATCCCAGCATCCAAGCAGCCTAAATTCAAGCCAGGCAAAGCATTGAAAGATGCTATCAACACCAAAAAAGGCAAAAAAGCTGCATAAGCATTTTTTCTAAAAAAAATGCTGGCATGTTTTGCCGAATCTGTTATACGAAGTGCCTGCCTCGCTTGAGGCAGGCATTTTCGTGAGAAGCAACGCTTCTCCCTGCATACGGGGGTGGTTAGCTCAGCTGGTAGAGCAACTGGTTTACACCCAGTAGGTCGGCGGTTCGATCCCGTCACCACCCACCATAGAAACAGCTTTTTAGCTGATGATGCGCTTTTTCCATATACATATACATATACATAGCCATTACAGTCCAGTCGAATTGAAATTATACGCCCACCTTCCTGATTAATAGAGCGTCTTTGCAACGGTGTTCGCCATACGCGTTACTTCATCCGCCATCCTTCCCACAGCATCCGCAGTAAAAACCACAGGGTAATACTCAAGGAAAACCCCATAACCGCATAAAACACAGCCTCCATTTTTTCACACTTCCAGTTCAAGCTGGCTATCATGCCCAGCCCGATACAGTGGATCACTAAAACGCGGAATAGGCTCACCGCTTGCCATCATGCGCAACCATTGCTGATAACGCTGCCTCAACTCTGGCGGGCTGACGATTTCCACATGCCCTTCCCATTGGATGAGATGCCAGCACATTTCCCGCCAGCCACCAGCGGTAAAGCGCACTTCCAGACGGCCATCAGCCAGCATTTCCATCTGCTGGCCGGGATGAAATAAATGCTCAGCGGCATCGGCAACTACCTCAGTACCAAAACGCCAAACCACCTGCATTGGCGTTTCTCTGTAAACACCAAAACGGCTATTCACCTCTGCCTTCAGGTCAAAGCCTGCGGGAAGGCTATAAAACTCCCACATCAATGTCGCACGGTGAATATTTGCCAGACTAAACGTACGCAAATCACCCGCCATATCGCAATGTGCTAACAGATAATGCCGTGAACCATAGAGCAGACCATAAGGCGCAATCACCCGTTCGCTAATTCCGCCATGCAACCGTGACTGATAGTGGATATGTAACTTGCAGCACCCCTGAATGGCTTGCCTTATCGCCACCAATACGTCCAAATCAATCTTAGGCCGCGGCCCCACCCGACAGGCATACCCTTCTGCTTCCAGCAAGGCTTCCACATCTGCTGCAGTCCGACGACGCACCTCACTGCGCATCATACCAGAAAGTTTGGTGGTTAGCTGTTGCAGCCAATCCGCCTGCGCCTGTAAATGCTGGTGCCGCAACAACTCCACGGCAGACTGTAATTGCGCCAACTCATCGGCAGAAAAATGCACCAACTGACTAAGGGCACCGGGCGCAAGCCTCCATCGCTTGCTGCCATCCTCCTGCCGTAGTTCTTCTATTTGTGGAAACAACCGCAACACCGCATCCCGCATACGCTCTGCCGTGCGACGCCCAACCGAAAACTGCTCCTGAATATCCTGCAACCCTAACCCCTCTGCAGAGGCTTGCATCCCCAACGCCAGAGCTAACAACTGTTCCGATTTTTCTAAACGCATAGGCAATGACTTTCCAATAGAGGGCGTTGATGTGCCGCCAGACCGATAAGAAACTCCAGATATTTCGACGTACCTGCCCCCCCCTACCATCTGACGACACCTCAACACCCATAATGGATGCATACGACAAAAACGGTCGTAACCGGCGTGACCAGTTTTGACGCATCCGTCCAATACTGTCGCATGAAGGCTTTAAGGTTTTCTCAACCGGTAATCGTGCCGTTTTTTCTATAATGGAGTTCTTCATGCCTAAATACCCACTGATTCTGAGCAGCTTGCTGCTGGCTACTGCCTGCGCCAGCCACACGAAGGATATTCAAACCGCCTATGTTTCTCCCATGCAATACAGCGACTATAGCTGTGAGCAAATGAGCGCGGAGATGCAACGCATCAGCGCCCGTACCAGCCAACTGACCGGCCAGATCGACGAAAAAGCCAGCCGCGACAGCGTGCAAATGGGTGTCGGCCTGATTTTATTCTGGCCAACCCTCTTTTTCATCGACGGCGACGGCCCCGAAGCCACCGAATATGCCCGCCTGAAAGGCGAATTCGAAGCTCTGGAAAAAACCGCTATTCAAAAAGACTGTGGCCTACAAATAGATAAACTGCGCCCCAAACCGCCTGAAAAACCGAAAAAGCAGCAGAATGCCTACCCAACAAGCCGTCAACGCTAAACCTTATTCCAACCTTTCCTATGCCCATGCCTCGCGAAAGGTGTTTACTTACGTGCTGTTATGTCGCAACCCGCTAAGCAGGCCACTTCAGTACATACAAAACACCTTTTGCAGGCATCTGTTGTGCACCTTCGTTTTATCCACACCCCATATTCACCCGCGTTTGGCCTGCTGCTCCTGCAACCATGCAGCTTCCTCTTTCGCTGCCAGTGCCTTCAACTCCACCTCGGACAGGTGGTTATGCGCTGCCTGTGGGTCATCATCGTAGGATCCCATCTCCAAAACTTGCTTAGGGGCACGCTGTGGCGCTTCATACCGTTCCTGTTGCATCATTTTGTGCGATGCTTTTTCTTTCAGCTTCACAAATTCACGTGATGTTTCTATCCCCTCCAACACACTCAACACGTGACACGTGAGCATCTGCCACGCATGAATATAGCCCTGATAGTCCGTCACAAACGCCGCATCACCTGCAACACCCAGTCGCCCCAGCACTTCCTCATCCTGTAGTGCTTCAGCCAGCTTGTTAAATCCCTTCAACAGGCTCTCAACATCCGTGGCAAGAACCGACACCGATTGTTGCAGGTAGCCTACCTGCACAAAATCACTCTCTTCCGGCTGAGCCAGCACACTGCGCCGATGTAAATGATGCAATCCCTGTAATTCAGCAAGCTTTGGCAACTCCTGCCGCAACTCATCCATCACCTCCAGCAGAGTCAGCAACTCCGCATCCTGAACGGCATCCGCCCCATCTCGTATCACTCCGCTCAGTTCATCCCAGTGGGTATAATGTGGGTCACCATCATTTGCCTGCAATGCTTTCTCTAAAGCCATATGTGCGGCTTGCAACTCCTGCAATGGCTGTGTTAACTCCCATGCCCCGACCCACTGCATGACCTGCTGATGATACACATCCTCCCAATCTGCCAGTAGCTTCAGAAACGGGGTATTGATGACAATGCCACGTTGGTAATATTCAAACAGTCGCTCTTCGCGCTCCAGTTGATGCACCACCTGTGGATGATACGCATAGTCTGCATTCACCGCATCCATGGCTTCCACCAGTGCCGCCAGCGTATTTGGCCTCCCTTGCCCATCGGAAAACACCATCTCTTCCAGCGAATTCACGACAGCCTTCACATCCCACGCCAGAGGTTCTGTCACCTTCAAAGCCTCGATATACCGATACTGATTGGGACGCGTATCCCCCGGTGCAAACACCTGCACCGCCAATGCTTCAAACCGCTGTTGTGTCTCGCTCAATGCATCGCATACCAATGCCAACCGCTCCAGCAACGCTTGCCGAAAATCGGCGATTCCCTCCTGCACCATTTGCTGCGTCGCTTGCGCATTGTGGCGACTATAGGCAGTCTCCAATGCCTTCTGCAACGCATCAGCGGTCGGTCGTTCACCGCGCACATGCGCCGCCAACTCTTGCAAATGCTGCACAAAAGGCGCCGCATCCGATACAGTTATCGCCTGAACCTGCGCTAGATTCTCCTGCCCTATTCGTTCTGACATATCCCTGTTCCTGCTTTTGTTTTCACTACCCGAAAGTTCAGCATAAAGAGATGACAGCCATATGACAATCATTGCCTTTTGCATCTTTTCGCAGGTAATCCTTGCTGCAATGCCTCAAAATAGGTATAAGACGAAACCTTGCACAAAGCAGTCAAGCAATGCGGATGTGGCGAAATTGGCAGACGCACCAGATTTAGGTTCTGGCGCCGAGAGGCGTGGGGGTTCAAGTCCCTCCATCCGCACCACGCTTCGCCTTCGGCTACGCATGGCGCAGCCATGTGAAGACGATCTTAGGCGAAGCAGTGTCCGGCATAGCCCAAAGGGCGACGACGGACTGGGGCAGAATATGTGGTATGTTTAATCATCCGCAGTGTTAAATTCCCTGAGCAGGAATACACTGGCGCGTCTGAAGATTTGAAACAGCGTATCGCTGACCACAATGCAGGCAAATCTACCCACACCGCCAAGTATGCTCCTTGGGATTTGTTGTGGTATTGCGCCTTTCCTGATAAATGCAATGCGCTTGAATTTGAGAAATACCTAAAATCACATTCTGGCAGAGCATTTGCAAAGAAGAGGTTGATTAGAAGAGAGAGAAACGCATGAAACTCGAAGAATTTGTGAAACAGACGTTACTGGACATTACTAACGGCGTGTCCGCTGCCCAGAAAAAGGCACCATCATGGATCGCCCCAGGACGAGTTGAAGGAGAAAAAGTGTGCAATCCTCAGCTTGTTTCGTTTGAAGTAATAGTAACCACTAGCAAAGAAGGCGGTGGAAGCATTAACATTTGGTCAGTAGCGGAGGCAAAAGCGAGTGGTATTACTGAGCACGTGAATAAAATCGCGTTTGATGTTCCTGTGTATTTCCAGGCGCCGAAGGGTAACTAGCCACTCGACTTGTAAATCTCCGCCCAGTTTTTTACAACCACCTGTCATTGCTCAACCTGGTTCGAGTTTAGTCCGCGGGGGAGCACCACTCAATATGAGAATATTTCCTCCCCTATATCACATAGGCAGCTTCATCCGATTAGTGATGTTTGGCATGAGTCTTTCTCCTTATTTTACAGATTGATATTTGTTGTAATAAAATCTTCACTTTTAGTTTTTGTGCTTTGCGGTATTCTATCGTTCTTATTAGAATAATATGACCTTCGATCAACAAGAGAGGCAAGCAAGTATGGTAATCTCAGCGGAACAGATCGATTTTGGCGCAGACAAAAGCACTCCAGTTATTTCTGGTGCTCAGAAATTTTTAATTCCTGTTCCAGCATTTAAGGATGGTGGTGAGCCATTGGTTTATCCCGAAGGTGAGAAAGCAGGACAGCCTATCGCTGATGGGCAGGGTAAGCCGATTGGTGACAAGGGCTTGGTTTTCTTTAATGGTATAGACGGCGCGTATCAGGCAGTAAAAGGGGATGGAAATGGCGTTGTAATCATCAACTTGGTTACTGAAGAGCAAGCTGCAAAATTAACCGCGAAAATTAATGAATTTAATTCTGATCCTACTCAACTGTCGCTTGGCGAAATCAAAGAGGTGCTGAAATACGCCCGTGAAGACCTCGGTCTTGTAGATATGTATAATTCTGACAAGGGCTTCATCGTAGACAAAATGAGCTCTGTAGGTGCTGGCACAGGTGTGCAGGCGTATGGCCTCCACAAGCGCGATGACCTCGATATCTGCCATGCTGTGTTTCTTCCTGGCAGTGGACAGTTTCAGGGTCCAGCCGCTACCCCTCAACAATTCTCGGACGGGGCAGTTATTTTACAGCAGGGCCAAGATGTTCGGTTAATCCAGCCTGATGCATTCGAAGCTTCTTATAAACATATTGATGGACGTTCCATTAAGGTGTCTGAATTAGCAGTGCAGAATGTTGGACAAGGTTCCCAGCGTGCGGATGGCAATAACTGGACTGCTTCACTTGGTGACAGAACTGGCCGTAAGCTAGGCTAAATCACTTCACTTCCTGCAATTCCACACCCGACCGCTGCTACACTTAGCGATTCCCACTGGAAGGTTTTGCCATCCAGTTGCGGCGGGGACTTGTAAATCTCCACCCAGTCTTTTATAACCACCTGTAATTGCTCAATCCGGTTCGAGTTTAGTCCGCGGGGGAGCACCACTCAATATGAGAATATTTCCCCCCTACATCAAATGCAGCGTCCCCCACGCTCATTAAAGGCGCAAAGAGCACAAGCTTTTTGCGGGCGGGGTTCAAGTCCCTCCATCCGTACCACGCTTCGCCTCGATAGAGCCACGCGCGGCGCAGCCAAGAGGAAACACCTTCAACTTTGCAGAGCACCTTTTCCATATGCGCTCATACAGTCTCACTCTGGCTTACAAGTGAAAAGACTTCTAGCTTTTACCTCGATATCCCACTGCCCCTCTTCTCCACGGCAGTTTGCCTTCTATTTCCACTTCCAGCGCGAAGCTTAAAAACGTGCGAATCAGTACCACCACGGCAAGCACCATCACACTGTTTAATGTCGGCTCCATGGCCACAGTCGCAATAATATCTGCTGCGACCAAAAACTCTAGCCCAAGCAAAATAGAGCGGCCTAAATGAGCCCGGAATGCATAATACCTATCAGCACGCTCGCACCCAGTCATATACCGTATCACAAAAGTTCCCAACGCCATCAGCGCCCCAATCACGATAATACTGATACCGACAACTTCAATGCCAAGCGTCACCCATTCTGTTATCATCCGCACGTTACCATCTCCTGTCTCAATGCTTTATCGAAAGTGCATTATGTGCGCCTACCGTCATGCCACGCCCCCTGAATAGGGAATACCCCCCTTTTTTTCATGAACATACACAAAAATGCCATACATCGGTTATATCCTGTCTTTGGCGGTGTCCCAACCTGCAATATCCAGTCAACTCATCCCACGGGTGGCCTCATGCACATTCATTACGCCTGGCTTCAACGCTCTGAACAGGAACATCCGCTCCTCCTGCCGGAGGATTACCTGCAAAACCTTACCACCATAGCCACCGAACACCCGGACTGGCAGTTGCAGCTATGGGTAGATAGCCAGCGCAGCAGCCCTCAATGCGTCACGTCCCTGCAAACATACCTACAACAACAGGGGCTGCACAACATCCAGTTGCAAGACCTGCAAACCATCCCGGCCTATGCGCAGGATGCGTTGATGGCAACACGTCAGTTTCAAACATTCTATCCTCGCGCCCCTTACGAAGGCTCCCGCTCCGAACAGCACCTATTTGAAAAACAAATAGACCTGACCAAACTCTATATTCTCCGACACGGTGCAGAAGCAAACCCAACCGAAACCCACGCCTTCAGCGATCTGGATATTCGTGCCGCCCCCTCCCTGCCTCATGCTCTTGCCCAGCAAGGCTTTGCCATTGGTAGTTTTCGTCAACTAAGTCTGGAAAACCAGTTTTTTGCCTTCGCTCCGGCACAATTCCACCTGCTACAACAACTCTTCCAGCTCACCCGTGACCATTGCCATCACTACAGTGTGGATAGCAGCCCCCTTCCCAGCAATGGCTTTACCGCAGTACGGGAGTTTCTCTATGATTTTGAACGAAAGCAGGGCCGGGAACCTCTGAGGGAGGCATTGGTCAGGGTAACGGAAATGGAAGGCCGCCGCTCCGCAGCCCTCACCTACGGCACGACCCCACCATAAACCATAGCGAACGGCCAACAATAACCTTTAACGCCGTAAGCCTGTTGCCCCCGCATCCGAACCACCAGCCAGCCGTGCATCGGCAGGAATACCCGCTGTCCGGCTACTGGCGACACCCATAGACGCTCCATACAATCGGCAACTACTCTCCCGTCCCAGATACTCTAAAATCGGTTGCGATGCTTGTGCAAGCTTCGCCACATCCACCCCCGTCTCCACCCCCCGGTCATGGAAAAACTGCACTACATCTTCCGTTGCAACATTACCCGTGGCACCCGGAGCATAAGGACAGCCTCCCAATCCCGCTGCTGAAGCATCAAAACGGGTGATCCCCATCTGCCATGCCACCTCAATATTCTCCAATGCCCGCTTATGGGTATCATGCACATGCAACGCCAGCTTTTCCAGTGGCACCCCCTGTGCCTGAAACAGCGTTAACAGCTCGCGCACCTGTTCCGGCGTGCCAATACCAATCGTATCCCCCAGCGAGACTTCATAACAGCCCGCATCCAGCAGTGCTTTACTCACTTCCACCACTTTATGTGGATCAATCTGCCCCTCATAGGGGCAGCCAAACACACAGGATACGTATCCCCGCACCTTCACTCCCCGCTGCATTGCAGTCGCCAATACGGGCTGAATTTTCACCAACGACTCTGCAATAGTTGCGTTAATGTTCTTTTGCGAAAAACTCTCCGAGGCCGCCACAAACACCGCCACTTCCTGCAAGCCGGCAGCCATCGCGCTGTCCATGCCACGGGCATTGGGCACCAGAGCGGAAAAATGGGCGCCCTCTGCCCAATCCTGTCCCAACACCATCGCACTCAGTTCTTTCGCATCGGCCAGTTGCGGCACCCAGTCAGGCCGTACAAAACTGGTCAACTCAATCTCGCGCATGCCCGCTTCCACCAGACGCCGCACAAAATCACGCTTTAGCTCGGTCGGTATCGGGGTTTTCTCATTTTGCAAGCCATCCCGTGCCCCAACCTCAATCAATTGTACTTTCTTTGCGGCACTCATGCTGCATCCTCCGCATCCAATGTCACCAGTTCCGTCCCCTCCTGCACCTGTTGCCCCGCCTGAACATGCACCAGCTTCACCACTCCCGCTTTCGGGGCAGCAATGGTTAATTGCATTTTCATGGCCTCCATCACCGCTAACGTGGCACCTTTCGCCACCACATCTCCTACCTTCACCGCGACCGATACCACAAGTCCGGAAAGAGGCGCCTTCGGCGCACCAGAGGACTCCATACCCTCCGTGTCTTTGCGTTGCTGTCGTTTATGCCCCACCGTGACTTCCTGCCCCGCCACCCATACGCGGCTCAGCCCCTCGCGGTCAACCTCCCCCACTATCGCCAGTGTTTGCTGGTGATCATGCTCCAACACCCGTTCCCGCCCGTCCTGGTGCACCAGCCGAAAGGCATATTCCTGCCCCTGCCACATAAAACGCACCGCATCACGGGTCTGTTCCAGCAACTCCACCTCAATATCCTGACCTTGCAGCCGCAGTCTTTTACGCATTACGGAACCCCCTGATCTTCCCTTGCTCCCAAACGGCTACCTGTGCATCCCCCGCCGCTGAGATCGTTGCCCCCATCCCCCGAGCAGATGCGTTACTCCCATCATTGCCAGCCAGTAAAAATGCGGCCACGGCAACCGCCTGCGCGTCCACATCCGGCTGTGGTAGCTGTAGCTCATCCCCGTAGGTTTCCAGAAAACTGGTATAAGTTTCCCCGCGCATAAATGCTTCATGCTGCAAAATCTGCAACAAATAGGCTCGGTTGGTTTTCACGCCAGCAAAACTCACTTGCCGCAAACCCGCACATACACAACGGATAGCATCTTCCCGCGTTGCACCCGTACCAATCATTTTGGCCAGCATCGGGTCATAATGCATCGTCACGTCATTTCCGGCAGCATACCCACTATCCAGACGCAAGCCGCGCAGTTTCGGCTCCCCCACATGCTGCAACTGCCCCGTGGAGGGCAAATGCCCCTGCTCCGGGTTCTCGGCATAAAGGCGTACCTCTACCGCATGTCCACGTGCGTGAATCTCATCCTGCCGCAGCGGCAGGGGCTTGCCCATCGCAACCTCCAACTGCCAACGCACTAAATCCAGTCCGGTTATTCCCTCTGTTACCGGGTGCTCTACCTGCAAGCGGGTATTCATTTCCAAGAAATACAGCGTGCCGGATGGCTCCATAATGAACTCAACCGTTCCCGCTCCCACATATCCAATCTGGCGCGCCAGCGCGACCGCTTCGCTCGTTATTTTCGCGCGTGTGGCGGCGTCCACAGCGGTAGAAGGGCTTTCTTCCACAATTTTCTGGTGCCGCCGCTGAATTGAACATTCCCGCTCAAACAAATGCACATGGTTACCCTGCGTATCAGAGAATACCTGCACCTCAATATGCCTTGGCGAGGTTATATATTTTTCCAAAAACACCCGGTCATCGCCAAAAGCATTGCGGGCTTCGCTTTTCGCCTGAGCCAGTGCCTCTCCAAAGGCTACGGGCTGCTGCACAATGCGCATTCCCTTGCCCCCTCCACCTGCCGATGCTTTAATCATCACCGGGTAGCCTATCTTTTCTGCTTCTTTCTGCAATCGTTCTGCGGTTTGCTCCTCGCCGTCATAGCCCGGCACAATCGGCACCCCTGCACGCAACGCCGCTTCCCGCGCCGCAATTTTATCCCCCATATCCCGAATACAATCCGCAGGCGGCCCTACCCATAGCAAACCTGCGGCCAGCACTTTTTGCGCAAATTCGGCATTTTCCGAGAGAAACCCATACCCCGGATGCACGGCATCCACGCCTGCACGCAGCGCAATTTCTATCAATTTATCCTGATGCAGGTAGGTCTCTGCCAATGTCCCCATCCCCAGAGGGTATGCTTCATCCGCCTGCCATGCGTGGGGCAAATTCGCATCCACCTCGCTAAAAACACTCACCGTGCGAATCCCCATTGCCCGACAGGTCGCCATAATGCGTACTGCAATTTCCCCCCGATTCGCAATCAATAGGGAACGGATGCTCCGCTCACTCATCTGTTTACTCCTTCACCCATGAGGGTTTTCGCTTCTCCAGAAAGGCCTGCATACCCTCCTGCCCTTCTTCTGCCACCCGCAGCCGGGCAATGAGCGATGTCGTATAGGCCATCCGCTCCGCTTCTTCGGTCAAACCCGCCACCACACGAATCATACGCTTGGCTTCCTGTGCGGCATGGGGGGCGGCTTGCAAGAACCCATCCACCAGCTCATCCACCCGTTCCTCGCACCACAGCTCATCTTCCACGACCTGATGAATCAGCCCAATCTGCAACGCATGGTCAGCGGAAAACCGTTGACCGGAAAGAAACAACGCCCGTGCCTGACTCACCCCAATTTTGGCCAGTACATAGGGACAAATAACGGCAGGTACCACGCCCAATCGCACCTCAGTCAAACCAAACTGCGCCCGCTTGCTGGCCAATACATAATCACAACAGGCCACCAGCCCGACACCACCACCCAAGGCCGCTCCCTGCACCACGGCCAACACGGGTACCGGACAGCTATCCACCGCATGAAACACCCCGGCCAGCAGCTCACTTTGCGTTTTATTTTCGGCTTCGCTGGCCTGCTTCATGGCCTGCATCACCTGCAAGTCTGCCCCAGCGGAAAAACTTTTGCCTTCCCCACGCAACACCACCAACCGCGCATCGGGCATGTTCGCCACCTCTACAAACGCCTCGGTCAATTGCCGCATCATCTCATCGTTGAAGGCATTATGCACCTCAGGCCGGTTGAGGCTTATCGTGACAACACCATTCGCGGCACATGTGGTTTGAATCATGAAATCTCCTTACATCCTGAACACACCGTATTTTCCTTCCCCTTCGCCGTTGCGACGACATACGGTTAATGCCAGCCCCAACACATCACGCGTATGCGCAGGGTCAATCACTCCATCATCCCACAGCCGTGCGGTGCTGTAGTAAATATCGCTCTGCTCTGCAAACTGTTGTAAAATAGGGCTTTTTAATTCCGCCTCTTCCGTGGCACTCATGGCAGGTTTTCCGGCTTTTTCCAACGCCTGATTCCGCACCATCGCCAGAACTCCGGCGGCCTGTTCACCCCCCATCACCGCCACTTTAGCGTTCGGCCATGCCCATAGAAAGCGCGGCTCATACGCACGGCCACACATGCCATAATTCCCCGCCCCATAGGATCCACCAATCAACACTGTCAGCTTCGGCACTCTGGCATTGGCCACCGCCATCACCATTTTAGCACCATGCTTGGCAATCCCTTCGGATTCATATTTCTTCCCCACCATAAAGCCGGTAATGTTTTGCAAAAACAGCAACGGCACGTTCCGTTGCTCGCATAACTGAATAAAATGTGCTCCCTTCTGCGCACTTTCGGAAAATAATACCCCGTTATTGGCCAAAATACCCACCGGCTGCCCGTGAATAAACGCAAAACCGCATACCAATGTACTGCCATAGTTCTTCTTGAACTCATGCAGTTCGGATGCATCCACAATCCGCGCAATCACCTCTCGCACATCAAACGGGGTTCGGGTGGTATCCTGCGGCAATAACCCATAAATTTCTTCCGGCGCATATAACGGCTCCCGCACCTCCCGTACCGGCATAGGGGATGCATCAGCATTCAGATTCTCCACAATATTGCGCGCCAGATGCAAAGCATCTTCCTCATCCACCGCAAAATGATCCGCCACACCAGAGGTTTGCGTATGCACGACCGCCCCTCCCAATGCCTGCTCCGTCACCACTTCTCCGGTTGCTGCCCGCACCAACGGTGGCCCTGCCAGAAAAATCGTGCCATTTTCCTGCACAATAATCGTTTCATCCGACATGGCAGGCACATACGCCCCACCCGCCGTACAAGATCCCAAAACCACCGCTATTTGCGGAATACCCATGGCAGACATACGCGCCTGATTGAAAAAAATACGCCCAAAATGCTCCCGATCCGGAAACACCTCATCCTGCATCGGCAAAAATGCCCCACCGGAATCCACCAAATACACACATGGCAGCCGGTTTTCCTGTGCGATCGTTTGCGCACGCAAATGCTTTTTCACGGTCATGGGAAAATACGTTCCCCCTTTCACCGTGGCATCGTTGCACAAAATCATGCATTCCACCCCATGAATGCGGCCAATACCCGCAACCACCCCGGCAGAAGGCACGTCCCCCCCATACATCTCCCAGGCGGCCAATGGCGCGATTTCTAAAAATGGCGAACCCTCATCCAGCAACGCATCAATCCGCTCACGCGGCAAAAGCTTTCCTCGCTCCCTGTGCCGCGCAACCGCTTTGTCCCCACCGCCTGCTTTCACCCGCGCCAACCGCTCTTTCAATACCCGCAACAATCCCTGATGGTAAGCAGCATTGGCCTGAAACATCGCATCAGCGGTATGGGCGGGGGTTCCGATAATATCCATAGACGTGGAACTTTCCTTATTACTTACGGCAAGGCTTACTAGCCCTAACTTCCTTTTGCTTCCGGCTCGGCCTACTTGCCTCGCCATGAAGCGCGTTCAAGACTGACTAGGGCTTACTAGCCCTAGCTTCCTTTTGCTTCCGGCTTGGGCTTACCAGCCCTCGTCTAAAAGACAACCGCTTGTGTGGCCATGCCATCAGGCTCCAATACTCCGGGCGATAATGAGCCGCTGCACTTCCGATGTCCCCTCTCCAATCTGCAACAACCGCTGATCCCGATAGAAACGCTCCACCGCATATTCCTTCATCAAACCATAGCCACCATGAATTTGCACGGCTTCATTCGCCACTTCCTGTGCCACTTCGCTGCAAAATAGTTTGGTCATTGCCGCTTCTTTGGTCACTTTCATTCCCTGATCACGCATCCAGCATAAGCGGTAGAGCATCGTACGCGCCACCTCAATCTTGGTCGCCATGTCTGCCAGTTTGAACGCAATAGCCTGAAACTTCGCAATCGGCTTACCAAACTGCTGACGCTCTTTCGCGTAAGCAAGCGCGGCTTCATAGGCGCCCTGTGCCAGCCCCACTCCCATCGCTGCAATACCAATCTTGCCGGAATCCAACGTCTCCAACATCTGTTTAGAACCACTGCCCTGCGCCCCCAGCATATTGGCATCCGGCACAAAACAATCCTGAAAAAACAGCTCAGACGTGTCAGATGCCCGCCACATCAGTTTGCCATGCATAGTGCGGGAGGTAAAACCAGGGGTGCCCCGCTCCACAATAAAGCAGCTCAGTTCCGGCTCGCCGCGCTCATCACGTCCGGTGACGGCTTGCACCGTCACTCCGGCATTCAATGCACAGGAACCATTGGTAATCCACTGCTTGGAGCCATTAATCACCCAGCCGCCATCCACTTTTTTAGCGTTGGTCTTACTCCCACGGGAATCGGATCCGGCAGAAGGCTCGGTCAACCCAAAAGCCCACACTGCCTCACCGGTACATAGTTTAGGTAGGTACGTTTTTTTCTGTTCTGCATTGCTGAAGTAATATAGCGGCCCCACACCCAGAGAATTATGCGCCGTGATCGTCGCCGCCTGCGAACTGTCCACCCGCGCTAATTCTTCACAGGCAATCGCATAGGCCAGATAGTCCATTCCCTGTCCGCCATAGGCTTCCGGTATCACAATACCAAACAATCCAAGCTCACCCATTTTGCGGGTCAGTGGTTCAGAGAACTCCTCCCTCTCATCCAATGCGTGCGCTTGCGGGGCAATTTCCTTTTCCGCAAACTGTCGCACCGTATCACGCAGCAGGCGGTGCATTTCACTCAATTCAAAACTTATACTCATGGGGAGAGTTCCTTCTTTTATCACTCAAATTTGCCTGACTATGCAGAGCGAGGGTTAAAAAAGATTATGTTTCAATCAGCCCGATACGTCACGAAAAACTGCCGCCGCACATACAGGTCGCCACCAGAAAGAGCAAGAACCAGCCATCATGCCGTCCTTAACTCACTCAATCCCAGCTCCACCACCATGGCTTCGCGCATTTTGAACTTCTGTATCTTGCCACTAATCGTCTGCGGAAACTCCTCCACAAACTTCACATAGCGCGGCACCTTATAATGCGCCAGAGATGCCTTGCAAAAACCCCGCACCTCCTCTTCGCTCAGCACCATTCCCTGTTTCAGCTTTACCCACACGCATAGCTCTTCGGTATATTTTGCATCCGGCACCCCAATCACGGATACCTGCTCAATACAGGGGTGTGTAAAGAGAAACTCCTCAATTTCCCGCGGGTAAATATTCTCACCTCCACGGCACACCATATCCTTGCTACGCCCCACAATGGAGTAATTTCCGTGCGCATATTGTATGGCAATATCTCCGGTTCGCAGCCATCCTTCGGCATCTATCACCTCGGCGGTCGCCTCTGGGTTCTGGTAATAGCCACGCATCACGCCATGGCCACGTACACATAGCTCCCCCTTCTCTCCCATCGCCACGGGTTCTCCGGTTTCCGGACATATCAACCGTACTTCCAGCCCCGGCAAGGGGCGCCCCACCGTACTCACCCGCACCTCGACCGGATCCTCAGTACGGGTTTGCGTAATCACCGGAGATGCCTCTGTCAAACCATAGGCAATGGTCACTTCGCGCATGTGCATCTGCTCCACCACCTTGCGCATCACCTCAATCGGGCACGGGCTGCCTGCCATAATACCGCTACGCAGAGACGAAAAATCCCGCCCCGTAAAACCTGAATGCTCCAGCATCGCCACAAACATGGTGGGCACACCATACAAGGTCGTTGCTTTTTCGGCTTCAATCGCATCCATGGTGGCCACCGGGTCAAAATACTCCGCCGGAATAATCATGGCCGCTCCACGCGTTATCGCACCCAACGTTCCCATCACCAGCCCGAAACAATGGTAATACGGCACAGGAATACACATTCTGTCCCGCTCCGTAATATCCTGACAACCCGTCACGTAATAGGCATTCATCAGAATATTACGGTGGGTCAGCATAGCCGCCTTGGGAAAACCCGTCGTGCCGGAAGTATATTGGATATTAATCACATCCGTTGCCTGCAAATCTGCTGCCGCTTCTGCCAGCTCCTCCTGCGTCACGGCCTGACCATACTCCACAAACCGCTGCCAGTCCAACATGCTGTCCGGTGTTTCGCCTCGCATATTCACCACCAGCCGAAGCTTTGGAAAATGAGGGGATTTCACCACCCCCATCACCGCATCTGCCATTTCACGGCACACATGCCCCAATGTCTCATGATAGTCGGATGTCTTAAACCGATCTGCCAGAAACAACGCAACAATATCCCCCTGCCGCAGCACATATTGCAGTTCGCTCCCACGGTAAGCCGGGTTAATGGTCACCAGCACCGCCCCCATGCGGGCGGTCGCCAGTTGCAGCACCACCCATTGCGGCATGTTGGTCGCCCAGCACCCCACATGCTCTCCCTGCTTAACGCCCAAAGCCAATAAGGCACGGGCAGCCTCATCCACGCGGGCATCCAGTTCTTTGTAACTCCAGCGCACTCCTAATTGCGGGTACACCAATGCATCCTGATCCGCTACGCGATCCGCCGTTTCCCGCAGCACCTGCCCAATGGTTTTCTGATCCAGCGGGCAAACGCCCCCTTCATCCCTTTGCCGCATGTTGCATAACCCTGATATTTTTGTCAGAATATTTTTGCTGCAATGCAACAAAAATATATATTATTCATAGAGTTAGACTAATCCGAAAACAACCCATCTGCAAGCAGCTTCTTGCGAGAATAGCTTTTTTTGAAAAAACTGCTTATATTCGTAAAGCATATATTCATATGCATGCTTTTTAACCACACAATGCACCTCTCATGAGTCAGATTGAGCAAAAAATCCGTCAACATGACGCAAAATCCCTGAAACGCTGGCGCGAAGAACGTGAAGAGGAAGCTCGCAACGGGCTAACCTTTGAACAAGCCCTCAGCAAGGCCGTCTTTTCTGATAAGTCACGTCGCCTCATCCGCGCAGACGGTGGACTGACTCGTCTGGGGCGCGAGCTTATGGATGATGCCGACTTTCCCCACCTGCAACAAAATATGCGCTCTGCTGGTCTGGATCCGGATCAGGTGCGCCAATGGCTTCAGACCGCACAGGCCACAGCTCATCAGACTCACACCGCCGATCACACTCTGAGCCATGGCGCAGAAGCGGCGAATACTCCCCCCCAACAAGGGGAAGAACGCACCTGACAATCCAACCCTTTCGTCAGCCCGCTTCTTTGTCATACCGCGCAAAAAAAGAACTGAATCTGCCATCATCTTGCCGCTTGCGATCCGCGTTTATTCTTGCCAAACTTCCCTCCGCTACGTTGCAAGGAGACATGTGATGGCAACCCCGCGTAAAACCACGTTTGATGACCTGCAATTGGGCGAGACATTGCTTTGCCCTCCCTTCTCCTTTACGGAAGAGCAAATTATAGAGTTCTGCCAAACCTACGATCCCCAATTTTTCCACACAGACCCCATCGCTGCGCAAAACTCCCACTTCGGCTCACTCATTGCCAGCGGTTGGCAAACCAGTGCCATGGTGCTGAATGTCCTCAACCGCACGCATTTCAATTTTGGTCACGGCATTGTCGGGTTGGGGGTGGATGGCATGCGCTGGCTCGCCCCCGTCCGCGCAGGAGATCGCATGACCGTCTCAACCATCATTAAAGAAAAACGCCTGTCAGCCTCTAAACCCGGCTGGGGTATCTGTGTACTGGCTATTGCGGCCGAAAACCACCATGGGCAAACCGTTCTGCGGCTGGATACATCAATTCTCATCCGCCTCTAAACACAGAGCACCGATCCGCGGCGCCATCAATTCCTATCAAATACATACACCAGCACACATTGCTTGCTATTTACAGCAGGGTTGTACGTCTCATCCCCAAACACCGCTTCGCTGGGGTTTGGGTCTGTGTAGCAGTTGCTATGACTTACCCCATGATCTGCCCGTATTCTGCCGACACCCGGCAAACCATCATCCGCTTTTTCATCCACTAACATGGCGTCTTCAGGTGTAAACGCCACAATGTTGGGAAAATCATTATCACGCTGTGCACCAAACAACAGATAATTGTTATCCTCCGGTGCGTAAGCATTATTATTTCGCATGGGACTTCCACCGACTGCATTAGGCTCTCCGTCCAGATACAACGCCACATCATCACGGGCAGCACTGCGTGGCATATTCACGCCAATCATCCCACCAATCACTGAACCAACTGGCAACCCCGTATACCCGCCTTGTATCAGACCCGCCAACTCCAGATGCTTCCAGGCTTTGTATGGTTCCCCTGTCCATCCCTGAATCCGGTTATTGCCATTACCATTGCACCCCGCTGGCACGGCACTCGCGCCTCCACAGCCCGCCCCCCAAAAATCCGATGCATTGACTAAATCTCCCGGCCACCCCAGATAGGTTCCCCGAAACTCCTGCATCGCCACATCAATCGCCTGCATTTCGGCAATCAGTTTACGCCGCTCTGCCCCTTCCATCACATCCCGCCCAACCAGCACGGCGCCTATCAGTAGCCCAACCAGTACCAGAACAATAGAAAGCTCTACCAAACTGAAGCCCTGCTCGGTGAAGGGTTTGGGTAGCTGTTTATGCTGCATATGTTTCATCAGTGCCTATCATGCTGCTATGAGACTCTCAGTCTATGCCACAGCCGTTAATATATCCCTGCCATCATCCAGCCTGTAATATCCGCCTACCGTGCCAGTGCATCATGCAGTGGCACAGCAGAAAGTTCGCTCATCTGCCGCCGATACGCCTCCACCCCTGCGGGATAGCACACCCCTTTCACAATACTCAAACTCCGTAACACCGCAAACAGGTGAATATCATCTTCAGATAACACTCCATGCACCGCCCGTTCGGACTGGATCATCGGTTCCAATGCCTGCATATGCTCCTCTGCCTTCGCAATCAATGCTGCACTCTCTGCCAAAGCATCTGCAAACCGTCCAATCATCGCCTCTTTTTTATGGGTAAAATAGTCTCGTGCCCCTTGGGTCGCAAACTCCTCCAGCGGAGACTGCACCCAACGCGGCATCGCCAGTTTATAAAGATACTCCCGCGTCTGTAACAACCATTGCCCCAGTTCGTCTGTGGTTTGGCTGCTCAGCACAGGCTTTCCCCCCACCTGCTGATCGACATAGCGCACAATATCCATACTTTCCGGCATGTAGCGACCATCCTGCGTCTGCAAAATGGGCACCATTTTCTGCCCAATCATCCGTACCGGCGTGGCTTCATCATCATTTTGCAGCGTCACCAGCGCCACAGGCATCTGCCTGAGGCCGAACAGCATGCGCGCTTTCACACAATACGGGCAATGATCATATATATAGAGCTTCATTCGCCAATCTCCTGTTCGCGTCAGCATATCTCCCACAGGGGTAGCATCATCCTCTGCCCTCCGTCAATCTTCCCCCTTGCCGGAAGACAGAAGAGACAGTACAGAGCAGCAAGAATATCATCACCTTAGGGTAGGAGGCACACATGGAAAAACAAATCATCGGCGGGGAAGAATGGATCAGCCTGCCACAACTCGGACTACCCGCCATTAAGGTCCGTGCGGATTCCGGTGCCAAAACCTCGGCCATTCACGCCTTCAATATCCAGCCCTACCAACAGGATGGGGAAGAATGGGTACAATTCGATATCCACCCCCTGCAGGATAACCGTGTCGTTACCAAACGCTGCAAAGCCCGCCTGATCGACAGACGGGAAGTCAAAAGCTCTATGGGACACAAGCAGCAACGGTTTGTCATCATGACCACCCTACGCATCGGGGAGCAGGAATGGCCTATCGAAGTCACCCTCACCAACCGGGATGCGATGGGCTATCGCATGCTGCTTGGGCGTCAAGCCATGACAGGACGTCTGGTGGTGGATCCATCCCTAAGCTGCGTACACGCGCACATCACCCCCACGCAGTTGGATAGTTATTATAAAAAGGACAAACGGCAAAAAACGGGCTTAAACATTGTGCTTCTGGGCAGCAACCCGGAACTTTATTCCAACCGCCGACTGATGGAAGCCGGAGAACAACGCGGCCACCACATGCAGTTTATCAATGTCAAATACTGCTACATGAACATTGGGGGCGCCACACCGGAAATCCATTACCGTGGGGAAACCCTGCAACATGTGGACGCCATTATTCCGCGCCTGCGCCCCTCCATGACGTTTTATGGCTGTGCGGTCACCCGCCAGTTTGAAACCGCCAGTGTCTTCACCCTCAATAATGCCAACGCCATTGCCCACTCGCGGGATAAATTGCGCTCCTTACAACTACTGGCAGATGCAGATATCCGCATGCCACTCACCGGCTTTGCCCATTCCCCGCAGGATACCAAAGACCTGATTAAAATGGTGGGAGGCGCACCCCTCATCATTAAACTTCTGGAAGGCACGCAAGGCGTCGGGGTTGTCCTCGCGGAAACCAATAAAGCCTCAGAAAGCGTCATCAATGCCTTCAAAAGCCTGAAAGCTCATATTCTGGTGCAGGAATTTGTGAAAGAAGCGCAAGGCAGGGACATCCGCTGCTTCGTGATCGGCAATAAAGTCGTCGGTGCCATGGAGCGTCAGGCCGCAGAAGGAGAATTCCGTGCCAACCTGCATTTAGGAGGGGTAGCACGCGCCATTAAAATCACGGCGGAAGAACGCCGTATCGCGGTGCGTGCCGCCAAAGCCATGGGGTTGCATGTCGCGGGGGTCGATATTATCCGCTCGTCTTCAGGCCCCAAGGTGCTGGAGGTCAATTCCTCCCCCGGCTTGGAAGGCATTGAAGAAGCCAGTGGCAAAGACATCGCCAGCCTGATGATCCAGCATATCGAAAAACATGTGCATATCGGCTGAAAAATCCCACTCGCCCATAACCGCGCTTACGGACACCAGCAAATGGTTGTCGGCGCTGCCTCCAGCAGGGCTTTTACCGGCAGATCCAGGGGGCTGGTTTCCGGCTTTTCTGCTTGCTTAATGACATTCCATTTTTCCTCACCCTGCACCAGCAAAAACCGCTTCCGGCTTCGTTTCAACGCAGCCAGCGTCAGGCTGATACGCGCTGTGCGCCCTCCTGCGGGGGCAATCGCCTGACAGAGCTTCGGGTTGTCCAGCTTCAGCCCCTCTTCCAGTTCCGGTGTATCCGGAAAGAGGGACGCAAAATGCCCATCATTCCCCATGCCCAACAAGACAATATCAAATGGACGCGGCATATTACCCAACGCCGCCTCTACCGTGGCCTCGCCCTCCTCAGGGGTGCTATGCCGACTGCATAGGGAGACAAACCGCATAGAGTCCACCGGCAAAATACTCCGCAACATTTTCTCGTTCCGTTCATCAGAATCCAATGGCACCCAACGCTCGTCACTTAAGGTCAGCCATAGTTTATTCCATTGGATAGGCTCTTTCCCCAATGCCTCCAGCAAAGGTTTCGGGGTGCTGCCACCCGGCACGACCATGCTTGCATACCCATAGGCTGCAATGGCGCGCTGGATCTCCGCACTAATATGGCGACATAAAGTGCTGGTCTGCACCTCTTTACTGGCAAACTTCCAAAAGCTTTCCGGCTCCATCGCGTCAGGCTGATTGTGGGTCATTCCATTCTCTTCCATCATGTTGCATCAGTTGCTCGGCAGCGGTTGGCCCTATTCCACCCGCCGTATAGAGGTGCAGCGGGGTTTTTGCCTCGCTCCATAACGCCGTAATGGTATCAATCCATTCCCATGCGGCAATCACTTCATCCCGGTGCATAAACAGGGTCGGGTTCCCCCGCACCACATCCATCATCAGCCGCTCATAGGCAGATGCACCAGACGCCGCATAATCCTTCGCCAGTGACAGGTTCAGCGATACCGGCTTTAACCGATATCCCCCCGGCCCCGGCTCCTTCGTCACCAGATTCAGCCGAATAGACTCATCCGGCTGCAAGCGAATCACCAGACGGTTACTTTCCAGATGCTCTTCCTGATCCGGGAATATCTGATGCGGCACGGAACGGAACTGCAATACCACCTCAGAATACCTGCTTTTCAGCCGCTTTCCTGTACGAAGGTAGAACGGCACCCCAGACCACCGCCAGTTATCCACGTGGGTTTTCAGGGCGACAAAACTTTCGGTCTGGCTGGAAGGCTTACCGGCATCCTGCACATAGGCGCTCACGGCTTCACCATTCACCTCACCGGCGCTGTATTGCCCCCTCACCGAATCTGTGGCGATAGATGCCCTGGTCATAGGGCGCAACGCCCGTAAAACTTTAATTTTCTCTGCCCGAATCGTCTCCGGGGAAATATGAGATGGCGGCTCCATCGCGACCAGACACAGCATTTGCAGCAAATGGTTCTGCACCATATCCTTCAGCGCACCATAGGCATCATAAAAACCGGAACGACCGGCAATCCCCGCACTTTCAGATACGGTAATCTGTACATGGTCAATCGCATCCGCATTCCATGTCCGTGCTAAAAGCGGGTTGGCAAAACGCAAAATCATCAGGTTTTGCACGGTTTCTTTGCCCAGATAATGATCAATACGGTAAATCTGATCTTCCCGGAAAAACTTCGATACCGCCGCATCCATTGTCAAAAACGACGCCATATCCGAACCCAATGGCTTCTCCAGCACAATGCGGCTGTCCGGGGTAATGAGTCCTGCATCCTGCAACTGCTGGCAAATACCGGCGTAATGCTCGGCTCCGGTCGCAATATAAAACATCCGTACCGGTCTAGGTTCTTCATCCATCCGCGCTTTAATGGACGCTGGCAAAGCTTTCCCCGGCGTAATCGCATGATAGCTGGTTTGCGCCTGAAACGCTTTCCACGCCTCGCCCCATTTGGGCATCGGCTTCGCTTCAGACTGAGCGAATGGCTCAAATTGCTGCAAAAAACCCGCCGTATCTTTTTGCGCCACATCTACTGCAAAAAATCGGCTTTCCGCAGGCAATTGCCCATGCCCATGCCGCAGCAGCAACGCAGGGAAAATTTTATGCATAGCCAAATGACCTGCCGCCCCAAAGACACAAACATCAGCGGCCTGTAACGCCGCGACTGACGTACTACTCATGCAAATACCCTGTTTTTTCTATCTATCGACCAGAAATGATTTTCCAGCCATTACAGCAACTTCACGCAGCTTTCATCCAGCGCGCTCAGGCAGCGCCACCGCATGAAAAACAACAGAACCAGCTATAATCCGCGCACTATAACAAATCCTTACCGTTTGACCAGCCTGCAATGACACCCTGCTTTTTTATCGGCAATCCAGCGGCATTTTCTGCGCATCCGGCTTGCACATCTTGCCGGAGGATGGCATACCCTATAACTTAGGTTGCATGACCCTACGCTATTGTCATGGAACTCAGGCCACAACCCACCCGCCGCAAACGCACTAACCATCCTCTACATCCTCTGACTGCCACGAGAGGGAGAAAACCATGATCGAAAAACTCTGTGCCGAAAAAGGCCTAAAACTGACAGAACAACGCAAAACCATTGCGCAGGTTCTGGCAGAATCCACAGATCATCCGGACGTAGAAACCCTCTATGAGCGCGCCTCCGCACGGGATTCACGCATCAGCATCGCCACGGTCTATCGTACGGTTAAGCTCTTCGAAGAATCTGGCATTATCCAACGCCATGATTTTGGCGATGGCCGCGCCCGCTACGAAGAAATGTCCGATGACCATCATGACCACCTGATTGATCTGCGCACCGGCCAGATCATTGAATTTGTGGATGAAGAAATTGAGGCTCTGCAACATAAAGTCGCAGAGCGTCTGGGCTACAAACTGGTCGATCATCGGCTGGAACTCTTCGGCATCCCCCTGGAAAAACGCTAGAGAGTGTCGTCACGCGAGGGAGAATCTGTCAAAAAGGCCGTTTTCGAGAACCGGACGTTTCCATGTATGGAGAACACATGAAAGCCGGCAGCACAGAAAAAGGCCGTTTGCAGGCTATTAAACATCGCATGACGACACTCTCTGGAATCAGCATTGCAGAACCGCTATGACTACCTTCCCCTCGTCCCATATCAACCATTATAAGGCCGCCCCATGCGTGTATTAGTCCTAGGCAATGGCGGGCGTGAACATGCCCTCTGCTGGAAAATTGCTCAATCTCCACAACTGACAGCACTGTTCTGCGCTCCCGGTAATGGCGGCATTGCACAAGTGGCAGAATGTCTTCCCTCTCTCTCTGCTACAGACAAAGAAGGCGTACTGGCCTTTGCACAGCAACACGCGATAGATCTGGTCATTATCGGCCCGGAAGACCCTCTGGTACAGGGCATGGCAGATTATTTAACCGCACATGGTATCGCTTGCTTCGGCCCAAGCGCAGAGGCCGCCCGCATGGAAGGCTCCAAAGCCTTCACCAAAGATATTTGTGCAGCCCGTAATATCCGTACCGCCGCCTGCGGGGTTTTCACCCAGCGACCCGATGCAGAAGCCTACATTCGACAACATGGCGCCCCCATTGTGGTCAAAGCAGATGGTCTGGCCGCAGGTAAAGGCGTGACCGTAGCCCATACAGAAGCCGAAGCATTAGACGCGGTGGCGGATGCTTTTTCAGGCCGTTTCGGTGCAGCCGGGCAAACCGTGGTGATCGAGGAGTTTCTGGACGGGGTGGAAGTCAGCTTCTTCGCACTTTCCAATGGCCATACCGCCATTCCTCTGGGCGCCGCTCAGGATCATAAAACCGTAGGTGAAGGCGATACAGGCCCCAATACAGGCGGCATGGGCACCTACAGCCCCGCCCCCATGTTCACAGAGACGATGCAACAAGAGGTCATGCAAACCATCATCCAGCCAACGGTAGATGAACTGGCCATGCGCGGCACCCCTTTCCGTGGGGTTTTATTCGCCGGACTCATGCTAACCGCCAAAGGTATCTATCTGCTGGAATATAATGTCCGCTTTGGAGATCCGGAAACACAGGTGCTCATGCAACGCATCGAGGGAGATATCCTTCCCATCTTTCATGCCATTGCCCACGGCACCCTTCCCACGCCTGTCACCTTGAAACCACAAGCGGCTCTCTGTGTGGTCATGGCAGCCAAAGGCTACCCTGGCGACTATACCAAAGGCACAGAAATCAAAGGCCTGCCTGCTGCCTCTCTGCTACCGGGGGTCACCATTTTCCACGCTGGCACCCGCACGGATGGCGGGATGGTACTGGCCAATGGCGGTCGCGTATTGGGTGTCACCGCACTGGGTACTAACTTAAAAGAGGCTCAAAGCCGCGCATATCAGGCCGTTGATGCCATTGACTGGCCGGAAGGCTTTTGTCGGCGGGATATTGGCTGGCGCGCTATTGAATCCTGATTCAGGACGTCAGCCGATGCCGGGCCAGCCATGCCGCTGCATACCCGCATATCGGCACAATGCTCAAGCCCTCAGCTTCTGCGTAACGCAAAATTTCCTGCATCAAACGTCCCGCTACGCCTGATCCACGTAATTCCGGCGGCGCCTCCACATAATCTATCCACAGCTTCCTTCCCTCTATCCGATAATTGGCAAAGGTCACAAGCCCTTCCACTGGCATCTCAAACCGCTGCAACGCGGTATTATTGACCATTGGCAGGGGTACCTGTGTCGCTTCCATGTGTTCCTCCGTACTCGTCTGTGGTTCGCGTTACCACCCCTATCAGCATCCGTCTCTTTTTTCCATCGCTTGCCTTTAACCTATCTTAACCATCGCTTGTGTATGGTGGTGCAACGTCCCCTATATTTAGAGCGTTTTGTTCCATGCACTGCGATGCCACCCTCTACCACCGCCTGAAACATACCCCTCTGTCGGATATGCGCATCCTCGTCACCAACGATGATGGTATTCACGCACCGGGGCTGGAGGTGCTGGAATCCATCGCCCGCAGCCTGACGGATGATGTGGTGGTGGTCGCCCCAGAGCTGGAACAAAGCGGCGCAGGCCACTCCCTCACCATCAACATTCCCTTGCGCGTGCGTCAACTGGCAGACAAACGCTATGCCGTCAGCGGCACCCCAACCGATTGCGTGCTCATGGCCGCACGTCAAATATTCAGAGAGGAAAAACCGATAGATCTGGTTCTCTCCGGCGTCAATCGCGGCGCAAATCTGGGGGAGGATATCACATACTCCGGTACAGTCGCCGCCGCCATGGAAGGCACTCTGCTGGATATTCCCTCCATTGCCATCAGCCAACTGGTGGATGATAAACCACTGCACAGCGAATCCGTCCTCATGTTTGCCCCCGGCCTGATTCGGGATCTGGTGCATGCAGGCTGGCCACCGAATGTCCTGCTCAATATCAATTTTCCCAACCTCACGCCGGATCGTATCCGCGGGGTACAATATGTTCCGCATGGCCGCCGCCGCGTAGGGGAACGCCTCAGCGAACACCGCGACCCCAAAGGCACCCCCTATTACTGGATTGGCGTAGAGAGGGAAGACTTGCTGCTCTGGCCCAATACAGATATGGCCGCCGTAGGCGATGGCTACATTGCGGTCACACCACTCAGTCTGGATATGACCGCCTACGATGTGCTGGAAAACCTGCGCTGTCACAGCGGCCTCACCACGGAGGATGACACCCATGCTTCTGCAGGATGAACGCCCCTTCACCGCGCAGGATTCCTCTTCCCCTGCATTTTCTGCCGCCGGAGACGGCGTTGATTCCCTCCCCTCCCACTGGCAGCAGAGGGCACAGTTAGTGCTGCAACTGCGGCAAAAAGGCATTACGGATATCCCCGTCCTCAACGCTATGGAATCCGTCCCGCGTCACCTTTTCGTGCCCGATACCTTTGCCAGCCGCGCCTACGAAGATATCGCTCTGCCCATTGCCTCCGGCCAGACCATCAGCCAGCCTTCTATCGTCGCATGGATGACCTGGGCATTGCAACTGGATGCACGCAGCCGGGTGCTGGAAATCGGCACCGGCTCCGGTTATCAAGCCGCAGTCTTATCCAAACTCTGCCGCATGGTCTACACCATCGAGCGACATGACTATCTCTACCAAACCGCCCGCGAACGGTTTTTGGATATGGGTCTGCAAAATATCCACACCCGTCTGGGAGACGGCACCAAAGGCTGGCCGGAATCCGCTCCGTTTGATCGCATCATCGTCACCGCTGCCGCACCGGAAATTCCGCACATCTACCTCAACCAACTGCGTGATGGCGGCATTCTCATCATCCCGGTCGGTACACAAGGGCAAGACCAATGGCTTGTGCGCATGGTCAAGCAAGGAGATAGCTTTCACATGCAACATATGATGCCCGTACGCTTCGTCCCGCTGGAAGCGAATAGCTGAGGTTTCTCTGGCTCCACTTGGTTGCTTTATTCCCTCCTTGCTCGACTCCTGTCTCGCAAATGAGGGCAGTTCAGGGCTGGCGCAGGCCTGCTTGCCGCCGTTCCCACACCCCAACACCACACTCCCCCCTGTCATTCCGGGCTTGACCCGGAATCCATCTCTCCTCTTGCTCTGGCTCCGCTCGGTTGTTTTATTCCCTCCTTGCTCGACTCCTGTCTCGCAAATGAGGGCGGCTCAGGGCTGGTTCGGGCTTGCTAGCCCTCACCTGACACAACCGTTGGCGTGGCTTCGCCCCTCTCGCTGACGCTCGGCTCAAAGGCTCGCACTCCTGTGCTCGCTTCTTGTCCAACCCAACACCACACCCGTCATGCCTGCGTAGGCAGGCATCCACGAGAAACTTCTCTTGGCTTCGCTCGGCTTACTAGCCTCGCTACGCGTCGGGGCTAAAG
>CAZIGK010000025.1:0-27757 GCA_964538615.1 uncultured Rickettsiales bacterium | reverse complement strand
GCAACCCGGTCTCTCTTTCGCTCTGCGCTACGCGCAACCGCTGTGGCCCTATATATCCACAAAAATCTCATCATACATTTCCGCCAGAATATAGAGGCTCATCGGCAGGGTGATCAGTAGCAAAATCATAGTGAAGCCGCCCACTGCATTCATCAGCATCAGCGCAAGGATAATAGCGATATTATTCATATCCATTTTCATCACCCGTTTACGGCTAATTTCCATGGCATCCCAGCCGGAAATATTCCGCTCAATGAGCAAAAACGGGGTAAAGGCATACAGGGTCATGGCGGCCAGCGGTATAATCAGCAGCACCAGCGTATAAATGCCAATCGCAAAGGGAATGGCCAGAATAAATCCGACGATTGACAGTTCTTTGCCTTTTTCGCGCACAATATCCGTCACCTGTGCGGGTTCTAATGCCTGACCACGGGCTTTACGCAATGCGGCACATGCCACGCCGCCCAATAGCACATAGGATAGAGTAAAGGCCAGTACATCCCCAATACCGGGTATGCCGTGCAGAATGCCGAAGGCTAATCCGCTTAGAATCAAAAACACCCCGGCATAAATGAGCACCACGTTATTTTGCAGAACAAAATCCCAGCCACGCTCCAGCAAGGGGCGCAACTGATAGACGCGCTCGCCATTGGTGGCGAATTGCGCCTGCGTGTGCAACTGTTCATGCTCAACAAAAAATTCCTGTAGTTCAGGTACGTCACCGGCGTGTATCTCCTGCCCATCGGGTAGGCGCACCACCGTGTCTTTACCCAGAGCATTTTTTTTAATCTTCCGCACAATCGCGACAAAATCAAACGGCCCTTCTGCCTGTCCATTCGTCTGTAGTACGTAATAATCACCCATATGTGGCTACTCCTCATCTATGCATGGCGGAAGCTTACGCCAAAGAGATTTAAGAGAGGGTGAAGATAAACAAAAAGGGGCACCCACAGGTGCCCCTTCGATAGTAAAGTCAGGCTCAATCACCCTTTAGCGTGGAATGGGCTGCAATGGCTATCGTTCGCCGCTTCCGGCTTTCATGTACGTTTCAGTACAATGGAGCGTCCGGTTCTCGGAATACAGCCTTTTCGCCACATTCCCCACAAAAAAGGGGGGGAACCTAAGCGGATTTTATGCTTCTGCGCCTTCTTCATCACCGCCTTTGTCACCACGACGACCCACAATGGTCGCAACTGTAAAGTCACGGTCATCAATCACCGGCTTCACGCCTTCCGGCAGGTGAATGTGGCTGATATGGACAGATTCAGCAATTTTCAGCCCGGTCAGGTCTGCCACCAGTTCGGATGGAATATTGGTGGCTTTGCACTCCAGTTCCACTTCACGACGCACGATATTCAGCGTGCCACCGCGCTTCAGGCCGGGTGATTTTTCATGGTTCACGAACTGTACCGGCACCCATACGGTCACCACAGAGTTTTCGTTCACATCCAGAAAGTCCACATGCTCGATACGGTCTGTCACCGGGTGGTATTGCACTTCGCGTGGCAACACGGTGAAGCTTTGCTTACCCGCTTCCACCTGAATCAGGCGGGAGTGGAAGCGCAGCTTGAGCGCCAGACGGCTGATGGCCGCTTCGTCAATAGCCACATGCACGGCATCTTTGCCGGCGCCGTAAATCACGGCAGGTACGCGGCGTGCACGACGCAGGGCGCGGGAAGCACCTTTACCCAGAGTTTCGCGGACTTCCGCTTGCAGTACAGCACGTTCTTGTGTCATCGTTTTCTCCTGTTCATCATAACGTGTTGATAAAAATGGTTACAGCGGCTCAGTCAAACAGACTGGAGACCGATTGTTCTTCACTAATGCGGCGAATGGCTTCTGCCAGCAAAGGCGCTACCGAGACAACGCGAATATTGGCTGCGTTACGAATGGCCTCGGTTGGTTGAATACTATCCGTAATGACCAGTTCTTCCAGACAGGATGCTTTCACCCGCTCGACCGCCTGACCGGAGAGAACCCCGTGCACGACATAGGCAGAGACAGAGGCGGCGCCAGCATTTTTCAATGCGTCCGCCGCATTACACAATGTACCGGCAGAATCCGCAATATCATCTACCAGCAGGCAATGCTTACCCTTCACTTCTCCAATGATATTCATTACTTCCGAAACACCCGCCCGTGGACGACGCTTATCCACAATGGCCAGATTGGTATTCAGTCGTTCGGCCAGTTGCCGGGCGCGTACCACTCCGCCAATATCGGGAGATACCACCAGCACCTCTCGATCCTGATAACGGGCGCGAATATCCGTCACCAGCACCGGCAATGCTTGTAAATGGTCAACCGGAATATCGAAAAAACCTTGTATTTGCCCGGCATGTAAATCCATGGTCAGCACCCGGTTTGCCCCTGCTGTGGTGATAAGGTTTGCGACGAGCTTGGCGGAAATAGGGGTGCGTGGCCCTGGTTTACGGTCTTGCCTGGCGTATCCAAAATAAGGCAGGACAGCGGTGATGCGGCGGGCAGAGGCACGCTTCAGCGCGTCAATGCAGATCAGCATTTCCATCATGTGGTCATTGGCAGGATAAGAGGTGGATTGCACCAGAAATACATCCTGTCCCCGCACATTTTCTTCGACTTCCACCCAAATTTCCTTGTCATTGAACCGCTGCACTTTGGCACGGGTCAATGAGACATGCAGATGATCGCTAATATCTTCGGCTAAGGGCAGATTACTGTTGGCGGAAAGAATTTTCATGGCGTCACTATACTGGGTCTGGTGCAAGCGGGTCATTCAGTAAAAAACGCACGGCATGCGGCCAAAGCCAACATGTTTATCCGTGGCCGCACGCCCAGTGAATGACATCAAACCGCAATAGCGGGCACATTCCCAAGGCACAGGGAGGCGAACGTTTAGCGATTTTGGTGCTGACTGTCAAGCGTTATTGTGCTGTCCATCCGCCATCTATGGAAAGATCGGCTCCGGTAATGCCGCGTGCTATATCCGATGCCAGATACACCGCCAGTGCGCCAATCTCCTCAATCTCAGCGAAGCGCCCATTCGGTTGCTTTTCCAGTAGCAATTTGCGTTGCGCTTCCTGTAGGGGCAGCCCTTCCGCCGTGGCTTTGACTTCAATTTGTTTGGCCACCAGAGGGGTATAGACCCAGCCAGGGCAAATGGCATTACAGGTGATATTGGTCTCTCCTGCTTCCAATGCCACCACCTTGGTCAACCCGACAATGCCGTGTTTGGCGGCCACATACGCCGCTTTGCCCGTACTTGCCACTTTGCCATGCGCGGATGCAATGTTGATAATCCGGCCAAAACCCTGTTTGCGCATGATGGGAAGTGCGTGTTTGATGCTATGGAAAGCGGCCGTCAGGTTGATGCCAATCACCGCATCCCATTTATCATCGGGAAAATCTTGCACCGTTGCGACATGCTGAATGCCGGCATTATTCACCAGTACATCCAGCCGACCAAAATGCGCTGCGGCTTTTTGCACCATATCTGCAATTTCGGCGGGTTTCAGCATATTGGCTGCATGGTACCAGACATTGGCGCCGCGCTCCCGTATTTCTTTTTGTGCGGCCTCAATCGTTGCGCTGTCACCCAACCCGTTCAATACCACATCATACTGTTTTTCAGCGAAAGCTTTGGCAATACCAAGCCCAATACCGCTTGTTGAGCCAGTCACCAGAACCACAGGTTTTGTTGTCATTGCAGCATTCCTTCCATTTTATGCTAGGCAGAGAGGGGATAATCACTTATTCAGAATATTGGTTTAGGTTCAATCATCATTTCGTTTAGACGGGTGAGAAAGCAGGATTGAGCCCGGATTTGCATCACGTTCCAACTCTGAGCTGCACCAGATGAGTTTGCCCTTTTCCCTTCAATTTTACGGCGTTCGCGGCAGTATTGCCTGCCCGGGGTCAGATACGCTGCGCTATGGCGGCAATACCTCCTGTGTCGCCGTGCATTGTGGTGAGCATGTCCTGATTCTGGATGCGGGAACCGGCATTAAAATACTGGGGGATGAACTGGCAAAAAAAGCGCCGCGCCGCTTGCACTTGCTTTTTTCCCATACGCACATGGATCATGTAAATGGCTTTCCGTTTTTCAAACCGGCCTATATTCCCGGTTTTGAGTTGCATATGTGGGCCGGACACCTGCAACCTAAAAGCCATTTGCGAGAACAAATAGATAACCTGATGGCTTCCCCTCTGTTTCCCGTTGGGGTGGAAATTATGGCTTCCAATCCCGTTTTTCATGATTTTCATGGCGGTGAAACGCTGGATCTTGGTATTCCGGAGATCACGGTGCGCACCTGTGCCATTCCTCACCCGAACGGAGCCACTGCCTATCGCATCGAATATCAGGGCAAATCCATTTGCTATGTGACGGATACGGAGCACCCGGAACAGGGTCGCAATGCAGAGATTGTTCGCCTGATTGAGGGAACAGACCTGTTTATTTACGACAGCAATTTCACCGATGAAGAATACCCGGCCTACAAAGGCTGGGGGCATTCCACCTGGCAGGAAGGGGTGCGATTGGCACAGGCTGCCAATGTGAAAACCTATGTTGCCTTTCACCACGATCCCAGCCATACGGATGACCGGATGGATGCGATTAGCGATGCGATTGAACAGGCCTTACCGGGGTCTGTGGTGGCGAAAGAGGGCATGATTTTGCTGTTGTAATCGGTTCGCACCATTCGTTGAAAAGAGAGTCATGCTTATTGTGCCTGCTACCGACTGCATACTGCCTGCCGAAATGCGCGCCATGATGATTCAGGGGGCAGGGGAACACTTTCGCCTGCAACCTGTCCTGTTAGATCTCCCGGCCTTACGCCCGCACGAAATCCTCATTCGCAACCACGTTGTGGGTGTTAATCGGGCGGATATTTTGCAAGCACAAGGGCTATACCGCGCCCCGGCGGATGCCAGTCCCATTCTGGGGCTGGAAGTGGCGGGGGAGATTGCCGCCATGGGAAACAATGTCTCCGGCTGGCAGATAGGAGACCGAGTGTGTGCCCTGACCCACGGCGGAGGCTATGCGGAATATACCGCGGTGCCTGCGGGTCATGCACTGCCTATGCCGGAAACCATGACATTTGCGCAGGCTGCCGCCATGCCGGAAGCCCTGTTCACGGTGACGGAAGCGTTGTTGGAACGTGCCCAACTGCAACGTGGGGAAACCCTGTTTATGCATGGGATTAGTGGCGGAGTGGGAACGATTGCGGCACAAGTGGCCCGACAGGTGGTGGGGGTTTCGCAGGTTATCGCCACGGTATCTTCTTCTGTGAAGGCGGCTCATGCCGAGCGGCTGGGGGCGACCCCGCTGGATTACACCTGCGAAGAGACTGCGGAACGGGTCATGCAGCTCACCCAGAGGCAGGGAGCCGATGTGCTGCTGGATATGGCGGGGGGTGTGGGCATTAATGCGTTGTTTCGCGCTGCCCGTGTGGAAGGGCGTATCGTCACCCTTTCCCTCAATGCGGGTAGCCGGGCAGAGGTGAACATGGCGCCACTCCTGCTGAAGCGGTTGCGCTGGCAGGGAGTCACCCTGCGTAGTCTGCCGGAAGCGCACAAAACCGCGCTTGCGCAGCGAATTTTGCAGCAAATCTGGCCAAAAGTGACCAGCGGTGCAATTTTTGCTGTTATTGACCAGTCTTTTCCGCTAGAAGAAGCCATGCAAGCACATACGCGCATGTCCGCTGGTGCCCATGTCGGGAAGATTCTCCTCACAATATAAAACAAACATGGCGCCGCAGGCTCTTGCGTGGCCATGGTCGCTTTGCATGATGTTTCAATGTAATACGCATGGTTTTAAACAAAAAGGATACCCGCAATGGCAAAAACCGCATCTGAACTGCCATTAATGCCCAAAGCCACCGCTGTCTGGTTGGTGGAAAATACCGCATTAAGCTTTGCGCAAATCGCCAGCTTCTGCGGCCTGCATCCACTGGAGGTGCAAGGTATTGCCGATGGTGAGGTTGCCGCACATATTATTGGGGTGGACCCTATTGCGAATGGTCAGCTTACCCGTGACCAGATTGCAACCTGTGAAGCCAACCCCAACGCGACACTGAGCCTTAGCAGCAAAGCGCGTGAATATTTGCAGTCCAAACCGAAAGGTGGGCGTTATACCCCTGTCGCACGCCGCCGCGACAAGCCAGACGGGATTGCCTATATTGTGAAAAACTACCCGGATGTCAGTGATGCGCAAATTGGCAAGCTGATTGGTTCTACCAAAGGTACCATTGAGGCCATTCGCAATAAAACGCACTGGAATATCACCAACATTAAACCGAAAGATCCGGTTTTGCTGGGGCTATGCTCGCAGGTGGATTTTGACCGCGTGGTGACGAAGGCACGTCTGGAAAGCGAAAAACACCAGCAAAAGCAGGCGAACTCCTAAGCTTATGCCACCTTTGCAGCCCCACGCCAATACCCTGCATAAGGGGGTTTGCGTGGGGTTGTGTTTTTCGGTAGCATAGGTTTGCGACTCTGTGGCGATGTTTCGCCTGACTGCTATTTTTTTATTGCTATCCAAGAGGTTTTTTCCTGTGTTATCCTGGCTGCCCGATACTGAACTGACCACCCTGCCGAATGGCCTGCGCGTTGTCTCCCTTACCATGCCGCATGTGCAAACCGTGGCCTTTGGCGCGTGGGTGGATGTTGGGGCGCGGTTTGAAACCCCGGCTCAGAATGGCCTGTCTCACCTGCTGGAGCATATGGCCTTTAAAGGCACCCCCAGCCGTAATGCCCAAACTATCGCAGAAGAGTTTGACGCCATTGGTGGCAGCATCAACGCCTATACCTCCATGGAGCATACTGTTTATTACGCCAAAGTGCTGAAAGAAGATGTGCCCAAAGCCGCAGAGGTGATGGCGGATATTTTATTGAACTCCCATTTTGACCAGACGGAACTGGAACGGGAGCGTCAGGTAGTACTACAGGAAGTGGCTATGCATCTGGACACGCCGGATGATGTGGTTTTTGACCTGTTTACGGAAACAGCGTACCCTAATCAGCCCATTGGCCGTGCCATTTTGGGTAGCGTCGAAAATGTCTCTTCTTTCTCACGCGAAGATTTGTTTGGTTATATCCACGATTATTATCACACACAAAGCATGGTGCTGGTGGCGGTGGGGAACATTCAGCATCATGAATGGGTGGCACTGGCAGAGCGATATTTTTCAGGCATTCCTACAGGCACACAGAGCAACCAACCACCGCGTGCAGTCTATCAGGGGGGAACCCATCTGAAAGGGAAAAAGCTGGAACAATTACATGTGCTGCTGGGGTTTGAATCTACCCCGCTGCATGACCCCAACTACCGCGCCGCTCAATTGCTGGCGGCAGTGTTGGGCGGAGGCATGTCTTCCCGCTTGTTTCAGGAGGTGCGGGAAAAACGCGGGCTGGCCTATGGCATTTCTGCCTTCCATCAGGCTTATTTCGATACGGGTATGCTTTCCATTTACACGGGCTGCGATGGTAAACAGGCAGGCGAAGTCTGGCGCATCATTCAGGAACAGTTGCAGGATGTGAGCCGGAATCTCTCGCAAGTGGAGCTGGATCGCGCACGCAACCAATACCGCGCCGGACTGATTATGGCGCAGGAAAGCACCAGCAGTCTGGCTGACCATATCGGGCGGCATATGCTGATTTATGGGAAAGTGAAACCCGCCAAACACATGATTGCGGAATATGATGCCGTAACGGTGGAGCAAATACAAAAGCTGGCCGCCAGCCTGCAAGATGCCCCCCCTACCATCACCGCCCTTGGCCCCACCAAAACGCTGGAAGCGGCGTTGTAGAGTGCGCGCCCCTTATCCAAGGGCTTGTTGTTCTGCCGGGGTGCGCAACTGTTCCAGTTCTGCCAGTTGTGATAGATAGCTTTTCACGGTCTCGTGCTGCAATAAATCACCGGCGCGTCTCTCTAAGCGTTCGCGCACCTGTTCAGGGTGGCCATTCAATATAACATCGGGATCCAGCCCATTTTCTCTTAACAGTCTGCGCATCTGGCCACGTGCTTTTGAAGACTGAAGCGACATACGCCGATAATCAGAACGATTATGCGGATCTTCTTCCAATGCTTTTTGGCCTGTTTGTCCTGCTTTTTCTTGAAAATACTGAACACGCTTTTCTGTATCACCGCCCAGCACTCGTTCAACCGTGTCAACAAGTGGACTAAAAAGACTGCTACTACCCTCACGGGGTTCCGTCAGAATATCCGCCATGGCGGCAGCCCTCGCCGGGTCTTCCGCCAATTTAGCATCTGCCCTGTGATGCTGCCAACGCAGCAGCCCAAGCGCAGTTAGCGTTCCAGCGGCCAGAGAAACCGTATGGCGCAACGCGGCACCCAATAATGTTTCCTGCGTGTCTGCTTCCCCGGCGATTTTCTGCCACAACCAGCCGACAGTTCCTGTCACGGCAGCTATCGCGAATATCCCGGACGCGCTTATTACCTCTTTGCGGTGATGATACTGCAACCTTTCCGTAATCAGAGCCTTACTTTGAGGGGATAAGTCCTGAACTGGCTGAATTTGTCCCTGCGCATCGTAATGAGGCATATCGCCATAGCGTTCCAGAAACATGACATCCAGACTTTTAAAGCTCCGCACCCATTCCCGTGGATCATCCGAAATAGGATTATCGTGACGATACAGCAAGACAGGCTCTTTTGTACCCAACCGCTTGCATTCTTCCCGCACGAAAGCATAGACCGCAGGGAAATACTCTTCTTTCAACTCACCGCGCACAAAATGATCACCAGCGGAGCGAAACACGCTCTCTTTCAGCACCTGCTGATAATAATCTGCCCTCTTTGCCATGTTTTGCGCACCACTGTTTCTATTATATTATTAAAAACGGACAAGGCATGGTCAACATTGACCATGCCATGCCCAAAGCTTTCATGAGTGTCACTCGTACTTGTCCGCCAGCTCCTCATCAATCTGCTTAGCGATTTTCGCCTGAAGCTCTTTGAACAAGACCAGCTCGGCTCCATCCTTGAAGCCCTTGTAGACTTTGTACAAAAGCCAGACCGCCTCGAAGAGGTTGTCCGCCTTCTGCAGCTTGCCAGCAGCTTCCGCAGCTTGGGCGACCGACACTCCTTTTCTGCCCACGCGAGCAATAAGCATAAACTGCTGCAGTTCATGCTTGCTCGGCGAACGCTGAAAGAAGGTGCTGAACAGGTCGTAAAATTCACTGGCATTCATCTGATCCAGCACAAAGCCCCCGAGCGTTCCAGCCCAATCCAGTGCTTTCGACAGCTCCTCCGGATTCAAAGCAGGAACACGTCCACCGTAGTAGTCACCACTCATGTCACACCACCCTTTCTGGCAGTGATAGCGATGCTTGTGGGCACCGCAAAAAAGAAAGAAGACCGCTAACGAAAACGTACCGCTCCCCCAGCGTCTTCGTAACTCCACTTTTGCACGCAAAAGAAGAATAAGAAGACGCTGTCGATATTAGAGAGAGAGAGAGAGAGAGAATGTAAAATGAAGTTTTTATGACAAAAGGTTCCTTTTTTTGCTTTTTCATTGCATTAGCATGCTCACCCCAAAAACATTGCTTTTTGCGCCCTTGCAGCGCAATATGGGCGGGTATATGCACCCTTATTTATCCATTGGCATTCCCATGGCACAAAAAGATCGTAAAAAGCTGGTCATTGCTGTCCCGAAAGGGCGCATTCTGAAAGACCTGACCCCCTTGCTGCAACGGGTAGGGCTGGAGGTGGAAGACGCCTTCTATGATGCAGATAGCCGACAACTGCGCTTTGCCACCAATCATGAGCACGTGGAAATCATTCGGGTACGCAGTTTTGATGTTGCCACGTTCGTTGCTTTTGGTGCCGCCCATATAGGTGTCGCGGGTAGCGATGTGCTGATGGAGTTTGACTACCCGGATATTTATGCCCCGCTGGATTTAAATGTTGGGCATTGCCATCTGGCACTCGCTGCCCCGAAAGAGCATGTAGATGATGATTTGCGCCGCTTGAGCCATATTCGGGTCGCCACGAAATATCCCAACATCACCCGCCGCTATTTTGCGGATAAAGGGATTCAGGCGGAATGTGTCAAACTTTCCGGCGCCATGGAAATTGCGCCCATCCTCAACTTATCTACCCACATTGTGGATCTGGTCAGTACGGGTACCACGCTGCGTACCAACGGCCTGTTGGAGGTCGAGCGCATCGCCCACGTATCCTCCCGTCTGATTGTTAACCGCACGGCGTTTAAAACCCGCTCGCAGGAAATTAACAGCATTATTCAGCATTGCCGCCAGATTGTGCAGGATGTGCAGGAAGGTGCTCATGCCGGATAATATGTTACGGCTGCAGACAATTACCACGGAAAATCTGCATACGGTGCTCAGGACGCTCAAGCCTTCGCTGCATACAACGGATACCGCCTTGCAGCATACAGTGGGGGAGATTTTGGCACAGGTGCAGACCCGTGGGGATGCAGCATTGCTGGAGTACACCAACCGCTTTGATCGCACGGGCTTTGCCCAGGCTGCCGCCTTACGCATTTCTGCGGATGCGATAGCCAATGCCGCCACAACACCGGAACTGGAGGCGGCTTTGATGTTAGCCGCTGAGAGGATTCGCGCTTTCCATGCCCCTTTGCGACCTCCTAACCATGAGATGCAGGATGCCCATGGCGCCCGTCTTGGGGTGCGTTGGACAGCGGTACGGGCGGCAGGGCTGTATGTTCCCGGCGGTACGGCTACATACCCCAGCACGGTGTTGATGAACGCCATACCGGCACAGGTGGCAGGCGTGGAGCGGCTGGTGATGGTTGTGCCAACACCGGATGGTATTCTGAACCCGCTGTTACTGGTGGCGGCGCGCATTGCGGGGATTAAGGAAATCTATGCGATTGGTGGGGCACAAGCGATTGCCGCACTGACCTATGGTACGGAAACCATTGCCCCGGTTGATGTGATTGTCGGCCCCGGCAACCGGTATGTGGCGGAAGCGAAACGGCAGGTGCATGGTCTGGTTGGTACGGATGGTGTGGCTGGTCCATCGGATATTCTGGTGGTGGCGGATCATACGGCTAACCCGGCGTGGGTGGCTGCGGATTTGCTGTCTCAGGCAGAGCATGACCCCTTTGCCAGTGCTATGCTGCTCACGGATGATGCTGCGCTGGCCGAAGCTGTCCGGCAGGAAGTCACCGCGCAACTGGCTACCCTGCCACGTCAGGCGCTTGCTGAGCAGGCCATGCAAAATCGCGGCGCCATTCTACTGGTGGAAGATGCCGCCCTTTTCCCACAGGTGGTAGATGCCATTGCCCCAGAACATCTGGAGTTGGCCGTTGCGCAACCGCACGCTCTGTTTGAGCGCATACGTAATGCAGGCGCGGCCTTTCTGGGACATTGGAGCAGTGAGATTTTGGGGGATTATGTGGCGGGGCCAAGCCATGTGTTGCCGACCGAAGGAACCGCACGTTTTGCCAGCGGCTTGTCTGTATGGGACTTTCTCAAGCGCACCACCTATATGCATTTCGATGCTGCCTCGTTTGCACCGCTGGCCGATGCCGCTGAACGTCTGGCCATTGCCGAAGGGCTGGAGGGGCATGCCCGTTCTATTCGTGTCCGGCGGAATCAACGGCTGGAGGATGCAGCATGAATCAGCAGCTACGCCTGCAACGGGTGACCCTGTATGAGGATGTGCGGATTCGCCGTAGTCCGGTGGTGGAAAATGAACGCATGGTCGCTTTGGCGGATCTGGCGACGGAAAGCCTGTTCTACCCCTGTCAGCCGGACGCGTATGAACAGCCCTTATTTCAGGGGCCGTATCTGTTGCATCTGCAACCCGTAGAAAATCGCATGCAGTTTGATATTTCGCAGGAAGAAGGAGACGCCACCACACAGGTCATGCTGCCTCTCTCCCCTCTGCGCTCTGTGATTAAAGACTATTTCATTATCTGTGAAAGCTATTACCATGCGATTTCTGTGGGCAATCACCCTCAGGTCGAAGCCATTGATATGGGACGCAGAGGCGTGCATAACGAAGGTTCACAAATGCTGAAAGATCTGCTGAAAGACAAAATCCACATGGATTTTGATACGGCTCGCCGCCTTTTCACGCTGATGTGTGTGATGCAGATTAAATCCGGTGCGGAAGTGCGGTAATGCCTCCTTCATGCCTATTAGGGAAAAAGGCTTGCTTTTCATCCACTTTTTGAGTACCACACAAGCCTACTCAAATCGCGATAGCATACCAAGGATGTCAGGACGCACTTATGGCGAAAGAAGAATTACTGGAATTTCCCGGCGAAGTCGTTGAGCAATTGCCGAATGCCATGTTCCGTGTGAAACTGGAAAATGGCCATGAAATTCTGGCGCATACGTCTGGCAAAATGCGCAAAAACCGCATTCGCGTGTTGGAAGGTGATAAGGTAACTGTAGAAATGACTCCCTATGACCTGACCAAAGGCCGCATTAAATTCCGTCACGTAGGGCAATAAACCCGAATGGCCACGCGGCTGATTCTGGCCTCTGCTTCGCCTCGTCGTTTGCAGTTATTACAGCAAATAGGCGTCACGCCGGAGACCATTCTTCCAGCGGATATTGACGAAACCCCGCATAAAGACGAATTGCCGCAGCCATACGCGCTTAGAATGGCGCGGGAAAAATGCGCCATCATCATGCAGCAAAACCCGCAAGACTGGGTATTGGCGGCTGATACTGTCGTGGGGGTGGGGCGTCGGATTTTGCCAAAAGCAGAAGACGAAGCCACAGCCAGGCATTGCCTACGCCTGCTTTCCGGGCGGCGGCATCAGGTTTTTACCGCGGTTGCTTTGGGACGGGGAGGGGATTTTCTTTATGCTGAGACGACCCGCACGCTGGTGCAATTCAAACATGTCAGCCACGAGGACATGCGCTGGTACCTGCAAAGTGGTGAATGGCAGGACAAGGCCGGAGGTTATGCCATTCAGGGCTGCGCAGAGGCCTTGGTCAAGCGGTTGGATGGACAGGTTTCCAACGTCATTGGCTTGCCTCTTCTACCTACCCGTCATGCTCTGCAACGCGCAGGCTTGCTATAGATTCAGGTTTTTTCCATCAGCCGTGGTACAGAAGCATTCATGAACTTGTCATAAAGGGGTGGCAGAATGGTTCATGAGGTAGCATCCTATGGCATCAGAATCAGGAATCATCCTACCAGAACCCGCTTTTCCCTACCATGTGCGACAGGATGGTGAAGAGCCAGGCGTACATGACCTGCTGGTTGGGAATATTATCATCGCAACGGATGGCGCCCTGCTGCCCACCCCAGAACAGGTGGCAGATATTCTGCGCCATGCCATTCTGATGGAGGCCAGCAATCCGGCCTATCAGGAAGCTACTTATCAATTGGGCGCTAAAAGCATGACAGACTCCACCTATGCGTGGCTGGATGGCAAAGATACCACTGTTCCCCCCGGTCTGGATTGCTCTGGCTTCACACGCCATATCATCGCCACAGTTTTGCAAGTGGATATTGGGCAGGGTACCTCTGAGCAGGCAGGCGGAGAGCGTTTTGGTCAACCGGATAGCGTTGGTTTTTCACCTTGGAACGCCACGAATGGCCACAACCATTACCAGCGCAACGCAGATGCTGGCTATACGACCTATCAACCACTTGCATTGGATAGCGCGAACCCTGCCGCCCAACTGGAAGATGTTCCGTCGGGTAGTCTGCTGTTTCTGGATCGTGATGCGGATGGCATTCCTCATGTCGTGGTGTATATGGGGATTGGCGAAGATGGACAGCCGCATATTGCAGAGTTTTCTGATCGAGAGAGAGGGTATTATCAAGGCCCACTGCCAGATGCTTATATTTCGCGCATTGTAGGCACTGTAGATTTGGCCATTCCACCAGCACTGGAAGCACTGCAGGCTATTGGCCAGCCTATCACCTTGGGCACGGATCGGTCGCCCGCATCATTACCCGCAACGGAAGCGGAAGCACGGGTGGAAGCTGTGGCAACGGCGTATCGTACATGGCGTATGCAGGAAATCGCCAGTTATAACGATAGCTATACGCCCCATGTTCCGTCACCAGAGACAGGCATTGATTCCGCATCATCCGGCAGACCCCGCTAGATCTTCGCGTCACAATGGTCCGCGCATATATACGCAGCCATGGAAAGGATACCCCTTGATGCAGATAAAAAAAACCCCGCCGAACCAAAAGGCTCAGGCGGGGTTGGAGTCATTGCTCTTCAGAGGCTAGAAAGAACGAAAGAGCAATTTCGGACAAGGTTAGAAGTTGAAGCGTGCACCGGCTTCCACCATGTGGAAGTCGTTTTCAACATCCTGACCCTGAATTTCAACATCCTGCGAAAGGAAATAACGGTAACCCAGCATGAAATCCACGTAAGGAATTAAATCATGCTGATAGGCCAGACCCGCTTTGAACTGACCCGCAAAGACCACTTCGTCGCCGTTCAGTGGGTTTGGGGCATCCAGATTCACAGCGGTTAAACCAACACCACCCCCAAGGTATGGCGTCAGGCCGGTACCTGTTGGAATATCAAATAACAGGTTGGCCATGAAGGCGGTGTTGGCCATATCGCCATCCGCTGATACGCCACCAATGGTATCCACGTCATGCATGGTATAGAGCATTTCTGCTTCTACGCGGCTGTGTCCGAAAAGGCCGCCATCTACCGGAGGCTTGTAACCCAAGCCTGCGCTGAAGCCGTAACCACCATCCAGACCGGATTGATAGTCAATATCCCCCGCGCCGGAGGTATCCGAAGTGCCATGCTGCGACCAGCCGCCTGTTAGCGACAAATACCACAGCGGCCAACGCTCTTCTGCCTGAGCAGCGTTGGCAGCAACCAGTGCCGAGGCACCAAACAAAAGAGCAGCAAGAACTTTAGCCATGAAAAAACACCCTACAAACGGCATTTATAGTATCTACTAACCATCTACATACTACATTTAGTTGGTGATGACAAGCCCTATCCTACCGTTTTTTCTGGCAACGAGGCCGCACGAGGCTATCTTTCCACTTGCACCACAGGCAAAAGCTGCGTACACAATCGGGTGTGCGTATAGACTGCAAATAAAGGCTCGCGTGGCGGAACTGGTAGACGCTGCGGACTTAAAATCCGTTGACCGTAAGGTCGTGCCGGTTCGATTCCGGCCGTGAGCACCAGCCCTTACTACGATGTATGGCACGATGTTGCTGCTGTGCTTGTAAAAGCTAGGTTCAATCATCCAAAACTGTGGTACAAGCATGTTCACAGAAAGCCATCATCACTCTCTTCTTATCACGAAAACGCACCCATGCAACCTGCTCACATTCCCGGCGCAGAACCCGGCATAAGCCCACCTGATACCCTGCTGGGGGTAGAGCGTTCTATCAATGGCTTTCGCTGGGTGGCGCGGCATCAGAATGCCCGTCTGGCTTTGCAGCTCAGCCAGCAATACCAACTGCCGGAATTGATGGGGCATGTGCTGGCAGGGCGCGGCGTTACGCTGGAAGAGGCCGCATATTACCTTGCCCCTTCATTGAAAGAACAACTGCCTGACCCCTCCTGCCTGAAGGATATGGACAAGGCGGCTGAGCGGCTGGCGGATGCCGTGTTACAGAAGCAGCGTGTGGCCATTCTGGGGGATTATGATGTGGATGGTGGCACCTCCACGGCGCTGCTATTGCTGTTTTTGCGGCACCTTGAAGCAGATGTGATATATCATATCCCAGACCGGATGCTGGAAGGCTATGGCCCTTCTGTTCCCGCGATGCAGCGGTTTGCAGAGCAAGGGGCAAAGGTTATGGTGACCGTAGACTGCGGCACGGTGTCTTTCGAGCCGCTGGCAGAAGCCGCCCGACTGGGTATGGATAGTCTGGTCATTGACCACCATATCGGGACGCCGGAATTGCCGATGGCTCACGCCATCGTCAACCCCAACCGTTTTGATGAGGAGAGTACGCTTGGGCATCTGGCGGCTGTGGGGGTGACATTTCTGCTGGTTATCGCCACCAATCGCTGCCTGCGGGAGAAAGGGTTTTATGCCACCTGCCCGGAGCCTAATCCATTGCAATGGCTGGATCTGGTGGCGTTGGGCACGGTCTGCGATGTTGTGTCTCTCACGGGGTTAAACCGCGCTTTTGTGTCGCAAGGGTTGAAAATACTGGCCAATCGGCGCAATATCGGCCTGACTGCGTTGTGTGATATATCTGGACTGGACAGTCAGCCCACTGCCTACCATCTGGGTTTTTTGCTGGGGCCGCGCATTAATGCGGGGGGGCGGGTTGGCGCCTCCGATACGGGGGTAAAATTACTCAGTAGCCAAAATCCAGATGAAGCACGGCAACTGGCAGAGCAGCTTAACCAATGGAATGCTGAACGCAAAGCCATTGAAGCACAGGTGTTGGAAGAGGCATCCGCTCAGGTGGAAGCTATGGGCGATTTGCCACCTGTGTTGACTCTGGCCGGAGAAGGCTGGCACGCAGGCGTGATCGGGATTGTGGCAGGTCGGTTGAAGGAAACCTACCAGCGTCCGGTTTCCGTTATTGCCATGGAGCAAGGCATTGGCAAAGCGTCCTGCCGCTCGGTACCGGGGGTGGATATGGGAGCCGCCGTACTGGCGGCTAAAGCGCAAGGCCTGTTGATCGCAGGCGGAGGGCATGCCATGGCGGCGGGTTTTACCGTAGAAGAAGCACAACTGCCAGCATTGCGGGAGTTTTTGTTACAGCGCATGTGTCATGCCGCTGAAGTCTATGGTCGCGCCCCCACCCTGAAACTGGATGGCGTGCTGGCGCCTTCCGGTGCAACGGTAGAACTGGTGCGCCTGTTGGAAAAAGCTGCTCCATATGGTCAGGGTAACCCCACGCCACGCTTTGTGCTGGCGCATGCGCACATTCTGAGTGCCGATGTGGTGGGGGACGGTCATGTGCGGCTGTGGCTGGTGGATGAAACCACCAACCGCCGCCGCAAAGCCATGGCGTTTCGTGCCATGCAGAAACCGCTGGGGGAGGTGCTGCTCTCTGCCCGTGGGCGTCGTTTGCATCTGGCGGGTACCTTGCAAATCAACCATTGGCAGGATCGGGAATCGGTCGATTTTTTTGTGGATGATGCCGCATTCAGCCGTTAAACCGCCGGATGGTGTTTTTCTCTGTCCGTCATGCGTGGTCTGCATCCGGTTATGTGAAGCTGTGTGGGGACAACTGTTCCTTGCGATGTGCTGATTCCCCCTTATGGAAAAAAAGCCTCTGTTACAGAACCATTTTTTGCATAATAGTGCGGTATGGGATATGTTCCCGTCCGGGTGGTTTGGGTGACGGGTTACCCCATCATTGAAACACTTTAACTCACAGCAAAGAGTGAATACAAGGCGATTTGGCAACCCGCAGCCCAGGGCGTTTTGAGAGTGCCCCATTCATTATCAGTCGTGATGGTGAATCTGATTTCGATTGGGTTGCCTTCGCAATTCAACATGCAACTGTCACCAGTTGGCTAAAAAAATGTCGCTGTAAGTTTTCGCAGCCGAGCCACTCCCCATACGCGTGGCATTCGTCAATTACTTGCTATCATCCATTTTCAACGCGGCAATAAAAGCACTTTGAGGGATTTCCACATTGCCCACCATGCGCATCTTTTTCTTCCCGGCCTTTTGTTTATCCAGCAGTTTGCGTTTGCGGGAAATATCCCCGCCGTAGCATTTGGCGAGGACGTCTTTACGCATGGCTTTCACGGTTTCGCGGGCGATGATTTTGCCGCCGATGGCCGCCTGAATGGGGATGGGGAAAAGCTGTTGCGGTATCAGGTCTTTCATCCGTCCGCACATGCCGCGACCACGATGCTCCGCCTGCGAGCGGTGCACCAGCATGGCCAGTGCGTCCACCGGTTCGTTATTGACCAGAATGGAGAGTTTGACCAGATCACTCTCTTCATAGCCTGCCATTTCATAATCGAAGCTGGCATAGCCACGGGAGCAGCTTTTCAGGCGGTCGTAGAAATCGAACACCACCTCGTTCAGGGGCAGGCGATAGACCACCATGGCACGGTTGCCGACATAGGTGAGATCCACCTGTACGCCGCGTTTTTCCGTACAGAGGGCGAGTACATTGCCGAGATATTCATCCGGCACAAGGATGGAGGCTTTAATCCATGGTTCCTCAATTTTCTCAATCCGCGTCACATCCGGCATATCAATTGGGTTGTGCAGCAGTTTCATGCTGCCGTCTTTCATGTGCATTTGATAGACCACGCTGGGGGCGGTGGTAATCAGGTTGACGTCATATTCCCGTTCCAGACGCTCCTGAATGATCTCCAGATGCAGCAACCCAAGGAAACCGCAACGGAAGCCAAAACCCAGCGCCTGACTGGATTCCGCCTCGAAGCTGAAGCTGGCGTCATTCAGTTGCAATTTGGCCAGCGATTCTTTCAAATGGTCGAATTCGGCGGCATCGACCGGGTAAAGCCCGCAGAAAACCACCGGCAAATGCGGTTTAAACCCTGTGAGCGGCTGCTCGCAGGGGCGGCGGACATCGGTAATGGTGTCCCCGACTTTACAATCCGCCACCTGTTTGATGCCGCAGGTGATGAAGCCGACTTCACCGGGAGCCAGTTCCGGCAGAATCACCTTTTTCGGCGTGAAAGCGCCAACTTGTTCTACCACATATTCTGCCTTGGTTTGCATGAATTTAATTTTCATGCCGCGCTTGAGCGAACCGTTCATGACCCGCACCAGTACAATGACGCCCAGATACACGTCATACCAACTGTCGATCAATAATACCTGCAACGGCTCGTCCAGCTCACCTTTTGGGGCGGGCAGACGGGTGACGATGGCTTCCAGAATGTCTTTAATCCCGATGCCTGCCTTGGCGGAGGCCGGAATCGCATCGCTGGCGTCAATGCCTATCACATCCTCAATTTGCGCACGCACCCGTTCCGGATCGGCGGCGGGTAGGTCGATTTTGTTTAATACGGGGATAATTTCATGATTATTTTCAATTGCCTGATAGACGTTAGCCAGCGTTTGTGCTTCTACCCCCTGGCTGGCATCCACCACCAGCAGCGAGCCTTCGCAGGCCGCCAGACAGCGCGAGACTTCATAGCCGAAATCCACATGCCCCGGCGTATCCATCAGGTTCAGGGTATATTCCCGCCCGTCATCCGCCAGATAGGGCAAACGCACCGTTTGGGATTTAATGGTAATGCCCCGTTCTTTCTCAATATCCATATTATCGAGCATCTGCTCGCCCATATCCCGCGCGGCTACCGTGCCGCAATGCTGGATCAGGCGGTCGGCCAGTGTGGATTTGCCATGGTCAATATGCGCGATGATGGAAAAATTGCGAATATGGGAAAGATCGGACATGCGGGTCACTTCAATGCAGTGAATAACTGCCATGGATTAACAGTTTGTGGGGGCTTGTGCAATGGTTTGTGCAAGGAAGAGCGGCTATAGACCCAGCTCTTCCTTCTCCAGCGTATGAATCTGGTCGCGCAGGCGGGCGGCCTGTTCAAACTCCAGATTCGCAGCGGCATCCAGCATTTGCTGGCGCAGGCTATCAATCTCGGCATGAATATCCGCCATACTTATCGGCACTCCGGCCTGTTTCTGGCGTTTACCCGTGCTTTGGCTTCGGCTGTATTTGCCGCCAGCGGCATCTTCCTTACCTTCTTTTTTCAGGGCATCGCTGATAGCTTTGATGACCGTTTGCGGGGTAATGCCATGTTTTTCGTTATAGGCTACCTGAATGGCGCGGCGGCGTTCTGTTTCCTCTAGTGCGGCTTTCAGGGAGTCGGTCATGGTGTCGGCATAGAGAATCACTTTGCCTTCCGCATTGCGTGCGGCACGGCCAATGGTTTGGATGAGGGAAAGGAGGGAACGAAAAAACCCTTCTTTATCCGCATCCAGAATGGCAACCATACCGCATTCCGGAATATCCAATCCTTCGCGCAGCAGGTTAATACCCACCAGCACATCAAAAGTGCCACGGCGTAGGTCGTGCAAAATTTCCACCCGTTCCAGCGTATCAATATCGGAGTGCAAATATCGCACCTGCAGGCCATGTTCATTGAGATATTCGGTCAGGTCTTCCGCCATCTTTTTAGTCAGCGTGGTGACTAGAACCCGAAAGCCTTTGCTAACCACATCCTGACATTCTGCTAGCAAATCATCCACTTGTCGGGCAGTTGGGCGAATGTGGCAAACCGGATCGACCAGTCCGGTCGGGCGGATAATCTGTTCAATGACACGTCCATTCGCCTCTTTGATTTCCCAGTCACCGGGTGTGGCGGAGACAAAAATGCTCTGTGGCCGCAGCCTGTCCCATTCCGCAAACTTCAGGGGGCGGTTATCCCGTGCGGAGGGCAGACGGAAGCCATATTCCACCAGAGTGGTTTTGCGGGCGGCATCGCCGTTATACATGCCGCCAATCTGGGGCACGGTGACGTGGCTTTCATCCACAAACAGCAGAGCATCTTTCGGCAAATATTCAAACAATGTGGGAGGAGCCTCACCGGGTGCGCGGCCGGACAGATAGCGGGAATAATTCTCAATGCCTTTGCAGGTTCCCGTGGAAATGAGCATTTCCAGATCAAATTCGGTGCGTTGCTTCAGCCGTTGTGCTTCCAGCAATTTGTTCAGGGATTCCAGCTCTGCTAAACGTTGCCGTAATTCCTCTTTAATCTGGATAATGGCCTGCGTGATGGTAGGTTGCGGGGTGATATAGTGACTGTTGGCGTATAGGCGCACATGATCCAGCCGGGCGCCGATCTCTCCGGTGAGGGGGTCAAACTCTGCCATTTCTTCCAGTTCATCGCCAAAGAACGACAAGCGCCACGCCCGATCTTCATAGTGGGCGGGATAGACATCCAGCACATCGCCACGCACCCGGAAGGTGCCGCGCACAAAGTTCAGGTCATTGCGTTGATATTGCAGTTTAATCAGTTCCTGCAACAGTTGTCGCTGGGGGAACTCTTCGCCCTTGCGTAAGTCCAGCGTCATGGTGCGGTAGCTTTCCACGGAGCCGATACCATAAATGCAGGAAACTGAGGCAACCACAATTACATCCCGCCGTTCCAGCAGGGAACGGGTGGCCGAGTGCCGCAGCCGATCAATCTGTTCGTTAATGGAGGCATCTTTTTCGATGTAGGTATCGGTACGGGGGACATAGGCCTCCGGTTGGTAGTAATCGTAGTAGGAAACAAAATATTCCACCGCATTGTTGGGAAAAAAGCTTTTCATCTCTGTGTAAAGCTGGGCGGCGAGGGTTTTGTTGGGAGCCAGCACGATGGCAGGGCGTTGCAGGCGTTCAATCACATGCGCTATGCTAAAGGTCTTGCCGGAACCGGTCACACCCAGAAGTGCCTGACTGGTCAGGCCTTGCTCTAGCCCTTCCACCATTTGCGCAATAGCGTTTGGCTGGTCGCCAGAGGGGGTGTAGTTGGAAATAATGCGAAACGGTTGGTTCATACAGTCTCAGTGAACAAGTGATGGAACCTGACACTGTGCGAGGGAGAGGACAAAAATGCAAGGTCAACCTTGCGGGGGTTGGGGCATATAGTGTTTACAGGCTGCGACTGCCAACGCATCTGCCCGTTCATTTTCCGGGTGGCCATTATGTCCACGCACCCATTGCCATTGCACATGATGCCTTGCAGCAGCGGCCTGTAATGCCTGCCACAAATCCGCATTTTTGACCGGTTTTTTATCAGCAGTTTTCCAGCCTTTGGCTATCCAGCCGGGTAGCCATTCGGTCATGCCTTTCAGCACATACTGGCTATCGGTACAAATGGTGACATGGCAGGGTTTTTTCAGGGCGTTCAACCCTTCCAGCACGGCGGTCATTTCCATGCGGTTATTGGTGGTTTCTGCTTCGCCACCGCTTAGTTCTTTTTCCGTGCTGCCATAGCGCAGAATGACCCCCCATCCACCGGGGCCGGGGTTGCCGCTACAGGCACCGTCTGTGAACAGAAGCACTTTCGGTAGCGCAGCGTGAGCCGTGGAGCGTGGGCGATTATTCATCAGTATCGGGAGCGGTTTTAACACAATCAGTCACGGTTACATCATAGACCGGATGCTCCATGGCCGAGACTGAGGGGCTGGAAGCGAACATCCATCCAACAAACAGGCGTACCGGATCGGTCGTATCCGGCCGGTATTCCCAAATATCCAGCAGCGCGGCGGCTTCCGGACGTTCGGTTGGGGCGGCTTTCCAGCAATTATTGCCTTGTATTTCCAAATTGCCGAAACGTACCGCTTGTCCAACGGATAGGGCAATAGCTTCTGTTTTGGCAGTTACTTTGTTCAGGCCGCGCAACATAATGACCGGTAGTTCCGATCCTTCGCGCTGTTCCGTGCCATCCGTTGTGGGGGGCGTGGAGGTGGCGGGCGCAGGCTCTTCCTGCTGTTGTTGATAGCTTTCCGCTTCCATACGCTGCTGTTCGTAGGCATCTTCCCCTGGGGCAACATAGCCGCCTTCTATGCCTTGCGGAGCTTCAATTTCCCCTTGTGGCATGTCTTGTACCTGCTCCTGCGGGTTCAGTTCTTCTACCTGCAGGGCATCGGCGGGCTGTTGTTGCTGCCATTCTGTATCGGTAGTGACAGGGGCGGGTTCTGCAGGAGGGGTGGCAGTGTCATTCAGCACATCCCACTGTGCATGGGCAGATAGGCTTATGTTTGCCAGTATAAAGCAGGCAATGTATCCGGTCAGGCGCAGTAGGGTGGGGGATGGGCGCATGGATTATTCCAGCCCCAGACCCAGGCTGTCCGAAGCCGTATTATGTTGCGAGGCAGAGGGGGATGCAGACGCGCCAGAGGCTTTTTCGCCATCCGACGAAAACATGAACTTACCGATCAGTTCTTCCAGATTGACAGAGGATTGGGTGTAGCTGATTTCATCCCCCTCTTTCAGCATGGTATCGGATCCGCCGGGGCTTAAATTGACATATTTACTGCCTAGTAAACCAGCACTGACAATGGCGACAGTGGTATCTTCCGGCAATTGAATTTCTGGCTGAATGCCCAGTTCAATCACGGCCTGATAGGTTTTGGGATCCAGATGCAAGCCTTGTACTACGCCGACTTTTACCCCGCCTATGCGTATATCACTGCCGGTCCCAATGCCGTCCACGCTGTCAAATCGGGCCGTCAGTTCATATTGGTTGCTCTGGTTGACCTCAGAGGAATTATAGACGAAGACACCAAAACCGGTTGCAACGGTGAGCACTACGACGCCCATCAGGGTTTCAACGGCATTGCGTGCCATAACGACGGTTCCTTATGCGTTGGGGAAAGAGGGAAAACAGAATGCGAAGCAGGAGTTAGGGTTTCCAGGCTTCATAATCACCAGAGACGCGGTAGCGTTTGCCACCCTGCCGCAAGCTGCCCTTTGGCGCATAGGCATATTGCGTGCCGCTGAGATTGGGCAGATGTTGTTTTTCCCACTTATAGGCGGGGCGGTTGTCTTTGGGGGTTTGCTCCGTGGTGTAATGCAGCCAGCGGTGCCAGCGTGCCGGTACTTTGGAAGCCTCTGCCTTGCCCTTATACATGACCCAGCGGCGGACACGACCGGATGCGGGTTTGCGCCGTTGCTGGTAGTAGCGGTTGCCGAATTCATCTTCGCCAACGCATTCGCCGCAAAACAGGGTATAGAGACGGGTGCTGATGGTCATGCGTGCCTCAAGGATGCTGATTCACAAGCCTGATGACGCAGGGCGAACATACAGGCGGACACAATGATATACTGCATTGAACCGCAAGGCGCAATACCGAACGCGGCTTGCTACGCACACAGAATACAGACGGGACGTTTATGCCCTTTGACCGTTGCATGGCATGGCAGCTCAGGGTAATGTCGGTACAGGCCTGCAAATGATGGTTTATGGGTGCTGCTCATGTCATGTACAGTGCTGTATGCTCACTTTGTTGCTCAATGACCAAACCTTTCCGGCGGTGTCCAAACATCACCATTCATGGCTATAAAACCTATCCGGATGACCGGAACAAACAAGGAACCAGACACCATGGCTTTAACCCTCGCCCCCCATTTGTTGCACCCCAACCAGTTGGATGAAGCGGGGCTACAAGGCTTTGTGCAGGAAAGTCTGCATGATGCCGATGATGGTGAGCTGTTTCTGGAATATACCCAACACCAGATGCTGGGGTTTGATGACGGGCGGTTGAAACAGGCCAGCCACACGGTGCAGCAGGGCTTTGGTTTGCGTTATGTGTTGGATGACGCTGTGGCTTATGCCCACAGCAGCAACCTGAATATGCAGGAATTAAAGGCCGCACAAGAGACCGTACGGGCACTGCGCAGTGGTTACAGCGGTAGCCATGGGTTAGCCAACGCTCCGGCAGCCAGCCCTCATCGCCTCTATGGTACGGTCAATCCGCTGGAGGATATTCCGACCGATACTAAAATTGCTTTGCTTCAGGAAATAGATCGCTACCTGCGCCGGAAAGATAACCGTGTACGGCAGGTGTCTGCCTCCATTGCGCAGGAGTGGCAGGTGGTGGCGGTCATTCGTCCGGACGGATTTATGGGCGAGGATATACGCCCGCTGGTGCGGCTGAATATCAGCGTGGTGACGGAACAAAACGACCGGATGGAGCAAGGATCTCAAGGTGCCGGAGGACGCTATGGCTTTACCCGTTTCCTCAAGCCGGAAGGCTGGCAGTGGATGGCGGATGAGGCGTTGCGGCAATCGCTGGTGAATCAGGAGGCACAGCCCGCCCCCGCTGGAGAAATGGATGTGGTGTTAGGGCCGGGTTGGCCAGGCGTGCTACTGCATGAAGCCGTGGGGCATGGGCTGGAGGGGGACTTTAACCGCAAGGGAACCTCGGTCTTTTCCGGACGGGTGGGGCAGCAGGTGGCTGCCAAAGGGGTAACGGTGGTGGATGATGGTACCATGAGCGAACGCCGGGGTAGCCTGAATATGGATGACGAAGGCACCCCTACGGGGCGCACGGTGTTGATTGAGGATGGGATATTAAAAGGCTATCTGCAAGACCGGATGAACGCACGCCTGATGGGGGTGCCGGCCACCGGTAACGGGCGTCGAGAGAGCTACGCCTGCCAGCCGATGCCACGCATGACCAATACGTTCATGGAAGCGGGGGATCAACCGCCGGAAGAACTCATCAGCCGTATCAAGCGAGGGATTTATGCGGTGCAGTTTGGTGGAGGGCAGGTTGATATCACGTCCGGCAAGTTTGTCTTTTCCGCGACCGAAGCCTATTGGGTGGAAGACGGACGGTTGATGTATCCGGTGAAAGGGGCGACCCTGATTGGCTCCGGCCCGGAAGTGATGGGGCGGATTGTTGGCATTGGCAATGACCTGAAACTGGATCATGGGGTGGGTACTTGTGGTAAAGGTGGTCAGAGCGTGCCGGTAGGTGTCGGTCAGCCTTCGTTATTGATTGAAAAATTGACCGTTGGCGGTACTCAGGCCGCATAAAGACCCATGCTGATCGGGTTTTACATGGGTGTCCCCTTTTTTTACGCGAGGGTCATGTTGTAAGGCATCATTCCTCTTTCGTATGGACGCGATTGCAAGGGTTATTTTTCGGCGTTTGTGGCGTGCATGTACGTACAAAGTATGCCGGAACTTCCGCTTCTCGAAGCCCGACATTTTTACCGCACTTTCTCCTCAATAGTGCCTGAACCTAGCGAATTTGACGACACCATCTAGCGTTCCCAGTGCAAGCCGTAGCTTGCCGGGTCAGGGTGTTGCTGATGGAATTGCAGTTTTTGCCAATATTCCATCGGGTCTTTGGCTGTGACCAGAGCATCGGCTGCGGGGTAGAAATGATCCATGGCGCGGGTTAAGAAAAAGCGCAAGCATGCGGCCCGATGGAACAGAGGAAGCCATTGCCACTCCTCTTCCGTAACGGCAATGCCGAGAGATGCCCGATGCTCCGCATAGCCACGCCACAGGGCGCGTGCCAGATCCCGCTGGATTTTCCATTCGCCCTTGCCTTCACGCTGAAAACACCAGGCATTGAAGGTAATGGCAAAGTCATACAGCCATGGCGCGGTGCAGGTGAAGTAGAAGTCAATAATGCCGCTGACATGGATGGTTTGAAAAAACACATTATCCGGAAACAGATCCGCATGCACCAGACCGGAAGGGGCATGTTTAGGCCAGTGTTCTGCCAGCCATACGTACTCTTCCGCCAGTTTTTGGGTCAGGCCGGGGGTCAGTTCATCCGGGTCATTGCCCAGTTGAACCAGCATTTTATGCCAGCTTTGCACGCCGACGGTATTGGGACGTTCTTCGGTCATTGGCTGGGTGGCGCAGTGTAGTCTGGCCATCATGCGCCCTAGCGACAGGATTTGCTGTGGACTGGGGTCCACCACTTCCTTGCCTGCCAGAAAGCTGACCAACATGACCGGTTTGCCTTTACACAACGGTACCAGTTCTCCCTCAGTGGGGCGAATGGCGCGTGGGCAGGGGATGCCTGCCTGATGCAGGTGATCCAGCAGATCCAGAAAAAAAGGAATGTCGAACTGGGTCAGGCGACGTTCAATGAGGGTGAGGATAAAACGTCCTGCATCACTCTCGATTTTGAAATTGGTATTCTCCACACCGGAGGCGATGCCCTCGATACTATGCACTCGCCCGATGGGGTATTGAGCGAGCAATGTTTGTGCTTCTGGCAGGGTCAGGGGAGTGAATACAGCCATCGTTCAGACTCTCAGGCAGCGAGGGCAAGGGGACGTAGCGGGGCAAAAAAGCGATCCAGCACTTCTGCCGTTTCCGGTGCCGGGAAAGAGCTGCGCTCCAACCCCGGAAAAGCTTGCGCGTGCATGTCGGTATCCACTTCGCCGGGGTCAATGCTATGGGCACGAATGTTGGTCATGTGGTTTTCTGCATTGTAGGTTTGCACCAGCCATTCCAGCGCCACTTTGCTGATGCTGTAGGCGCCCCAATAGGCCATGGGTTCTGAGGTTACGCCGGAAGAGACCATTAATACCTGTGCTGTAGAGGCCTGCTTTAACAGTGGGTGCAGACTGCGTAACAGCCGAAAATTGGCGGTCAGGTTGGTATCTATCACCCGTTGCCATTCAGCCGGTTGCAGGTGGGAAAGCGGCGTCAGGGTGCCCAGTACTCCGGCATTGCCGACCAGAATATCCAGTGCCTTGAAACGTTCGTACAAGGCGGCGCCCAGACGGTCTATAGCCTCTCCATCCCGGATATCCAGTTCCACCAGCACGGGCTTCAGGTTGCCGGCATCGGTGATATGGTCATCCAGTGCTTCCAACCCCGATTTGGAACGTGCCACGGCAATCACCTGCGCCCCCGCTTTGGCGTAGGCTTTGGCAACAGCGGCACCAATACCGCGGGATGCGCCTGTAATGAGGGCGGTCTTTCCCGCCAGCGAAAAAGGGGGGTGGTAGGTGAGGGTCATGCGGCATCTTTCCAATCGGTCAGGGGGATAGCATATTCCCCGGTGAAACAGGCATCACAATATTGCGGTTGTGCGTTATTACGCGCCGCTTCTCCCACGGCCTGATACAGCCCGTCCATGCTGATAAACGCTAATGAGTCTACACCTATCATCGCGGCCATTTCTGCCGTGCTGTAATTGGCGGCCATTAGCTCTGCCCGTGTGGGAGTATTGACCCCGTAAAAGCAGCTATGGGTGGTGGGAGGACTGGCGATACGCATATGCACTTCTTTGGCCCCGGCTTCCCGCACCATGGCAACAATTTTTTTCGAGGTGGTTCCCCGCACAATGGAATCATCCACCAAAATAACCCGCTTTCCGGCAATGGCGGCGGAATTGGCATTGTGCTTTAGCTTCACACCCAGATTAC
>CAZIGK010000024.1:28601-28864 GCA_964538615.1 uncultured Rickettsiales bacterium | reverse complement strand
TCCCTTGGTCGGGGGTTCAAATCCCTCCGCTGCCACCATATTTTGCGCTTTTATGCACGACACATTTCCCTCACAGGTAGTTTTCAGACCCGCAATGAGCACGGATGCCATGGCTGTGGCTGAACTGGTGGTTGAAGCGTCTGGCGGAATGATACCCTACTTGCTGGAAGGTCTGGTGCCTCATTGTACACCGGAAATGTTGGTGGCAACCGCAGTAGCTGATGAAGGAACCGCTCTTTCCTATCACCATGCTCTGGTGGCAG
>CAZIGK010000024.1:0-28581 GCA_964538615.1 uncultured Rickettsiales bacterium | reverse complement strand
TGGGGTTGGTGTTGGGGTATGATAGTCAACTGTTTGCCCTGCCGGAGACATTGACCAGCTTTGTGCCTGATGAGCGGCTACAGGCGATTGCTCCGTTGATGCAGGCACCTTTACCGGAGAGTTATTATCTTCATGCGGTGGCGGTGCATGCGGGGTATCGCCGGTATGGGTTGGCGCGGCAATTGCTGGAAACCAGCCTGATGCTGGCCAAAACATTGGGCTACCGGATGGCAAGTTTACATGCCTGGGCAGATAATACGGCAGCGTTGCGTCTATATGAAACAGTAGGTTTTGATGAGTCAGCCCTGATTACCATGCCGCAGGCACATGCCATGGGGCACGTGAGTGGACAGTGGCTATTGACGCAAATGCTCGATGCGACTGCATCGTAGAGGATAGAGCATGGAGCAGGGATTTCGGGTCATTACAGGGGCAAGCAGCGGTATTGGCGCTGCACTGGCGATGGCCTATGCCCGTTCCGGTGAGTCCCTGCTGTTGATGGGGCGGGATGCGGCGCGACTGGCGGAGGTGGCGACTGCCTGCCGAGAACGGGGAGCCGCCGTAGAGACGGGTCTGCTGGATATGACGGATACGGCCTCTTGTCAGGCTTGGTGTACGCAGTATTTGCCGAATATACGGGTAAAACAATGGATTGCCTGTGCTGGGGTATCATCCGGTGTTCAGCCGGATGGACATATGGAAAGCGTAGCGGATGCGCTGCGGGTGGTGGATGTGAATCTATCCGGCGTGATGCGTCTGGCGGTGCCGGTTTTGGAACATATGGCGGCACAAGGGGCTGGTCAGGTGGTGTTTATCAGTTCTCTGGCCGGAGTGCGGGGATTGCCGCATTCTCCGGCTTATTCCGCCAGTAAAGCGGGAGTGATAGCGTATGCGGATGCGTTGCGTGGCTGGTATGGTGCGCAAGGGGTGGATGTGCGGCTGGTGTGTCCCGGCTATGTCACCAGCCCAATGAGTGCGCGTGTGCTGGGTGTGAAATATGGAGAAATGACCGCAGAGGCGGCTGCCATGCGGATGGTAAAGGCATTGGCGCAGCGGCAGGCGGTGATTGTATTTCCGAAGCATTTGTGGTGGGGCATGCGGGCATTGGGATGCCTGCCCCGACGCATGGGGGATGCTATATTGCGCCGTTGGTTTGGCTTTACGGTCTTACCGGAGGAGGTTGTGCAGTCGACCGGAACGCCATCATCCGTGCGGTCCTCAGCGCCATTCATGGGGAAGCGGGTATGAGCATGAGTGCGTGGCTGGCATGGGCAGGGGTGGCATGGCTGTGGCTGGTGTGTGAGGCGGTGGCACTGCGTGGTGGTGGTGCTTGGCGGCGGCTGGTGTTTTCCGTGCGGGGTGCGAGTGTTTTGTTGCTGGCGAGTGGACTGTGGATGGTGCTGTGGGGGGCAGTGGGGAAGCCATGGCTGGCTGCGGTAGTATTGGGAGGCGGTATGGTGTTTGTGACAGTGCTGCATGTTATGAAGCGTCTAACCTTGCAAGAAGATCTGGTGGTGACGGATATCTGGCTGTTTCGGATGGCTTTTGTGCATCCGCAACTTTATTTCAGTTTTGCACCGAACTGGTTGCTATGGCTGGGAGCGATTGCTGTACCTGCCTTGCCTTTATTGGTTTGGGTCATAGAGCCTACACAGCCGTGGCTGCCTGGCGCATGGCGCGCGCTGTTGCTGATTGTTGCCATAGGAACAGCTTACGGCCTGCGTTATTGGCTGGGAGGGAGGTTCAATGCCCTGCTATCTGCGGATATTCATAAAGATATGCAGACATATGGTTTGATGGGGAGTGTGGTGCTGTACTGGTTGGGGTTGTTTGCACGCCCCATGACGGTTGAGCAGCAGATCGAAGCGGGATGGGAGAGAATACAGGTGCCTGCTTTGCGTGCGGAGCGTTTGCCGCATCTGGTGGCGGTGCAAAGTGAATCCTTTGTGGATTTACGGCGTTGGCTACCCGGTATTGTTGATGAGCATTACCGCCTATGGGATGAAGCCAAACGCCAGGTGCATGCACATGGTTTGATGCGGGTGCCGGCGTGGGGTGCCAACACCATGCGGGCAGAATATGGTTTTTTGACCGCTATTCCCTTTGTGCAGCAGGGAGTGCTGAAATATAACCCGTATGCGCAGGTGCCAAAACAGGCATTGATGACGCTACCAAAGCGTTTGCGCGAGATGGGGTACCGGACGGTCTGTGTGCATCCCTTTGACCGGCGGTTTTTTCAGCGGCACCGGGTGATGCCTGCCATGGGATTTGAGCGGTTTGTGACGGAAGATGCGTTTGCCCATGCGGAACGCCATGGCCGATATGTGGCGGATCAGGCAGTAGGGGAATGGATGCATGCCGAACTGGATGCCGCGAAAGAGCCAACGTTTCTGTTTGCGATTACCATGGAAAACCATGGGCCATGGCCACTGCAACGCCTGCTACCGGAGCAATGGCGGCAATATGATGCGGAAGATGAGCTGCTGGGAACCTATTTATGGCATACCCAACAGGCACAGGCCATGCTGCACGGCCTGATGCAGCGGGACGATGCCATGGGGTGCTGGTATGGGGATCATCCGCCTGCGCTGACGCGCTACACCACGCATGATAAACGCGATGTGCAGGATGTGGATTACGTGTGCTGGGGTAGTGTGGCCCCCCATACGGCGAATGATGTTATTACGCCGGATCAATTGGCGCGTATTTGGTTGCCGACTGCTGGCTGATACGACAATGCTTGGAAAATAAGGGCATTTTTCTGGTTTTGAGTGGATGTTTTGGGATGTGTGGGCAGGCTGCCGATTGTTTGTGTGATGGGTTGGGTAAAGTTTGTTTGCATCCACACGGCAATTTTGCTATGCCGTTGCGTCTGGTCTGCTGCCTGCTGAAATGCGCGCAGTGCATGGAAAAAGCATAAACGACACACGGATGAGAGGGAGATGAGCCAAGCGGTTGCGATTGTAGGCATGTCTTGCCGTTTTCCCGGTGGAGCCAATACACCTGCGGAGTTTTGGCAACTGCTGATGCAGGGGCGGGATGCGGTGACCGAGATTGGCCCGGAACGCTTTAACCGTGAGTATTTTTATCACCCCGATCGGGAAGAAGCGGGTAAAAGTTATACCTGGGCGGCGGGGGTGCTGCCGGATGTGCGCCTGTTTGATGCGGAGTTTTTTGGCATTTCCCCCCGCGAAGCGGAACAGATGGATCCGCAGCAGCGGTATTTGCTGGAATTGACATGGGAAGCTCTGGAACATGCGGGTATGCCCGCCAGTTCGTTGACGGGATCGGATATGGCGGTGTTTCTGGGGATTTCCGCCACAGATTATGCCAGCCTGCGCTTTGATGACCCGTCTTCTGCCAATGCGTATTTTATGACCGGTAATACGCTTAGTGTGGCCGCTAACCGTATTTCTTTTATCTATGACTGGCACGGCCCCAGCATGGCGGTGGATACCGCCTGTTCCTCTTCCATGGTAGCCTTCCATGAAGCATGCCGCACCGTGGCGAATGGTGAAGCCCCGATGTCTGTTGTGGCGGGCATCAATATGCTGCTTAGTCCGTTTCCGTTTGTTGGTTTTTCCAAAGCATCCATGCTGTCGCCGGATGGACGGTGTAAAGCCTTTGATGCGTCTGGCCGTGGGTATGTGCGTGCAGAGGGCGGTGCCGTTCTGATTTTAAAGCCGTTGCGTAAAGCCATTGCGGATGGTGATTCCATTTTGGCGGTGGTGCGAAGTACGGGCACCAACGCGGATGGTCGTACCCGTGGGATTGCCTTGCCAAACGGAGAGATGCAGGAGGCCTTGCTGCGTAAAGTGTATCAGCAGGCCGGGGTTGAGCCGCAGGATGTCAGCTATCTGGAAGCGCATGGTACGGGTACTGCCGCCGGAGATCCGATTGAGACCGGAGCCATAGGCCGTGTGTTGGGGCAGGGACGGGACAGGAAACAACCGTTGCTGTTGGGGTCTGTGAAAAGCAATATTGGGCATTTGGAACCGGCTTCTGCCATGGCAGGGCTGGTGAAGTCTCTGTTGGTATTGCAGCATGGGGTGATTCCGCCTTCCTTGCATTTTAAGACACCCAACCCGAAGATTGATTTTGCTGGCTGGAACCTGAAAGTGGTGACGGAGCCGACCCGGTTGCAGGGAGCGCAGTCATCCGGTGGTATGGCGCCGATTATTGGGGTGAACTCCTTTGGATTTGGTGGTGCGAATGCACATGCGGTGCTGGAAGCGTATCGTCCGGCAGCGAATGTGCGCGCCTTCACACCCGCTTTGCCTAAACATCTGCCGCCGCTGGTTATTAGTGCCAAGCAAACTGAAGCCCTGGAGCAACTAGCTGACCGCTATGCGGATGCGCTGGAAGGCATGGACGCTGAGCGTTATTACCATGCGGCATGGACCGCCGCACACCGTCGGGACTGGCTGGAAGAGCGGTTGATGATTACCCCACGTGAAAGCGTGCAGGAGGTGGTGCAAGCACTGCGTCTGGCTGCCACAGGGGAGATGGATGGCCGGGATTATCGGGCTGCGGAGATGCAGAGTGGCAAGCAGGCCTGGGTGTTCTCTGGCAATGGCGCACAGTGGGCAGGCATGATGCAGGATTGGCTGCAGAAATTGCCAGCCGTGCAAGCGGCGATGCAACAGGTAGATGCAGTGATGCAGCCCTTACTGGGCTGGTCTGTGCTGGCATATTTGCAGAAGGAGCCTGAGCTACAGGCTTTACATAAAACCGAAGTGGCGCAACCCCTGCTGTTTGCTGTTCAGGCGGCGATGGTGCTGTTGTTGCAGCAAGCCGGGGTGAAGCCACAGGCGGTTTTGGGACATAGTGTGGGAGAGGCTGCGGCGGTTTTTGCTGCTGGAGGGATGACGCTGGAGCAGGCAGCACATGTCATTGTGGAGCGTAGCCGGGCACAAGCGTTGACCGAAGGGCAAGGCGGCATGGCGGCAGTCGGTATGTCTGCTGAACGGGCGGCGGCGTTGTTGGCGGGACAATCCTTACGCATAGAGGTAGCTGCCATTAATAGTCCGCAATCGGTCACGCTTTCCGGTGCGCGGGATGATTTGGAAAAGCTGGGACAAGAATTGCAGGCGCAAGGGGTGTTCTATCGCCTGCTGGATTTGAATTACGCGTTCCACAGCGACTATATGGCGCCGGTAGAAGCGCCGTTGCAGAAAGCACTGGCGGATCTTAACCCTACATCGGGGGATGTGCCGTTTCTGTCCACGGTGACGGGAGAGCGGCTGGATACCAGTTTATTGGTATCCGATTACTGGTGGCACAATGTAAGGCAGCCGGTACAATTCTCCGCTGCAGTAGCATCGGCGTTGGATGAGGGTATTACCCATTTCATGGAAATTGGACCCCATGCGATTTTACGGCATTATCTGAAGGAATGCCTGCAACCAACAGATATACGTGGACATATTTGGGCAACATCACGCAAGGGTGGGGACAATGCAAGCCTGTGGCATCAGGCGGTCGGGCAGGCCATTTTATCCGGCGGGGTAGAGGCGGTGTCTGCGGCTTTCCCCGTGAAGGGGCACGTGGTGGAACTGCCGACATACGCCTGGCAGCATCAACCTTTCTGGTATCCTGCCACCACGGAAGGAACCAGCCGTTTGCACGGGCGGGAAGACCACCCGCTACTGGGTACCCGTTTGCAACAGGAACCGTGCGTTTGGGAAAAACACATGGAACCGGCTGCGATGGGTTGGTTGCAGGATCATGAAGTGGGAGGCGCCATTGTCTTTCCTGCGGCAGGGTTTATGGAAATGGCACTGGCTGCCGCAGCCAGCCAATGGCCGGGCAAAGTCTTTGCGCTGCATCAACTGGAGATACGTCGTCCACTGGCATTGCATGCCCAACAAAGCCGCACCGTGCGCCTGAGCATGCAGGGGGATAAAGGCGGTTTTGTGATTGAGAGCCGCCCTCGTTTCAGTGAGGAAGCATGGGTGACCCATTGTGTCGGGAGTTTGGTGCAGGATTATCTGCCTCCGGAACCGTTACCCGAAGAGGTTGGCGCGGATGCTGCGATGACCGTGGATGCGGCGGCGCATTACCAGATTGCTGAGCGGCTGGGATTGGCGTATGGCGAATCTTTTCAGACGGTTAAACAGGTTTTTGTGGGAGAACGACAGGCGGTTGCGGAGTTGGTGATGCCAACCACGGTTGCGCGTGCAATGCAGCCGATGCATTTGCCGCCGGTATTGATGGATGGAGCCTTTCAGGCGTTGTTCTCGCTGCTGTATCATCAGGGTGAGGCTTTGGGGGTTGGGTCGCAGACCTATCTGCCTTCCCGCTTTGGTTATGTACGACTGGAGCCGCAGGCTGGCATGCCGGCGCGGGCGGTGGTCTTCCTGAAACGGGTGAGTGCGCGTTCCCTGATCGTGGATATGGATGTGTTGGATGCTGCGGGTGCCGTGGTGGCACGTTTGCGGGATGCGCGTTTCCAGAAAGCGGAATTGCAACGCAACCGCCATTGGTCTGAACTGGTGCTGCAATGGCAAGCCATTCATCTGCCGGAGCCGGATACCCAACAGGGGCGGGTGGTTGCAGTGGAAGCAGACCGCCTGTTAGCGCCTTGTCGGGAGATGCTGGAAGCGCGGCTTTGCATGCAGGCTGCCGTATGGCGTCAGGTCTGGCAGGAATGGACGCAGCAGGATGAGGTGACGGATAAGGCGGTGGCGCATGATGTGGCGCCGCAGGTTGAAGCGCGATTCCGTCAGGAAATGGATGCCCTGACGCAGGCGGGATATGCCCGACGTGTTGCGAATGGCTGGCAGTGGACAGAAGCGGTGCCGGATGCAGAAGCATGGCTGCGTGATTGTCTGGCTGTGCATCCGGACTGGTTGCCTGCGCTATTGCCCGTGTTGCAATTGCGGACACAACTGGCCAGTTTGTGGGCAGGGAAGCAGACAGCCCCCTTGTGGGAAGCAACCACGCAACCACAGATGCAGCACTACCTGGAGGGAATGAAAGACTGGTGGATCGCGCAGCAGGATTGGCTGCATAGCGTATCCGATACGATAGCGAGGCATCCGGCACATGCGGTGATTGGGGTGATGGCGCCGGAAAGTGCGGGCATGGTACATATGCTGGCACAGGCTGTGACTCCTGAGCAGGCAACGATACTGCTGACCCACCCGGATGCCGCCGTAATGGAGCGTTTGCAGGCAGAGACCCCCGGCTATCCACATGTTCTGTATGCGGCATGGGAGGAGTATCAGCCTGTAGATATGGCGATTAGCCCATGGTTGCCCGTGGATAGGCTGACCACAGATGTTGTGGCATCGGTTGCGGGTTGGCTGAAGCCGGGAGCAAGCTATCACCTGTGGGTGGAAGCATTGCCTTGGGGGATGATGCAGACATCTGACACGGATAGCAAGGTGGACTGGCAGGCTGCCGGGCTGGACGTGATGGAGCAGGTGGAACTGGCAGGGTGGCGTATCATGCGGTTGCAACGCCGACAGGATGCGGCGAATGCAGGGCAGAAGCATTCCGCACAGGGGACGGTTTTGTTGCTGGGAGAAGACAAGCCATTGCTGACAGAGGCACAAGTGGCATGGCAGCAGCAGGGGTATCAGGTGGTGGTGCATCAGCAGCCACTTGTGGCATCCTGCCAGTCTGATGATTGGCATGCAGTTGCACAGCAGTATGCAACCGTGGATGCGATTTGGTTTGTCTATGATACTCCCCCGCAACAAGGGCTGTTATTGACACAGGCAGCGCTGGCTTGTGTGCAGGCTTTTGCGCAGGCGGTGGCGCCCGGACATCAGCCATTCTGGGTGGCTTGCCAGCAGCGGCAGGGGGCAGCACAGGCCGGTGTGCGCGGGTTGTTACGGGTATTGGCCAATGAATATGCCGAATTGAATGTCCGATATGTCGAGCGCGTGGGGTCTGTGGATTGGGCGCGTGTGGCGCGTGTCTGTCAGCATTACCGTGAAGAGCGCGAACTGCATGTGACTCCGACGCGCATTGAAGCCTTGCGCATGCAGCAGGGGGTCATGGCACGCCTTGCTGAAGGAGAGCGTGTGCGGTTGGATACCCCCGCACCGGGATTGCTGGATCGTCTGCAATGGCAGGCGGCCGCATTGCCGCCGCTGGGGGATGAGCAAATTCGGGTAAAAGTGCATGCGGCGGGGTTGAACTTCCGTGATGTGATGTGGGCCATGGGACTGCTGCCGGATGAAGCGGTGGAAGATGGGTTCGCCGGCCCGACACTGGGCATGGAATGTGCCGGTGAAGTGATAGAGGTGGGGGCAGGTTGCCGTGATGTGGCGGTTGGAGACAGGGTACTGGCTTTTGCGCCGTCTTGTTTTTCGGATGTGGTAACCACTTCCACCACGGCGGTGGCTGTATTGCCGAAGCATATGGATTTTGCGGAGGCAGCGACCATTCCTGCCGCGTTTTTTACTGCTTATTATGCCTTGAAAACACTGGCGAATGTGCAGCCGGGAGACGTGGTGTTGATTCATGGTGCAGCGGGAGGCGTTGGGCTGGCCGCCATTCAGGTGGCGCAACAACTGGGAGCTACGGTCATGGCGACGGTAGGCTCTGCGGATAAGCGCGCGCTGGTGAAAGCGTTGGGGGTAGAGCATATTTTTCATTCCCGCGATACCAGCTTTGCGGATGCTGTACGGTTGGCCACACAGGGGCGTGGTGTGGATGTGGTATTGAACTCCCTTGCGGGGCAGGCCATGCAGTCCAGTTTGGAATTGTTGAAACCATTTGGGCGTTTTCTGGAGCTGGGTAAGCGTGATTTTTATGCGAATTCCGCCATGGCGATGCGGGCATTACGCAATAACATCAGTTATTTCGGGATTGATGCGGATCAGCTATTGACCTTCCAGCGGGAACGTTCGCAGGCTGTTTTTGCGGAGATGATGCACTATTTCCGTGAGCGGGCTTTCCATGCCTTGCCCTATCGGTTATTTGGTGCGAATCAGGCGGTGGAAGCGTTCCGCACCATGCAGCAATCCCGTCATAGTGGAAAAATTATTGTGCAGATGCAGCCCGCGCCAACACATGCGGTGCCGATGCGGCAGGGATGGCAGGCAAAGCCCGATGCGACCTATTTGCTAATTGGCGGTTTGGGTGGTTTTGGTTTGGCTACCGCGGAATGGCTGGTGGCGAAAGGGGCGCGCTCTCTGATATTGAACAGTCGCCGTGGTGTGACCTCTGCGGAAGTGGAGGCACGCTTGCAGACCCTGCGACATAACGGAGTGCAGGTGGAGATTGTCGCCGCAGATGCCTCCACAGAAGAAGGTGTGAGCCATCTGTTGCAGACAGCAGAGCGGTTGGGAATGCCGCCAGTGCGGGGGATTTTGCATACCGCGATGGTGCTGGATGATAAGCTGGCAAAGCATATGGATGCAGCTTCTGTGCAGCGGGTGTGGCAGCCAAAAGCGGCATCCGCGCATTGGCTGGATGTTCTGACACGCAGTATGCAACTGGACTGGATGGTGTTTTATTCCTCCGCCACAACCTATTTGGGTAACCCCGGTCAGGCCAATTACGTGGCGGCAAACATGGTGTTGGAAGCTCTGGCAGAAGCCCGTAGTGCAGAAGGTCTGCCGACCTATGCGATGGCATGGGGGCCGATTGATGATGCGGGGTATCTGGTGCAACATGCGCAGGTGAAGGAAGCGCTGGCACACCGGCTGGGTAAAGAACCGTTGACCGCTGAAAAAGCATTGGACGTGTTGGGACAGGTTCTGGCACGCGGCCAGGGTGGAACCTATGGTGTGATGCCGCTGGAATGGCACCGGATTCGTAAATCGCTGCCGTTGGCACAGGCACCAGCCTACGCATGGTTGCAGGCCAGTATGCGGGAAGAGCATGAAGACCATGGTGATGCGCAGGATTTCTACCATATGGCGCAACAGATGGATCGGCACGAACTCTCTGGTTTGTTGCAGGAAATGTTGTGTGAGCAACTGGCGCATATTTTGCGCTTGCCCGCTGATAAGATGGATGTGCATAAGCCCATTTTCGAGATGGGTATGGATTCTCTGATGCTGGTGGAACTGGGGGTTGCTATTGAACGCCAGTTTGGGGTGGAACTGCCGATGATGGCGTTATCGGATGGTATGACCGTTGCCCGGCTTGCTGAGCGCATACTGGATGAAGTATTGGCGGAAAAAACCTTGTCGAATGCCGAGGATGCTGACATAAAGACGCAGCAGACAGCGGCTTTGCTGGCACGTCATGCGGTGGAGGGAGAATCCCTGACCGATGCGGAGCTGCAAGAGCAACTGCGTGAAATGGAAGCATCGAAAACCGGATTGATTGCATGAACGAACAGGGCAAGCGCCTGCAAGGGATGAGCGCCGATGAAAAGCGCCAGCTATTACAACAACTCATGCAGCAAAAGCGGGTAATGCCTGCGGGGGCGGAATGTGCAGCGAGTGCGAACCTGCCGGATGCGAATGTTGCAGCAGGAAAAGCAACAGCGGCGGTGTCTGAGATTCCCGCAAGCTGGTATCAGTTTGAGCAATGGCCAGGCTATCAACAGTTGCGGGTGCAAAAGGCGGTAGCTGAAAAGGCGGGCATTACCAGTCCTTATTTCCAGCCGCATGATGGGGTTGCGCGGGATGTGACGCATATTCATGGGCGGGAAATGCTGAATTTTTCCACCTATAATTACCTGAACTTATGCGGAGATGGGCGGGTTAATCAGGCAGCGATTGATGCCATTGCAACCTATGGCACCTCTGCCTCTGCCAGTCGGGTTGTTTCCGGTGAGCGACCGGTGCAGCGACAGTTGGAGCAGGCTCTGGCAGAACTGATAGGGGCAGAAGCTGCGGTGGTTTACGTGAGTGGTCATGCGACCAACGTGACGACCATTGGGCATTTGTTTGGCCCACGGGATTTGATTTTGCATGACCAGTTAATTCACAACAGTGCATTGGTGGGAGCCTTGTTATCCCGCGCTCATCGGCGCGCTTTCGGCCATAATAACTGGCAGGAAGTGGAGGCTTATCTGGCAGAAAACCGTCACCAGTTTGAACGGGTACTGGTGGTGGTCGAGGGTATCTACAGTATGGATGGCGATATTGCGCCAGTGGATCGGTTTGTAGAAATACGAAATAAATACAAAGCATTGCTGATGGTGGATGAGGCGCATTCCATGGGAGTGCTGGGTGCTACCGGAGCCGGGGTGCGGGAGCATTTTGGCCTTCAGGCGAGCGATGTGGATATTTGGATGGGAACCCTGAGCAAAAGCTTTGCCAGTGCAGGGGGCTATATTGCTGGTTCACGTGCGTTGGTGGAGTATTTGAAATTCACCTGTCCGGGGTTTGTCTATAGTGTGGGAATTGCACCGCCTTTGGCAGCAGCTTCTTTGGAAGCAATACGGGTGATGCAGGCGGAGCCGGAGCGAGTGCAGGCGTTGCATGAGAATGGGCTGTACTTTAGAGAAAAAGCGAAAGCCGCAGGATTGAATGTGGGCTTGAGTGACGGGTATTGTGTGGTGCCGGTGATTTTGGGCAGTTCCGTCAAGGCGGCATTGGTATCTAACCGATTGTTTGAAAAAGGGATTAATGTACAGCCGATCATTCACCCCGCCGTAGAGGAAAAGGCGGCGCGGTTACGTTTCTTTATCAGTTCCGTGCATCGTAAAGAACAGATGGATACGACCATTGCCGCAGTGGTGGATGCTATATCTGGGTTGTAGGCCGGGTTTTTCTTGGCTTTTAATACTATAGATGGTATGTGATAAAAAGGTGTATCCCACATGCATGAGTGGGGTCTGGTGATGAATGGAAAGTGATGTCTCGCATGCGATGCAGATGGAAACACGGGGTGTTGGCGTTACTGGTGCTGTTGATGACGGCCTGTCATCCGGGCAGGCTTTCACCATTGGCGGCGAGGAATACGCCCGCTTTTACCTATGAAGGGGATGTGTTGTTTACGGACGGAAACAGCCTGACGGCAGCGCAACGTGACCGGGTGATGGAAGCGGTGTTTCAGGCCGCGATAGGTGCGACCGAGACGGCAGAAGAGGTGCGCTTTACAGTGGAGCGCGGCTACGAAGCGGCCAGTGGTTACCAGTGCCGTCGCGTGCGTTTCGAGCGTGATCAGGAAACAACCCGCCTGATCTGTCGCCGGGGTGAGCATATGGTGGTGGTGCATCGGATATGATCGAGCTGGATCACGTCTCCAAGGCATATCATTCGCATGCGGGCACGAAGGTGATTCTGGATAATGTCAGCATGGCCATGCCATCCGGTGTGAATATTGGGGTGCTGGGGCGCAACGGAGCCGGAAAATCAACCTTGATGCGTATTATTTCCGGTGCAGAAATGCCGGATCATGGAGAAGTGCGCAAGCATGGTAAGCGTGTGTCTTGGCCGTTGGGGTTTGCCGGTGGTTTTAATGGATCTCTGACGGGAGAAGAAAATGCCCGCTTTGTGGCGCGTATTTACCAGCAGGATATTGACCCGGTGCTGGATTTTACGCTGACCTTTTCCGAGTTGGGAGAGTATTTCTACGAACCGATCAGCCGCTATTCATCCGGTATGAAGTCGCGGCTGGCATTCGCGCTTAGTATGGCCATTGATTTTGATGTGTACCTGATTGATGAAGTGACGGCGGTTGGGGATAAGCCGTTTCAGCAAAAATGCCGTATTGCTTTTGACGAACGTAAGGAACGTTCACAGTTGTTTGTGGTATCTCACAGCGCAGGCACCATCAAAAGCTTATGCCAGCAATGCGCGGTATTGCATCAGGGGCAGTTAACCATGTATGAGGATATTGATCTGGCCTTTGCCCGTTACGATGATTATTGCAGGATGCCTTCATGACCGGACAACCTAATGCGAATCCTGTTGTTGAGCAACCGGCTGTGCTGTTAAGCCAGAAGCCGGTGAAAGACGTGCGCCAGATGCGTAAGCAAAGGTTACGCCTGTTGCTTTTGAAACTGCTGTTTGCCGTGGGGATTCCTACCTTGCTGGCCAGTTTATACTGGGGGCTGATGGCCAGTGATTATTATACCTCGCATGCGGAGTTTGTCATTCACTCAGCGGATGGGAATGGCAGCCCGATACTGGATTCGTTGTTGGGGGCGGGCATGGGAGCCAGTGTATCGGACAAAGATGCACGACTGGCAAAAGAATATCTGGAATCCCGCGATGCGTTACGCAAGCTGATGGAAGAACATCGGTTTGTAGAGGTGTATTCTGATGCGGCGTTGGATCGCTTTTCCCGACTGGAGAAGGATGCAACACTGGAAAATGCGTATGAATATTACACGGGCGGTTGGCGTAAAGGGCTGATTGGGGTGGATTTTGATTCCATGTCTGGCGTGGCGCAGATTCGTTACCGCGCCCCTTCCCCAGAGCAGGCGAAGCATATGCTGGAAGCTTTGCTGGGCTATGCGGAGAAGGTGGTGAATGATCTCTCCAACCGCTCCCGGCAGGATCAGCTAAACTTTGCCCGGCGTGAACTGGCGCTGGCAGAAGCGCGGCTGCTGGAAGCGCGTTCTGCGATGCTGGCGTTTCAGAATACGAACGAAGAGATGGACCCCGCGAAAGCGGCCACCAGTGTGGCAACCATTAAAGGTGTGTTGGAAGGGGAATTGGCCAAGACCCAGACCCTCTACAGCGAGATGCGTGCCTATATGCAACCGGATGCACCGCAGGTGAAGCGTCTGGCCAGCCGTATTGCCTCCCTGAAATTGCAGATTGAGCGGGAGAACCAGCGTTTGGTGAATACCGATGGAGAAGACGCCTTGAACGAAACTATTGCTCGGTATGAAGCGGCGTTGATGGAGAAAGAATTTGCCCAGAAATCCTATCAGGCGGCATTGACGTATCTGGAGACCGCGAGAGCGGAATCTGCCCGACAAATACGGTATTTATCCGTCATTGTGCCGCCGTCTGTGCCATCGGATCCGGATTATCCGGAGCGGTTGCACAATGTGCTGACCGTCTTTTTCCTCAGCTTCATATTCTACCTGTTGATTTCTATGCTCATAGCTTCGGTAAGAGAACATGCGAAAATTTGATATGACGACCCGCATTGCCTGTTTCATAAGCTGCTTATTGTTGGCCGTCTGGTCGGGGGTGCCGGATGCATGGGCACAAAATGCGCGGATGGATAGCATGCCGGACGTCATGGGCGAGGAAGAGGCGAACTATGGGGCGGCACAACCTGCTGAGGCACGGGATGATAGTCCTTACAATGCGCAAGCGACGGATGAAGCGGCGAAGGCACAATATCCCAACACCGCTCATGGCAACGAGCCGAAAAGCAAAGAAAATGCGGTTGCGGAATCGCGCATTCCTGTCTTCGGTAGTCAGTTGTTTAATGGAAACTTTGTCGCCGGTCGGGATCAGTCCATGAATCCGGACTATGTGATTGCGATAGGTGATCGGCTGAGCGTGCAGACATGGGGTACCGTGGCCATTAATGATGTTTTCGTGGTAGATGGTCAGGGAAATATTTTTCTGCCGGATATTGGCCCGGTGCAGGTGCAAGGGGTGGCGAACCGTGACCTGACCGGTAAAGTGCGGGATGCGGTGCGCAAAGTGTATCGGGATGGGTTTAAGGTCTATACAAATGTCTTGAATGCCAAGCCCGTGAATATCATGGTGACAGGTTGGGTGAGTAAACCGGGGCGTTATGCAGGGGTGCCGGGGGATAGTATATTCTATTATCTGGATCGCGCTGGAGGCATGCAGGCGGATGTGGGAAGTTACCGCAATGTTGAGGTGGTGCGGCGTGGCAAGGTCGTAGAGCGGGTGGATCTCTACCGCTTTTTGCTGGATGGTACCATGCCGGATATTCAGTTTCAGGATGGCGACAGTGTGGTCGTGCGCCAAACCGGACCTCGTGTAACATTGCTGGGGAATGTATCGGCTCCGTATCAATTGGAGTTTAAGCCGGGAGTGGTGACAGGGCAGGAGGCTTTGGAGATTATTCCCGAAGCGGTGAACGCCATGCAAATTAGCGTTGAAGGGATTCGGCACGGACAGAATGTGAAAGAAAGCCTTACTCTGGTGGAGTTTAAGGAATTTACCCTTCAGGATGGTGATGTGGTGACCCTGATGACGAACCCGGCATCGGATAAGATACTGGTTTATATTGAAGGGCAATATGAAGGGCCGAATGTGTTGGCGGTTCGCAATGGCACCCGATTGCTGGATGTGTTGCACCGTATTCCGGTGGATAGCAATATTGTGGATGCAAAAGCGATTCATGTGCGTCGGGAATCGGTAAAAGTTTCACAAAGGCACCAGATTGAGCAGTCGTTGCAGCGGTTAGAAAAAGAAACCATGCTGGCGATGTCGGAAACATTGGGAGAAAGCAGCATCCGTACGCAGGAAGCCAAATTGGTACAGGATTTTGTGGTGCGTGCGAGCCGCATTGAGCCGCAGGGGAAAGTGGTGACGTCTCGCAATGGTGAGCAGCAGAATATTCTGCTAGAGCCGGGTGATGTGATTGTGATTCCACGCCGTTCCAATGTGGTGGAAATTGCAGGCGAAGTCTTTATGTCACAGGCGGTGGTCTATCAACCGGAATATGGTATGGGTGATTATATTGAAAAGGCAGGTGGTTATGGTCAGCGCGCCGATAAAGCGAACATTATTTTGCTGAAAAGCAATGGTGAAGCGATGATTGGTTCCGGTGGGGATATTGAGCCGGGAGATAAGATTCTGGTGCCGCCGAAAGCGGATAAAAAACTCTTCCAGAACGCCATGGACTTTACGCAGGTTGTCTATCAGATTGCGATTGCGGCAGGGGTATTGGCCGGGCTTTAATGCCTCGTCTAACAGGGGATGGCATGCCGCGGTGGATACGTGATCATGAGATGTCACCAGATGTTGAATGGCTTGCAGAGGTGGTTTTTTAACGTTTCGTGCCTGCACTCTCTAAAGGTTGTGACGACGCTATTTAGCTGAAAGCGGGTGTATTTTGCGCATAATGGCGGGGAAGCAATCTTTCACCTGACAGAAGTAGCTGCCATAGACCAGTGTTTCCGAAAGTAATTGCTGCCGAAGAGCCTGTAGCAGGTTCTTTTGAGGGCGGCTGGTATAATGCCAGAAACTATGCAGCGAGCCTTGGTGGGTGAGGCCGTCCATGGCGTAAATGGCGGTGCCCAGACAATGTACGGGCAGGCCATGCTGTAAAGCGGATAACCCAACGGTACTATTGACCAATACCACTCCTTTGCAGTGACGCAGCAATGTGGGTAGGTGTCCGCCTTCTATGAAGGCGACCCGATGTGCCACGCCATGTGTATCGGCAATGGTTTGTACCACTTGCCGAAAATCTTCCATGCCATTATCCAGGGGATGGCCTTTGAATAACAAATAATCTTCCGCACTGGCATAGGCGGCGAAGGACGCAATCGTGTGGTCTATGGCTTCCCGTTGGTTGCGATAGGGGCTGTGAATGCGTAACTGATAATCGCTATCCAACTGTAGGGGGTAGAGGAAAAAACGATCCTGTCTTTGTTGCACAAAAAAATCGAACGTATGGTGATAGCGGTATTTACGCCATTGCATGCGGACGAGCCGTTTGCACCAGTGAAGATATTCCTGCCAGATGGGGTAGGGGCGGTGGGTTTGGTACAGTGGGTAGCGCCAGAATAATAGCCCGTTCAGGCAATGGTAGAGGATATCGTAAGCGACGCGGCGGGAGAGAGTGGAACCAAAGGCGGGAGGGTCTGTTTCCTGAGTTGTACCATCCAGTGTTTCGGCTAATTGCCGTAAGTGTTCCCGTTGGTGCATCAAATGAGAAAAGCCATTTACCCCTTTAGATTCCATGGTAATCCAGTGGGGGCGCAGATAGCCTTCTTCAAAGACCCAGCAGGGAATAGCGCGGGCGGTAGCCTGTTCAATGGCGGGGCGATGGATGGGGCGGCAATCCCCAAACAATAACACGGCATCCGGCTGGTGCTTCTGTAGCAAGTGGGCGTACCAGTCGTTTAGTTCTTCCTGCGCAGATTGGCAGCGAATAATCTCCAGAGGCTGGCGGCAGCCCCAGCGCAGGTAGGTTTCATCCCCACCGCAGAAGGCCACCGTTTTTACCTGATGCCCTTCGCGTTGCAAAAAATCTGCCAGCCAGCCAAAAAAGGGCGTGCCCGGCCCCTGAAGAAGCAGTAGTTTCATGACTTATTCTTTTTTGTGGAAGAAGGTGGGGGGGCTTGCATACTGCGCCGCGAGAGAACCAGAAAAGCTTGTAGCCAGCGGAATATGGGAGCTATACCTTCATGTGCGCCTGTGGTGGCGGGTAGTTTTCCACTCAGGCGGTCAATGATGATTTCAACCGGGCAGACCAGACGGGTAACCGGATCCACGTACGTGGGGTAGAGAATCAGGGTGGCGGCAATCAGTTCATTCAGGGTGCGTCTGCGGGTGCGGCGTGGGCAGTGCATTTCATCTCGCGTCAGTCCCCAGCCTGCATAAAAAGGCAAGCCATAACAGACCACGGTTTTATCGCGCAGCAGGGCTTCAAAACCGGTGAGCGAGGTCATGGTGTGCACTTCATCTACCAGCGGGTAGAGTTGGGTGATGCCGATGGAGCCGAGGACAACATCCGCACAGTTTTCTGCATCCGGCACATGACCGTTGCGATAGCCTGCGACTACATCCGGGTGGGGTTTGTAGAGGATAAAAGCATCCGGATTTTTCAGGCGGACGGCCTGCAACAGGTCGCGGTTATTGGTGATTTCCGGTGAGCCACAGCGCACAGAGGCGTCATCTTCCACCTGACCGGGCACCAGTAGGATGCGCTTGTCTGTGGGGAGATCGGGTAAAGGTAAATCTGAGGACAGATTGTATTTGCTGAGCTGGCGGTGGAGTATCATATGACGGATATCCGCTGCCCGGTGGACTAGCTCCATGGGAATGGTGCCATATTCTAACAGGTGCTCCAGATCACTGGGGGTGCGGGGGTCGTAGTACATACCGCGGCCATCCAGCACCAGTGAAGCGGCGCGGGTGAGGCTGGCACCTAAACCGATTGAGCGAATAAAGCCATCTTCCATTTGCAGCATGGGAATACCGGCTTCCTCCAGTTGTTCCTGTATTTTGCTGCTTAGCTTGCTGGCCCAGCCAATCAGTTGCCCATGGTCTTTGCGCATGGCCTGCACCGCATCCCGCGGGTCGGTGTGGAAGGTGACCTGATTGCGTGGTGTTTCCAGAAAATCCCGTACCACTTCCTGCTTCCAGCGACTCATGCCTATGGCGTGAATGGATTGCCCCAGACGTTGATGCTGGCGGCGTTGCTCTTGCAGTAGATGGATAACATCTTCCAAATCACAGGGTTTGCACGTAAACGGGCTGTAATAGCGTGGGTAAAGCAGCATGGCCGCTGCAAACAATTCCTGCACGTTGCGTCTGGCGGTGCGGCGTTCGCAGGTTTGGGCATCCCGCGTGAGTCCCCAACCCGCATAGAAAGGCAGGCCATAGCAATTGACAGGGATGCCGCGTAACAGCGCTTCAAAACCCAGTTGGCTGGAGACGGTGAAGACCTCTTTGACCCGATCCAGCAGTGCGGGGGGGTGAATATCATCCGACAGCAGGCGAAGGCGCTGGTGTCCGCGTTGAGAGGTGAGATACCCTTCTTTCTTACCGGCAATGACGTCTGGGTGGGTTTTAACCACAATCAGGGCATTGGGGTGCATGGTCAGGGCATCCGCCAGCATCGTCAGGAAACTACGGCCATTGGCCTGCGCACCGACGATGGAAGCGTCCCCCTTGGTTTGATCCACGACCAGTACAATATCCCGTGTTTCGTTCCGTAGCCAGTCGGGGAGGGTATCCGGTGCGCTATTATATTTAGATAAGCGCGCTTGCAGAAACAGATCCAGCGCAAATTGCGCTCTGGACATAAGCTCTGGTGTGTAGAGGCTGTCATTGTTCAGCAAGTCTTCCAGATAGGAAGGCTGGGTGGAGTCCGTATAGGTGCCGATGGGGTCTATAATGATACTGAGAAGGGGATTGCGGTCGCTTCCTGCTAAATCCAGTGAGCGCAGAAATCCGTCCTCCAGCGTGATGACCGGCAGCTTGAGTTTTTCTGCCATGGCGATAGCTTTTAGACTGCGTTCTTTGCGTCCCCAGACCAACACCAGATCCGGATGGGTGGCGGTAGGACGGAAAAGATCAAAGAACCAGTCGAGCTTCAGCGGCATGCACACATCCACAATCCCTTTCAGGAGGGCGCGCACGGCAGGCTCTTGCGTCATGCGGGCAGACGAGGTGCCTGCCAGTTTGTAATGCGGAAAGGGGTAGGGGTATTGGGCCACGTTCTGGGGCTACCTTATCATCAGATTAGCGTGCAGTAGTTGGGATTAAACATGCGCCATCATCCCAGCCAAAGCCACCTGTGAACATTCTGTGCGGGCAGCATGATTGCCGCGGCGGGGAGGAAAGTCAACCCTCAAGCGTGGCTGGGGGACGTTTGCAGGGAAGGTGGAGGAAAAAACAGTGACCTGATGTCAGGAAATGGCGTTTTTTCAGGCTGATAGATGGCAAGCGAAGCGGTGCGTAAGCCTATGAAGCCCAACGAAAAATGTGATTTTTTTGCAACGGTAATGAGAATTTTTTATGACAAGTGTAAATAGGCGTTTACAAATGGCCTTACTTTGCCTTATGAGGGGGATTCGCTAAATCTGTGCGTACCCCAAAAGCTTTGCAAGATTTAGCGCTTTGTGTAACAAATCTTGCGAGGCTTTATGCGATGGAAAAATACACGGACGTTCCCGCTGCGATAGCTGCACTGCGCCCTGAAAAGCCACTTCCCATTTTTCGTGAACATGCGGTGACTAAAGCCGCCACGTTTTTTCTGGAAAACTTCCGGGGGAAGGTATTGTTTGCTGTAAAAACCAACCCGGAACCACTGGTGCTGCGCGTGTTGCGTGATGCCGGAGTGACGCATTATGACGTTGCCTCCCTGAATGAGGTGAAGCTGGTGCGCGAGACGCTGGGTGAGGAAGCAAAGCTGCATTTTATGCATACGGTGAAATCTCGCCGTACCATTCGCGAGGCGTATTTCACGTATGGTGTGCGCCATTTCTCCCTTGATTCTGTGGAAGAGCTGGACAAGATTCTGGAGGAGACGGAATATGCCGAGGATCTGGCACTGTATGTGCGTATCGGCATGCCTAATACCTACGCCGAACTGAATCTGGCGGATAAGTTTGGGATTGGCACGGGCGAAGCTGTTTTTCTGTTGCGTAAAGTGCGCCAGTATGCGGAAAAGCTGGGTGTGTGCTTCCATGTGGGGTCACAGACCATGCATCCGAACGCCTATCGCATGGCTATGAAAATGGCTGCAGATGTGGTGGAAAAAGCTGGCGTGCCGTTGGATATGTTCGATGTGGGTGGTGGATTTCCCTCCGTGTATCCGGGCATGACACCTCCGCCTCTGTCCGATTTTATGGATGCAATTCATGAGCAGTTTGACGCCATGAGCTTTGCCAAAAACTGTGAACTGATGTGCGAGCCGGGACGTGCACTGGTGGCTGAAGCGGGTTCAACCGTGGTGCGGGTGGATTTGCGTCGTGGCCAGCATCTCTATATCAATGATGGCACCTATGGCAGCCTGTTTGATGCGGGAGTGCCGGGCTTCATTTACCCTGTGCGTCTGATTCGACCCCATGGGCACGGCAGCATGAATGTATTGCCATTCAGCTTCTACGGGCCGACCTGTGATTCCATGGACTTTATGAAAGGGCCATTCTACCTGCCGGAAGATATGCGCGAAGGCGATTATATTGAGATTGGGCAGTTGGGAGCCTATAGCCGTATTTTGGCGACAGGCTTCAATGGCTTTGGCGAGTTTGAGCCGCTGGTAGCAGTGAATGAAGCGCCGATGATGACCATGTATGATGAAGACGCCATGCAACCTGCGCTTATGGCGGCGGTTGCGTAACCCTCTCTATCCCATTTTTCACATTCTATAGACGTTGTAGTGTAAAGGAGTAGCCCATGACGGCTTCAGCAACCAAAAAGACCGATAACCGTAAGGCGGAATTTCTCTCCCGCGAAGTGAAGCATATTGACATTACCAGCTTTGACGCCCGCCCGATTATTGACGCGATGGATCATATGTCCTTCACATCGCGTGATTTGGCGCGTGCAACAGGTATATACAATAAAATGCTGGCGGATAAGGAGTGCAGTGTCATTCTGACCATTGCGGGGTCAACTTCTGCTGGTGGTTGCATGAAGCTCTATGCTGACCTGATTAAAAACAACATGGTGGATGCCATTGTTTCTACAGGTGCCAGCATTGTGGATATGGATTTCTTCGAGGCACTGGGCTTTAAGCATTATCAGGGCAACCAGTTTCAGGATGATGGTGAGCTGCGCGATCTCTACATTGACCGTATCTATGATACCTATATTGATGAGGAAGAGTTGCAGGCCTGTGACCATACCATTCTGGAGATTGCCAATTCTCTGGAGCGCCGCCCTTATAGTTCCCGCGAGTTCATTTGGGAGATGGGTAAATATCTGGCCGATGGTGCTGCGAAGAAAAAAGATTCGCTGGTGCAATTGGCTTATGAGCATGATGTGCCGATTTTCTGCCCTGCGTTTGTGGATTCTTCCGCTGGGTTTGGTCTGGTGAAACATCAGGTGGAAAACCCTGGTAACTATCTGACCATTGATGCAATTGCAGATTTCCGTGAGCTGACCGACATTAAAATTGCAGCAGGCAGCACCGGTCTGTTGATGATTGGAGGTGGTGTGCCGAAAAACTTTGTGCAGGATACGGTGGTGTGTGCCGAAATTCTGGGCAAGGATGTGGAAATGCACAAATATGCTATTCAGATTACGGTTGCGGATGTGCGCGATGGTGCTTGTTCCAGCTCCACGCTGAAAGAAGCGTCCAGCTGGGGTAAGGTGGATACGGTTTACGAACAGATGGTGTTTGCGGAAGCCGGTTCTGTACTGCCACTGCTGGCCAGTGACGCGTACCACCGTGGTTATTGGAAAGACCGTGCAAAGCGCCGTTACAGCAAACTGTTTGCCAAGTAACTCTGCTTTTGTACGTTAGGCTCTGTTTCCGGTAATACGGACATCCTTCCACGGCAGATTCTATGTAGCCTACACCCTCGCAGCGATGGCTTGCGGGGGTGTTTTTTTAACGGCATGTGCGCAACGTTTTGACAGGGGCGCAGGCGCCTCCTATGATGCAGTTCTTCACAGATGCGTTATGAGGTGTTTTTCCATGGGAAAAGATTGCTGTCACGAGCCGGATCCATCCGAGGTGTATTTTGACCGGGAGGATGTATTGTTATTTGGCATGATGGCCTTGATGTCTAACGCACTGCCCAGTTACCGTTTTTTGCAGGATATGAAAGCCTATCTGCAACAGCAGAACATGACGGCAGACGGATTGCTGGCTTTGCCTCTTTCCGAGATTGAGCGGCATGTATTGACGCTGGGGGAGGCGTTAAGCCGCCATGAGCTGGATAGTCTGCGGCATCAGGCGCAGCAGGCTACGCAATAGCCATGGGTTTTGTCCGGCATCAGGAAGGTAGCACCGCTGTTGAGTTTGCGCTGGTGTTTCCGGTGCTGCTGATGCTGATGACCCTGATGCTGGAAGTAGGAAGCTATTTTTTTCACGCCACCGTATTGGAAGCTGTGGTGGCGCAAGCCTGCAACGCCACCCTGATGGGACGTGGGGATGAAAAAGAGATTCGCCAAGGGTTGAAGAAGCACCTGCAGCAGCAGGATCCGGCACGGCTTCTGGATGCTGATCGGCTGCATCTGACGCTGAGTATGTTTGGTAATAGCGATAGTTATTACAAGCGTAACCAACGTATTTTTAACCCTGTTCAGCCCGATGAGCCGATTGTGGTGGATGCGAATATTCTTGCGATAACTGGCGCGGCCTCCGCTGCTGAGGTGATTTTAGTGAACGTACATTATGACTGGCAGCCGATTTTGCCTTTTACCCAGACATTGCTGGGACGGCTGCCAGATATTGAGAGCCGGGGATTGTTGCGTTATGAGCCGATATAGACGCACACACCGATGCAGGCAGCGGGCGTGCCTGCGCAGCTTCTGGCAATGTGAACGGGCAGCCGCCATGATGGAATTTGCCTTTGCTTTACCGTTGCTGTCTCTGCTGGCATTAGGGGGATCGGAGGTGTTCTATTACCTGCGTACTGTTGCGCGCATGGAAAAAACCGTCAGCAATGTGGGAACCATATTGGCGCAAATGACCCGTGTGTCTGAGGAGGATGTGGAGCGGCTGTTTGTGCAGGCAGAAGAGGTGATGGGAGAAAAGGGCGGGCATCGGCACCGTATGCGCATGCGTATTCGTCAATATGGGTGCGATGAGAGAAGCTGCGCTTTTCATTGGTGGCGGGAGGGCGCGGGGGAGGGAAAGATTGCTGAGGGAAAATACCATGCGTTACCTTCGGCATTGCAAGTGCAACCCAAGGAGCATCTGGTACATGTGAAACTTTGGTTAGAGTATCAACCGCTGATCAGTCAGGTGGTGGGGATAGGGGGGCAGGTACTGGAACGGGAAGGTTACTACCGTACCAGTAACGATTACCCTCTGGATAAGGTGCTGGAGGTGAAGCGATGATACGCGGATACAAGAGTTTCTGGCGACAGGAGGAAGGGGCGATTAGCGTGATGCTGGTGGGGGTGCTGGTAGTGGTGGTGCTGGCCATGATGCTGGGGCTGGATGCCGCCCGCATGTACCTGCTGCGGAGCAGACTGGAGGCGGCGCTCTATGCAGCAGCCTTGGCCGGAGGAGCCACCGCTGAGTTTATGCTGATGGTGAAAACCGTGGAAGAATGGGAGGCTGGAGGCGTGCAGGATGTGAAGCTGATGAATGAGGAAGATGTCATCTATTCCGCTAATCGGTTTTTCCACGCGAATTTCCCCAGAGATTATATGGGGGCTGATGTGGATGGCCCCCATATTGGGCAAGGGGATGGTGGACGTAGCCTGAAAATTGTGGCGCATGTGCGCTGGCCAACCCTGTTGGGACGCTTGCAGGGAGAAGAACATGTGGAAATGCAGGCGGAATACCCCATCATACGTTATGGGGCAGATGTGCCGAACCTGTCTGAGCATTTGCGACTGCGATAAATGCCTAGGCAATGCACAGGTCGTAGTCATGGGCACGGCTTCATGATAAAAGAGTGGAGACAAACACTAAACAGGGTGTGTGGGATGAGCGATTATATTGGGCGGACAGCACAAAGCGTGCGGCATGTGCGGGCATGCTTGCCCGCGCTGTTGTTGCTTTGTCTTGTGGCGTGTCAGCAACCTGCAGCTCCATGGTTTGTGGAACAACGACTCACCCGCGAGCGTAGCCCGGAAGAAAAGCAGGAATTGATGCAGATTGTGGCGCACCTGCATAAAGGTGCCATGCAACGACATGTGCAGAAAGAGCAGGACCAACTGATGTGCTTGCAGGGGCGGAGTCTGGCGGAAGCTACTCCGGTGCGTTGCCCCAGCGCGGAAGAGCAATGGCAGATGATTGACACCGCACTGCAGGCGCAGGGTTTGCCGATTGATGTGTATGGCGAGACACGGCGGCTATTGTTGCCGGTGCTGAAACGGGATGTGGCCGCCAAAGCGGACTATGATGTGGCAAGTGATGCGATTGTGCGTCTGCTTCCGGTATTGCAGGGCTTTCCCATGCTGTATGTGGAAGTGATTGGGCATGCCAATAGCAGAGAAGTTGCCTTGAGTCGCTCCTGGGCACGGCATATTGCCCAAACCCTCATGGATGCAGGTATTGAACCCGCCCGTCTGTTTGTACGCGACGCCGCAGATAGTGAGCCGCTGGCAACTGAAGATGCTGTAGCGGGCAGGGCGTTGAATCGGCGGGTGGAGTTACGACTGAATCTGGCGCGATAGCAGCCCGTGCGCTCTGGTGTGTTGCCTGATAGCGAAGAAAAAGCTTGCGTGATTTGGGGTTTCAGGTTATGGAACACCCTCCATTTTTTTCTGTGAAGAGAGTGGATAAACCACACACAGGCCGCCAGCTCCAGCAAGGGGTGACCTCTTGATGCGCCAGCGTTCCGTGTGTTGATGGGGTTCCATCAACATGCAGCCTGTGGAGGAATAACGGTTCGACTGATTTTTTTTATCTGGAGTATTACAAGATGGCATTGCCTAATTTTACCATGCGCGAGCTGATGGAAGCCGGTGTTCACTTTGGTCACAAGACCCGCCGCTGGAACCCGAAAATGTCTCCTTTCCTGTTCGGTATTCGTAACGATGTGCATATTATTGACCTGCAACAAACCGTGCCGATGTTGCAGCGTGCCCTGAAAGCTGTGAATGATGTGGTGGCTAAAAATGGCCGCGTATTGTTTGTGGGTACTAAGCGTCAGGCGAAGGACATTGTTGCAGAATCCGCTAAGCGTTGCGGCCAGTACTATGTGAACGAGCGTTGGCTGGGCGGTATGCTGACCAATTGGAAAACCATCTCCAACAGCATCAAGCGCCTGAAAGAGATTGAGGAACTACTGGAAAGCGAAGTTTCTGGCCTGACCAAGAAAGAGCGCCTGCAACTGAACCGTCAGCGCGAGAAGCTGGATGCGGCTTTGGGCGGGATTCGTGATATGGGCGGTCTGCCGGATATGCTGGTGGTGATTGACACCAATAAAGAAGCGTTGGCTATTGCGGAAGCAAACCGTTTGGGTATTCCGGTAGTGGCTATTCTGGACAGCAATTCTGACCCGGATGGCATCACTTTCCCAGTACCTGGTAACGATGATTCTGGCCGCGCTATTGAACTCTACACCCGTCTGGTGGGGGATGCAGTACTGGCCGGTATTGAAACCGGTATGGTGAAAAGCGGCGTGGATCTGGGCGAGAAAGACATGCCTGCCAAGGCAGATGGCGCTCAGGAAGAAGCTGCTGCTTAATTGGAACGCACAATCATCTGGGGGGAGAGAAGGTGTCTCTTCTCCCGGATATGGGTGCTAATAAGGCGTAATGATATTTTTGAAAGGACACGGCAATGAGTGTATCTGCTGCTGCAATTAAAGACCTGCGTGAAAAAACTGGCGCGGGCATGATGGACTGCAAAAAAGCCCTGACCGAAACCAACGGTAACATGGAAGAAGCGATTGACTGGCTGCGTGCGAAAGGTTTGGCAGCGGCGGCAAAAAAGGCTGGCCGTACGGCGGCAGACGGTCTGGTGGCTGTGGCAGTAAAAGGCACATTGGGTGCTGTGGTGGAAGTGAACGCGGAAACAGATTTCGTAGCACGCAACGAGCAGTTCCAGACGATGGTGGAAAATGTTGCGACCAAAGCACTGGATGTGAACAATCTGGAAGCATTGGAAGCAGCGCAATACCCAGCAACGGGTCGTAGCGTGAAAGAAGAAATTGCTAACGCGATTGCTGTGATTGGTGAAAACATGAACTTGCGTCGTGCGGCTTTCCTGAAAGTGGAAGGTGATGGCATTGTTGCATCGTATGTTCACAACGCTGTGAAGCCTGGTTTGGGAAAAATTGGGATTTTGGTGGCGCTGAAATCATCCGGCGACAAAGAAAAGCTGGCGGATTTTGGTCGTCAGATTGCTATGCATATTGCGGCTTCCCGTCCTGAGTCTCTGGGGCGTGAGGATTTGGATGCATCGCTGGTAGAGCGTGAGCGTAATATTTTCCGTGAGCAGGCAAAAGCATCTGGCAAGCCGGATGATATCATTGAAAAAATGATCGAAGGTCGGGTGCGCAAGTACTACGAAGAAGTGGTGCTGCTGGAGCAAGTGTATGTGATGGATGGCAAAGCCAAAGTTTCTGAAGCGGTGACCAGTTTTGCAAAAGAGCTGGGTGCGCCTGTGGAACTGACCGGTTTCGTGCGTTTCCAACTGGGTGAAGGCATTGAGAAAGAAGCGGATGATTTTGCTGCGGAAGTGAGCAAAATGGCGGGCGCTGCATAAACGTTCCATTCGCTATTGACTGTATGGTCAACGGGTCGGCGGGGTTTTCCCCCTCCGACCCGTTTTGTTTTACGGATGTGTGAGGCGCGAGTTTAACCTTTCCTCTTGTTTATCGTTACATAGGCCTTTGGATGGGCATTTGGTATCTCGTGAATATACATTCTAAGAATCTCCCCAGTGACTTATTATGCGGTAGTGGTGCAGTCAACACTTCGGCTGTGGGATTTTGTGATGAATTTTTCTGTGGAGACTCCGCACAACAGCATTATTACCCTGACGCCTAATGCTGACCATGGCTGAGCTTTCGACGCACAATGTTGCAGGCGTTTAAGGGGAGTCTTGCTTCGACAAGTAATCGTCTTCACGACTTAAGTTGCTGACTTTGAAAATAATTTTCTTTTCATGATGATGAACTGCGTGTATAGAGATTAAAAAACTGTAAAAGTAGGGGGGTGCTGATGGCATTTGTGTATGAAGGTGTGCATGTGGATGGCAAGACCCGAACAGAGGGTGGCGCACGATTGCCCAATGGAAAATTATTTGCTAGCCGCGCCTATGATGCAGAAAAGAAAATGGAATTATTGTGCATACATGCCGGTGATGTGGGGCGCAATGGTCACCGTGGAGGGGGGGGGCGTTATGCTTTTCTGCATCCGGGGGGCAAAATTTTGATGCAATATTATGATGACACCACCTATGCCGATGATGGTCATGCATTAATAGACTATGAATTGTTTCACGTTTTTTGTGATCCCCCAGTGGAAGAAGAGGTTTTTAAACCTTTGATTATTGAAGCAGTTGAGGCTTTTTTGCGTGCGCGCTACAGCGAGCAAGCGGAAGTTAAAAGGATTTACTTCCGTGGCGCACTGCATCCTTGGACAGAGGATGGAGAATTGCGCAATCTATGCAAAGGCCTACTCAATGGCGTAACAGAAGATTTCAGGGAGTATATGGGCTATGACGTTTGAACATATTACCACATGGGAAGCGGCAGTAACTTATATCAATGCTCATTCCGGCATGACCGAGCAGCAACTGTTGCAGTTGTTGCATCAAATGAAGGTTGATGCACCGGCAGGAGCGCAGGTCAAAATGCTGTATAGTGGCGAGGTTTGGGGCGGTAAACATTCCAGTTTTTTCATTAGAGAATTACAGGATAACCCTGCCTATCAGGGGCAGAGTGTAAACATGGAGAGTGCTGATGGTTTTTGTGTATGATAAAAGCGGGGCAAGAATGCCGAATCGTGAGTATGGTTACGACCGCGCCTATGATGCTGAAAGAAACATGGAATTATTGTGCCTGAAGTCTAGCGAATATGGTCGTAATGGTCACCGTGGAGGGGGGGGGCGTTTTGCCTTCCTTCACCCGGACGGCAAAATTTTGATGCGGTTTTATGAGGATATGCGACCAAAAGAAAACGGGTATTCTGTAAGAGAATATGAATTGTTTGAGGTATTTTGTGACCCTTTGGTTGATGAAGCAACTTTCAAGCCTCTTATCATCGAAGCAGTACATGCGTATGAAATGGGTAGGGTGAAAACTTCAACGCGTCTGGAAAATCCTAACCATATTATAAGGATTTATTTCCGTGGGGCTTTGCATCCCATGACGCCCGATTGGGAAAAGCGGTTGTTAATACGTATAACAGAAGATTTCAGGGAGTATATGGGCTATGACGTTTGAACATATTACCACAT
>CAZIGK010000023.1:0-29176 GCA_964538615.1 uncultured Rickettsiales bacterium | reverse complement strand
GGGGGGGGGGGGGGGGGGGGGGGGGGGGGCGCCGGGGGGTGGGGGGGGGGGGGGGGGGGGGGGGGCGGGGGAATCCGACGGGGTGGGAAGCGGTAGCGTTTGCGCAATAGCGGCGACAGAGACACCAATACCTGCCAACAGCAGGATCAGAGCCAGCCCCCATAAGCGAATGCGGGAGGATATGACCTCAGGGTGTTGCATTGCTTGCCTCCTTAGCGGGGGTGGCTTCCAGTGCGAGCAGGTGCAACAGGAAGCGTCCGCTGACCAGTCCGGTCAGGGTTCCTGCGCTCAGGCTGCGCACGTAAGTTTCATTGACTTTGCCGTCACGTTTTAGCTCGATCTGTTCGGGCCGGACATAACCGGGGAGTGTGTTGGTAAGTTCATCGAAGAAGCGCATGGCATATTCATCCGTAATCGCGGTAAAGCTTAGGGTCATGGTCATATGGCTGACACGGGTGGTGCTGCGGTTGAAGGCCTCTTCTTTTAACTGCTCAACAGGGCTGATTTCCATTTGTAGGGAAATGATCAGATGCTTTTTCTTTAGGTCGCTGATTTTTTGGACAATCTCTTCACGGTTCAGGCTCATGCTGCCTTGTTTGGCCTTGGTCTGTAAGGAATCATAGAGTTGCAGGGACTGTTTGGCTTTTTCGTATTCATCCTGCAACTGGCTGATTTGTGCATTGAGACCGCCGATACGTGTTTGCAGGGTGCGTTTCTCCGTCTCGATGCTTTCCTGCCAGTGTTGCAGTGACAGGTAAAGTGCCATCATGCCGAATGCGATACCAGCAGCGGTAGCCAGCCGCAATATCACCTGCTGTCTCAACTGTTGCAGCTTGTTCTTACTGCTTTGAGCCGCAGGTTGCTCAGGCGATTTTTTCTTGATGGACAGGCGTGCGATCATGGTGTGGGTGCTCCCGATGTGGGCGAATCTTTTGGCTCATTCAAGGAGCGCACCAGATTCATAGGAACGGAAATATCTTCATCCGGTAGCAGGGAGCCTGTTTGAGAATTATTGAAATCCTGTTTCCAGATTTCATCACTACTGATGGTGCCGGGTAGGTCATCATGCGTGATGGTGTAGCGCGGCAGTCGTTGACGCAGGCGGTTGAAGAAATTTTCTGCCCGTTCGTTGAATTCTTTGAGTGAGCCACGATTGTCCAGAAAATCGACAATGGCTTGTACGGTCAGGTGTTTGTCTGATGCATTATCAGAGGCGGGTACGGCTGGTGCCATACCACTTTGTGTGCGTGGAGGCAGTTTTACTGATGAGGCAAAAGGCAGATCAGTATGCCAGATCAGCTCCTGAATAAGGGTCGTTTCATCCAGTTCCTGACTGAGTTTGGCCATGAGAGCAAACGGAGACACGGCAAATTGGGACAGGGATTCGTAAATGGCGACCACATCGGAGATGCGCGAGAGGTTATCTGGCAGGGTTTGGCTTTCTTTGACGGCTGCTTGCAGTCGTTGCTCTGCCTGTTGCTGTTGTTTTTTCTGGAAGCGCAGATCTTTCTTCAGGTTGTAGACCTCATAGGTGGTGGTCAGGCTGGCCAGCAGAAGGCATGTTGCCAATGCCATTGCCGTTAATTGGCCGTAGCGTCGTGCTTGATACAAAACTGATAGCTTGCGCGTGTAGGGAGTGAATAATGTCAGGCGTTGTTTCGGCATAAGGCCAAAGGCGGCGGTCAGCACCACATCGCCAAAATGGTCGGTTTCCTCTGTCGCCTTGAGTAGTCCAAAACTCTGGGCGACTTCATGCGGGGTGCGTAGATGCAGTTTGCGGATATTGCTGTCTTGAATGTTCAGGGATTGCCGTATTTCAGAGGCGACGATAATCACCACATCCAACCCATGAGCGGGATTGAAGGATAGGCGTTTTAGATATTCGACGGTATTGGCCAGTTCCTGCTCTACGTTGCCGGCGATGACTTCCGGGGTAGGCTCGCCAATGGGCTGCGCCAGACGGGTGAAGATGAGTTTGCCATGATGGAACACAATCTGACGAAACCCCCCCACTTTCTGGTGGCTGACCACAATCTGCCACTGGCTGTGTTTGGGGGTGGCATCTGGTTTGCCTGCGGGTTTGTTGAGGGGAAGCAGGGCTTTTTTGAGTAAAGGCGTATCAGGAAACAGGCGGCTGAGCAGTTGCTCTGCCTCAAGGGGTAGCAGGTGAATGCCAGCCATGCGGTTGGGCAGTTCTTCAATCAGTTGCAGCCAGAGAGAGAGGGGAGGAACATGCGAAACCGCTGCAAACAGATAGTTCCAGTCTTTACGTCCTTCTGAGGCGCGGCCAATGAGAACGGCACCACGCAGGTCATCTGGTGGGAAATCCCGATCCAGTCGGCGCTGAATGAGTTTATTGATACTGAGCGGACTGACGGGCGGCAGGGTTTGCGGTACGTAGGTTTGATCCATCACATCTACCAGCAAATGGATGGGTGCTTTTTCATCAGATTTAAGCAGGGAAAGAAATTGTTTGGTGTCGTTGGGGGTGGGCGCAAACATGCGTCGCAGGACTTTATTGCCATCCTGATAGATGAGAATGGCTCCTTCATCCCCAATGGTGAGGATGAATTTTTTGTGGGAGCTGGTCGGGAGTTGTAAGTGTGGTGCCATGGTTTAAAACTTCATGTTGCTGAACATTTCATACAATGGCGAAAAGACGCTCACCACCACCCAGATAATCATGCCGCCGAGGAAAAGGGTCATGGTAGGTTGGATGGCTCCCACCATTTTTTCCACAGCATCGTCCACTTCCCGATCGTAGAAGTAATTGATGTTCATCAGGGCTTCATCCATGTTTCCACTGTCTTCTCCCACTTTGAACATGCGGACCACCAGATTGGGAAACTGGTTGGAGTTGCGAAGCGAGCTGGTGAGAGAATTTCCTTCCGAGACTGTGCGACGAACCTGTTGTACGGCCTGACGAATGACACGGTTGCTGACGACTTTTTGTGAACTTTGCAGGCAGTCCAGAATATCAATACCGCTGCGGAACATAATGGCAAAAAAGTGGGTGAAGCGCGCCAGATCAATTTTGTGGATGGTCGGGCCGACTACCGGTAATTTCAGAAAGATTTTATCAATGGTGTAGGCGGCGGGTTCTGAAGTGCGATAGAGACCCGTAATAAGAAAAAACAGAAAAATGGGAGAGCTGACAACCAGCCACCAATATTCCCCCATGAATTTGGAAAACCCAATCAAAATACGGGTATGGATGGGGATGGCGAAGCCTTGCGCGATCATGAAATCCGTCAGTTTGGGAACCACAAAAATCATGAGTACCGTAATAACGCCGACAACCACAAAGAACAGCAGCGTGGGGTAGGTGAGGGCCTTGCGGATTTGTCTTCGGATCTGGGCGGTCCATTTCAGGTGATGGGCAAGGTGGTCGAAAGCGGTGGCGAGTCGCCCGGTTTTTTCTCCGGCGGCAATTAGCCCTACGAAGACTTCCCCAAACACTTTTGGATGTTTGGACAGGGATTTGGAGAGAACTTCCCCCCCTTTAAGGGATTCAAACACATCCGTCAGGATATCGCGTAGTTTATCCGAATCGGTTGCATCACGGATATCGGCCAGTGATTCCAGCAGAGGAACCCCGGCGCGATCTAACTGTTCCATATGCATGCACATGACAATCAAGTCATTGAGCCCTACCTTACCGAAGGGTGAGGATTTACGGGCTTTGGCTTCCTGATGATCAATCAGATCCATGCCCATATTTTTCAGGCGTTCTTCCAGATCAATATCGTTGGCGGCGGTGAGTTCTCCCCGTACCCGCTTACCCATGTGGTTGATGGCTTTGTAGTTATAGATGGGCATAATTATAACCTCTCCGTCATATCAATGGTGGAGATGAGTTCCGGCAAATCAATAATACCTTGAATCACCTTATCAATACCATCATCAATCATGCGCACAAAGCCGTTTTCCAGCGCATATTCCATTAACTGTTTGCGCGTGGCTGAGCGGGCAATCAGTTCATCCATCTCCCGATCCAACGGTAAAATTTCGCAGATGGCGACCCGCCCTTTGTATCCCTTGTTATTGCAGCGAGGACACCCAACGGCTTCATGGAGCATGGGGGCATCTTCTTCTTCCCTGCCGAGAATGTGGCATTCTTCTGCTGTGGCGCGGCGAGGTTTTTTGCAATGGACGCACAGTTTGCGCGCCAGACGCTGCGCCTGAATGCCGATGAGTGATCCAGCCAGCATGTGCGGAGGCACACCAATATCAATCAGGCGGGGAATGGCACCCAATGCATCGTTGGTGTGCAGGGTGGTATAGACCTGGTGTCCGGTGAGGGCGGCACGAATGGACATCATGGCGGTGTCTTTATCCCGCACTTCCCCCACGAAGATAATATCAGGATCCTGCCGCATAAGGGATTTGATGCCGCTGATGAAATCCATGGTGCCTTCCCGCACGTTGGATTGGCGGATAAGCGGTAGCTGGTATTCCACCGGATCTTCCAGCGTCATGATGTTCACATCCAGTGAGTTGATATAACTGAGGACGGAATAGAGGGTTGTGGTTTTACCGCTACCGGTGGGGCCGGTCACGATGATAATCCCTTCCGGGCGTTTGATAATACGTTTCAGAACCCCGGTTGCGTGTTCGCTGAAGCCAAGATCTTCCAGCGGAACCAGTGATTTATCTTTATCCAGCAGACGCATGACAATATTTTCGCCGTGCACGGTCGGCTGGGTGGCCACACGGAAATCCACTTCGCGGCCAGTGACGGTATAGGCAATGCGTCCGTCCTGCGGGTGGCGGGTTTCCGCAATGTTCATACCCGACATGATTTTGATGCGCACCGCAATGGCTGCCCAGTAGTCATTGTGGAAACTACGGATTTGCTGCAAGACCCCATCAATACGGTAGCGCAGGCGGAGGAAGTTGCCTTCTGGTTCAAAGTGAATATCCGATGCGCCTTGTTTAATGGCATCCACCAGTACGGCGTTTACCAGACGTACCGTGGGGTTGGTGTAGCCATCCTGTTCGCCACTGAGGGTGACGGTTTTATCCCGGATGCCGGTTTCAATTTCGTGTAGAATGCCATCAATAGACATCTCGTAATCGTAATACTGGTCTATCAGCTCCAGTATTTCCGATTCCGCACAGAAAACGGGAATGATGCGCACATTGCGTGGAAAGTAGCGGCGTGCCTGATCCAGTGCGATGACGTTATAGACGTCTGCCATGGCGAGCTTCAGGGTGTCGTCTTCCAGCTCAACGGCAAGCACTTTTTGACGGATGGCCACATCTTTCGGGATGGTGCGGATGAGAGCGGTATCCAGTACGGCATTTTGTGGATCAAACCGCTGCGCACCAGCCGTTTCCGCCATGACATCTGTGAGGGCAGCTTCTGTGACGAAGCCCATTTCTGAGAGAATGGCGCCGAGAAGCTTTTTGCTGCTTTTTTGCTCCTGTAGGGCAATGCGCAACTGGTCATCGGAGATCATGCCCAGAGAAATGAGCCGTTCTCCCAGGCGCATTTTGGGTTTGCCGGGGGCATTCCCACCAGGGCCGGAACCCGTAGCGGTGGGAACCGGAGGTGGGGTATTGGGGGTAGGTGCGGCAGCGGCAGGTTGCGGAGCGGTAGAGGCTGTCGCAACAGGGGGGGTGGTTGAAGTGATTGTGGCCGAAGAAAAAGCGGGTGGCGCAGACGGTGGATAAGACACCTGAGCAGATGGATGAGGCGCGTTGGGAGTTGCGGAAGACGCAGGTTGGTAGGGGGTGGGTGCGGGGGCTTGTCCCACTTGTCGTAATGTTTCCAGCGGCACCTGACGCGCCTCCGGTTTCAGGCTTTGCAGAGCATCCCCCGCCTCTCCGAGTGAGAGCTGGGCAAAAGGGAGCGGCTCAAAGGATGGGGCAGCTGGAGGCTGTGGTGATGTGGCTGTTGGTACGGGGGGAGCCGCGGCAGGTTGGGGGGGCGGAGGGGGTGAGGGAGCAACAGTGGGAGCCGCAGGAGTGGGCACAGGAGTCACTGCAACAGGAGATGGTGTAGCCTCCTGCTTCGGTTCGGGCTTTTTGAAGGCGCTGGAAAAAGCGTCGGAAAAGTCAGAATTGTCAGACATTTGTGTGTGTGCCGGCTTTCCTGTTCATGTAAGGCGAGAGGTTGATGGATAGGGGAGGTAGGATATAGGTATACACCTATACAGTCTACATATATAGCGTGTTTATGCATGGAATGCCACTAGGTTTTGTGATTGAAGCCGAAGCGGTTGCGTGTAACGCAGAGCGCAGGCGGGACTATTTTTCACGAAGCGGTTGCGTGTAACGCAGAGCGCAGGCGGGACTATTTTTCACGAAGCGGTTGCGTGTAACGCAGAACGTATCATAGAGAGCTGGGGACAAGAACGGCGGCAAGCAGGCCGCCGCCTTTAGCGAACGAAGTGAGAGGCGCACTGCCGACGCGTAGCGAGGCTAGCAAGCCGAGCGGAGCCAAGGAAAAGTTTCCCGTGGATGCCTGCCTACGCAGGCATGACGAGATGTATTTAGGTTATGAGGACAAGAACGGCGGCCAGCAGGCCGCCGCCTTTCGTGAGCGTCAGCGAGAGGTGCGAAGCCACACCAAAGGTTGTGTCATGCGCAGGCAAGCAGGCCTGCGCCAGCGTCACATCGGAGGTGTGCCACTTATAGAATGCCTGCCTCCGGCAGGACAGCTGCCCTCATTTGCGAGACAGGAGTCGAGCAAGGAGAGAATAAAACAAGCCGAGCGGAGCCAGAGCAAGAACGTTTTTACCCTTTTGTCACAAAAACTTCATTTGCCTCTCTCCCTCTCTCTCTCTAATGTGGATAGCGTCTTCTTATTCCATCTATCGTTGGTTGTAACAACGAAGGTAGAATTACGAAGGCGCTGGGGGAGCGGTTCGATGTTCGGGCGGTTTTTGTTTGTCGGTGTCTTCTCTTCTTTTTGCCGTACTGCAACGTGCGGCTACCACTACCAAAGAAAGGGTGGTGTGACATGACGTACGGATCACGCGTGCCGCAGCTGAATCAGGCTGAGCTGGAGGCAATGCTGGGATGGGCGACAACGGCTGGTGGTTTTGTTCTTAGCCAGATGCAGCCACAGCATTTTGATGAGCTCTATAAGGGGTTCAAAGGCAGCTACGCAGGCAGCCAAGAGGAGCTGAAAATGCTCATCATGTTTGCCCGCTTTGGCAAGGACGCGCTCTCTGTCTATGGGCTCCGGCAGTCTGTTGAGGATTTGCAGGAAGCCAAAAATTTCTGGGAGACGGCGTTCGCGTTGATGAAGGTGGCCAGTGGGGCTTACAGCCTTTACAAGCTTTTCAACCTCTTGCAGGAAATTGATAAGATTGAGAAGGCGGTTGCTGAGTACTGGCCTGTTCGGGATCGGTATCGCACGGTGTAGTACGGTTTGTGGTTTTGGCTTTGTTACCACGCTCTTGCAAGAGCGTGGTAACATTGCGTTTGATGATTGGTTTAAAGTGTAAATGGGTAAAACAGGTTTTGACATGCAGGAAAAAAACGCGCTCTACCGGAAAATATTTGACTCTGCGACCTTTGATGAGAAAGGAAAATTTCAGTCCGGGGTGCCGAAAATAGAATATTTTCCTGCGTTGTATCGTTACATGCAGGGGGAATCTGCGCGCCTGAAGATGGATATGCCGTCTGTAGTGGTGACGGGGGCTGCGGGTCGGGAGCCGGGAATATGGGGCGGATTGCGCCGCGAATTGGATATCTCTTTTACGATTCCGGTGGGGGCGTTGGAGCAATATGGTGATTTGCCCGCCAGGAACGACAAGGGCGAAATTACCACGCCTACAGAGCTTTCCGTTGAGAATAGAGCCAGCATTTCTGGTGAGTTGATCGGACGAAAAGACCGTTTGTTGCATACTGGTGCAGGGGTAGGTGTTGCTGCCGCGACCGGATGGGGAGTCAATTGGTTGCTGGATCGGTTGACGGGAGGAGATGCAGGCAAAAGTGGGTGGTGGAAGCGTCTCGTTTCCGGCATTGCAGCTTTTGCGGGCGCTATAGGCTATGTGAACTGGCGCGTGCGTAGTAATGAGCAGGCATTGACACAGGTTCCGGGAGAGGGGCAAGGGCAAATACTGGCAGCCGCATCTGCTGCGCATTGGGAAGAGGCGGCAAGGCATTCGGAGAGGGGTGGTTTGTTGCAAGGTTTATTGAAGATGGTTTCTGCGGATTATGATGGAGCGATTGTGCGCCGCAATGCCTTGGCGGGCGATGAGGGCAGGCAGGCTTATGCACAAGCGGAAGATAGTCGGCGAGACTACGCGCAGAACTACCGACAGTTACAAGAACAAGAGCTCCAGTTGCGTGAATGGTTGACGAAGAACGGGGTGGCACAGCCGGACGCTGTATTGACGGGGAATAGTGCCTCCACTAAAGCGGCACTGGCAGAGCGAGTGAAAAAAGAAGGGGTTATGGAAGTGCCCGAAGTGCAAAACTACCTGGCGGTGCTTGGGCAGCAGGAACACCTGCGCGGAGAATTCCATCAGTTGGTGCAGGCTGCGTGAAACAAGAAGCAAGGACAGGAGAGGGACAAGAACTGCGGCAAGCAGGCCGCCGCCTTTAGCGAACGAAGTGAGAGGCGCACTGCCGACGCGTAGCGAGGCTAGCAAGCCGAGCGGAGCCAAGGAAAAGTTTCCCGTGGATGCCTGCCTTCGCAGGCATGACGAGATGTATCTAGGTCATTGGACAAGAACGGCGGCAAGCAGGCCGCCGCCTTTGACGTTACGCCAGATAGCCGGGAGGGGTGTCTACGCCGCTTTCCCGCTGTAGGGTGCCATTGTTGAGGCGTAAGACCGGATGCCCCATGCGGGCAACGATGCCTTCATCGTGGGTGGCGACCACCAGTGTGGCGCCGCCTTTGTGCAGTGCCTCGAACAGGTACATGCATTTCATGGCCAGTTGGGGATCCAGATTACCCGTTGGTTCATCCGCCAGAATAATATCCGGCTTATTGATGACGGCACGGGCGATGGCAACCCGTTGTTTCTGTCCGCCGGAGAGGGTACTGGGCATGGCTTTGGCGTGGTCTTTCATGCCAATCCAGCCTAACATTTCATCCACATGGTCGCGGATAGTGGGTCTGGGGATGCCCGCCAGTTTAAGGGGAAGGGCGACATTCTCTTCAACGGTCAGGTGGTCAAGCAACCGGGCGTCCTGAAACACCATGCCAATTTTACGGCGAAGGAAGGGTAATGCTTCCGGCTGGGTGTGGTTGATGTGTTTGCCGAGGATAAAAACATCCCCCGCAGTGGGGCGGGCGGTCAATGCCAGAATACGCAGCAGGCTGGATTTGCCTGTGCCGCTTGCGCCCAGCAGAAAATGGAACGAGCGAGGTTCCAGCTTGAAGGAAGCTTGCTGCAGAATGGGTTTTTCACTGCCTGGATAGGCCAGTTTCAGGTTGCGGCATTCAATCATTGTGCATTCTTAGCTTGGTGATAACACAAAATATGTACTAGATAGGTAATGGAATTACTACTCCCTATTTTGGAGGTGTAGTCACGAGGCGGAGAATACACGCTCTGAGAAAACAGGCTTGCGGTGGCGCAACGGTTTTCGGGGTAGGGAACGCGAGTGGGTAGAAGGAAAGAGGTAGGCCGTATGGTGATCCAATGTCCTGCATGTGGGGTAAGGTATAGTGTAAGCCCGAATGCGATTGGCGCAAGTGGGCGCAAAGTGCGCTGTGCCAAATGCGCGCACCAATGGTTTCAGGCGCCGGCTGAGGAGCCTTTGCCTGCGGATGTGCAGGAACCGCCTGCTCAGAACCCGCAGCGTGAAGCGGCGGCAGAACCATCCGAGGTGGGGGCAGAGCGTTCAGCACCCACCGGATTTGGCGAACATGGCGATGCCATGCCAGATTTTGATGCGATTATTGCGAAAGCGGGTGGCGGCAAGGTATCCGTACCTGTGGTGGTGCCCTCGCAGCAGGCGTTGCAGAGCCTGCGCCGCGCCAGCCTGTTGGTGTTAGTGGCAGGGTTATTGGTAGGGCTGTATGGGTTTGCACCGTTTTTGATGCAAGTGGGGTTTTTGCGTCCTGTCTATGCCTGGATAGGAGCAGTGCCGACGGATGGCGTGCAGTTGAAGGGGATGCATGTGGAGGTCGTGGAAACCCGTCGCAACACCCGCTTTTTAATTAGCGGTACCATTGTCAATGCCGGGGATGAGGCACGCTATGTGCCGAATATTCTTATCACCACCACCGATAGTCAGCAGCGGCCTATTGGGGCATCACCCCTGCTGCCCTCGAATGATGCTTTATTGCAGCCGGGAGAGGAAATCCCCTTTTTCAAGGAATTAAAACGCTCGAATCAATCGGTTGCATCTATTTATATTGATTTGGGTAGCCGGTATCAGCTGATGCACCGGGAATAGACAACAATAGACGTGATGGAATGAACAGCATGATACAAGTGGCAGACGTGAAAGTGATGATTGGTGAGGCAGAGATTGCCGAACGTATGGAGAGTCTGGCGCAGGAAATGCTGCCCTTTGCCAAGGGACGGGAGGTGCTGTTGGTGCCCTTGCTGCGCGGTAGTTTTATGTTTGCGGCTGACCTGATGCGGGCGTTGGCGCGGGTGGGGGTGCATCCGCAAATTGATTTTGTGACTCTGAGCAGTTATGGCGCAGGTACGCAGAGCAGTGGGCAGGTGGTGCTACATAGTGGCCTGACCGAAAATATTGAAGGCAAGTATGTAATTTTAGTGGATGATATTCTGGAATCCGGCCGCACACTGGCCTATGCCCGCAAATTGATTAAGCAACTGGGGGCTGCGGACGTGCATATTGCCGTGTTGTTGGAAAAGCCGGGTAAGCGCGCGGAAGCGGTGTCTGTGGATGCGGATTATGTTGGGTTTTCCATAGAGGATCATTTTGTGGTAGGTTATGGGTTGGATTATGCCAACCGTTTCCGTGAGCTGCCCTATATTGGTTTTGTAGAGGGGCTGTAGTACCAGGCTCAATCACCCTTTAGCATGAATGGACTGCATATGCTGAGTGTCTGCGCTTCCAGCTTTGCAATGGTGATTGACCCTAAGCGGAGCGCACGCAAGGTACGTGCGCATGGAAACGCAAAAAATGAGCTGTTTGAAACACCTTAGACGCTTGAGGGTGATGGTGCCTAGGACTGCGGTGAGAGGGCATCCAGCCATTGCCGTATTTTACGGAAATGTGGCAGGCTGGTGATTTCCAATATTTTTCCGGCAGACATGTTGAGGTAAATTTCAATATACTCCGAGACCATTATGTCCAGCGTGCTTTGGGTCAATGAACCATCCACTTGCGCGTTGTACGGGCTATGTTGCAGTTGTTCTGTGGCCCAGTCTGAACTGCGGATGACATAGAGAAACGAGTCAAAATCGGGTTGGCGGCAAATAAGCTGTACCAGTTGGTGCGCGGCAAACGCGGTTTCATTGCCACCCAATTGACCCCCATTTGCAATAAAACTGTCATAGAGATCATATTGTTTAAGTAACGTAATAACGGCAGCAACGCGTTGCATGCTCATGTGAGAGGTGATCCTTGTGTCTGGGAATTTATAATATCATCTTATTATTTTACCTAAAACCTGTAAAACGATGATTAAGAATGATCAACAAATAGCAGTATTGCATGAGATGCATTAATGCGAAATGCGTTGCGTGTATGTGTGAAAACCGGTTTTCACTTGCCGATACGGGTCATAAAAGGGCATTTGCAAAGGGTATCTTTTCCGCTAGTGTCTGGAGCATGATGAGGAGGCGATGCCCGCATGGAATTGGTTGATAGCCTGAAGGATGAATATTCGCACCTGTGTCCGATTGTGATTTTATCACCGACGCAGCGCTGTGGTGCGACCTTCATGCAGCGTTTGTTTAATGCGGGAGGGCAAAGCCTGATTTATGGCGAAAATTTCTACCTGACCGAGGTATTGCCCCGTCATATTGGTGATATGCTGCGGCATTTTGACCGTAAAGTGAACATGACGGAAAAGGTCTTTAACCGCTTTATGGATGGTGAGCGGGGCATGGAGGGAACGGCGCTATTCCCTGATTATCGGTTATATGCCGAACAGGTGTTGATGCAGTTCTACCAATTGCTGGATTTTTACCATCAGGAGAGTTTGCGCCATGGTTTCACCCATTGGGGCATTAAATACCCGATTCGGGATTTGGAGGGGGCTAAACGTTTTTTGATGTTATTGCCGGATGCGAAACTGCTGGTGATTACCCGTGATTTGCAGGATGTGGCGCGTTCTTTGTATGCGCGCTGGCCAGAAGCTTTGCCCAACACCCGTGCATTCACCCAGTTTGGCAAACGCTGGGCAGCCCATACAGATTTTTTGCAGACTGCGCCAGCGGAAGCGTTCACCATTGCCTATGAACAATTTGTCGCCAGCCCTTATGATACTCTGGAGCAGATGGAGCAGTATTTTGAGGTACGGATAGATAGCCGTGAACTTTCCCGCCGGATTAATATTCAGGATAGTGACCCGCGTTACACCACGCAGCAACATCACCGACCTGAAATTAATGGTTATTATATTCCTCCCGCAGAATTGCCGAAAGATGCCACCAAGGCACTGTTGATGGGAGCGGGAGAAGTGTATTTCCGGCGGGATTTTCCGCATGTGGCAGTGAAGCAGGAGGCGCGTGAAGAGCGTGAGGTCGAGCGGGGGACAGCCGAGGTGTCTTCTGCGGCGGTTTTGGCACCGGAGCCGATGATGCAGACTTCTTCGCGGGTTGCCTCCCTATCCATGCCAGACATGGGTGAAAGGCAGGGGGAAGCTGCGGTGCTGCAAGAGCGGCCAGAGCTGCCACAGATGCAAGAAGGGGGGGTGGATTCGCGCCAGCAGGAGGCCGTGCCCATACCGATTCTGGCGCCTGAGCTACCAGAGCAGGCCAGTAACCAAACGGAAAATGGAGTGGCTGAAGGCGAAGAAGGTTGGGATGGGGGAGCCATGGAGCATCCGGCACAGGTAGAGCCGATGGCGCCTTTCCAGATACGAGAAGGGAGCCAGGACGATATGGTGGAGGATATGCCAGAGTCGCCGGAAAACGCGGGTGCACCGGGGCCGATGGAAGGGCCATTGCCCTCTTTCTTATTACGCGCACCAGAGCGGCGCAGCGGGGAGAAGGATGACGAAGGAGATGTGCGGCAGGGGTCGTTAGGCTTGTAAAGGCTTTCTCCCTGCGCTCAGGATTCCTGAAACAGGCGTGTCAGTTCTCCCAGCAGGGTATCTGCCAGTTTGTCAGCATTGGCAATGGTGACGGCGCGCTGATAGTAGCGCGTGACATCATGCCCGATACCGATCGCGGTTAACTCCACAGGTGAGCGGGTTTCAATTTCCCGGATGACTTCACGTAGGTGGCTATCCAGATAGGCGGGGTGGTTAACGGAGAGGGTGCTGTCATCCACGGGGGCACCATCGGAGATGACCATCAGGATTTTGCGGGATTCTGGTCGGCGCAGCAGGCGTTGGTGTGCCCAGAGCACGGCTTCTCCGTCGATATTCTCTTTCAGGATGGAGTCTTTGAGCATCAGGGCAAAGGCATCCCTCGCACGGCGCCACGGGGTATTGGCGGCTTTATACACAATATGCCGTACATCATTCAGGCGACCCGGCGTGCAGAGCGTGCCCCGGCTATCCATGAGAGGGCTGCCGCGTTGCAGCCAGAGTTTGCGGCTTTGTCCGCCTTTCCATTCCCTTGTGGTGAAGCCCAGAACTTCCACTTTTACGCCACAGCGTTCCAATGTGCGCGCCAGAATATCGGCACAGGTGGCGGCAATGCTGATGGGGCGCCCACGCATGGAGCCGGAATTATCAATGAGAAGGGTGACCACGGTATCCCGGAAGGGGGCTTCGGATTCGATTTTGTAGAAATGCCGATAATCCGGATGGGTAACCATTCGGCTTAAGCGGGCGGCGTCGATTAGCCCTTCTTCCTGCTCGTAGTACCAACTGCGTTGCTGGCGAGCCAGCAGCAGGCGTTGCAGGCGGCTGGCCAGTTTACCGACCAGAGCGCGATATTGTTTGAGTTTGAAATCCAGCTTGGTGCGAAGCTGCTGCAACTCTTCCGGTGTGGCCAGCATATCAGCGCGGATTTCTTCATCGAACTCCGTCGTAAAGACATGGTAATGCTGCGCCTGATACTGGAAGAGGGGGTGATCCGAATTAGGGGTGAAATAATCCGGCATGGGGGGGGCGTCTGGCAGATCATCCTGTTGGCTGGCGGAGTCATCGTCCGGTGACATGGATTCCGGCGCGGGTTCTCCGCCTTCGGTGGAGGTGGACTCCACGGTTTCGGTGGCATCTTCATCTTCCGGCTGGGGTTCGCTACTTTCAGCGGTGGCCTGCATGGGCAGGGGGGTATCCTCTGGGGAGGAATCGGGTTGGAAGGTGCCTTCCGGCGGCAGGGGAGGGAGAAATTTCAGGTGGCGTAGCAATTGCAGGGTGGCTTGGGCAAAGGCCTCCGGCTGGGAGGCGTGTTGTTGCAGTTGTTGCCACAGTGCTTCACTATCCGCTGTGAGGCGTTGGCGGCAGGCATTTAGTAAGGGTTGCAAGGCTTCCGGTACGGGCTGGTGGGCGATTTTTTCCCGCAGCAGTAGCCCCATGAGTTCCGGCATGGGCGGTTCTGCGTCATTCAGCAGGGAATGGTAGCCTGCCAGCAGACAGCGTTGCCGGGTGCGCTGGGCAATGTTTTCGGCCACGCCAGCCATCTCTTTTGCGCCCAGAGATTCCACACGGGCAAGTTCCATGGCATCGAAAATCTCGGCGGCCTGCGCATCCTGCGGGCGGTGGCGGCGGTGGTTGCGTGCGTCATGGTGCTTGAGCCAGAGTGCCGCAGCGTCAGCCGCGCCACGGGTAATGGCTTGCTCTTTGGCATCCAGTTTGGTGGTCAGGTTTGGCAGGTTGACCTGTGGGTCATCCCCCATGCTCTGCACCGGATGGGCGATGCCGGTGGCCGGAGCAGAAAATTGCGCCCGCAGGCCTTTGCGCCGTGCCATGGCAGCAAGGGTTTGGCTGGTGATTTCTTCCACCTGCTGCTTGCGGGTGAAGGGGGTTTCTGTGGTCATGTAGCAGTTGATAAAGATGGTTGATTAGGTGTGGTGGTTATATCGCTGGTTGCTGTGGCAGCATGATGAACCAATCTATGATCCAGCCCATTGCGTGCATTATATAAAACGCCGAAGGCGTTGTATATGGACAATATTTCGCAGACCTGCTCTTGAAGTGCCACCGGTACTTGATCAATACTTGTAGGCGTACGTTGTTTGCGAAGAAATCCTGAACTGCCAACCGCTTTGTCTGACCATACATCCTGTTTGCGCTGCACAAAATTATCGTGCGTTGCTTTAGTCCAGTTATGAACCATATTCGGGCTATAGGTTATGCCCAGTGCATGACACATCGTAGTAAGTATGTGTTCTGGGTCTTCCAGCAGGTGGTCGCTATCGATAAGATGCCAATTATCTTCGCGCGCCATCTCTGAAGCACGATTGTATAATGTTCGCCATGCCCCCATCAAACCACCCATTCGCTTATGGGCAGCTTGGTAGTTTTCACTTAACTCTACCAGAGAACCAATCTGCTTTAAGGGGTCGCGGATTAAAGTTATGCTATTTTTAATGAGAGGTCGAATATGTTGCCAATCTTCTTCCGGGATGGCGTCTGCCATATCTTTGATAACAATACGTACGGGTGTTGTTTCGCTGGCATGCTCAAGTCCCCATCTGGTAAACCCTTGTTCTAAGATAAATCTTGCTGTTTCGTTCAGAGCATCGGAGGTATCTCCGGTTTTCCTGAGCATATTATGGGTTTGGCGATAAGGTTCGTTAATTTGTCCCTGATAATCTGGCGATTCTGTCAGGGCAATTTCCAGTGCCGTGGAGTTGGAACGTGCAATGGAATCAATCCAGGTAATTTGAAGTGCTCCGGATTGAACTAACTTTTGTAATGTATAGAAATGTTCCATCAACTCTACCTAATTTTTATAGTAAATAGGCGAGCAATATATGTGTATCTGGTTACACTTTTATGACATGTGCCACACCTAATTACGGCTTTATGGGTACATCTTACATCCACGCGCTTTCCGGCAGGTCTGTGCCGAAGCAGCGTTGGTAAAGTTCGGCCAGCAGGGGGCGTTCACTTTCATCGCATTTGTTCAGGAAGCTAAGGCGGAAGGCGAGAGATTCATCCCGGAAAATGAGGTAATTTTCTGCCCAGCTTAACACGGTGCGCGGTGACATGACGGTGCTGATGTCACCATTCATAAAAGCTTGCCGTATCAGGTTGGCCATGGCGACCATTTGCCGGATAAGGGGTTTGGTGTCTTCCGCGCTAAAATCCGGATGTTTGGCGAAGAGAATCTGTTCTTCTTCTTCCGGTTTCAGGTAGTTCAGGGTGGTGACCACGTGCCAGCGATCCATTTGCCCCTGATTGATGGGCTGGGTGCCGTGGTAAAGCCCCGTTGCGTCCCCCAGACCGATGGTATTGGTGGTGGCGAACAGGCGGAACGACGGGTGGGGGGAGAGAATGCGATTTTGATCCAGCAGGGTGAGTTTGCCTTCTCCTTCCAGCACGCGCTGGATGACGAACATCACATCCGGCCGGCCTGCATCATATTCGTCCAGCACGAGGGCGACCGGGCGTTGCAGCGCCCATGGCAAAATACCTTCTACAAACTCGGTGACCTGCTTGCCTTCTTTCAGCACAATGGCATCTCGCCCAATCAGATCCACCCGGCTGATATGGCTGTCCAGATTCACCCGTACCAGCGGCCAGTGAAGGCGGGCGGCCACTTGTTCCAGATGCGAGGATTTTCCCGTACCATGCAACCCTTGAATAAGCGTGTTACGGCGGAAGGTGAAGCCTGCCAGAATGGCCAGCGTTGTTGCGGGATCGAAACGGTAGGTGGTGTCTACGGTCGGGACATAGGGGGAATGGTCGGCAAAGCGATGCACCGTGAATGGCACCCGAAAGCCGAAGGTTTTTTCTGTATCGACCACCTCTGACGGGGCATGGGTCGGCAAGAGTTGTTCGTGATGGGTCAGGTGCAGGTGCTGGGCGGTGACCATGAGGCTGTGTCCTTGATGGGTTAGGATTCCGCGAAATAGGCCTTGAGATGTTGATAGGCCGTAACCACGCGCTTAAAACGCTCTTCGCTGTTCTTATTACCGCCTGTTGCGTCTGGGTGCAACTGCTTCACCAGTTGGCGATAACGCTGGCGAATGTCATCGGGCGTACTGGCGGCGGTTAGATCCAGTTCATCAAAGGCATCCAGTATTTTTTTGGGATAACGTTTGGCTGGCATGGCGCGTCCGGTCTGATGGGGGCGGGTGCGTCCCATGAAGCGGTCTACGGCCTCTTGCAACTGTTCTTCCCGGTTGCGGTGAATGCCGGTTTGTTCCCGGCGCCATGTTGGGCGGTGGCCAATCACCGCTTCTTTTTGAAACTGGAGCATTTCCTCATCGGTCATGGAGGAGAAAAAGTCCCAGTTTTTATTATATTCCCGCACATGATGCAGGCAGAACCAGAAGTAATCCTCTGGCCGATTGCTGCCAACCCGGCTGGCGGAACACGGCGCACGGTGTTCTCCTGCGGCAGTGCAGTCTGGCCAGTCGCAGGGGCGGGGAGAGGGTGAAGAGACAGGGGGAGCCATGGAGCCGATAAGACAGAGGGGGAATAAAGAAAACGGGCGGATGATACTTCATCCGCCCGAAGGTGCAATCTCCACGAGAGATAAAATGCATTAGAGACTTACTCAGAAGCCGATTCATCTGCCATGGCGTGAATGAGCATGCTGAGGGCTTTACGCACTTTCTGATTATGGATTTGCCGGAAATCGCGGGAGACTTTCATATTCATGCGACCGGTTTCGTCTTCCTGCGCTTGGGTGGCCACCAGACCTTCGTAAAAATAGGTTACCGGAACATCCAGTAATTGGGCGAGGTGCGCCAGGCGGCCAGCAGACATACGGTTGATGCCTTTTTCGTACTTATGCGCCTGTTGGTAAGTAACCCCCATAAACTCTGCCAGTTGTTGCTGGGTCAGGCCACGGCTGACACGCAGTTCATACAGGCGGCGGCCGATGGCGCGGTCATAATCGGCGGCGGTTACGGGGTCGGATACGGTCGTCTGTCGGGCTAAAGCTTTCATGATTATCTCTCCATGGTGTTGTGCGTATGAGACGCATACTGTAGATTTCTAGGCGCAACCTACGTGCCATATAACCTTATGTATGTACTTACAGTGGGTTATGGATGACTAAGGTTCGTTATAAGCGGGTTTTAACCTGTTATCGTTTTATAATGATACAAATCGGGCTTGTCCAGCCTGAAACAATTGATTCAAATTGGAGCAAAGAATGCAAAGCCGAGCCAAACGTATGGAGCAGCAATTACGGGCTGAATTTACACCAGACACGCTTCACATACAGGATGATTCTGCCCGACATGCTGGACATGCGGGAGCCTCACCACAGGGGGAGAGCCATTACCGTATTGAGATGGTGAGTGCTGCCTTTGTCGGTATGAGCAGGTTGCAGCGACAGCGGGCGGTCAATGATTGCCTGAAGGAGGAGTTTCAGCAGGGTTTGCATGCGTTGCAGTTACAATTGAAAGCACCGGGCGAGTAAACGCCTGTTTCATGCACTTTTTTACTTTCGGTTTTGTTTGCTTTTGAGGGTATCTCCTGCCCATCAGCGACCAGAGATTCGGCGATGGCCAGGTGAAAGCGGTTTATGATGCATCGGGAGAAATATCTGTCGTGTCTTCTTCCATGCTGTGTGGAAAGGCGGCCGCGGCCAGAGCCGGGTTATTGGCGATGATACGGGAGACATTGCGTACACCATCTCCCCATTCTTCAATTAGCTTATCCTGTTCGTTTTCCAGTGTGGCGACTTTATTATCTGAAAAGAAGTTCATCATGGTAACGACAATCCGTGGGGCGATGAACCATGCCAGCCAGCCAAGACCCGCGAATATCCAGACCGTGGCCCAGACGCTGGGGGTGAGCATCATCTCTTTTACGGCATCGGCATTATTATCGTTGCGATAAAGCTCTGCCAGAAAAGGGAAAACTCCAGCAAAGTTCATGCATCCGACAATGCGCAAATGGTATTTGGGGTTTCCCTGATCCACGATGGCGGCCACAATGCTGGGCAGCATGGCTGCCACAAAAAACACTGCCGTATGGCGTAACACCAGCAAGGTGCCAATAAAAAACATGATCAGCCCAATGGTGAAATTGGAGCGTTTCGTTTTCTTAAGGGCTTTTTTTCTGGAGGCTTTACCCGCTGGGGGTTTGGATGATTTTGCCATAGTTTAACCCGCACGAATTTCACTGAGGACGCGTATGGTGAGCAGTAGGAACGTGAGATAGAAAGCGAAGCGGTGCCCCATTTCTGTGGCGCGTTGTTCCAGCGTGCCACGTTCATTCAACTTATGGATGCGCAGCAGATTGCGCTGGAAGCGGCCTGCGGCGCGTTCAAAGGCGGCCTGATCATCTTTAATGGTTTCAATGTTGGCAACAATTTTTAAGATACCCACCAGATATCCACGGTTAGCGACACGCTGGATCTGCTCTTTCACATCGCGGCGGGTGGTTCGGCTATGCAGCAGGTCAATGATAGGCTGGATGCGTTCCGCAATCCATTGTGAGAGGATAGGTAATTCCGGATTGCCGATGCGTACCTGTGCGGTCGCCAGAATGGAAAGTGCCCGCAAGGAAGAGCTGTTACGGTATTGCGGAAACTCTTGTAGCTCGCCTTTTTTTTCTTTCAGTAAGTCCAGTCGGCTACCAATAAAGGCAGCGATGTGCTGATCCATGGGATCACTGCTGCGGCGTTTGTCATCGCTGACGGTATTGAGACTGTAGAGCAGCTCGCGTAGATTCATCACGTGATGTTTATGCACCAGAGGGCTGAGGCAGGGGAGGGACGGATTCAGGTCATAGAGGATACGTTCCAGGCCAAAGCCGTAGGTTTTTAAGCGGAAGATATGGCGGCGCTTTTCCAAAAACCATACGGTTTCTGAGGCATGATAACCAGGAGCGTTATCAAACATATCCGCCCAGGTAGTAATCAGGTCACTTTCCAGAATACGCCGCAGCAGGTGGATTTCGTTGGCTTTATTCTGACGAAAGGCATCCGCCAGCATCGTACCCAGCCCGGTAACATTGGTAGACATATTGAGCAGGCGGAAGGGGCCTTCCGGATCCAACTGTTGAATGGTTTTCATCACCAGATCATCATCGTCGGTCGGGAGGCGTCCGGTTTCGCCGCCTGTGACGGAGACGATGCGAGCTAGCTGGCTTGCCTGATCCGGTAGCTTGACACTGAGTTCTATCCAGCGTTCCAAACGGTTCTGACGGAGTTCTTTTTTAGCGGCCCCCCAGTGTTGTTGTATGGAAAAAGCCAGATGTTTGCGATTGAAATGCAAGATATCTTCAAAAATATACGGGCGTGGTGCTTCCCGCGGGGGGGCGGGACGCAGCAGATTGTATTTTTTGCCGGACAGCCAGCTTTCCAGTTGCTTCTGACCCCAACGATCTCTTGGGTTATCTGCCAGAAGCCCTTTCAGCAGGTCTTCGGTCATGGTGGGGAGTTCACGATTGCCGATGAAGGCGTTGAAACTGCCGAGGGAAAGGCGTTTTTCGATAAAGGCCTTTTTTTCTATGGACTGTGCCGGATTGCCGCCCAACGTACAGAGCAGAATGAGGATGCCCAGCGCAAAAAAATCCGTGCCTTCACTGCCTTCTCCCTTGCCAGCAGCATTACAGGTCAGGCGTTCCCGTGTTTCGTAATAATAAGGTTGGCTGTAGCCACAGGGTTCCGTGAAGCACTCCCCCAGTTTGATCAATTCCGGGTTGTCTTTATCCACGTAGATGGAATCCAGATGGATGCGGCCATGGCAGACTTTGCGCTCTGTCAATTCATGCAGCAAAATAGTGAGAGGCACGACCAGCATTTTGATGATTTGCCGCTCGCTGAGGGTTTTCTGCTGACGAAGCAGGGCGGCAAGGGTGAGCTGGGGGGGGCGCTCCAGAATGATGACATAGCGACATTCATGATGCAGGCCTACATTCATCACGCCATGGGCGATGACATTGGTGAAGAACTTGCTCTTCATATCTTCCAGTGCACGAAGTGCCTGCAAGCGAAACGGCAAACCCCGTTCACAGACCAGTGCATAGAGTTCACCGCTGGCCACCCGTTCATCCGTCACATGATAGGCTTTGGCATTCAGGCTATCCAGTGTGGGGATAGGTTGGCTGGCATCAATACGGAAGCGGCCATTCAGGGTGTTGCTGGGCTGGAGAAACGGAAGCCCTTGTGCAGAGGCAGTGGTGGATGGGTAGGCAGAAGGTGCGTCCGATGGCTCCTTGCCGCGAGGGTTAGGGGCGGAAGGGATCGGTTTGGCGGCTGTGTCGTTGGCGGGGCTGGATGCTTCCCCGGCGAGTTCCTCCTCCTCGTCCACCTGATCTCCTTATGCATACCGATAGAATACAAGATACTACATCTTGTCGCAGGATACTTAAAATCCTGTTAAGTTATTATCTGCCAACTACATCTGGTATATGATTTGGCGGTTAGCCGGAGGTTTTCTGGCGGCGGCGATGGCTGAACCGATGCCCCAGTAATAACAGGCTGGGCGTGAAAAACAGCGTGAGCAGGGTGGCAAACGTGAGTCCACCTGCAACCCCGGTGGAGAGTTGTGTCCACCATTGCGAAGATGGAGCACCGAAGGTGATGGAGCGTCCGGCGAAGTCAATATTCATACCGATGACCATGGGAACCAGCCCTAAAACGGTGGTGCCTGCGGTGAGCAGAATAGGGCGTAGCCGTTCAACGCCCGTATGCATGAGGGCGGTTGGGACATCCATGCCGCTGCGGAGCAAATGCTGATAAGTATCAATGAAGATAATATTATTATTCACGACAATGCCAGCTAGCGAAATCACCGCGACCCCGCACATCACAATGCCAAAGGGCTGGGCTGTGACCAGCAAGCCCAGAAAGACGCCGCCGGTGGAAAAAAAGACGGCGCTCATGACGATGGCGGTTTGGTAATGGCTATTGAACTGGGTGAGCATGATGACATACATGCCAAACAGCGCGAGAATGAAAGCGGTGGCAAGGAAGGAGCTGGCTTCCTGTTGGTCTTCCTGTTCCCCTTTGAAGGCGATTTCAACCCGGTTATCCCAGCTATCTGAATGTTCCTGAAAATAGCGTTGTAATTTTTGCGCCTGAGTATCCGGCAGCAGGCCGGCTTCCACATCGGCCTTGATTTGCACCACGCGTACCTGATCGGTTCGGATGATCTGGCTGGTGGTGGGGGCTGCGGTTTGCGTGATAATGCTGCTGAGGGGAACGGATTGGCCTTCCGTACCGATAACGCGCAGGCGTTCCAGCTCGCTGAGGTTACGGTGGTCTTTCGGGAAGCGCACTATCACATCCACTTCATCATCCGCATCATCTGGCCGATAGCGATCCGCGATGATGCCATTGCTGATGAGCTTAATGAAGTTACCAGCTTGCTGAATATCCAGACCATAGCGGGCGGCCATTTCCCGATCCACTTGTAATTGCCATTCAATGGCGGGGATGGGGCGGCTGTCTTCGATGTCCTTGAAGCCGCCGATGGCATGCATAGCGTTGCGTACCTGCGTGGCTGCAGCATCCAGTGCTTCCGGTGTGCGGCTACGCAGGTTGAGCTGGATGGGTTTGCCCTGACTTGGGCCACCCTGTTCTTGCCGCACTTCCACATGCACGCCTGCGACGTCGCGGGTGAGCCATTCCAGATCTTTAATAATGGCGTGGGCTTTGCGGCGGGATTGCCAGTGTTTTAACTCTAGCTGAATGATGCCGATGACATCTTCCGCCGTATCGCGGTTACGGAAGGTGCCGGTATTGCCATAGACGACCCGAAGATCCTCCTGCACTTGTCGGATGCGTTGTTCCACCGCTTTGACCGCTTCATCCCGTTCCTCCATGGACAGGTTGCCGCGTGCATGCACCAGAACGGAAAGATTTTCAGGTTCAATATCCGGAAAAAACTCCACCCCTTTGCCAAGCATGCTGTACGCGACCACGATGCCTGCCATCAAAGCAATAACCGCCAGGACGGTTCGACCGGGGCGTAGCAGTGATTTATCCAGCAGCAGAGCATAGCGGCGGGTAAGGGGGTGCAGACTGTGCAGGCTGCCATCCCAATCGCTGCCGCTGCCATCATCGTCTGGTTCTTCGGGGGTGGGCAAAGTCATGGCGGCGGCGTTTTGCCGGCGCTGGTACCAGCGCCCCAGCACCGAGCCGATGACCGGCAGCACAATCAGTGCCATGACCAGTGAGCCGGTCAGGGTGACGATGAGGGTAATGGGCATGTATTTCATAAAACCGCCGACAATGCCCGGCCAGAATAACAGAGGCAGGAAGACCATTAAGGTGGTGGCGGTGGAGGAAATCACCGGCCATGCCATACGTCGGGCTGCGACACCATAGGCATGATGGGGTGACATACCACGGTGCAATTTACGATCCGCAAATTCGCAGACCACGATACCGGCATCCACCAGCATGCCAATGGCCATAATCAGGCTGAACAGCACCACGATATTCATGGTAAAGCCTGCCAATGCCAGAAACACTATGCCCATGAAAAACGCACCGGGAATAGTGAGGGTCATCAGGCTGGCGGAACGCCCTCCCATCACCAGCCATACCACGGTCATGACCAGCAAAATGGCCAGAATGACGTTATTTTCCAGATCATGCAGCATATCCCGGATCTGGTCGGATTTATCCTGCGAGAAGGTGACTTTTAAGCCTGCGGGGAAGTAGGGTTGCATGTCCGCTACCACCTGACGCACGGCACTGACGGTATCAATAAGGTTTTCTCCCGTGCGTTTGCTCACTTCCAGTGCAACGGCGGGTTCACCGTTCACGCGAGCGAACCCGGTTGGGTCTTTGAAGGTGCGGCGGACGCGGGCGATATCCCGCAGGCGTATGACCCGATCACCACGCACTTTGATAGGGACGTTCAGGAATTGCTGCACATCTTCCAGCAGGCCGGGCACTTTTAGGCTGTAACCGCCCTTACCGGTATCCATGCGTCCGGCGGCGATGAGCACGTTATTGCGGGTCACGAGGCCAAAGCTTTCCTGCGGGGAAATAGCATAGGTTTGTACCAGTGCCGGGTCTATTTCAATTTCCAGCATATCTTCCCGGTTGCCCGCAATTTCTGCGTTCAGGACACCGGAGAGGGTTTCGATGCGGTCACGTAATTCCCGGGCGGTAGCGATGAGCTGGCGATCTGACAGGTTGCCGTGTAAAATCACATTTACGACCGGAAACAGACTGATATTCACTTCGGTGATTTTGGGTTCTTCATCCAGTTCGGCAGGGAGTTCTGCGCGGGCTTCGTCCACTTTTTCCCGCACATCGGCCAGCGCCTTATCACTATTGAAGCCGGCATAAAACTCCAGCATGACGGAGGCGCCGCCTTCGTAAGCGTGGCTGGTCATCTCCTTGATGCCTTCGATGCTGGCGAGGGTTTTTTCCATGGGGCGTACCAGTAGCCGTTCCGCATCTTCCGGGGCGACACCTTCCAGCCGCAGGGTAGTATAGATGATGGGAACCACGATATCCGGTTCCGATTCTTTGGGAATGGAAAGATAGCTGAGCATGCCGCTGATGAGCAGCATGGCGAACAGCAGGATGACAGTCCGTTCCCGCTGGAGGGCTGCCCGAATCAGGGTAATCATGGGGCTACCTGCTGTGTCTCTTTGGTTTCAGCCGGAGACGAAGAGATTTGTTTGACGCGTACTTTTTGTCCGTCGTGAATAAAGGCCGTACCACGGGTGGCGATGGTTGCCTGTTCCGGCAGGCCTGCCAGCCACATGCCATCCTGAGCATCCCGTACAATGCGAATGGGGGTGAAATGGGCGGTATGGGTGTCATCCAGCACATGTACGCCGACATTGCCATCATCATCCAGCACCAATACGGAAGGTGAAAGAAAGTGCGCCTGTGTTTGTCCGGTGATGATGCGTACCTCGGTGCTGAGTCCTGCCTGAAGGGTATAGTCCGGATTGGGGATGGCAATTTCTACCCGGAAGGTTTGAATATCCTCTGCACCGACACTACCGACAAAGCGCACGGTTCCCTGATAGGTCTGTCCATCCATCAGGGTGACGTCTGCGGGCATGCCCGTGTGAATGGCATTGACCTCAAACTCTGAGACATTCAGCCGGACGATGAGGGGATCCATATCCACAATCAGGGCGACAGCCGTTTGCTGCTTTTGCAAACGACTGCCTTTTTCCACATCCAGTTGCTCGATGCGACCATCAAAGGGAGCGGTAATGGCCAGCTTTTCCACGTTCAGGCGCGCACGCTCCAGTTGGGCGCGGGCGGCGTTCAGCTCAGCTTCGCGGGCGGTGCGGGTGGTTTTGGCCGTGTAGCCTTTTTTATAGAGCGCAGCGGCGGCCGTATATTCGGTGCGTTTCTGGGTGAGGAGCGCCTGTGCTTCCGCCAGAGATGCAGCACGGTCTTCCACGTTTAAGGCCACGATAGCATCTCCTGCCTTGACCCGTTGTCCTTCCTGCGTCAGGAGTTGCTTAACCGTACCATCGACTTCTGCCTGAAGGGAGACCTGACGTTCCGGCTCTGTTTTGCCATAGGCGATGACCTGCGTGTCAATGGTTTGGGCGCGGCTGGTGTCTGCTTGCACTAAAAAGGCATCCGAGGTTTGTTCCGTGCGCTGATTTGTGTCATCGGGTGAGGAAAACAGGCCAGAGAGCATCCACAGGGCGACGAGTGCGAACAGCGTAAACATGGGGCGTTGGCGCAGCCAGCGATAGGTGCGGCCAGAGCGTATCTGTTGCAAAGCGGGGCGGGCAAAGCGAGGGTGCATGGCTTGTGCTTTCATCGCATAGGGGTGGTGTGTTCTCTCCGCATGACGGAGAGGGTTGCCGCGGAGTGCCCCACCCTCTCCGAGCGCGGACATGGATAGCAATAAACTAAAACTTGCGCAAGAGCAGTGTCTATGCTTGCATTCAGCCGGAAAAACAGGCACGGGTAGCCGTGCGCCTTCTTCCTCAGGGTAGAGTTGTCCGGAGGATCGTTGTTTTTCCATTGGTCATTCAGCTTTATCATAAAGTGCCGTTCATGGATTCCAAAGCCTTACTGCCTACGGGTTTTTACGATCTGCTCCCGCCTTATGCCTCCTTTGAAGCGCATTTGCTGCGCCAGACCATGGCATGCCTGCAACGGTTTGGGTATGCGCGGGTATCCCCCCCCATGTTGGAGTTTGAAGAAAGTTTGCTGAACAATCATTTCAGCAGCAAAATGGATCAACTGACGTTTCGGGTGATGGATCCGGCATCGCAGCAGTTGATGGGCTTGCGGGCAGATATGACCATGCAGATTGGCCGGATTGCGTTGACGCGCCTGAGTGATGCGCCACGACCCTTGCGCCTGTGCTACAGTGGTAGCACGGTCATTACCAAGGCCAGTGCCATTAACCCTTCCCGCCAGTTTCGGCAGGCGGGTGCGGAATTGATTGGCGTGGATACGGCAGAAGCAGATGCCGAAGCCATTATTATTGCGGTGACCTGCCTGCAACAGGTGGGGGTGAAACGCATTACGGTGGATTTGAACCTGCCACGCCTGACCGAGCTGTTGTTGCAGGCCTATGATATTGTTTCTACCAAGCGCAGCCGGGTGTTGACCTCGCTGGCGCACAAAGCAGTCAACCAGTTGGATGGATTGCCGGAAAAGTTGCAACGTACACTGGTGTTGCTGACGGAGCATACCGGGCCGGTACAGTTGATGTTGCCGAAACTACTGTCGCTGGAATTGCCGCAGGCAGCAGAAAGCCTGTGTCAACGGCTGGCAGATGTCGTGGAGCAGGTGCAGGCCGCCATACCGGACGTGAACCTGACGCTGGATGCCACCGAAATGCGCGGCTATGAGTATCATAACGGGATTAGTTTTTCCCTGTTTGCAGCGGGGATTGAAGGAGAAATTGGGCGGGGTGGACGGTATCTGGTGGCGTTTGACCGGCGTACGGCAGCCATTGGTTTTACCGTTTATATCAATCAGTTATTGCCTATTTTGCCGGTGCCTCCACAGCCAGCGCATGTGCTGGTGCCGGCGGCGCTTTCGCATGCGGAAACGCTTGCACTTCAGGCAGAAGGCTATATGACAGTGCGGGATATTGCAGAAGGAGCCACCCAGCGGGATGCAGCCGCGCTGGCCGAGGTTGCCCAGAGCAATCATTGTCACTTTTACTGGTGGGATGGCCAGATTCACCCCACGCCTAACACGGCCTCTGCCTTGACGCTGAATGGAGAAGACGCATGACCAACGTGGTTGTTATTGGTTCCCAATGGGGAGATGAAGGCAAAGGCAAGGTGGTTGACTGGCTCTCTGAGCGGGCGGATGTGATTGTACGCTTTCAGGGTGGGCATAATGCCGGGCACACGTTGGTGATTGATGGCAAGGTGTATAAGCTGAGTTTGTTGCCATCCGGCGTGGTGCGTCCGGGCAAACTTTCCATCATTGGCAATGGGGTGGTGATTAACCCGTGGGAGTTGCTGAAAGAGATTGAGAAAATTCAGGGGCAGGGGGTGGACATTACCCCGGAAAATCTACGGATTGCGGAAAATGCACCGTTGATTCTGCCCATTCACTCGCAGTTGGATCTGGCGGCAGAAGCGGCACGTGGCAACGCCAAAATTGGCACAACGGGTCGCGGTATTGGCCCGGCTTATGAGGATAAGGTGGCGCGTCGGGCTATCCGTGTTTGTGATTTGGCGGACCGTGATTTGCTGGAAGAAAAAATTGATAACCTGCTGTTCCACCATAATGCCTTGCTGAAAGGCTGGGGCAGTGAGCCGGTGAGCCGTGACAGCCTGCTGGAGCCATTGCTGGAGGTGGCGCCGAAGATTCTACCCTTTGCGGAGCCGGTGTGGCGACGGCTGGATGAAGTGCGCCGTGCAGGTAAGCGCATTTTGTTTGAAGGGGCGCAGGGTTCGCTGCTGGATGTGGATTTTGGCACCTACCCGTTTGTGACATCCTCTAATACGGTGGCAGGCATGGCATCGGTTGGGTCTGGCATTGGGTACCATGCAGTGGGGTATGTGCTGGGGATTACCAAAGCCTACACCACACGGGTGGGTAGCGGGCCTTTCCCCACCGAGTTGCAGGATGCAATTGGCCAACGTATCGGCGAGCGCGGGCGTGAGTTTGGTACCGTGACCGGACGTGCGCGACGTTGTGGGTGGTTTGATGCGGCACTGGTGCGTCAGACGGTCAAAATATCTGGCATTAACGGGATTTGCTTAACCAAGCTGGATGTGTTGGATGGGTTGGAAAGCCTGAAAATTTGTACCGGGTACATGGTGGATGGCGTGCAATACCCGTATTTGCCAGCGGATCAGCGGTTGCAGGCAAAAGCGCAGCCCATTTATGAAGAGATTGAAGGCTGGAGCGAAAGCACGCAAGGAGCGCGAAGCTGGGCGGAATTGCCTGCCACGGCCATTAAATATGTGAAGCGGATTGAGGAGTTGATTGAAGCGCCGATTGCGATTCTTTCTACCTCGCCGGAGCGGGATGATACGATTTTGATGTTGGATCCGTTTGCGGATTAAGGGGTGTCTGTATTTGCGCGGGGGACAAGACGTGAGGACAGGAGTCCGAACCCTTTAGTGAGCGCAGTGAGAGGGGCTTCAGCCCCGACGCGCAGCGAGGCTAGCAAGCCGAGCGAAGCCAAGGAAAGGTTTACCGTGGATGCCTGCCTACGCAGGCATGACGAGATGTATTTAAGTCATTGGGACAAGACGTGAGGACAGGAGTCCGAACCCTTTAGCGAGTGAAACGAGAGGCACGCAGTGCCGACGCGCAGCGAGGCTAGCAAGCCGAGCGGAGCCAAGGAATAATTTTTGCGAGGGACAGGAAGTGAGGACAGGAGTCCGAACCCTTTAGTGAGCGCAGTGAGAGGGGCTTCAGCCCCGACGCGCAGCGAGGCTAGCAAGCCGAGCGAAGCCAAGGAAAGGTTTGCCGTGGATGCCTGCCTACGCAGGCATGACGGGGATTTATGACCAACGCAAGAGGCAAGAACGGCGGCAAGGAGGCCGCCGCCTTCAGCGAACGCAGTGAGAGGGGCTTTAGCCCCGACGCGCAGCGAGGCTAGCAAGCCG
>CAZIGK010000022.1:0-30103 GCA_964538615.1 uncultured Rickettsiales bacterium | reverse complement strand
TCAAATCCGGCCCCCGCAACCAATTTTCTTCCTGATATATAATAATAATTTTAGGGCGCCAGCTTGGTGCTTTTGCACGCGTTTTTTCTGGTGCCCCAGTGGTGCCCCCTTGGGCATAAAACTTGGGGCACCGGGGTGAAATGTCAGGGCACTAGAATTAAGCCGCTGTCTTTTTGGAACCCAAAACGAACCGGGCACGTTCACGCCGCAACATTTCATAGGGACTGATGAAGTGCAGGTTCAGGCCGATACAGACGTTGGGTATCTTGATCTTCTTCACGCTGTTCGCTGGCACTTCATGCGTTACCACCGTCCATCCATGCGCCTTCGCATGGGCGATCAACCAGTAGTCCGCCGCTTGCAGGAAAGTAGAGATTGCCGCGGCTTCATATTTTTGGCTGCTAACCCACGCACTCACGGTATGCAACTCAGGAACTACCACATCGTCTGCAGCTAGGAAAAATGCCTTCCCCTGCGCATCTGCCCATTCGGAAAGATCATCCTCACCTGCTAATTCATCGGCGATCTTTTCGATGCTAGCCACTTTCCCGGCGGCATTTTGTTCTTTCAGCCAATCCCAGAATGCCGGGCAGAAATCGAAACCATAATGCCGATTCTTTGCCTCAATGAAGATATTGGCGTCGAGCAGGTATTTGGTCATAGCATTACCCCTACCTCTCTACCAAGATTGTTGAACGTTTCCGTTCTGGAGACCCCCAACATGCGAAAAGCGTCGCGGTAAAGTGTTTGCCCCTCAAGTGTGCTGCTAACTATCGCCTGTGTAAAACGATGGCTCACTCTGGCAATGGTCGTGCGGTAAAAATCCCCTCCACTACCGGTGCGTTCGGCAATTTCATCCAGACGCGCCTTTTCCATCGCCCATGCCCGGTCAAATTCGGATTGCTTTAACCATCCTGCATCCAGCAGACGCCTTAACATCACCAGCGTGCTTACCTTGAAATATTTAACGAGCCGGGCAACCGCCTGCTCAATCGTTTCTTCATCACGCTCAAGCAAATTAGCGCGGAGTAAGTTCATCGGCACCAGCAGTTCTGCCGCCACCGCGTTGCACCACACTTCTTCTTTCCTGAATCCGGTGACTGGTGCTGCGCTGGCATTGGAGATGCCGGTTGCATTCAGCCAAATATGTGCGAGTTCATGGGCGAGCGTGAACATCTGGCCGGATTTACTATCCGCGCCATTGACAAACACCAGCGGCGCCAGTGTATCTGCCAGCGCAAACCCTCTGAATTCCTTAGGGTTAAGCTTCCGGTTATTATTGCTGAATACTACCCCGCTCACCATCACCAGAATGCCAGCCTCATCGGCTTTGCGGATAAACAGACGCAGAGCATCTTCCCATGTCTTGCATTCGAGGCGCACATCCAAGTTAAAACCAATTGCTTCACGGATTCTGGTAGCCACTACTTCCGGCTTATCGGCCAGCGTTACGCTGCCTATGAAATCTCGTGCAGACTGCCAGCTTATTTGTGCAAAATCTTTATACCAAGACTGGCGCTCCTGACAGGCATAGATCATATCCAGTAGATTGGGGCTTGGGCGCGTCACCTTCTTATTATCAAAGGTACGGAAATCTGGGATCGGCAGTTCTTCTTTCGGTGGTTCATGCAGGAAAAGGTATCCAAACGGCACATAAACAGCCTTAGCAAACTTTTCCAGCTGCTTTAATGTCGGTTGAATCTGTCCCGTCTCCCATTCCGGCAATTTGGCAAAACGGGAAAGCAAATCCTCTACATCCAGACTCGCTCGTTCCCTCGCCCAGCGCAGCATATCAGGAGACACTGCCACACGTGTCATGTGCCTTTTTCCTTAACTAATATACCGATCATACACTATTTCCTCAGTGAACACTATTAGCGGTAAAAGTTTACAAATGGCAAATGCTTAAAGGATAACTATCCGTTTAATGTTAGATAGTTAGCGCTCGTTGCAATAATGCAGCGGCGCATTTCTGTAAGCGGAAGCAGGCTGCGTATAACACCCACAGCTATCTTCCGGGAGATTATGCAACTTTTTACATAGTTTCATTGCCTTATCTGTACGTTCCGCTATTTTCTCAAAAGCAATATTTATTCGAAGGGCTTACATGACGGAAGAAATCCTTACCATCCATGAACTCTCAGCCTACCTGAAGCCGAATGAAAAGACCGCCTACCGCTTGGCTGCCAAGAGAGAAATTCCCGGCTTCAAGGTCGGAGGATCATGGCGTTTTCATCGCGCTGATATTGTTGCCTGGACGCAAGAGCAGGTCACAGCGACGGCTAAGAATAAAAAGGGACGCAAAAAATGACGGATAGTATTGGTAGATTAGAGCGCGTTCCTTTGAGAGAGGTTTGGAAGCACGAGGCGTATGATTTTACGCAGTGGCTTCAGGAAAATATCAGCGTATTGAATGATGCACTGGGCATCAGCCTTGTCAATGTTGACCGCGAGCAATCCGCCGGTGCATTTAGCGTTGATCTCGTGGCAGAGGACGAAGGCGGTGCAACCTTTATTATCGAAAACCAGCTGGAAAAAAGCAACCACGACCATCTGGGAAAAATCATTACCTACCTCACAGCCATGGGTGCGCGGGCGGCGATATGGATAGTTTCTGATCCACGGCCTGAGCATGTTGCCGCTATTGGCTGGCTGAATGAATCCAGCAGCGCCGATTTTTATATGGTGAAGGTAGAAGCCGTGCGTATTGGCATTTCACCCGCTGCGCCATTATTTACGCTTATCGTGGGGCCATCTGAGGAAGCGCGGGAGGTGGGGCAAGCAAAGAAGGAAATCGCCGAACGCTACCATGAACGCAAACGCTGGTGGACGTCACTGATCGAGCGCTCCGCGAAGGTGAATAAATTACACGCTCATATTACACCCGGTAGCTACGGTCATATCAGCACCAGTTCCGGCGTAAGAGGGCTGAACTTCAACTATGTTGTATGGGAAAATGAATGCGCCGTTGAACTTTACATCGACCGGGGCAAGGATTCCGAAGAGGAAAATTTAGGTCTATTCGATCAATTATATGCCAATCGCGAGGCTATAGAACAGGCTTTCGGCCATCCTCTCAGTTGGGAAAGACTGGAAGGAAAACGCGCGTGCAGGATTAAATTTATCAGTTCCGCCGGTGGATACCGCTCACCCGAAGAGCAATGGCCGACGATTCAGGATGCCATCATTCAGGAGATGGATAGGCTGGAAAAATCCCTGCGTCCATATCTCAAGCAATTGAGGGTACAGTAAGGCCCATACTGGATTGGCTGGATAGAGAAAAAGATGTGAAGGTGGCGGACGGGGTGCCGTATCGCCCGCTTGAAGGCGTACCGGAATTATCCTACGGCGATGCCGACAGCCAGAATATGCTGATTCAGGGAGATAACCTTGAGGCACTGAAGGCGCTGCTGCCTTATTATGCCGGGCAGGTGAAGTGCATCTTCATCGACCCACCCTACAACACACGCAGCGCGTTTGAGCATTACGACGATAATCTGGAGCATTCCAAATGGCTCTCAATGATGTACCCGCGCCTTGAACTGCTGCATGAACTACTGGCTGAAGATGGGAGCCTTTGGGTTACAATCGACGACAATGAAGCTCATTACCTTAAAGTCATTACGGATGAGATATTTGGCAGGGGTAATTTTTTAGCCAACTCCCTTTGGCAAAAAAGAACATCACCTGATGCAAGATTACAGCTTAGCGATGCTCACGATCATATTCATGTATATGCAAAGGATAAGAGAAAAATATCCTTGAACAAAATTCCGCTGAACGAAAAGCAATTAAAGAACTATAAAAATCCTGACAACGATCCGAGAGGTGTCTGGACATCATCCGATTTCTCAGCCCAAGGCTATCGTCCCAACCAAATGTACACCATCACAACACCAGCAGGGGTTCAACACAAGCCTGCTGCGGGAACGTGTTGGAAGAACGTAGAAGAAGCCTTTCTGAAATTAGTTGAAGATAATCGCATTTGGTTTGGGAAGGATGGAAAAGGTGTCCCAAGAAGAAAGACATTCCTTTCTGAGCATGAAGGTGTTTCCGCATGGACATGGTGGGATAATATTGAAGTGGGTCACAATCAAGAAGCCAAGAAAGAGGTTAATGCTATTTTTGGCGCTGATAATACCTTTGATACACCAAAACCAGAGCGACTACTTCAGCGAATTATTACACTAGCCACAAACGAAGGCGATCTGGTTCTCGACTCCTTCCCCGGCTCCGGCACCACGGCGGCGGCGGTGCTTAATCCCGATGATAGGGGTGGTGGTTGAGAATGGAATAGGCGCGGTAGAGTTGTTCGCATAGCATCACGCGCACCAGTTGGTGTGGCCAGACCATGGCGCCCAGACTGAGGGCAAACTGGCACTGGCGGCGGGTGTCATCGGAGTGGCCATCTGCCCCGCCAATCAGAAAGGCCAGATGCGAGTGCCCCTGCAATTGCCATTGCTGAATTTGCTGGGCAAAGGCCGGGCTGGTGAGGTTTTTGCCCCGTTCATCCAGCGCGATGCGGATATGGGCGCTTTGTGTGGCTTCCAGCAGCAGGCGGCCTTCTTCCGCTTGCAGGGCGGTGCCGGAGAGGTTTTTTTTGGCATCCAGCACTGTCGGTTGAATACGCCAGCCGCAGCGGGTGATGTAGCGTTCGGTCAGGGTATGAAACGCGCTGTCTTTGCTTTTGCCAATGGCGGCGAGGGTGATGTGCATGAACAAGGCTGGCAGTTTACAGGGTTTCGAGGATCACGCGGTCATTGGTGAAGACGCAGATGTCTCCCGCGATGCGCATGGAGCGTTCTGCCACTTCGCGGGCGGTGAGGGAGTCCACGGTCATCAGGGCTTTGGCGGCAGACATGGCAAATAGCCCGCCGGAGCCAATGCCCATCACGCCATCTTCCGGCTCCAGCACATCGCCGTTGCCGCTGATGACCAGCAGGCTGGAGGCATCCGCCACCAGTAGCATTGCTTCTAAGCGGCGCAGGTAGCGGTCTGTGCGCCAGTCTTTGGCCAGTTCCACGGCGGCACGTGCCAGTTGGTTGGGGTGTTGTGCCAGTTTGCTTTCCAGCCGCTCGAACAGGGTAAAGGCATCGGCTGTGGCACCGGCAAAGCCTGCGAGGATGGATTGTTTTTCCCCAATGCGGCGGACTTTGCGGGCGGTATGTTTGATGACGGCATTGCCGAGCGAGACCTGACCATCCCCCGCGATGACGGTTTGCCCGCCTTTGCGAACGCCTAAAATAGTGGTGCCATGCCAGACGGGTGCGCCATGGGGTGTTTGTAGGCTATCTTGACTCATGCTAACGTCTCTTTCATGGTTCGCAGATACGGTGTAGGGTGCTATAGGTACCATATAGGCCGAATATTGACCAGAACAAGGACGGATGGCACATGACTAGCCGCACGGCGACGGTAGAGCGCACGACGAAAGAGACCCGCATTCAGGTCAGCGTGAATCTGGATGGTACAGGGGTGTATGATATTCACACCGGCATTGGGTTTTTAGACCATATGCTGGAGCAATTGGCGCGCCATGGTCTGATAGATATTACGTTGCGGGCAGAAGGGGATTTGCATATTGATGGCCACCATACCACGGAAGATGTGGGCATTGTGCTGGGGACGGCCATAAAGCGGGCACTGGGCGAGCGCAAAGGGCTGGTGCGTTATGGTGATGCGGTGATTCCCATGGATGAGACACTGACCCGTGTGGCGCTGGATTTATCCAACCGTCCGTATCTGGTTTGGAAGGTGCAGTTTAGCCGCGATAAGCTGGGAGAGATGGATACGGAACTGTTTAAGGAGTGGTTTCAGGCTTTTGCCGGAACCGCAGGTATCACGCTGCATGTGGAAAACCTGTATGGGGAAAATAATCACCATATCATTGAGTCCTGCTTTAAGGGGCTGGCGCGGGCATTGCGCGCCGCCATGAGCATTGACCCTCGCTTGCCGGATGCGGTGCCTTCCACCAAGGGGGTTTTGCAATCATGATGTTTGGGCCGAAGATTTACAGCGTGTACCTGAAGCCGAAGGCAAAAGAACCTCTGGAAACAGTCGAGCTGATTCAGGAGGGGTTTTCTTTTCCCGCCTTTATTTTAACGGGTTTGTGGACATTGTATCATCGGCTATGGGTCGCAAGTTTTATGGTCTTTGCTGTGAATTTCTGCGTGACGTTGTGGACAGAGGCCGCTGGGCATAATGTCTCTATCACCGCTTATCTGACCGTGATTCAGTTGGGGTTATCGGTTATCGTCAGCCTGTGCGGGAATGACTGGCGGGCGCAGAAACTGGAGCGTAGGGGCTATCAGTTGGTGGATGTTGTGACGGGTGGCTCTCGTATTGAGGCAGAACGGCGATTTTTTGAGCGGTATTTGCACGGAAAAGCAGAAGCGCAGTTGGCGGGGCACAAACGCTCACCGATGCCGACCGATGGCCTGTTGGTAGGAGCCTGATGTGCTGCGGGTAGCGTTGATTGATTATGGTTCTGGCAATTTGAAATCAGCGCACAAGGCGTTGGAAGCGGTGGTTGGCGCACAGGGTAACGTGCTGGTGACGGCGGAAGCCTATGAACTGGAAGAGGCGAGCCACATTATTTTGCCCGGAGTGGGAGCCTTTGGTGATTGCATGGCGGGTTTAGCGAAAACCCACGGCATGATTGAAGCGCTGGAGCGGCAAGTGTTGGGTAAGCGCAAGCCATTTCTGGGTATTTGTGTGGGTATGCAATTATTGGCGAGGCGAGGGTTGGAGCACGGTGAACATCGCGGGTTGGGCTGGTTGCCTGCCGAAGTGGTGCCGCTGTGTCCGAATCATCGGCTGACCAAAGAAGGCCCGATGCAGCAGTTGCCGACGTTGCGCGTGCCGCATATGGGCTGGAATAATGTGCAACAACGCTACCCGCATCCGGTGTTGGATGGTCTGCCACAAGGGGCGCACGCCTATTTTGTGCATAGCTATCACATGCTGCCACGGGAGCCGCGGGAGGAAGACATGCCGAACTGGTGTCTGGCGACTACGGATTATGGGCATCCGGTCTTTGCGGCGGTAGGGCAGGAGAATATTCTGGGCTTACAATTTCACCCGGAAAAAAGTCAGGCTGTTGGTTTGCAGATTCTACAGCAATTTACCCGTTGGAGGCCGTGAGAAACCGATGCCGATGCGCCCCGAAGACGTACAGGAAATACCCGATGCAACCATCACCGTGGAGCGGCTGGAAGAGCGGTTTCGTCCCGGTGATCTGGATGAATTATGCTTTGCCACCGAAGAGGGAATTGAGCAGGGGTTGGGTTTTAACTGGTTGAAAAACCCGCCACGTGAAGTGTTGGAAGCCTATTGGAAGGGCGTGCTGGTGGTGCCGAACCGCACGTTGTTTGTCGCCCGGCTGGGCGGCACCATTGCCGGAGCCATTCAACTGGTGCGTCCTACCAAATCGCAGGAATTAACCGCGTTTGGCGCCAGCGTGGATAAGCATTTTGTTGCGCCATTTGCCCGTGGGCATGGTCTGGCGAAAGCCTTGCTGCATGCGGCGGAGGCGGAAGCGATGAAGCATGGGCATCGAGTGGTGTTTTTGTCCGTACGGGCGACACAGGCTGCTGCGTTGCATCTGTATGAAACGCAAGGCTACCATTGCTGGGGGGTGAACCCGCGCTATGAGCAGGTGGATGGGGAATACCTGACCGGACATTCGTTCTTTAAAGATTTGCTATAGGGGCAGCCATGACAGCCTTTACTCTCTACCCCGCGATTGACCTGAAAGATGGCGCTTGTGTGCGCCTGCGGCAGGGAGATATGCAGCAGGCCACCGTGTTCAGTCAGCAACCGGCGGAGCAGGCGCGTTCCTTTGTGCAGGATGGAGCCGAGTGGCTGCATTTGGTGGATTTGAATGGTGCGTTTGCCGGGCAACCGGTCAATAGTGCGGCGGTACGGGATATTCTGGGGGCGGTGGAGGTGCCGGTGCAATTAGGGGGTGGCATTCGGGATATGCACACCATTGCCTATTGGCTGGAGGCGGGCATTCAGCGGGTGATTCTGGGCACAGTAGCCGTGCGCAACCCGGAACTGGTGCGGGATGCCTGCCGGCAATTTCCGGATCGGGTGGCAGTCGGTATTGATGCGCGGGATGGTAACGTGGCGGTGGAAGGCTGGGCAGAGGCCTCCACACTGGCGGCGGAAGAGCTGGCCAAACGCTTTGAAGATGCCGGCGTGAGTGCAATTATCTACACCGATATTGCGCGGGACGGCATGATGGAGGGAGTCAACCGCGAAGCGACACTGGCCTTGGCGCAGGCGGTGCAGATTCCGATTATCGCTTCCGGCGGAGTGAGCGATATGGAGGATGTGCTGGCGCTGGCCGCCCATGGGGGCGAGGGGATTGCGGGAGCCATTATCGGGCGGGCGTTGTATGATGGAACGATTCGGTTGATGGATGTGACGGCGCGGCTGCGTGAAAGGTCTGACCGCAAGCTGGGAGTGCGGTAACATGCTGAAAAACCGGATTATCCCTTGTCTGGATGTGCATGCGGGTCGCGTGGTGAAGGGAGTGAATTTTGTGGAGCTGCGCGATGCTGGGGATCCGGTGGAATGCGCGAAGGTCTATGATGAACAGGGTGCAGATGAACTGTGTTTGCTGGATATTTCGGCCTCACACGAGGGGCGGGATACGCTCTATGACGTGGTAACCGCGGTAGCAGAAGCCTGTTTTATGCCGTTGACCGTGGGCGGTGGCGTGCGGACACTGGAGGATGTGCGCAACCTGTTGCTGGCAGGAGCGGATAAAGTCTCTTTCAATACGGCGGCTATCAAGACACCGGAGGTGATTGGGCAGGCGGCGGAAAAATTTGGCTCGCAATGTGTGGTAGTGGCGCTGGATGCCAAGGCCGTTGCTCCGGGCAAGTTTGAGTTGTTTACCCATGGGGGGCGTCAGCCCACGGGCATTGATGCGGTGGAGTGGGCGCAAAAAATGGCCGCATTGGGTGCCGGAGAATTACTGGTGACCGCCATGGATAATGACGGGACACAGCAGGGTTTTAACCTGCCGCTGACCCGTGCCATTGCCGATGCGGTGAATATTCCGGTCATAGCATCCGGCGGGGTGGGGGAGTTGCAGCATTTTGCGGAAGGTGTCACGCAGGGGCATGCCACGGGCTTACTGGCGGCATCGGTTTTTCATTTTGGCACCTTCAGTATTCCACAGGTAAAACAATATCTTCATAAACAAGGCATTGCGGTACGTTTATGACCGAGACTTCCATGCGACCCCATACCTTAGATGCGCTGTATCTGCTGCTGAAGCGGCGGGCGGGCAGTGGCGATGCGGCTTCTTCCTACACGGCGCAGCTTTTGGCAAAAGGGCGCGGAAAAATAGCGCAAAAACTGGGGGAAGAAGTGGTGGAGACCATTGTGGCCGCCATGCAGGATGACCGCGAGGAGATGGTAAAAGAATCCGCCGATGTGCTGTACCATTGGCTGGTGCTGTTGCTGGATGCCGATATTAACCCGGAGCAGGTGTGGCAGGAACTGGAACGGCGATTTGCCCAGTCTGGGCTGGAAGAAAAGCAGGGGCGCAAGCGGGGTTAGGGCGCAAGTGAAAAGACGTGCCCGGAGATGTCGGCAGATAGGGTCTGGAGCGGATAGGGTTTGTTCCGGCGGGTTTTACGGCCACAGCCATTCCAAATAATCAGAGAGTTTTTCATACCATGGGCGGGCGTTATCCGCTTCATCCTGCTGGTGGCGGTAACCGGTCATCTGGTCGCGTGCCTGTTGGCGGATCACCTCGCTATCCAGCGTGCTCATATGCTGGTGGAGTAAGTGCTGTAGCGGGGCGGCCTCTTGAGGAGCGGCGTGACCATCTGCATGCAAAATCACCCGTGCCATATTGACCAGATGCGCACGGTCACGTGGTTCGGTGATATGGGGCAATAAGGACTCGATGGAGGGGGCGCCGTTGGCGATATCGGCATCCAATAATTCCCGCTGGCGCTCGGAGAGATCGTGCGTGTCGATGAAGTAGCGCAGGCTGTCTTGTTCTGCATCGGTCAGTTGATGATCTGCCCAGGCGATGGAGATGGCACCGCGCAGGCTGTGAAACAGGCTTTCGGAGATGGACATAGCGAAACCTCGTGGATAGAGGGGTATTTTTTCATCCTCCGGTTATAACGCGGATGCGTAAAGAAAAGACAAACATACGTAGCAAAGCCGCCAAAAAGCTTGCATGAAGCGCGGTATCTTGCATGATGTGGGCGAAAGAAAAACAGGGACAACCACGACATGACAGCACACACCATGTCCGAATTACCTCCGATTCGTTGCGGCATTGCCGGGTTAGGCACGGTGGGAGCCGCCGTGGTGCGATTGTTGCAGCAGGAACAGCACTGGCTGGCAGAGCGAGCCGGACGTGCGGTGGTGGTGACCGCGGTTTCTGCCAGAGAGAGGAACCGGGAACGTGGAGTGACGCTGGATGCGGTGGCGTGGGAAGATAACCCACAGGCACTGGCCACGCGTGACGATGTGGATGTGGTCGTGGAATTGATGGGTGGCGCAGACGGCGCGGCCTATGATCTGGTGAAAGCGGCGTTGCTGGCCGGTAAGTCTGTGGTGACGGCCAATAAAGCGTTGTTGGCGCATCATGGGGTGGAACTGGCCGCATTGGCAGAGCAACAGCAGGTGATGCTGACCTTTGAAGCAGCGGTTGCGGGGGCGATACCGGTGGTGGAGAGCTTTCGCCGTGGGCTGGCTGCCAACCCGATAGCGCGCATGGCCGGTATTTTGAACGGCACCTGTAATTACATTCTGACCACCATGGAGCGTAGCCACGCGAGTTTTGACGATGTGCTGGCGGATGCGCAAGCCAAAGGCTATGCCGAGGCTGACCCCAGTTTTGATATTGATGGGGTGGATACGGCGCATAAGCTGGTTTTACTGGCGATGATTGCCTTTCGTGCCCGGTTGGGTTTGCAGCATGTGGCCATGGAAGGGATTCGGGCTGTGACCCCGCAGGATATTGCCTTTGCGCGGGAGTTTGGCTATCGGATCAAGCTATTGGGCATGGCGCGGCAACTGGACAATGGCATCAGCCTGAGTGTGGCGCCAGCATTGGTGGCGTTGCATGAGCCGATGGCGCAGGTGGGAGCGGCGTTTAATGCGATTTCCATTGAAGGTGCCTATGCCGGAAGGCTATTTTTGGAAGGGTTGGGCGCAGGGGGCAATGCAACGGCTTCGTCTGTTGTGTCCGATATTCTGGCGGTAAGCCGTGGCACACTGCATGGAGCGCCTTCTGAGCTGCCATTTGCCACAGCCGCACAGCAATTACGGGAAATCCGTGTGATTCCTGCCAGTGAGCAGGAAGGACGTTTTTACCTGCGTTTGCGTGTGCTGGATCAGCCGGGAGTGCTGGCGCGGATTGCGGAAACCTTTGCCCATGCTGATGTCTCCCTGAAGTCTGTGCTGCAACGCTCGGCGGAGCCGGATGCACCGGTGGATGTGGTGCTGATGACGCACCGTGCCCGTGGTGAATCTATCGCCCGTGCACGGGATGTGCTGGCCAATGCCTCGTTTTCTTTGCAACCCCCTTTTGTGATTCGTATTGAGGAGTGATAACCATGGCGAATGTTCCCTTGTCTCAGGAAGTTTTGCAACGTCAGGAATTGACGTTAGACCGTAATTTTGCGCTGGAAGCGGTGCGGGTGACCGAGGCGGCGGCACTGGCCTCAGCTCATTGGATTGGTCGGGGTGATGAAAAAGCGGCAGACCGTGCCGCTGTGGAAGCGATGCGCAAAGCCCTGAATACCATGGCGATTGATGGCACGGTGGTGATTGGGGAAGGCGAGCGTGACAAGGCGCCGATGCTGTATATTGGGGAGAAAGTGGGCGTGGGTGGCCCGAAAGTGGATATTGCCCTTGACCCGTTGGAAGGTACCACCATTTGCGCGACCGGACGCCAGAACTCATTGGCGGTGATTGCGATGGCCAGTGAAGGCGGGTTTTTGCATGCGCCGGATGTGTACATGGAGAAGATTGCCGTGGGTGGAGGACTGCCGGAAGGCGTGGTTTCCCTGCGGAAAAGCACGAAAGAGAACCTGCAATCTCTGGCAAAAGCGAAAGGCTGCGATGTGGCCGATTTGCTGGTGATTGTGCTGGAGCGGGATCGTCACCAGACCTTGATTCAGGAGATTCGGGCGGCAGGTGCGCGCATTCAGTTGATTTCCGATGGGGATGTGGCGGCGGTGATTGCGACAGCCGAAGGCAAAGCCGATGCCTATATGGGAACCGGCGGCGCACCGGAAGGAGTGCTGGCAGCGGCGGCATTGCGTTGTATTGGTGGCCAGATGGAAGGGCGTTTGATTTTTGCCAATGACGAGCAAAAGGCCCGCGCGCAGCGCATGGGTATTCAGGATTTTGACCGTATTTACCGCACGGAAGAAATGGCCAGCGGAGAAGTGATGTTTGCGGCTACCGGTGTGACGGATGGTTCCATGCTGTCTGGTGTGCAGCGCACGGACAAAGGTGCTGAAACCAGCTCCATTATTATGCGTTCCAAAACAGGCACGGTGCGCCGTATTCATGCCGAGCATAATTTTGCGACCAAAGATGACTGGACACAGGCCTTCAAATAAGCTGTTGCCTGCGGATTTTTAGCGTTCATCTGTCATAACAAGGCTCACCCAGCACGGGTGAGCCTTTGTCGTATAGGTCTTGTCGTATAGGTTTTGTGACGACCGCCTCTAGGGGGTCAGCTTATCCTGCCGCAGAGTCGTGATAAAATAGCGCGCCGTGGCCTCCCACCATTTAGCATAGGCGCGAATGCGGGCAATGCGTGCTTCTGCGGTTTTTTCTTCCCGCAGGTTGAGAACGAAGAAATCTGTTGCCCCGGAATTGAAGCGTCTGGCTTCCGCCTGTTGCATCGTGCTGGCGGCATCTACCGCATCTTCTGCCAGATTCGCGGCTTTTTGTGCGGCTTCGTAATTGGTCGCCGCGGCGATAATTTCCGTGGCCAGACGGTCATTGAGCAGGCGTTTGCGTTGTTCCAACTGGCGGATGGCGGCCTGTGATTGTGCCATGCGGCCTCGGCCAACATTTTGTTGCAGGGGGACGCTGATTTTTACGCCGACCTTGGCTTCCGTCTCTTGTCGGGGGGTGGGGCCGGTACCGATGTCACGCGCTGTTTCCAGCAAAAAATCCACTTGCGGAAGCAGGGCGTTTTCGCCTAGTTGCAGACGCTTTTTCTGCCGCTCCGCCGCCAGATCCAGCACAATACGTTCCGGTTGCAATTGTTGGACACGCTGGATTTCCTGCTCCAGATTCGCCAGTTGTAGGGGGGATGGTGCTTGTACATCTGGCGGGAGGGCGTTTTTGTCCGGGGTGATGGGAGTGCCTGCCGTATCCCGCCAATAAAGGCTCAGGCGGAGCGCGGCATTATCCAGTTGGCGGCGGGCTTCTACGACATCGCCTTCCCGCTTGAGGATATATTGCTGGTTTTCTGTCAGATAGATGCGAGCCAGATCTCCCTTACTGACACGGGTTGCAAACCCTTGCTGGCGTTCCTGCGCCAGCGCCAGTTGGTCTTCTGCCACGCGCAGAGTCAGGCCTGCTGCCAGCCAGTCCAGATAGGCGGTGGTGGCGTCATAATCCATGGCCAGTCGGGTCAGTAGTAATTCCGCCTGTTGTTGTTGCAGCTCCAGTTCGGCATCCGCCAGCTTGAACCGTTCCTCGTCCATCACCCGATCACGCCAGAGTGAGAGCATCATGCCGATATGGTATTCTCCCTCGGAACCGGTGCGAAACTGGTCTTCATACAGGGGAAAACTGCCATCTGACATGCGCCAGCCGCCATACACCTCTGCCCCCGTGGACGAAAGGCGGCGGCGCACCTGATGCTCGCTAAAGCGGCCATCATAATAACCATGCATGCGGTTGAAACTGGATTGCTGGTAATACCAGTCGAAGGCGCCACGGGCTTCCTGTACCTTGCCGGTGGATTCCGCTATTTTTTCCTGTGCTTCCTGTATTTTGGGGTAATGGCTGCGGGTGGATTGCAATACCTGTTGCAGCTGGAGAGATGGCTCCTCTGCCTGCGTGGGCAGTGGAGTGAAGAGTAGGAGCAGGCACAGGCTGCCCAGTAGCGATAGGCGGCGGACAAAGCTGCGCACAATGGGGATCATGGTGTGGCATCCTTGCCGTTAGTTTTGGAGGCTTTGGGTTTGGCCGCGGTCGGGTTATCGGATGCGGTTGACAGATTATTTTCTGGCGGGAAGCCGTTGAGTTGACGCCAGAGTTCATAGCCAAGGGCGACTGTATCCAGCAAAATCCAGCCCTGCACGCGGGTGCCAAGGCGCAGGTAATGCTCGTCTGGCCAATGTTCGCCGGGTTTAGGGTGAATTAAAACACGGAATTTGCCGTTGTTGGAGAGAGACGGATCCACGGCCAGAACCTCGCCTGCGAAAGTTCCCGCCGAGATAGAGGGCCAGCCGCTAAATTGAATGGCGGGCCACCCTTCAAATTGCAGTCGCACATCACGTCCGGGGTAGACCAGAGGGGCATCCAGACCGCGAATATACAGCTCGACCATGGGTTCCTGTTGTTCTGGCACAAAGGTGGCCAGAATATCCCCTGCTTTGACGACGGTGACGTTTTCGCCCGCCGGGTTGACCCGTAAAATACGGCCATTGCGTGGTGCCAGCACATGCTGGGTTTGCTGGCGGGAGAGTTTGGTTTCTGCCATGGCGAGTTTGCCAGCGGCTTCCGCTTGTTTCGCTTCCCAGGAGGAAAAGCTAATTTGGGCTTTTTCCATCTCCTTGCGGGCGCTGAGGCCAGAGCGATAGAGATCCTGCTGGCGGAGGTAATCCAGCTTGGCGGTCTCAGCGGCGATGCGGGCGGCTTGCAGACTTTTGCGAGCGGCATCCCGTTCCAGCCGCAGGCGTTCCACGAAGTTGGGATCCATGTCCATGATATCCGCAATCGGGTCACCGGCTTGCACATATTGTCCGTCCCGTACATACCATTTGGCGATACGACCCGCCACCATGGCCTGAATATTCTGCTGCTGGGTATCTGGTCGGTAGGCGATGATACTGCCAGTGCCAGCGGCCGTTTGTACCCACGGCACAAACAGGGCGCCGATGAGGAGGGATAGGCTGAGCAGAACCAGCATGATGGCGATACGACCCGCACGCGGGAGGCGGATGCGTTCCATCACGGGTTGATGCGTGAGTGGCGGGTTCATTGGGCGTCCTCCACTGGGTGAGGCGCTGGGTGAGGTGTGGTGCCGGCCGGGAAGGGAAACACCAGTTGTTGCTGTGAGGCGACAAACTGTTGCTGCTGTGTGCCAAGCAACAGGTAGTGACTGAAGCCTTCCACATCCGGACGGTGGGTCACATACAGCAGGGTCAGGCCCGGCAGGGCGGCAAGCCGCTGGAACAGCCGATGGCGTTGTGCTTCTTCCAGACAATCGGGTAAATAGCTGAGGATGAGCAGGCTGGGTTTGGCCGCCAGTGCCAGCGCGATTTTCAGGCGAATTTGCTCCGGGAAGGTGAAAGGGTAGCCATTGGGGGTGAGGGTGCTATCCAGCCCGTCGGGCAGGCGGCACAACACATGATCCAGCTCCACGTGTTCCAGCCAGTGCATCATTTGGCTACGCGTGATACCGGGTGCCGAAAGTTCAAAACATTCCGCAATACTATCCGCAGCAATTAACTGCCCACTTTCCACCAACAATACCTGTTGCCGCAATTCCGCCAGCGCCAGTTGGTCGGCATCGCGTCCATTCAGCAATAACTGGCCATGGCTGGGTGGGCGTTCTGCCAGAAGGAGTTCCGCCAGAAGATGGGGCAGGGTTTCATCCTCGGCCATGGCGAGGGTATGGCTACCGGGTGGCAGGGTGAAATCCAGACGGTATTCCTGCTCGTGAAAGGGGCAGCGCACTTGCTGGAAACGTACGTCACAGCCGCTGGCGTTCGGTTTCCAGGGGGTTGGATGCGCGGGCGCAGGTTCCTGTGGGATGGAGAGCATGCTATCCAGTTTTTGGGCGCCGGCGCAGAGCTCGTAGTACATCATCAGGTAATAGCCGATACGGGTGAAGCCGTAAAACACGCCGGAGAGCACCAGTTCAGCCGCCACCAGTTGCCCTAAGGTTAACTGCCCCTGCATCACCAGCCACCCACCCAACCCCAGCAAGGCGGTGCTGGCCAGCACATACAGGGTTAAGAACCCCAGTACCTGCGCCATATTGCAGAAGAAAAACCGCTCCCGGTAGGAGAGGTAGCGGTGGGTGAGATCATTAGAGACGGCGGTGGCGCGGGGCAGACGGCTGGAAGAGCGGAAAAAGCCATTGGTGCGCCCCAGTTCTTCCAGCCATTCTGCCATGCGATAACGGGAGGTGGAGACTTTGACGGCATTGACCTGTGCACCCCGATGCCACGGCAGCCAGATGAGGAACGCGGCCAGCACCAGTACCAGACTGAGAGCCAGAAAATAGGGGTGGTAAAACGAAACAAGACACAGGCCAATCACGCATTGCAGCACCAGTGTAATGCCACCAATAAACAGGGTGGGGACGCTTTTTTGTACGTGCATGACTTCAAAAAAACGGTTCATGAGCGCGCCGCGATTCATGCCATCCAGCGACAGAGGGCAGGCGTGCAGCATGGTGTGGGTGACATCCATAGCGATGCGGGCGAAGACATGGCGTTCAAATAGCTCCATGGCGTGTAGCCTGAGGCCATAAAGCACAGCGGAGAGGAGCAGGAGGATAAACACAAAACCGGTCAAAACCACCAGTGATTGGGTGATAGAGGTGTTGGCCACGCTGTTGATGAGGGTTTGAATAGCGAGTGGCACTACCAGTGTGAGCAGACTGGTGGCAAAGGTATAAACAATAGCGGCGAGCAGGAAGGCTTTGCCGGGCAGCAGAATATGCTGCATGAGCATGCGTAGCAGGGCAGCGGAGGTTGGAACAGGTTGGTTGACAGCAGGTAGCATGGCACCATCTAGGCTAGGGTCATTTTCATCAAGCGTGGCACATGCAACAGAATGGCTATGGACGAATCGCAACGCCTTACGGGGGAGGAGACATGCGCTGTAGCCGTCAGAGCCGTATCGTGTGTCGTGCCTTTCTTATTTCAGGTAACAATCATCTCGCAACGCAGTATAGACCAGAGCGTCTGGTTTGAAAAACGCAAAGCATTACTGTCTTTCATTTGTTTTTCTAATAGTGCGCGCCTATGAAAGATAGTTTTACTTATGTGTCAAGGAAGCTGCGCAATTTACGTGAGCGGCTGGGGTGTTTCAGTTTGCGCAAGGCTTTGGCTTCAATTTGGCGAATACGTTCCCGCGTGACGGAAAATTGTTGTCCCACCTCTTCCAGCGTGTGATCTGTATTCATGCCGATGCCGAAGCGCATGCGCAACACCCGCTCTTCCCGTGGGGTGAGCGAGGCGAGGATGCGGGTTGTGGTTTCGCGCAGGTTGGACTGAATGGCGGCTTCCAATGGCAGCACGGCATTTTTGTCTTCAATGAAATCGCCGAGGTGCGAGTCTTCTTCATCCCCGATGGGGGTTTCCAGAGAGACCGGTTCTTTGGCAATTTTCATCACCTTGCGCACCTTATCCAGTGGCATGGCAAGGCGTTCTGCCAGTTCTTCCGGGGTTGGTTCGCGTCCGATTTCGTGCAGAATCTGGCGGCTGGTGCGCACGATTTTGTTAATGGTCTCAATCATGTGCACCGGGATACGGATGGTGCGCGCCTGATCCGCAATGGAGCGGGTAATGGCCTGCCGAATCCACCAGGTAGCATAGGTAGAGAATTTGTAGCCGCGCCGGTATTCAAACTTATCGACTGCTTTCATCAGGCCAATATTGCCTTCCTGAATCAGATCAAGGAATTGCAGGCCGCGGTTGGTGTATTTCTTGGCAATGGAAATCACCAGTCGCAGGTTAGCCTCGATCATTTCTTTCTTGGCTTTTGAGGCGCTGCGCTCTCCCTTTTGGACAGACAGGGTGATGCGCTTGAAATCCACAATGGTGAGTTCTTCTTCCTGCGCGAAATGCAGTACCTGACGGCGGATGTCGGCGATTTTATCCGCTTGTTCCGCGACCAGTTCTTTCCAGCCTTTTTCTTTCAGTTTGCCTACCTGTACCAGCCAGTCGGCATCCAGTTCGTGGTCGGTGTAGGCTTTCAGGAAGCTTTTGCGACTGACCTTATAATCCGTGGCCAGTTTCAGCAGGTCGGTTTCCCACCCGATCAGGGTCTTATGGCGCTCATAAAGACGTGCTAACAGGTTGTCCAGCGTTTGATTGCTCAGGCGGAGATTTTCCATCAGGCCAGCGATTTTTTTGCGCAGTTCGGCGGCCTTTTTCTCATCTGCCGGGGTGAAGCTGCCCTGCCCCAGAGTCGCTTGCAGCGATTTGAGATGCAGGCTGCGCAGTTGTTCGCCATACTGGGTGTATTCGCCAAACAGCTCTAAAATTTGCGGTAGCAATTTCATTTCCATCGCGGAGATGGAGATATTGTCATCATACTCGTCTTCATCATCGCCATCGAAGCTGGATTCGGATTCTTCTTCGCCTTCTTCCTCTTCCTCATCATCCAGCAGGATATCGTCTTCTTCCTCGTCGTCAAAATCTTCATCATCCAGCGCGCGGGAAGGTTTGGCGGCTTTGGCAGGCTTCTCTTTAACGGGTTTAGAGGAGGTCTCTTCGGGTTCCGGGAGAGCTTTGTTCTTGCCTTTGGTGCTTTTGCCCGCGGGTTTATCCTCTTCCATGGCAGGGGTCGGCAGGATGACGGCAGGAGCGGCGGGGGCAGCATCTTCTATCACGAGTGACCCGGCTTCGCCTTCCAGCTCATCGCCAGCCGGGCCGGCACCGTAGGTGGCGTCCAGATCCAGAATATCCCGCAGCAGCATGGATTCATCGGAAAGCTGATCCATCCAGTCTGCAAATTGGCGGATAATGAAGGGCATTTCGCAGAGGGAGCCAATAATGGCCTGACGCCCTTTTTCAATGCGTTTGGCCAGCGCAATTTCTCCTTCGCGGGAGAGGAGTTCTACGTTGCCCATTTCACGAAGGTACATGCGCACCGGATCATCCGTGCGGCCATAATCTTCCGGTTCATCTTCATCCAGATCGAAGCTGCCGCGTTCAGCGACTTTATCCTCTGTGTCTTTATCGTCATCGCGGATGGCGATGCCGGAATCTTCCAGCACGGAAATGATATTTTCCAACTGTTCCGGTTCGTACTGGTCTTCTGGCAGCACACTATGCAGCTCGTCCAGCGTCAGGAAGCCTTTTTTCTTACCCTGCGTCAGCAGTTTAGTTACCAGAGCTTTTTCCGGGCTGGCGGGAGTGGTGGCTTTTGTTTTGGCAGAGCTTTTGGCTTCCGCAGTGGTATCGGGGGCGGTGTCGGTCTTCTTGGTCGCTTTGCTGGCCATAGAGATGCGCTTCCTGAAAGGGCTGACGTCGGGTGTCAAGAACGGGGTTGGTCGTGGGTCGTCAACACAGGCGCAGCGGTGCAACATGTAGGCATGATGCAGGCATAGCCCATGCTACCGGCAGGCGGAACCTGCCGATGCGAATCACTCTATATAGTGAAAGCTAAAGGCTTTTTCCAGTGCTAAGCGTGTATAGGGTGCGTTTTTTCCTTGCAAAGCAACAGAACAGCCGCCTTTCCCTGTGTTCACATATGGCTGATGAAGGCGTTATGCGAGTGGGAGAGGCGGCCTCTGGACCTGAGTATCAACGCGACTTTCTAAGAAGCGCGGCGCTTTTTAGCGAAGGCTTTGGCTTTGCTGGTATCGTTTGCGGCGAAGCGCCCGGCTTTGGAGGGGGCTTTGCGTGCAGAGTCCGCTTTCACGGGGCGGCTATCCCGCTGTTCTTTACCGAAGCGCTGGCCTTCTGTTTTGCCATAGGGCTTGGCACCCGTATGGGCGGCCCGACGTGGAGAGGTTGAGCCTTCTTCCTCCCGACGTTTGAAGGGGCGGGCGCTATCCCAACGGGATTCCGTGCGCTGTTCGCGCATGGAGCGATCCTGCGACTCATGACGTTCACGGGGGCGGAAGCCTGCCTCCTGTGCGAAGCCATCATGGTCACGGACTTTGCGTTGTGGACGATCGTCTGAGGCGAAGCGCTCGCTGCGCTGAGCGCGAGGGGCGTACGCATTGCGCTCGCCGCGCTCGGTGCGTTCACCACGTTCGGAGCGAGGGGTGTACGTATTGCGCTCGCTGCGTTCGCCACGCTCCGCCTTGTCAAAGCGCCCTGCTGAGCGTTCCGGGCGGTCACTGCGGCTAAAGCCTGCGAAAGGATCCGGTGCGCCGCTGCGTGCGTCCCGCGGGTTGCGGTGGCCGCGTTGAGCCGGTTTGCCGTGTTTGTGATTGCGGCCAGAGCGTGGTTCGTACTCGTCCTCCTGTGAGAATTCTGACGGGTTGAGCAGCCGCTGAATGGCGCGCCATTTTCCGGCATCCTGAGGGGCAAGAAGGGTGAGTGCATGGCCTTTGGCACCCGCGCGGGCGGTACGGCCAATGCGGTGGATATAATCCTCCGGGCTTTGCGGAAGGTCGTAGTTAATCACATGCTCAATGTGTGGAATATCCAGCCCACGGGCGGCGACATCGGTCGCAACCAGAATGCGGTATTTTTTCTTGCGGAAATTGGCAATCACACGGTCGCGGCGGTTCTGGCGAAGGTCACCATGCAGAGCATCGGCCTGATGGTCTTCCCGGCTCAGTTTATCCGCCAGTTTATCTGCGCCATGTTTGGTTTTAACAAACACAATGACCGAGCCTTCCCGCTCGTCCAGTTCCCTTAGCAGGCGAGGGTATTTTTCTGCTTCCTGCAGACGGGCATGTTCCTGCACCACATCGGCAGCCGTTTCATGGGTATGGCCAATAGCGATACGCACCGGATCCGTCAGGTAGCTGGACGCCAGTTTCATGATATTTTTCGGTAAAGTAGCCGAGAACAGCATGGTTTGACGCGTTGGGGCGGTCAGATGGCGGGCAATGGCTTCTAACTGAATGCCAAAGCCCATATCCAGCATGCGGTCGGTTTCATCCAGCACCAGAAACTCAATGGTGTTTAACTGGAGGGTTTTGCGCAGCAAAAGGTCATTGATACGTCCCGGCGTGCCCACAATCAGGCGTGGTTTGGCGCGCAGTTGCTGCAACTGTTTGCTCATGGAATCCCCGCCAATCAGCAGAGCCGTGCGGATGGGGTTCTGGCCAATCATTTTCTGGAGGGCATCCATCACCTGCGATGCCAGTTCACGGGTGGGAAGCAGAATCAGAGCGGCGGCTTCGGTGTGGGTGAGAAGATGCGCCACCAAAGGAATGCCAAACGCGCCGGTTTTGCCGGTGCCGGTTTGCGCAGAGCCAAGAATATCCTTACCTGCCAGGGCAACCGGAATGGCTTCGGCCTGAATGGGGGTGGGGGTGGTGAAGCCCATGCGCTCCAGCGAGCGAATGAGAGCCGCAGGTAGAGGAGCGGATGCAAAATCGGTGAGGAGAGAGGGAATAGAAGAGGCATTTTGAACGTTGTTCATAGAAAATCCGATACCGAATATACATGCATGTGGCATTCGGCACACAGGGCACCGCATGCAACAAATGCATGGAGATGGAATGCTGAGGGAACCGTTCCATCAGCCAAGAGCCAAACCGCGCATTATATGATACCCCCTGCCAGAGGGAGTGCGTGGTGGAAACTCCTGAATGAACGCGGAAAGCAACAGCCCTTGCGGTATACGGCTTTCTGGGGACATGCACCGAATAGAGGTGACCCGCAAGCCAGTGGCTATGGGGCGGGACAAGGTGCGAAAGAGTTGCCCATGGAACTTGTGAGGAGGTGTATACGGTGGTTGTGGCAAAAAAACAAGTATAAAACGTCCTATGCGCAAAAAATTATCATGGCCAGTACCGTGATGGCTGGTATATAGCAGCGCAGGGTTAAACTGCATGGGGTCTGACGAACGCAGTGAGAGGGGCTTTAGCCCCGACGCGGAATGAGGCTAGCAAGCCGAGTGGAGCCAGGGGAAGAAATATCAGGCAGCTTTGTTGCCAAAACGCCGTTCAATATATGCCTGCACCATGGCCTGAAACTCTTGCGCGATGGTATCTCCACGCAGGGTGGTGACTTTTTGGCCATCGACAAACACGGGTGCGGCAGGGCTTTCCCCCGTACCGGGCAGAGAAATGCCGATATCTGCATGTTTGCTTTCGCCGGGGCCATTGACAATGCAGCCCATGACCGCCACTTGCAGGGTTTCAACCCCCGGATAGCGGGTTTTCCATTCTGGCATGGAATCACGCAGGAAGCGTTGAATATCCTGCGCCAGTTCCTGAAAGGTGGTGCTGGTGGTGCGGCCACAGCCGGGGCAAGCGGTGACCATGGGGGTGAAGGAGCGCAGCCCCAGAGATTGCAATATCTCCTGACAGACGTGGACTTCTTTTTCCCGCGGGGCACCGGGTTCCGGGGTGAGGGAAACACGGATGGTATCGCCAATGCCTTCCAGCAGCAGGGGAGCCAGAGCCGCAGTGGACGCGACAATGCCCTTGACGCCCATGCCGGCTTCCGTGAGGCCAAGGTGCAGGGAATAGGTGCTGCGTTTGGCCAGTTCCCGATAGACGGCAATGAGGTCATTGACGCGGCTGATTTTGGTGGAAATGCAGATGCGATCTGCCGCCAGGCCCAGTTCTTCTGCCTTTTGAGCACTGATGAGGGTGGACTGGATGAGGGCTTCCCGCATGATGGCGTCTGCTGATTGCGGGGTAGCGGAGGCGGCGTTTTCGTCCATGAGTTTGGTGGCGAGAGATTGATCAAGACTGCCCCAATTGACCCCAATGCGCACAGGCTTTTGGTGAATTAACGCCTGTTCAATAATGGCGGCAAATTGGGGGTCTTTTTTCTCTCCGAAGCCGACATTGCCTGGGTTGATGCGGTATTTATCCAGTGCTTCGGCGCAGGCGGGGTTTTCCTGTAGCAGGGTGTGGCCGTTATAGTGAAAATCCCCCACAATGGGGACATGGATATTCTGTGCCAGTAGCTTTTCCTTAATATGGGGAACGGCTTTGGCTGCGGCATCGTTATTGACGGTGATGCGGACAATCTCTGAGCCAGCGCGATGCAAATCCATAATTTGCTGGGTAGTGGAGGCAATATCTGCCGTATCGGTGTTGGTCATGCTCTGTACCACGACCGGATGGCCACCGCCAACATAGACATGGCCGACTTTGACAGCGTGGGTGAGGTGGCGGTATGACATATGGGGGGAGTCCGCTTCTGCTTTTTGACATGCGTAGGCAGCATTTTATAGGGGAGGCAGGGGTAAATGGCAAGAGAGCGGTATTCGCTGTGTGGTGCTGGAGGGGTTAACCGCCAATGAAATCGCTGGCATCGTAGGTGTAGGAGGCAAAGTTCTGCAGGGTGGCGACCAGCCCTGCGGTGCCTGCACCGGTGCCGTCCGCATCGTACCAGATTTGTCCGTCTGTGGTATCGTACAGGAAGGTAGCTGAACCCGTACCACTGAACGTGCCGCCGGAAAAATCGGAATATATCGCGACAATATCCACGTTGTCAGTCAACGTGACGCCGGTTTTACTGCCTTCGCCGCTGCCAAAGACGAACTGGGCATCGGTGAAGCCGATTTTATCTCCATCTGCGTGCGAGAAATCGGTAATGGTATCATGATGATCCTGCATACTGGATGCGTTGGTGAAGCGGAAATAGTCTGCTCCTGCATTGCCGGTCAGCACATCGTGGCCATTTGAGCCATCCAGTGAATCATTACCTGCGCCACCACTTAAGGTATCATCATCCCCGCCGCCATGGAGAGTATCGTTGCCGCTGCCGCCGTTGATGGTATCGGTGCCGCTGCCGCCACGCAGTGTATCCGCGCCTTCTGTGCCGGTTATGGCATCATTTCCGTTGCCAGTTTGAACATCTATGCTGCGCGTATTATTGGCGCCGCTGGCGTCAATGGTGACACCAATGGTGGAGGTGGTGCTGAGGGTCAATTTGCCACCCGCATAACCAGAACGGCCAAAGTAGCTGTTGTCTATGGTGATGGAATGAGCGGCATTGGCATTGAACTGTATGGTTTCAAAACCACTAAGACGGGTTAGGGTGCCGGTGTTCAGGGTGGCAGTGCCTGTGAGCACCAGAACATCAGTGCCGCCATTGCCTGCCAGACTATCGTTATTATCCAGATCAGCGCCGTCGATGTAGATGGTATCGTTGCCGGCTCCGCCCAAAGCGGTATCATCACCTGCACCGACGTAGAGAGCATCGTTATTATTGCCTCCATCGATGGAGTCGCTACCCGAACCGCCATAGATGGTATCATTGCCGTTGTTGCCAATGAGGGTATCTTTGCCATCGCCGCCATCTATATAGTCGGCGCCACCTGCCCCTTCGATATAGTCATTTCCCTCTTCACCGTAGCCGACATTGCTATCCCCTTCCCAGCTATAGCCCAGTGATAGTTCATCGTTACCCGCGCCACCATAGACTGTATCGTTGCCACCTTGACCCTCAAACTGATCATTACCAGAGGTGCCGGTGCTATTGGTTGCTCCACCATTTCCGGTGCCGGAAATAATGCCGCCGATGCCAATGGTATCACCCCATTCAAAATCATCGGCACGCAGGGTGATGTTGCCGGTGAGTTCAATTTCCATATCGCGGGTATTATCGCCATCCGTATCAATGTAGATGATGGTGTTGCCGCCGGAGTTTTCCCATGCAATTTGTGCTGCACCGGCCGTCAGGTCGCCGGTGCCACCGCCGCCGCTGTGGAAGCTGTAGGCTGTTCCCCCAAGAATGTCGGTCAGGTTGATGATGTCGCCATCGGTTTGCGTGAAATCTAAAATAATGTCGCGAACATACAGTCCTGGTTTGGAGTCATTCACCGATCGGTACACGAATACATCCGCACCGCCATTACCTTGCAGACCGTCATAACCCAACCCGCCATCCAATAAATCTGTAGCACCACCGCCTTCCAGATAATCATTGCCGGTACCGCCAAACATATAGGACGCGTAATATTGCCAGCTATAACCCCCTACAATCCAGTCATTACCGCCGTCCCCATAGATGGTATCATTGCCTTCTACGCCATAGATCAGGTCATTGCCTTCGGTGCCGTGAGATTCGTAGGAACCGGAATCACTGCTATATGGCATGACCTCGCCCATTTCCAGCGCGGTGGTCCATTCAAAGTCAGTGGCGAGCAGGGTGATGAGTCCATCCAGTTCGATTTCCATATCCTGCGTATTATCGCCGTCCGTATCCAGATAGATGACGGTGATGCCACTGCCTTGCTGCCATGCAATTTGGGGGCCACTGCCCGTGAAATCTGCGGTACCGTTGCCACCGGAGCGGAAGCTGTAAGCTGTGCCGCCGAGGATATGGCTGATGTGGATAATATCTCCTTCATCCCGGTTGAAATCCTCAATAATATCCCGGTTGCCGGTGCCAATGCCGGAATCCGTTACGTAGCGGAAGGCGAACATATCGTTGCCGCCGGAGCCGTTCATCGTATCCACGCCGATGCCGCCCTCTAACTGGTCATTGCCGCCGCCGCCATCCAGATAGTCATTCCCGGAGCCGCCATAGAGTACATTGGCGCCATCCTGCCAGTCATAGCTGCCTTCCAGATAATCATTCCCGGCACCGCCATAGAGGGTATCACTGCCGCTATCGCCGGAAATGTCATCATCTCCGGAGCCGCCCAGTAGTGCCTCATTACCCCCCCCACCACTAACCGTTACGGAGGATTCGTCAATTTCCAGAGTACTGCTGTTTAGAACGCTGGTGAAGTCGCCCAGCATTTTGAATTTGAAGGTGGAGTTATTGTCATCCACAATGGTGTAGGTGCCATCGAAGGTGATGGTAAGGTCAGCGAAGTCGGAGATGCCGGTGCCAGAGAGGTCTAAGACATCCTGACCATCCACATAATCCATAATAATGTCAGTATTGGTATCGGTGGAGTCTGTCAGGGCTGCAAATATGAAGCGATCCGAGCCATCGCCTCCTGTGAGCAGGTCTGCGTCACCGCCGCCACGCAGATTATCATTGCCTGCGTTGCCGACCAGTGTATCTACGCCTGCGCCGCCTATAAGGTTGTCGGCTCCATCGCTGCCGTCAATATCCAGCGCGTTGCTGCCCGTCAGGGCAGAGCCAGTGACGGTGATGCCCGTGCTGTTGCCACTGGCATGGATGGTGACCGTACTGCCCGCCAGATCAGAGTAGTAGCTGTCCGTCAGGGTGATGCTGTGCGCTGCATTGGCGGCGGTAAGGTCGAAAACCTCGATAGAGGAAGGGGCGTCCGCATCGCCAAGGGTGACGTGCATGGCACTGGAACCGCTGCTGAGCCTCAGCGTGTCGGTGCCACTGCCGCCTTCAATGGCATCACTATTCGCTGAGCTGCCGCCCAGCCCATATTTGCTCATAAGATATTGTTGTACACTCGCCAGTTCAGGGGCGGTCAGGTTGCGGTTGAAGATGATGACTTCGCTAATCATCCCATCCAGTGAAATACCATCCGATTTGCCAATGTAGAAAGGTTGAGGATCATTATCCGTATCGTAGGAAGTGACGCTGACTTCAGCTCCGCCATTGAGACCCAGATACAGGGTATCTGCCTCGTGACGCTGAGTGACGAGATAGTCGGTGTCCTCGCTCATGTTTTGCTCAACAACATCCTGCCCTGTATCCCAGTTGTAGGCGCCGATCTTTCCGTTGCGTACATAGGTGACGATATTGCCGTAATCCCCAACAAAGGCCTGATTATTATAGTAGCCGCCGGTATCGTTGGTCGTTGCGTCATCTACGTTGCCAATGATGAACATGGTGTAGGCATCAACGGTGAAATAATCTTGCCAGTCACCATCCAGAGTGAAATATTCATTGCTGCCATTGAAGTCTACGGAGGCTAGACCGCCAATGCCGCTGCTGACATAGGTGGGGGTATTGCTGCCCGTGGCAATGTGGCCATTGCCGCTTTTATCTGCCCATGTGGTAATGTTGGCGCCCGTTTTGGTGAAGGTGCTTTCATCGGTGGCATCCAGCCAGAGGGTCATGTCGGTTACTGTCAGGCCGATTGCGCCATTCCAGACGATAGAAATCATGTCGTCTCCGGCACCTGCATCAATGACATCGGTGCCATCGCCACTATCAATGGTGTCATCGCCTGCACCGGTGCTCAGCGTATCATCCCCATCGGCGCCTGTCACATCTACATCATGGCCGCTGGCGGCGGCGCTGGCATCCACCGTGATGCCGGTGGTAGATGTGGTGGTGATGGTGAGCGTGGTGCCATCAAAGCCCGTGGAAGAGAAATAGGCATTGGCGAAGGTGAGGCTGTGGGCGGCGTTGCTGTTGAGTTCCCAGTTTTCAATGCCTGTGACGTTTGCGAAGGTGGTGCTGTTGAAGGTGGTGGCATCAGTGTTCAGGGTGATGGAATCTTGCCCGTTGCCGCCCGTTAGGGTATCTGCGCTTTGAAGGTGGCTACCCTGCCCTTCAAATGTATCGCCAGAGGCTGTGCCGACGAGATTATCGGTTCCGATGGTTAATTGGATGCTGCTTCCGCCCCCAAGGGAGGCTCCTAACACATCTGTCATGACCAGTGTGGCACTGTTGAGCAAGGTCATGCTATAGTCAGACGCACCGCTACCATCTGCATCAATGTAGATGAGGATATCACTGCCGGAAATGCTGTAGCGGATTTCTGCCTGACCGCCTCCGGTAAAGCTGCTGGTTGCCAGCCAACTCAGCCCCAGCCCGGTGAAGTCCAGAACATCTGACCCACTGACAAACGTGTCAATTACATCGCCATTTGCATCCGCAAGATTACCATAGAAAAATGTATCTGCACCACTGCCGCCGGTCATGCTGTCTGACCCGGCACCACCTGTGAGGCTATCATCGCCAGCGCCTCCGGTCATATAGTCATCGCCATCAGAACCTGTTACATCCAGAAGGTAGGAAGCATTGCCGATGGTGGATCCCAGTACCGTAATGGCCGTGCTATTGCCTGCTGCCGTAATGCTGAGTGTATTATTTTCGACACCATCGCCCAGAGTAAAATAAGCATTGGTGATGGTGAGGAAGTGAGCGGCATCTACCTCTGTCAGGTCAATTACTTCAATGGAGCTGAACTGGCTCAGGGTGCCAAGATGCAGAATCATGGCCTCTGAGCCGGCCTCCGGACGGAACGTGTCCGTTCCCGTACCTCCATTGACAGACCAGTTAAAGCTGGCAAGCGATGCAATGCCATATTTTGCGGCCATGTAGTTATTGAATATGAGCTGTTCACTAGCAGTTAAGTCTCTATTGAACAAAATGATCTCCGAAATATCGCCATATAATGTGCGATCCGGACTATCGCCATGGTTACCTATGCGCATCGTCCCGGTTTGTGACGCAGGCAAAGAAGCGGTAATCCCTCCTGATGAGACATCGGTGCCATTATAAGATAGTGTGGCAGTTGTGGCGGTTTTGTTCATGCCTATCAAAATGGCATCATTGAAAAAAGATGGCGTATGATCCTCAAAAACGGCATTTGCGGCCGCGTTCCACTGAATATAGTTTCTGTCTTGCCATGGGCCTAAAAACACACGGTTTGTGCCGCGCCATTCCCAATAGGATTCAACATTTTGTGAATCCGCCGCATGGTCGAGAGTACGTTGCATCACAAAGATGCTGCCGTTGTTTGGGGCGAACAGGGTATTGACATTCACATTCGCTCGTTCCAGTAGAGCCTGATTGCCAGAATTCATGAAATCTAGGGTTGGTAGCCCGTTGATATTGGACGCGCTGTAGGTTACCCATTGTGTGGAGTCCGTTTGCGTAAGATGCTGCCCGTTAGTGGATTTATCTTCTATGCCGCTGATTTTTCCGTTAGATTCAAAAGTTAATGTTGTATAGTCCGTAGCATCCAGCCATAAACTCATAGAAGCAGAAAATGCAAAACTCTCAGGGTTTTTTACCGTCCATTCCATGGTGATGACATCATCGCCTGCGCCGCCGTCCAGCACGTCCTCACCACCCCCACCTACTAACGAATCATCGCCAGCGCCACCATCAATGGTGTCATCGCCTGCTCCGCCATCAATGGTGTCGTTATTTCCAGAGCCGATAACAGAATCATCTCCATTACTACCAGTGAAATCAATGCGGCGTGTAGACGTGCTCACGTCCGAGGCGTCTAGGTAAGACAGGGTTGCTGCCGATCCGTCGTAGGTCATGACGGTGCCAGTGAAGTCATAGTCATAATACGCATCCGTCAGTTCGCTGATGACTGTTCCACCAACCACGATGAAATGTTCAAAACCGTAGAGATTGAACCAGCCTCCCGATGCAGTAATGTTCAGAGAACCGCCGTTAATTTGCAGGGTATCCAATCCATCTCCACCGTAGAGAGAGTCGGAGGCTGTAAGGGTTGTCCCATCGAATATGATGGTATCACCGCCCGCTCCGCCTGAGAGCATGTCTGTTCCTCCGGCGCCACTGCGTAGCGTATCGGCTCCATCACCACCCGTCAGTACATCGCTGCCTGAGCCACCCGTGACATCGACTGCGTATGAAGATGACAGATCGCTGGCATTAACTGTAACGCCTGTGGTAGATGTGGTGGTGATGGCAAGGGATGCTCCTTCCAGATCTCCACGGACAAAATAATCGTCATTGATATCCAAATTATGGGCGGCGTTGCTGTTGAGTTCAATGGTTTCAAAGCCACTAAAATTGGCAAAAGTTGTGGAGTTCAGGGTTAAGGTTCCTGTAAAGGCGATTGTGTCGTCACCACCATTACCGGAAACAGTGTCGCTTGTACCAAGATCCTGTCCAACAAACTGCACTAGATCATCGCCAGTTCCAGCTAGTATACTATCCGCACCCGCACCTGCGGAGGTGAGGGTGTCATTGCCATCCCCGCCAATCAGGGTATCGTTGCCATCTCCGCTACTGAACTGGTCATTCCCGGTGCCCCCGGTAACATGCATGTTTCGGCTGCCTGTAAGCGTACTGCCATTCACCGTAATGCCTGTGGTGGAAGTGGTGGTGATGGTGAGCGTATCGCCATCAAAGTCGGCTGCATCGAAATAGGCATCGGCGAAGGTGAG